>JANNUT010000248.1:0-3274 GCA_031395565.1 Acidobacteriota bacterium | reverse complement strand
GCGCCCATCGGACTTCTGGACCTGCTGCTTGTTACTTGCCAAGAGGTCTCGGAAGCGGCCTATGCACGACGCGATCCACTCTCCCGGCCGTATGGGCTCAGAAACCCCAGCCACGCTCGCTTCTCGATTGTCCGAATTGATCCGCGATTCGACTCCCCCGCCTTTGGGGTCTCCACTTTGTCGCCCGATTCCACCTCAATCGAAATTCAGCCGTTGACGCTGAGGGGGCCCCGTTGGTTTACTGTCGCTCCCGCTCGGTAATACGACCGGCAGGCGGCCTGACGAGGTGACCCGATGGAGCCATACCCCGACCTAGTCGAAAAGCTCGCAGAACGCGCCCGGCTTTCTCACGAACGCGCGCGCGAAATCCTCGAGGCTCTGTCAGACATCGACGCCGAGCAGGGCGAGATGCCGTCGACCATCGATGAGCCGACCGCACTCCTGGCTCGGGCAGCCAAGCACGAACTGGGATTGCCGTTCCTGTTGGAAGGAAACATCGAGGCTGTCGCCATTACCTTTCGCACCCACGCTTTCCATGTCGAGGAAGCTCGCCGGCGCGTCACTTCGCCCGACCCGGCTTCGTGAACGAGGAGTCCATGCCTATCCCTGCCGATGTGATTGTCTGTGAGTGCTGGGCCCGCGACGGGCTGCAGTCGATGCCGGTCTTGGTTTCAACCGCGCAGAAGATCGAAATGATCAACCGCGCCGTTCGGGCCGGCTTTCGAAAGATCGAGATCACTTCGTTCTCGCACCCCAAACTGCTGCCGCAGTTCGCCGACGCTGCCGATGTGCTGCGCGGCATCGAACGACGCCCTGGTCTCTCGTGCTTGGCGCTGATGCCCAACATGAAAGGGTTCGAGCGGCTCGAAGTTTGCGTCGATGAAGGGTACGGCGCCGACGAAATCATCTTGATGATCTCGACCAGCGAGAAGCACAACCAACTCAACTTCCGGATGGATCACGCCGAAGCGATGGCAGAGCACGCGGCGATCATGCGCCGCGCGCATGCTCGCGGACTGCGCATCATCGGCTGCGCGGGCACCGTTTACGGCTGCCCTGTGCTGGGGGATGTCAGCACGGCCGATGTCGCCAAGCTCGTGCGCTTCTACGTCGACGAGGGGGCTCACACCATCATGCTCGGCGACACCACCGGCGTAGCCAACCCGCGGCTCGTCACCGAGCGCGTCTCCGAGTTGATGGTGCTGTTTCCTGGGACCGAGTTCATCGCTCACTTCCATGACACGCGCGGCACCGGGATCGTCAACTCGATCGCGATGCTGCAACTGGGAGTGCGTTACGTCGATAGTTCGATTGGCGCGATCGGTGGCCAGCCGGCGACCGGCGCGGCGAAGTACCACGCCGGCTTCACCGGCAACACCTGCAGCGAGGACTTGGTCGCGCTGTTGGAAGAGATGGGGGTTTCGACCGGCATCAACGTGCCGCAGTTGATCGACGCGGGACGACGGGCCGAGGAGATTCTCGATCAGCGGCTGCGCTCGAACGTGATTCGCTCGGGTCCGGTGATCCACGTGCCGTCATCGCCCAACAAAGAATCCGGACTCCGGCCAAACGCTTAGCGGAGCGCTATCCATCAAGAAACAGTCCAGGCCGGGCGTTCGTCACGCCCGGCTTGTTTGTCTCCCGTTCACATCCGGTCCAGCGCGCCCGCCACACTGCGCACCTTGATCTTGAAGTCGGCGTTCATCGCGCCGTAGGTGACGCCGACGTCGATGATGTTGCCGTGCGCCTTGGTATAGCTGTCGAGCCAGCGCAACTGGTAACGAGCATTGGGCGTGACGGGAACGATCGTGCGAAGGCGTTCGTCGAGGTACAGGTTGAACTGACCGTAGATCGGGGCGAGTGTCGTCGAGCCGTCTTCGCCGGTGAGGTTGAATGACGCGAGCGAGTTGTTCAGCGGCAGGTGGTAGACCTCTCGACCGCGGAAGCTCGTTCGATTGAGTGTGCTGAACTCCTGATACGCTCCTTGTCTGTCCGCCAAAATGCCGCTGCCACACTCACCAATACGCGTGTTGATGGCGGTCAAGAAACAGAGGCTGCGAGCTCCCGAGCAGGAAGGGTTGAAGATGTAATCGAATGGATCGTCCACCAGGTTGTAACCGGCCCCCTCCGATCCATGCGGATAGGCGTTGGGCAGGTCCGGGTTCCACGACGTGAAAGCCGAACAATCGCTCTGCCGCACGGGATCGCAGTAGGTCTGATCAAGAAACACTAGCGTCCCCGTGGGGTCGAAGTTGTTGTACGTGTAGAGCCACTGATCGCCCTTCCAATCCTGGGAGACGAGCGAGTACAACTCGTCGGAACCGTCGGACCAAACCGTCGCCGCGGTGCTCGACGGGATGATGTAGGCCTGTTCGTATTGACCGGTCAGCAGGTTGTTGTCGTACGGGCCATGACTGTCGGTGATGACGGGATAGTCAGTAACCGCGCACCCCAGCGACAGCAGGACAAAGCACACGGACACGCCGGCCAGAAGCTGTCTCATTGCGTGACTCCTTTTCCGTCTCCTTGGGACCGATCGGGAGGCTACTCCTGCGGTCATTGAGGATCAATCGGTTGTGGTCAACGGGCAGCGCGCGAGGATGCCGTGATTCACTTCGTGCGTTCCAACCTGGCGCTCATCAGGGGTGATCTGGATGCGGCGACGGCAGAAGTAGACCTCGGTGCGAAGCTGGTCACCGACGAAACGAGCGAGTGAGCACGCGCCATGCGTGAACTCCACCCCGTACCGGAGACTTACCTAGCAGTTTCTAACCCGCTGACCGGTTCTGTAATTGACAGCCTCCACCGGCCGGGAGTAGAACGCGTCAGCGACGTCGCACTCCCGCGCACGCGCACCGCGAAGGAGGTTGGATATGGAGAACAAGACTCAGATCGCTCTGGACCTAGAGGTGGAAGAGTTGGAACGTGGCCGCAAGCCAGGTGGCTGCTCGACATCGTCGACGACCAGCAATTTGTGTACCTGTCCGTGCCTGCCACCTCGAACGCTGGATTGCGCCAACGCGATCTGAACCACGGTTCAATGCAACCGCGACGGGAGCGGGCCGGCCGGCTCGCTCCTGTCTTTTCGGGGCAACAACGTTTGAGCGACATTCAGCAGCACCCCGATGAAGAGTGTCTTTACACGCTGCTGCACGCGCCGCAGGAGGGGGCACGATCGGATCCTCGATCAGTTTGTGACCCCCATCGTGGCGGCAATCGATTCAGCGGTCGAAGTCGATTCCTACTTCGTCGCACGCTACAGCGAACCTGAATG
>JANNUT010000247.1:0-19468 GCA_031395565.1 Acidobacteriota bacterium | reverse complement strand
ACGAAGCAGGCGAAACGGGGCTAGTAAATTGTTCTGCCACGAGACACCGCTGCGATCGTCTCGCGCCAAGAGCAATGTGAGGTCGTCTCCGACCGGAGTTGTGGTTTGTTCACGCAAGGCTCCGAGCAGACTGGTTAGCAGCCGGTCTGGTTGCGTGGCGTCCAGCGAATTGACTAGCCTCAGGAGCCCTTCGGTGTTCAGGAGCTGATCGTTCGCGATTCGTGTTTCGGTCAATCCATCCGTGTACGTCAAGATCATGTCGCCGGGTGTGATGGCTAAGCGCGCCTGGATGTATTCAACCCCACCGAAGAGGCCCAACGGGATACCGTTCAATCGAGATGCCATCGTGGAATCCAGAGCTATTTCAAAGACCTCCCACGTTCCTGTTTTCTGGCGGAACAGCAGTGGTGGAGGGTGGCCGGCAGCGCAAAGCTGGAAGCTGCCGGTGCTCGCGAAGAATGTCCCGACGACCGCAGTCGCGAAGTTGCCGTCTTGATTGAAATTGGTGAACTCCTCATTTATCCCTTCGATGAAGCGAGCCTGGCTGATGCTGTTGACGTGACGCCGCATCAGATCGCGCAACCGTAGCGCGCACTGCGAAACGGGCGGGCCGTGTCCGCTTACATCGGCCAAGAGCAGCCGTGAAATGCGTCCAGATGCACAGGAGGAGAGGTAGTAGACATCGCCTCCACTGGCCGCATCATCGTGAGGGCGCGAATAGAGCCAAACCTCCAACCCTGGCATCTGAAAGTTTTTTTCGACGCTGCGGTTGCCGCCCCAGACTTCCATGCACTGCATCTGCTCGGCCATGATTCGTTACTCTCCAAATTCCCATGCCCAACAACCTGGCTGCGGCAGTTGGCGCAACAGGACAGCCAAAGTCACGTGAGAAATAGGACGGACAAGCGATTCAAGCGGGGTTCCGTGAAGCCGGCAGAGTATCGCAGATCACCCGGTGGGGCGCTGTCGGCTGTTGGCGCGTCTGAGTTGCCCGGGTGGAGTGCGCGTTTGACCGTGCTTGAAGCGCTGACACCAGCAGTGGTCCTGATCAGCGCCGAATCAGCACAAAACTCTACGTCCCGGATGCTGCTCCAGGCGTGAGCTGTGGTCAGTCCAGTGGCTCCGCTTCGTCGGATTGTGAAGACAACGACTCTTGCGGATCGGGGCGTGCAGCTGCGATCGGTGGTGACCGGGCCGGCAGACCGAGGCACTGAAGAATCTTGCGCGTGGTGTCAGGCGGATGAATCTGCGCGAGGATCTTCATCGCGACTTGGCGGCCGTGACGATGGCCTATGAAAAGAGACCGGAACGATTTGCGGGAGGGCGTCACAGAATCCTAACCGGAACCCGACCGAATACAAGAAAGCACCGCGCCCAATACGCTAGCGTCCCAGGTTGTACGCGTACCATGAGTCTCGGATTTGGAGGACAACGTACCCGGAGCAATCTCCAGCGCCGATGAAAGGCTCGCGGCTGTAGATGTAACCTGCCTCGTTCCCGCGCAGTAACATCCCTTGGGCGTGAAAGCAGATGACGATTGTGTTCGGTCCGCACCGTGCCGCTCCATACGGTAACCCGGCTTCTGCAAACAGCTCTCGATACTCCTGCCACCTCGCGCGACCGATGGGCCATCGCTCCTGAGGAATAGGTGATGGTGGATTCAGGGTTACAAGAACGTCGGGTTCAAACGCGAACGAAGTCGGCCTAACGTTCATCAGCTTGGGGTCCTCCAGCATCATGCTGACGACTCGTTCGAGTCCTGACCGACGACTTTCAAAATCGCGCGCCATCGACGACGGAGACGGGACGCATCCTGCGATAACAACTGCGAGCGCGGCAGTCAGCGGAAGGAGCCTTATGAGTGGCGACTTCATCGGTCACCCCGAGCTTTGCAACGACTCCACACATAGTAGCGATGGCCGGCCACGATATGGCGTGTATCTGCAACTTCGTCTCCGAAAGGGAGCATCGCGGGACGCAAGACCGCCGACAAACTCCGCGGTGAAAAGATCGCGGTCGATCTGATGCCGGAACAATCCACCGCCGAATCGATGGTCGAAGCCTTCCTGCAAACTTGCGGCGTGGGACAACGATTGCGCGGATGCGAATGTTGCTGCCGGCTTCGCGCACGACGTGCGATGTGATTCGCCCCGCGATGGAAAAGCTCGGCGTGCATGTCGAAATCGCCGAGGCCGATCAAGCCGTGATCCCCACGGCCTCCGCCGCCGAAGCCGCCGACCTGCACGGGTTGAACGTTCACCTTCAACCCGAAGAGCACACGGGCCAGGCCTTCGTCACGGCCATCGTGGCCGATAGCTTGAAATCGAATCGGAACCGCAAGCCTTAGCGAGCGGCTCGCATCAACTGACCAATCGAAGCGTCAGCGGATACCGGTACGGCACGCCGTTGCTCGCTTTGACGCCGGCAATGATCGTAAAGATGACTCCCGCCACCCAAATGACGCCAAGCAGCAGGAACCCCACCAGAACTAAAATCAGAATTGCCGAGACGATCGCGTAAAGAGCCAGACTGATCTGAAAATTCAGCGACTCGCGCGCGTGTTCGGCGATGAAAGGCGATTGATCTTTCTTCATCAGGTAAATAATGAGCGGCGCGATGATGCTGCCGAAGGGCAACAGAAAATAGCCAATCAGGGCGGAGAGATGGGCGAACATCGCCCAGTTTCGTTCCTCACTCGTGACGGTGGACATAGGTTCCTCCAGCTGTTTGTGGGTTGAGCGTTCGTCGACGCGGCGAAGTATGCGCAAATACATCGCCGGCTGTCTAGATCGAACCAAATAAGATTGGCAATTGAAGAGTCTTGCGCGTGGTGTCAGGCGGCTGAATCTGCACGAGGATCTTGATCGCGACTTGGCAGCGCGGACACTCCAGCACATCGATAGCAATGACTCGACGCATTAACTCGGCCCAGGAGTAGTAACGCTGGCTGGCGTTCCTGGTTGTCGCGCGGCCGGTGAGCGTCGAGCTTGCCGCCTTGGAAGTCGACCACGTCTCCACCCTCAAGCAGGTCGTGCCCTTGCCGCGGCGCGAGGTAGCGCTCGGATATCGGGTGACCTTCTGAAGCGCTGCGGAGCGGTGGCGTCCGACCCGCCACTCCACCTGAGCAACTCAGACGCGCCAACAGCCGACATCACCCTACGAGGTGATCTGCGAGACTCTGCCGGCTTCACGAAACCCCGCTTGAAACGCTTATCCGCGCTGACCTCGGACCGTGGTCCTGAACAACTTGCGACACCGTGTTGCCGCGAGCCTCTTGGTGAGTCCTATCGGCCTTTGATGTGTTGACAGCATCACCGATGGAGACCAACATCCGCGCGATGAATCGCCCGCCGATGCGCGCCCTCGTTGTCAGCCTCATTGTTGGGGCGCTGACGCATGCAGTGGGCTCGGCGCTTCCTCACCTGCACGCGTTCGGCCCTCCAGCGGCAACTATTCAAACACTGCAACTCGATCACACCGCCTCGCACCGCTGTCTGCTGTGCGACACCGGTCCGCTTCCTGCCGCCTCGATCGTGGCCGCGAGTGCATCCGTCGCACCGGTGATTGTCTCCTGCCCGCTGCTTGCCGCTTCGCGAATCGTCACCGCGCGGCGACTCTCGCTGCTCCAGATCCGTGGGCCTCCTGTCGCCTGATCGCTCTTGACGATTGAGCACAGACCAGCGGCTCCGAAATTCTAGAGCGCGCTAATCAAGGCGCGGGCCAGAACGGTCCGCACGGGAGAGTTGACGATGAGATATCTGCGTTGTGCGGCGACCGCCGTCGCCATTGCGTTTGCTTTGAGTACACCTATTGTTGCTGCAGAGACCGTGACCGGAACAATCACTGGAAGAGTCGTCAACGCCGAAGGTGCCGCCGCCGCCGATGCCCAGCTCTCGCTGGCCGGACTTCGCAAGCGTGTCATGGTCGACAGTAGCGGGAGCTTCACCATCGAGAACGTCCCTGCCGGCGATCATTTGTTGGAGACCACGAGTCCGCGCTTCGGCTCGAAGGTTCAGCGCGTCAACGTGGTAGGCGGGCAGACAACACAAGTCACCATCGAGGTCGATCTGAGCATTCATCGGGAGGAGGTCACGGTTTCAGCGAGTGTCGATCCTCGCGCGGCCGACGACGTCGCGACGCCCGTCTCGATCCTCAGCGGCCAGGAACTCCAAAGCAACCTGCAGGCGACCCTCGGCGAAACGCTCAACAAGCTCCCAGGCGTCAACAGCTCGTTCTACGGGCAGGGTGCGAGCCGGCCGATCATTCGTGGGCTGGGCGGCGATCGGATCGCTGTGCTTCAAGACGGCCTTGCGACGGGTGACGTTTCGACCACTAGTCCAGACCATGCCATTGCGAGCGAACCGATGGCAGTCGAGCGAATCGAAGTGTTACGCGGGCCAGCCACACTACTGTATGGAAGTAGCGCCGTTGGCGGAGCGGTCAACGTGCTCGATGACACGATCCCGGGCGTCTTGCCCTCCAAGCCGCTGGAGGGATTTGCTGACCTTGGCTACGGGTCCAACGCTAGCAACAAGCGCGGCGCACTGTCGCTGACCGGCGCGGCCGGGTCGTTTGCATGGCACCTGCACGGATCCAAACGCGAGACCGGCGATTATCAGGCGGGCGATGACGTCGATGTCGTGAACAGCTTCGTGAAGGTCGATGACAAGGTCGCGGGTTTTTCGTGGGTCACCGGCAAAGGGTTTTGGGGGGCTTCGATCGCTCGCTTCGATACTGACTACGGCAACCCTGCCGAGGAGATCGTAACGATCGACATGCAACGCACTCGCTACGACCTACGCGGCCAGATCAGAAATCCGTTCGCCGGGTTGCAAACGTTGCGAGTGCGTGCCGGCAAGGTCGACTATCAACACATCGAATTCGAAGGTAACGAGGCCGGCACCACGTTCACGAGTGATGGATGGGAGGCCCGCGTCGATGCAGTGCACCAACCGTGGGGGCCACTGCGCGGCTCGTTCGGTGTCCAACTCGGGAGCACCGATCTCGTTGCGGTGGGCGCCGAGGGATTCATTCCGTTCACTACCACCGGCGAACTCGCGGCCTTCGTTCTGGAGGAAATACCTCACGGCTCACTCACGTGGCAGTTCGGTGGACGCTACGAGCAGCGCAACCACGACTCTCGCGCTAACGGTGGCACATCACGTGATCTTTCCGGCTTCTCGGCGTCGGCCGGCCTGATCGCCAAGCCGAAAGAGGGGTGGAGCTACGGTCTCTCGTTGGCACGATCGAGCAAACTCCCGAATGCCGAGGAACTCTTCAGCAACGGTCCGCACGCAGCGACCGGTCAGTTCGAGGTCGGAGACGTCGATCTCGATGTCGAGTCGAGCGTTGGCGCTGACTTCACCGTGCGCAAATTAGCGGGCCGGGCTACGGGCGAAATCAGCTTCTTCTATAGCCAATTCAATGACTTCATCTACGAACGACCTACCGGCGAAGTTGCCGAAATCGAAATCGACGGCGACATCGAGGAGCTCCCGATTGTGCAATTCTCGGCGGAGGATGCGACTTTCTTGGGGGCTGAACTGCACATCGACATTTCGCTGTGGCACACCGAACCGCATCATCTCGCACTCGAGCTGTCCGCAGACATGGTTCGAGCCAAGCTCGATCGCAACGGAAATCTTCCCCGTATCCCTCCGATGCGGCTCGGCGTCGGCCTGCATTACGCAGGCGCTCACTGGTGGGCGCAGGGTGACGTTCGGAGAACCTTCAAACAGGACCGGACAGCCTCCTTCGAATCTCCCACCGATGGATACACCTTCATCGACGCAAAGCTCGGTTATCGATTCTTCATTGGTCAAACAGTGCACGATCTCTCGCTTCGCGCCTCGAATATGACTGACAAGTTCGCGAAGAATCATGTCTCGTTTCTCAAGGACGTTGCTCCGTTGCCAGGGCGTGACATCGCGCTGAGCTACCGCGTGACGTTCTAGTCTCGTGCACCACCGGAGACTGCTCATGATTTGGACGTTGTCCGTCGCCGGGCTAATCCCGGCGACGGACACACCACGCCCGGTGCCTGCCGTGAAAGTTCTCGCCCGAACGCTCTAGCCGGGCGAGCGGGTAGGTTCGATACGTAACCGTTCTTTGTCGTTGACAACGTATCTGCAGCGCGGGTAACGCGATGTCGCGCGAGAACTGATTGCGACGACGAATCGCGGGCCGCAATCGTACTGCGCTTGGTATGTGAATCGTTTCTGTCACTTCAGGTGAATCGACGGTCGAGTGGCGCCTTACAACGCAGCGGAATGGGTCGCGGCGTGATGCGTCGATCGGGACACCGTTGTAAGACGCGATCGAGGTTCAATTGCTACGCCACCGTCAGTCCCAGCGGAAACCGAAGCCCGCACCGATCAACCAGTTTGGAGCAGCGTCGTTGAGGCCAACTCCGGCGTGAATATCGAGCTGAAACAGCGGTCTCACGAGCCACGTGTAGCCGTGGTGGAATGTGATTGCGCTACTCCCATATTGCGGGACCGACGCTGCCAGTTCGACGAACAGCCCGACTACTTCTGCGGAGCCAAGTGACGTGCCAAGAACGGCCGTGCCGGTCCAGTTTGTAGCGCGGTGCTGGCCTTCGGTCGTCGACTCCACGGTCAGTTGAGTGCCAAGACTCCACATCGTCCAAATTTCGCGTGCGGCAGTTACAGTCAGCCCCGGATCCCAGCCGTCGCTCGTGAGCGATTCGGCACCGGTGGGCAGCGACACGGCAACGATGCCAGCGACATCCCACCCCTTGGCGTCGGTGACGATTTGGAGCTTGGTGCCGAGCGAGCTGTCGACGAACCCGTCCAGATCTGTGTGATTGCGGAGGGCTAGGTAGCCGGGAAAACCGAGCCGCAGTTCGATCCGCGGAGTGAGTCCCCAACGTATGAGTAACTCTGGGCCAGCGAGCGCTCGCACATCACTGCTTGATTGTTCCCACGTGAACCCGCCTTCAACTTGGATGCTGTGAGTTGGAATGACCACGGCGCTCTCGGTGAAGTCGGGACGATCTGTGGCGAGATCTTGCGCGTTGGCGGGCGTCGCACAGACACAGACAAGTGTCGCAAGACCAGGCCACCAGCGAAGCATCGATTCAGTCACGGCGTTCTCCAACGGAGGGGCGCGAAAACAAGCGGTACTCGTTGCCGTCGCGACTGACGGCATCGAGCTCGACCAGTTGAGTCAAGCCATTCTCGACGCGCGCCACCGGCCAGCCAAACGACGTCGCGATCGCGGCAGCTGTCGTGGGGCGATCGATCTGCAGGTGCGCCAAAAGCAGGTCATGCGCCAGTCCATGCAGCAGCTTGCGGCGCGTGAGCCAGCGCCCGATCACGCCATGAGCGGGCGCCAACAAGAAGACGATCAGGAATTGCAAACCGGCGACCACCGCCATCGCCCCGGCGATCGACGCATCGAGCCAGCGCGCGAGCCCGTAGCCGAGAACGGCCGCCGATGCACCGAGCGAACTGGCCAGCACCAACATCAAGGGCAATCGATCGGTGAGCAAATAGGCCGTTGCCGGCGGAACGATCAGCATCGCGACGACCAGAATCGCGCCCACCGATTCGAACGCTCCCACAACAGTGATCGAGGTCAGCATCATCAGGACGTAGTGGAGCAAGAGCGGCGAGTAGCCGAGTGCAGCGGCGAGGCGCGCATCGAACGACACGAGCTTCAGCTCCTTGAACAGCGTCATCACCACCACGAGGTCGAGCAGCATCGTGCCGCCCGCGACCCACAGCGGCTTGGGCCCGAGTGAGGTGTCGCCGATGAGCCACAGGTCCCAAGCTGCATACGCGATTTCGCCATACAGAACGCAGTCCAGATCGAGGTCCACCTGGGTGGCGTAGCGGCTGATCAGGATGACACCGAGTGCGAACATGCCGGGAAACACCACGCCGATCGATGCGTCTTCATGCAGTCGACGCGAGCGGAGGAATAGATCGACCAGGAACACCGTCAGAACGCCAAATACGCTGGCGCCGATGAACATCGGTAAAGGCGACCGCGTGCCCGAGAGCAGGAACGCGATCGCGATGCCGGGAAGGACCGCATGACTGATCGCGTCGCCCAGCAGCGTGAGTTGACGCAACAGTAGAAATGACCCGATGAGAGCGCAGCCAATCGCCACGCACACTCCGACCGCGATGATCACGAATTCCGGGCTCATCGGCGTCTCGGCGGGATCGGCCGGCCGTGTGGATCGACAGTTGGGTGGCCAAGCTTGGTCTCGATCTCGGCCAGCGCCTCGTCACTCAGGGCGTGTTCCATCGCTTCGGCGTCACGATGCAAGTGATCGGGTGGCAGTTCGAGTCGCCTGGAAAGATACAACTCCCACAAGCGATGCTTGCGCACGACCCCCTCAGCGACCAAGAGGCCAGCAGAGGTGAGTTGCAACGTGTCACCCTCAACCAATAGCCAACCCTCGCGTCGCATCCGGTGCACCCGCGCAGTGAACGCATGACGACCTTGGCGTCGCACACCCAACACCAACGGCCAGGGCAAACGAGCGAGTGTCGCGCCCTGGTCCTCGCCTAGCCTGTAGAGATCCTTGAGTAGGTTCTCGCTGCGAATTCGCATTGCCGCGCGCCGCTCGGCCAGCAGCCCAAACACGACACCGCGATTCGGAGCGAACAACAGCGAGATCGCGAGCACTACGCTCGATGCGACCACGATGGCTGGTCCGGTGGGGAGCCGCTCGACAGTCGCACTAGCGAGCGCGCCCACGGCGCCAGCGCCGGCGCCAATCAGTGCCGCGAGCGCGATCATCGTGGACAAGCGATCGGTCCACTGGCGGGCAGCAGCGGCGGGCGTAATCAATGTCGCCACCATCAGGACCACACCCACCATCTGCAGACCAACCACCACGACCAACACCAAGAGCAACGTGAGTCCCAATTCCAGCCACCGGACGGGCAAGCCGAGTGTGGCGCCGAAAGCGCGATCAAACGTCAACAGCTTCAGTTCCTTGAACCAGAGCACGATGACCGCCAGCACGGCAAGGGCAACCACACCGATTAGAATCACGTCCGCTTGTGTCAGGGTCGCGGCCTGGCCAAACAAGAACCGGTCGAGCCCGCTGACGTTGCCGGTCGAGGTTCGTTGGATGCGCGTCAGCATCACGATTCCAGCGCCGAAGAACACCGAGAGCACGGTGCCGATCGCCGCATCTTCCTTGACGCGACTACCGCGCACGACACCAACCACGACGAGTGCCCCGGCAAGTCCAGCGACCAGCGCCCCGAGCGAGAGCGCCAAGCTGGACTTGGCGCCAGCAACGAGAAAGCCCAGGCAGACACCCGGCAATGCCGCGTGTGCCAAAGCGTCACCGAGCAAGCTCTGCCGGCGCAGCAGCGCAAACGAACCGACGACACCACCGGTGCACCCCAACAGAATCGAGCCGATCAGCACGGTGCGCAGCGTGTAGGCGGTAAAGTCGAGCATCTCAGGTACGCCGATCGCTTCTCGGCTTGGGCAGATCGGCGGCGCCTTGGGAAAGCAAGGCCTCCGCGGCTTTGGTCAGGACCGTGAGTCGTCCACCGTAGGTGAGTTGCAGGTTCTTGTCCGTGAAGGTGGTCGGCACGGGTCCAGCAGCAACCAGCCGCATGTTGAGCAACACCACCTCGTCGAAATACTCCGCTACGGTTTGCAGGTCGTGATGCACCGCGATTACTGTCCGGCCCTCGTCTCGCAGTTTTTTGAGCAGCACGACGATCGCGTGCTCGGTTGCCGCGTCGACGCCGGCGAACGGCTCGTCCATCAGATAAAGGCGCGCATCCTGCGCCAAGGCACGAGCCAGGAACACGCGCTGCTGCTGACCACCGGAGAGTTGACTGATTTGCCTCTGGGCCAGATCTGCGATTCCAAGCTGCGCCAGGCAACCTCGCGCCAGCTCATAGTGATGACGCGACAATCGACGAACCCATCCGACGCGGCCGTAGAGTCCCATCGCAACCACATCGAGCGCGTTGGTTGGAAAGTCCCAGTCAACCGATTCGCGTTGCGGAACGTAACCGACCCAGGAGCGCCGCTGCGCATACGGTTCGCCAAACACCTCGATCCAACCGGTGAGCGGTCGCACCAGTCCGAGCGCCGCCTTCAACAGTGTGCTCTTGCCTGCGCCATTGGGGCCGACAACTGCGATCAGTTTTCCAGCTGGTAGTGCCAGATCGATGTCCCACAGCACCGGCTTCGTGCCGTACGCCACGGTAAGGTCGTGAACTTCGAGCGCGACCTGGTTCATGGCTCGAGCCGGCCGCCCAGCGCACTGACGATTGTGACGACATTGGCTCTCACCATCCCGGCGTACGTACCGGCCGGTGCCCCGCGTGCGCCGAGCGAATCGGAATACAACTCCCCGCCGATCGCCACGTCATGTCCACGTTCGCGGCAGGCGGCGCGGACTGCCTCGATCGACCGCCGCGGCACACTCGATTCGATGAAAATCGCCGGGATCTTGCGGTTTACGACGAGATCGACAACCCGCTGCACGTCGCCCAACCCAGCCTCGGTGACGGTGCTGATGCCTTGGATTCCGATGACCTCGATCGCGTAGCGCCGGCCGAAGTACCCGAACGCATCGTGGGCGGTGACCAGCACGCGATTGCCAGCTGGAATCGACGCAATGCTGGCCTTCACCCAACTATCGAGCTTGGCGAGTTCGGTGCGGTAGGCCAGAGCGTTGCTACGAAACTCTTCAGCGTGAGCAGGGAGAAGAGTTGAGAGTTCGGACGCGACCACATCGATTCCAGTCGAGAACAAGGACACGTCGAACCAAACATGTGGGTCGTACTGACCGTGAAACTCGGGCGGCTCTCGCCGCTCGCTCTCCGGGATCGCCTCGGCAAGCGCGACGACCGGCTTGGTGCGAGCCATCTTGACCAAGATGTCGCCCATTTTCCCTTCCAGGTGCAGCCCGTTGTAGAAGACGATGCGCGCTTCGGAGAGCCTACGTACATCGCTCTCGCTAGCCTTGTAAAGGTGCGGATCGACGCCGGCGCCCATCAGCGATTCGATTTGAACGTACGAGCCCGCGACATGAGCCACGATGTCCCCGACGATTCCAGTGGTTGCCACCACCATCGGCTTGGAGTTGGTCGCAGGACCCGACCCACCACAACCAATCAACGACCACGCCACCACCAAGCCCGGCCCTAGCCAACCTCTCGTCATCATCGATCCTCCGGGCGCATCCCGGTTGCAATGTACCCTTAGCTACATTACGAGTCAATCATTGATGGTCACTTAAACAAGCATCCGCTAGACTCCCGCTCATGAAGGCTTCGGCACAGAAGTTCCAGCGAGTACGCATCGATCATGCTCTGGAGAAGGCTGAGGACTACACCGAATTGGTGTTGGCACTCGGTGAGAGCGGCGGCTCAGTCAGAGCCATTGACATCGCCCGTGAGCTCGGGGTCTCGCATGTCACCGTGCTGAGAAGCCTGAGTAGACTCGCGCGTGATGGCTATTTGACCCGCAGCCGCGACCGCGGAGTGCTGCTCACCGCGGCCGGTCGACGCCTCGCCAAAAAGTCACGGGAAAGACATCGAATCGTGCTCGAGTTCTTACTGGCGTTGGGAGTACCAGAGCGGGAAGCCGCAATCGATTCCGAAGGGATCGAGCATCATGTCGGCAAGACGACGTTGGAATGCATGAAGCGCGCGCTTCAGCGAACCGTCGCTTCGTCGAGCGCGGCCGCGCGACGTTCGTAACCGCTCTATCCCCCGCTGCGCCTACACCGGCGATGCCGGCGGATAGTCGCTTTAAGCGTGGCTTCGTGAAGGGGGTCAGAGCATCGCAGACCACCGGGCGCTGGGGAAGTCGTCTTCGAAGTGACGCGTCGTACGTACGGTGAGTGACTTTGAACTAGATCGCGTCGGGTGAATCGAATTGGCGTCCGATCGCGATGCGCCCTTGTACTGAGGCGGCGGCGAGTGCGGCAAGCCACGACTCTTCCTCAGCCAGTGGGTCGGTGCTGCAGCGAATTTCATCGGGTCCAAGTCCGCGCCGCTTGAAGCGATGTGCAATGCGTCGTGCAAAGCGTCGTGTAAAGAGGGCGGCAATCCGTGCGATCTCTCGATCATCGGGCGGAGGCAGTGGATGAAAGCACGGCTGGCCGTCACCGCGATCCTCGTACACACCGTCGAGCACGGCGCTATCGACGTGGATATTGAGATTGAGCGCATCACCGAAGCGCCGCACGAAGGTGACGGCGCCGCAGCGCAAACGGAAGTGTCAGCACCCACTGACGAACGAGGACCTCGCGGAGCACGCGATCGACGAGCCACGCCGCGGTGTCGGCCATGCGTCGTCCGCCACACGATGGACAGAAGCCGCGCCCCTCGACCTCGGCGCCAGTCGTGATTAGCCCGTAGCACTCCGGCAACAAACCGCGCGATCGGTCGTCGACAAGAACGTCGTCGTGAGCGACATCGACAAAAAGCCCCACCCACCGGCTCCTGTTTGTGGCTCGTGTGCCGCTGCCACAGCCGAATCTGGTGCTGGCTCGCGTGCTGCGGGGAAGCTCGGCGCAAGCGATCACTTTGCTTGCGAAGCAGCAAGCAGTGCCGCCGCTGCTCGAGTCGCCACGCTTGTGGATCAAGTCCGCTACTGCGCCCCGCACAGTCTTGATACAGCAGCGAACTCGAATCGATGAGAGACTCGCGCTGGGAGCCAGAGGAGTGAACGGGATGCCAGGCAAGGTCTTGATCTACGGCGGTTCGGGTGGAGTTGGATCGGCGACCGCTCGGCTGCTGCACGCCCGTGGCTACACGCTGCATTTGGTAGGCCGAGATCAGGCGCGGCTCACCACCATCGCCGATGAGTTGAACGCTGGCATTACCGTCGGCGATGTGTTGGAGAACGAACTATTCACTCGGGCTACGCAAGCGGCAGGGCCGGAGCTGAGTGGTTTGGTATACGCGGTCGGAACGATCAATGTGCGCAGCCTGACCCGCCTGCAGGAAGCCGATTTCATGCTCGACTACCGCGTCAATGCCCTGGGTGCGGTGCTTGCCATTCAGGCTGCGCTGTCGTCGCTCAAGTCCGCGAAGGACGGTGCCTCGGTGCTGTTGTTCTCGACGATCGCTGTTTCGCAGGGTTTCATGGGTCACGCTTCGATCGGCATGGCCAAGGGTGCGGTTGAAGGATTGACGTTGTCTTTGGCCGCCGAACTGGCGCCCAAGATCCGAGTCAACGCGATCGCGCCCTCGTTGACCCAAACCAATCTCGCCAAGGGGATTCTCTCGAGTGAGCCGATGGCGGCGTCGATTGCCGCGTTGCACCCCATCCCTCGGCTCGGCTTGCCAAGCGATGTCGCCGCACTCGCAGCGTTGCTGATTTCCAACGAGTCGAGTTGGATCACCGGACAAGTCATGCATGTCGATGGCGGACGTTCGACGCTGAGAACCAAAGGCTAGGCGGCTCGCCCGACAAATCGCGATCATGGGCCGGCAACCCTACGGTTCATTGGACCACTCGCGGAGTTGACGCGACGACTGCGCGAGCTGAGGCAAGACTTCGGGAAGCGAGCGCGCGCCGGTGTTGGATGGGGCGAGTGCCGGCGCCTCGAGCCGAGCGCGGACCGCTGTTGCATCCTTTAGATCGATCCCCTCGAATTGCGCGATTCGAAGTGACTGCTGCTTTTTTCTCATCCGCGCCGACGGTCTCGCGCAACCCTGCTTGAATCGCTTATCGGCTCAGGAAGCACGCGACGCCATCACTGCTCGAGCCGTCGCCCATCGGCAGGCGCAACTTTGAATCCACCTTGCAAGCCTCCTACGCGCGTCTGGTGGCAATACAATCTGAGATCGGTGCTCGCGCTCACCAACCGATCGATTACGGCTCGATGCATCGCAGCACGACGACATGCACCACGGAGGCACTCGACATGAAAGTAATCCTCCCCGGCGGAACCGGACAGGTTGGATCGATCTTGTCGCGGCGCTTCCACCGTGATGGTCACGAGGTTGTCGTGCTCGGACGCAACCCGGGCAAGGCTGCGTGGCGAACCGTGCGGTGGGACGCCGCGACGCAGGGCGAGTGGAGCCGTGAGTTGGATGGTGCGGATGTCGTCATCAATCTTGCGGGGCGAAGTGTCAACTGCCGTTACACCGAGTCCAATCGGCAGGCGATCATGCGATCGCGCGTCGAGTCGACGCGAGCGGTCGGCGAAGCGATCGCGGCCGCACAGCGCCCTCCGCGGCTGTGGATTCAGGCCAGCACCGCCACCATCTACGCGCACCGCTTCGATGCACCCAACGATGAAGCAACGGGACGGATTGGCGGCAACGAACCGGACGCGCCCGAGGCGTGGCGCTTCAGCATCGACGTAGCGCAGTCGTGGGAACGCGAAGTCGACAACGCCAAGGTGCCACACACGCGCACGGTCAAGTTGCGATCGGCAGTGATCTTGAGTCCCGATCGCGGCGGCATCTTCGACACGCTGCTTGGGTTGGTTCGCGTCGGTCTGGGTGGCACCGCTGGGGACGGGCGACAGTATGTGTCGTGGGTCCATGACGCAGACTTCATTCGCGCGGTGGACTGGATCATCAATCACGATGACGTCGACGGAATCGTCAACCTTGCGGCGCCGCACCCACTGCCGAATGAAGCGTTCATGCGCGAGCTGCGAGCGGCATGGGGCGCACGCATCGGTTTGCCCGCGACGGAATGGATGCTTCAGGTCGGCACATTCCTGATGCGAACCGAAACCGAGTTGGTGCTCAAGAGCCGGCGCGTCGTGCCGGGGATTCTGCTGCAGCGGGGATTCACGTTCGAGTTTCCAACCTGGCGGGAGGCGGCTGTGGATCTCTGCCGGAGATGGCGTGAAGTCGGAAGTACGCGCTGATGGTGTGAGCGCATGCTGATGCGGAGCGATGCGCTCGGCGCTCCTCAATCGGCGAAAGCACATCTCGCGTGGATCGCATGGCTATCCCACCACAGCTCGTTCGCTTTTGCGTCTGCCGAGCGCAAGCGTCGCGACCGGAATCGCCGAAGACAGAAAGCCGAGAAACGCACCGGCCTTTGCCGTGACTCCCTGTGCCGCGATTGGGAAACCGATCGCCAGAGACATCCCCAACACAGCGACGAGGGCGGATCCCCATTTCAGAGATCTCGGAACAGCGCGAAACCCGCTTGCTTCGATGAGCTGAAGAGCGCATGCAACGAGGGCGATCGCAACCAACAGCCAGGCCGGAATCGAGAACAGCGTTGCGCCCTGCAACGCTGATACGCTTCCAGCGAACACCGCATCCTCGATGACAACGTTGGTGAGAGTGAACCAGTCTATTGGCAGCGACGATGCTCCGGCGAGCATGGCAAGAGCGAGCAGCACGTTGATCTTGGTTTGACTCATGACAGCCTCCGGGTGGGAGCGGGGGTCTCGGCGCTGGAAACGCGGTTCCCTTTCGTCAGAGAGCATGACTGAGTTCCGAGGAGGAACCGTGCCGGGGACGTCTTTGGAGCGTGACATCTTGGTGCAAGTTCGGTGCAAGGTGGTGCGTTGACCTAACGTGCTCCCCGAAACCGCTACCCGCCCTATCATGAAGGCCGGCGAAGTGGACCGGCTTCCGCGAGGTTGGAGAACATGCGATTCATAGCTGCTTTTTCCTTGGCGTTGCTCATGAGGGTTGCCGCCACCAACGCCGTCGCGTGCGACTGCGTCAGCCCGGCCACGCCAATAGATCGGCTCGAGCAAGCCAGCGTCGTGTTTTCAGGAAAGGTCATCGCGTCCAAGGTCTCAACGGCCCCGAAGTGGACCACGCACTACCGGTTTCAAGTGATCGAACGATTCAAAGGGGCTGCTCCATCGGAAGTCGTCCTCGAGCATGAGGACAGCGATTGCGCGTTTCACTTCGAAGACGGCGTGTCTTACCTTGTCTACGCGTACGGGAAAGAGCGACTCTACGCACACATCTGCAGCGCTACGCAGAAGTTGTCGGGCGCACAGTCCGAGATCGAGGCGCTGAAGAAGCTCGTCGACAACACCAGCACTCCGGCATCGCAACCGAGCGGTTACTTTCTGCGCGACAAGGCCTCCGGTGTCATGCACCTGAAGGCCAAAGAATTCAACATGCGCGAGCCGATTACGTTCACCGTGCATGAGCTATGGCGCTTGAACCCCGAGTCCAAACAATGGGAACGACAACCATTCACACCGACCGCGCCCAAGCAGGTCGTGCGCGGTGTGCGTCAGGTGTACGGCTCTGCAAGCGACGCCATCATCGCGCCAATCACCAACGGGATAGGTCTTTACTGGGTGAAGTGGACCGAGAACGGCTCGTCAGTCGAACAGTTCGCGTTGGCCGGCATGATCTGCAACGACGTTCACATCGGCACGCCGCCACCGGGCTTTGTCGCAACCTGCATTCCGTATGCGGACCACGCTGAAGCGGCGTTCGTTCCCGATCCACACACGCATTGCGTGACGGCTGCCGGCGTGCGTCCTTAGCGATTCTCGGGGATGGCTGAATTAGCGGACGAAGTAGTCATGCCTTGAGAGGGGCCTGGCGATCTCGCACCTCTTCGGAGGCGGTCACGCGGCGCTGCGACTGTTCCGAACTGCAGCCAGTCGGTCGGAGCGGCAGTCCTGCTATTCTGTCGCCCCATGACCGAGCCAAGTCCAGCGCGACCACAACTGCTTGGCATCGCGCTGATTTCGGCCGCGGTGTTGTTGTTCGAGCTCGTCATCCTGCGGATATTCTCGTTCACGATCTGGCATCACTTTGCCTTTATGGTGATCAGCATCGCGCTGCTCGGGTTCGCGGTTAGCGGCCTCTTGCTGACCCGCTGGCCCAGACTGCTGCGCAACCCAGAGCGCGGCGCGGCCGCCGCTGCGACCGCCTGCGCGATCAGCATGCTGGTCTCGACGCTGGTGATCTGCACGTTACGCTTCGATCCCACGCAGCTTGCTAAGCAGCCATCGCAGTTAGTGCTGCTTGGGCTCTACTTCGTGGTGCTGGCGGTACCGTTCACGGCCGCAGGGTTGGTCGTCGGAATCCTGCTCGGCGCCAATCTAGCTCAGTCCGGAAGACTGTATGCCGCCGACTTGGTCGGGGCGGGCTGCGGCGCTGTATCGGTCAGCCTGCTGCTGCCGCTGGTCAGCGCGGAAGGCTGTGTAACGCTAGCGGCTGCCTTGGCGTTGTCATCTGCGGCCGTGCTCGCGGCCACGCCGCGGAGCATGCAATGGATCCGTGCCTGCGCCGCAGCGCTGCTGGTGTTGCTCAGCTTTGGCGTCGGGAGTTGGCTGCCGATTCAGCCTGGCGCTAGCAAACAACTCGGTTCGATGGCGACTCGCGAGGACCCG
The DNA here is from genome assembly GCA_031395565.1 of Acidobacteriota bacterium. Lineage (GTDB taxonomy): Bacteria > Acidobacteriota > Polarisedimenticolia > J045 > J045 > JANNUT01. The sequence goes on along the minus strand of JANNUT010000247.1, from coordinate 2,157 downwards.
TTCCCTCACGCCAAATTGATCTATCACGCCTGGAATGCGCTGGCACGAGTGGATCTAGTCGAGGGGGTTCCGGAGGTCGAATGGACGCGCAATCGGTTGCGGCCGACCAAGCCGCAACTGATGCCGACCTTGGTGATCGATGGTGATGCGGCCACGCCGCTGGTCAACGCAGCGGCCAGCCCAGAGGAGTTGGCGTACCTCGATCACACGCTGCCCTCCGCGCCGCTGCAAGCCTTCCGACCGGAGCATGTCTTGGTGATTGGTGCTGGCGGCGGCGCCGACGTGCTGACCGCGCTGCACTTCGGCGCCAAGCGGATCGATGCTGTCGAGATCAATCCTGATGTGATCGACATCGCCACACGAAAGTTTGCAACTCGTACCGGAGGGCTGTTTAGCAAGCCGGGAGTGAATTTGATTCATGGCGAGGGGCGCTCGTTCGTGGCCCGCAGTCAGGACCGCTACGACCTGATTCAGATCTCGCTGATAGACACCTGGGCCGCGTCGGCGTCCGGTGCGTACTCACTAGCTGAGGGTTATCTCTACACGGTTGAGGCGTTTCAGGATTACCTCAGCCACCTCGGTGAGCAGGGTGTGCTCTCGATCACTCGCTGGGGCGGCGTGCCGCCGCGCGAAATTCTGAAGCTCTGCACCGTCGCTGTCGCGGCGCTGCGACAACGCGGCGCGCAGCCACCAGGCGAGCAAATTGTGGTACTTGCGATGGGCAGATTCGGTGGCGTGCTGATCAAACCAAGCGGTTTCTCGTCGGCCGATCTGGCGGCGCTGGATCGCGTGATCGCAGAGCAGGCCTTCGGCAAGGTCTACTACCCTGGAAGTACCGGCGTCGAGTTGTTTAGCCAACTGCTGAACAGCCCCGACATCGACCGCTTTGCACGCGAGTATGAGTACGACATCACGCCGGCGACCGACAACCGTCCTTATTTCTTCCAGTTTGGTCGATGGGGCGACCTACTTCGCGGTGGCGCCTGGAGTGAGCACCAGTTGTTTCTCTCTGGCCGACTGGTCGTTGCGGCGGTTCTGGTGCAAGCCTTGCTCTGCGCGCTGCTGCTGCTGTTCGTGGCGTTCCGCAGCCCGGCGCTGCGAAGCTCGCCAACCACGCTGCGCTGGCGCGTGCTCGGCTACTTCCTAGGGATCGGCATCGGCTTCATGTTGATCGAGCTGTGCTTGATGCAGCGGATCACGCTGTTTCTCGGCAGCCCACTGCTTGCCACATCGATTGTGCTGGCAACATTGTTGGTCGGCGCAGGAATTGGTAGCGCACTGTCGACACGATTCGTCGCGGCTGGCACGACACCGCGCGGACTGTTCATGCTGCTCGCTCTCGCTGCGGTGCTGGTCGCATTCGCTCTTCCGCCGGCACTGGGTCTCTTGATCGGTTGGCCGCTCAGCGCACGACTGCTGGTGACGATCGTGATCGTGGGTGCACTGGGCGTGCTGCTTGGGATGCCGCTGCCCACAGCGATGACACGCCTTGCGGCGCTGACCGGTGATGGTTGGGTTGGTTGGGCGTGGGCTGCCAATGGCGCCGGGTCGGTTCTCGGACCCGTGTTGGCTGCGGTGTTGTCGATCGACTTTGGGTTGAGCCTGGCAACTCTGGCTGGCGGTGTCTGCTACCTGACTGCCTACAGCCTGTTTGGACCACTTTGGCGCAACAACTAGCGCGTACTTGCTCGCGACTGCGTCACCTGCAGTCGCGGCCTACTGCTGGTGGGCTGAGCTGATGCGCCGAGTCTTTGCCATCGACGTGATGGAGTGTCCTCGCGGCCAAGGCCCGATGAAGATCCTCGCGCGGATTCATGCGCCTGACACTACGCGTATGACTCTGCTGTGCCCTCGGCCTGCTCGCCCGGCCTCCGCCGATCGCGGTATTCATCGCCAAGGCGCACGTGTTCAGCGTCGAGGGTGGAAACTATTCCTCATTCCCGGTAGGCGTCGCCGCGTCGACCGGCACTCAAATCCAAGCGGAGACTTCTTCACGTGCGGGCCAAGGGCAGGTTCGAAGGCGTGTCTGCAGTTTCGCGCCGGATCAGCCAGCGTCAGTGCTGGTGGATACAACCGTGAACTAACAGGGAACAACGTTGGTGTACCTGAACCTCAATGGTATGAACGTCGAGATCGCATACGTGGACAGCGTGTTGG
>JANNUT010000246.1:0-13192 GCA_031395565.1 Acidobacteriota bacterium | reverse complement strand
GTTTGGAAATCGCGCAGCACTGGGGTTGCTTTTCCTGTCATGGCCCCGGCGGCTCGGGTGGGTATCCGAATCCCGGATCGTTCACCGGCTTTATCCCCGGCTGGTACGGGGCTGATTTCGCTGATCTCGTTCGAGATCGGGACGAGTTCGACTCGTGGCTTCAACGCGGAGAGATCCCGCGACTGACGAACCATCCGATCGCACCTTACTTCTTGAAGCGGCAACGGATCCGAATGCCGGAGTACGCGAACTTGACGCCAGCGGATCGCGACGCACTTTGGGCCTACATCCAGTGGCTCGCCGACAGCGAGCGAGACTGAGCGGGAGGAACGTCGATGCAGGCCACGGCTATCGAACCCGAAACGAGCGAAATCGATTCACGAGGATCGATCAGCCTGCGCACGAGGCTCTCCGCCTGGATCGCCCTCTCCTTCGCAATAGCGCTAGTTGCGCTGACAGCCGCGGTCACCACTCAGGAGCGACGCGAGTTCGCCGAACTCGAGTCTGTCCAAGCGCGGGCGCTGCTGTCTCACCTCGCCGAGATGCGAGAGTTTCGCGGCGACCCGCAGACGGCCGCTCGACACCTCCAGATGGTGCAGGCGCTCCTGGCCGTCAGAGGAGTGGCGATCGAACTCCGCGAGTCCACGGTCAGCGCGCTGCCGGACAGGGTGCTGGCCGAGCCGAACTCAGTAGTCCAGTCGCTCGATGTAGGGGGTGCGCCGATGGAACTTCGCTACCAGGTTGACTCCGTGCGAATGCGGGACTTGACGCTTCATTCCATCGCGATGCATGCGGCGTTCGGAGTGCTTGCGTTGGCGGCGCTGTTGTTCGGGACGCGCTGGATCCTGAATCACAATCTTGTCGCTCCAATCGATCGCATCGTGCATCAACTCGAGCGGATGCGGACCGGAGGAGGATGGCTCGCGCGCGTGCCGGAGTCGGACGCCGAACTCGGCAGACTCGTTGCAGCGGTGCGTGCACTCGGACCCGGTTTGGCGCGTCAGGTCGAGGAGTGGGTCCGGGGAGAACGTAGTTCTGCAACAGCACTAGCGTTGCTCAGCATCGTCAAAAACCTGCGCGATCCACTGCGCGAACTTCGACTCCACGCCAGCGAATTGCAGACGCAACGGAACCTGCCTCCGGAGACCACACGACAGGTCCGCAAACTCCTGGCGGCAGCGGACAGCTTAGTGGAGCGGATTCGGCAATACGAATCTAGGGAATTCGGCCCCACGTCGAGCCCCGCACAGCAAACGAGCGCCAGGCACGTAGAAACTAGGCGCAACGGAGGACCTGTCTCATGAGGACATGGACGAGCAGATCGTTTCACTCGGCATTGCTGTTGGCCTTGTCCATCGGCGGCAGCGTCCTTGCGGACGTGCCCACGGACGAGGAGTCTCGGCGGGTCGACTTGGTTGCCCGCCTCGAGCGTTCCGTCGTGGTCGTTCTCGTCAAGGGCCGCGAGATAACGAAAGACCAGCGCGTGGTGGAGTTCTCTCCAACGGAATCGTTGGGGACAGGAGTCGTCCTGACCGGCGACGGGCTGATCCTGACGGCGGCTCACGTTGTCGAGAGTGCAGAAAGAATTGAGGTCATCGTCTCCGACGACCAGTCTAGTTCGGCAACGGTCGTCTTCGCCGACGAAGGAGCCGACATCGCGCTCTTGCGGCTCGCAGAGGTCGCGAGGCCGCTTGTGCCCGCGCGACTCGGTGATTCTGATCGGACAGAGAGAGGCGAGACCGTATATGTCATTGGCAACCCATTTGGAATGGAGAAGTCGCTATCAGTTGGCGTGATCAGCGGTCGCCACCGCTTGCAGCATGTGTTCGGCGGAGTGCTGGATGGAGAGCTGTTGCAGACCGACGCTGCGATCAATACCGGCGCCTCCGGTGGTCCGATGTTCAATAGCCGCGGGGAGGTCATCGCTGTCGCCCAGCGAATCCTGTCCAAAGGAGGAGGCTCTGAGGGCGTCGGGTTTGGGCTCGCCATCAATGTCGTCAAGACGATTCTCGCCCTGGACCCTTGTATGTGGTTAGGCGTCTCTGGGGTCCCGCTCGATCAGAAATGGAGCGCCGCCCTCAATGTGCCCGAGGCGGGCGGGGTGCTGGTTCAGCGGGTCGCGCCGGACAGCGCCGCGGCGCGGGCGGGCATCGTTGGCGGGACACTTGCGATCCATGCGGGCGAGGAAACGATTCTGCTCGGCGGCGACGTGATCCTGCGAATCGACGACGAACCGATTCGGCAATGGGCGCAGAAGCCGTCCCCGCCGAACACGCCACCGGGCACGAAACACGAACTGAAAGTGACCCTCCTCCGCAACGGCGAGAGGATCGTTGTACCGGTGGTGAACTATCACCGGAGCAGTTGGTAGACGGTTCCGTGCGGGCACGACGGACATTTCCGAGCTGCGCACAGGGCTAACGCACCTGAGACTATTCGAGGCGCGGCACAGGCCGCGGCTTCAGGAGGTGAGCGATGTCCAGATGGATGATGTATCCAGTTGTAGTAGCCGCGCTGCTTGTGCCGCGTGCGTCGAACGCGTGCGGTGGAACGACAGGAGGTGGCGGTTCACACGCACATTCAGCCACGTCCTCCCCGACCGCAACATCGACTGCTCCACGCTCGGTCGCAAAGCTCCTTGCTGACCCCAACGGCCGGCAAACCCTGCGGAATACCCTGCTGGCTGATGAGACGTTCATGCAGGAACTTGTCGACGAGATCGGCCGCCGGCCGGAGTGGCGGACGTACGCGCTGAGCCAACTAGGTGCGTCGCCTGGTTTGGCGACCACTCAGCCGGATGCCGTGTCACGTCCTCCGGTGACAGAGCCTGCTGAGCGGCAGCAAGCGCGCTACGTTTGTCCGATGCATTCGGAGGTCAGAGCTAACGCCCCAGGGACTTGCCCGAAATGCGGGATGGCTTTGGAGCCGGTGGCGAACTGAGCAGCCGTGAAATGGCACAGCGCATTTGCAGGAGCGGCGATGTGATGAACCGCATTCCCGCTCCAATGATCGCTGGACTCGCGACAACGTTTCCGCACGAGCTCTTGGTTTGTCCCACCGTACTCGAGCTCCGGAATCTGCACCAACGCGAACTGCGAGAACCCGTTGCTCCTGAGGACTCTGCGCACACCAGATCCGGACGCGGCGGTTGACCTCACGAAGCCCGACTGGGAGAACGTTCGGATCCGGAAAGAGTACATGAAGGAGGTTGTGTACATGGTCATAGACCCAGTCTGCGGCATGAAGGTAGATGACAGAACCGCGAGTTACTCGCTCCCCACCGCGGAGAGTACTTACTACTTCTGTTCCGAAGGGTGTCGGGCGGAATTCCGCCGACATCCTGAGGACTATCTAGCGGAGGTTCCGCCGGTGAATGGTGGGCCCGGCGATGTGTAGGTTTCTTTGCTACCTGGGGCCCGCGCTCTCGATCTCGGAATTGCTCTATCGACCGGGGAATTCACTCATCACTCAGAGCTACAAAGCGAGAGAGCGCAAGGAGCCGCTCAATGGAGATGGTTTTGGCGTCGGTTGGTATGCGCCCGACATCAGTTCGACGCCTTGCGTGTTCACCAGCCTGACGCCAGCCTGGAGCAACCGGAACTTGAGGAACCTGGCCGAGCATCTCAAGTCGTCTTGTTTTTTTGCGCACGTCCGCGCAGCTTCTCCCGGCATGTGCGTGTCGGAGGCAAATTGCCATCCTTTCAGGCACGGCACGTACCTCTGGATGCACAACGGCACTGTCCCTGGGTTCGATCGGATCAAACGACGGCTGAGGCAGTCCTTACCCGATGATCTTTATATGGGAATCGAAGGAACGACCGATTCTGAACATGCTTTCGCTGTGTTCCTCAACTTGCTACCAGCTGCGGATCGCCGCGTTTCGGCGGGCGAAATGAGACAAACTCTGGTCCGAACGGTCGTGCAACTCGAACAATGGATTGCAGAAGCGGGGATCTCCGAACCCTCGTATTCGAACTTCGCGGTCACCGATGGGCACAGCATGTCAGCGATCCGTTTTGTCTCAGATCAACAACTCGAACCAGTCTCGCTCTACTATTCGGTTGGAAGGAATGACGCGTACGAGCAAGCCGCCAGTCAAGGGATCTCTGGCCATTCGAGAAATCATCCTGTGATCGTCGCATCGGAGCGATTGACCGAGCGAAAGAGCGACTGGGTGCGAGTGGCACCGAACCACGTTTTGACCGTAACGGCGGATCAGGAGGTGACCGTCGAACTCATGCATGCCGACCGCACGAGGAACGGCCGCTGAAACCAGACTGAGGCCCGCCTCAGCGCCCATCGGGCATGCGAGCAATTCGGCGCCCCGCTCCTCCTCCGTATCGGCTGTCCTCGTCCCGTCAGGTTGGAGCGCCATTCCGCACTTGGCGCAGGCACCGGGATGATCCGGTTGCTCTTCGGGGTGCATTGGGCAGGATTAGATCGCCCGGCCCTGCACTCTCTCACTCTGCAATGAGGTGACAGATCGCGACAGAAGTCTCCATCGAGTGTTGTGGCTGCAAAAGTGGAATGGCTTCCCCTCACGTGCGCCAGACAATGCGGAGGATTGGTCCACGGCACGGTGCCGATCGTGTCGAGGGCTCTATCGGCTGCGATTCGCGAGGTCGGTTTCAATGCAGCACGCGTAATGGAGTATCGCGCATCGCGTTCTTGTCAGGTCGGATGTTTGGGACAGGTGGTGGTGGCTGACCGGCAAGTCTATTCCCGCCTCGTGAGAGTCGACGGCCCACTCTTAAACAACTTTCGGATCTCGACGAGCAACAAGCGACCACAACGGTGCCACCTTCGACCTCAGCGACTCGCGCGCCAACATGAAACACTAATGGCGATTCGCCAGTTGCCGGCGGATGAACCAAATGGCGAACCCGATGAGCACGATCACCACCACGATGTCGATTTGGTGTGAGTAGTGCTGTACCTCATCCCAGCGTTCGCGAAGCTTTACGCCGACAACCAGCAAGAACGTGTTCCATAGGGTGCCGCCCACCAGCGTGTAGAGCGAGAATTTCCATGGGTTCATGCGCGCCACGCCCGCCGGGATCGAGATGAAATGCCGCACCACAGGAATGAAGCGCGACACCAAGATGGTGATCTCGCCGCGCTTTTCGAACCAGCGGACCGTCGCATCGAGATGCTCTTGATCGAGCAGCAGGTACTTTCCGAATCGTTGCACGAACGGATAGCCACCCCGCTGACCCATCCAGTAGCCCAGCCACGAGCCCAACAAAGTGCCGGCGCTCGAAGCTGCAATCGCGCCTGCCCAACTGAATCTCCCTTGTGCAATCAGAAACCCTGCGAACGGCATGACGGCTTCGCTCGGGACTGGCGCGATCATGCTTTCCAAAGCCATCAGGAACAGCAGCCCGGGATAGCCCAGGACGCTCAAAATGTGTGTCGCCCACTCGGAGATAAGAGTCGTCAGTCCCATGCGTTCCTCGAGTTCACTCGCCAAAAGATCGCAGAGTATGCCGACCTCCCCTGAATCCGGCTAGAACTCAGGCCGGCGAAACCGTGATCCGGGCGGAAAAGCGAGCCCAAACTCGCCCTCCAGCACCGCGAGCAAGTGCGCTGGATCACGCACGGTTTGGGTCGTCAAGCCCCCGGGCTCGCGTACCGTGAGGGTTCGATTGCGCAGCACGACGTGGCGCTGTCGACGCACGAGTTGCGCGGTCAAGTTGGCGACGAACGGTGAACTCGGGTGTGTGCTGGTGAAGTGATTGGCGACTTCATAGTCGGGGAGCCACTGCGGTGCGAGATCGAAGCTATAAAGATCTGTCCAGCGCCCGTCGTGTTCGACCTGCAGCATCCAGAGCGAACCCTCGTTTCGCAGCCGGTGATGGCTCATACCAACGCGCACCGATTCGTCGTGTTGGAGCGCGATTGGGTGCAGCAGTCCGTCGCCGCCAAAACCGACATCGACGACGTAGTGGCCAGCCGGCAACTCGACGAGCAGCAGCATGTGGGTTCGTGGCCGCACTGCCCCTGATTCGCTGACCACTCGGGCGCCCAATCCTGTGACTTGATAGCCCAGACACTCCAACACCGCTCGCATGAGAGTGTTGTGTTCGAAGCAGTAGCCGCCGCGCCGGTTGTGAATCAGCTTGCGAACGAGTGCTTCGAGGTCGAGTGAGATTGGTAGCCCGAGCAGGATATCGAGGTTCTCGAATGGGATCGATGCAGCGTGCGCTTCAGTGATCGATGCGAGCGATTCGATCGACACCGGCAATGGAGCGGCGAGTCGAATTCTCTGCAGGTAAGCGTCGAGTTCGAGCGACTCGAATACCACGGTATGCTCCTCGAGGGGCCGATAGTATCCAACACGGAGCCGGCCTTTGGAGAATCGGCATGACTCTGGACCTCGATTTCATCCGACGGCAATTCCCTGCGCTTCAGACCGATTGGGCCTTGTTCGATAACGCGGGAGGGACTCCTCCTCCCTTGCCGGTCATCAGTCGCATTCATGACTACATGCGCCACTGTCAGGTTCAATTGGGTGCCTCGCACGCGCTCTCGCGTGAGGCGACGCAGCGCGTTGCCGACGGACATCTGGCGGCGGCGATGCTGCTTGGCGCGGAGCAGGATGAGATCGTCCTAGGAGCTTCGACCACGATCAACGTTTTCGTGTTGGCCCAGGCCTTCGGACAAACGCTCCGGCCGGGCGATGAGGTGGTTGTCACGGACCTCGATCATGAGGCCAACATCGGCGCTTGGCGCCGGCTCGAGCGCTTTGGAGCGACGATCCGAACATGGCGCATGCGCCCTGAAACGGCGCGCTTGGAACTCGACGATCTCGAGTTGCTGCTCAACGAACGAACGAGGCTCGTCTGCTTTACCCACTGCTCGAACATCGTGGGTGCTTATCACGATGTCGAGGCAATCACGCGTCGCGTACACGCCGCGGGTGGCTTGGTATGCGTCGACGGCGTTGCCTCCGCGCCGCATCGACGTGTCGACGTCAAAGCCCTCGGTGTCGACTTCTATCTCGTGAGTCTCTACAAGACGTGGGGCCCGCATCTCGCCGCGCTCTATGGCCGGCGTGAACTCTTGCTTGCGCTGCCTGGGCAAAACCACTTCTTCGTAGATGAACTGCAGATTCCCTACAAGTTTCAGCCGGGCGCCGTACCGCATGAACTGGCCGCTGCCGTGCCCGGGATTCTCGAGTATCTCGGCTCCCTGGCAGCGCAGCTTGGCGCGGACCCTCACGACATCCCGAATGCGCTCGATCGCTGCTTCGGGGCCTTCATGCATCACGAGCAAGAACTGTCACGACGGCTGCTCGATTACCTCTCGACGCGCCGCGACACGCGCTTGATCGGGCCGCCCACCCATGACGCTTCTCAGCGTGCCCCGATCGTGTCGTTCGTCGTCGGGGCGCGACAGTCTTCCGAGATCGTCCAAGCGTTGGACAAGCAGCATGTCGCCGTACGCTATGGTGATTTTTACGCGCGTCATGCCGCCGAGGCGTTGGGCGTCGTCCCTAACGGCGGCGTCGTGAGAGTGAGCATGGTCCACTACAACACGCAACAAGAAGTCGATCGACTGATCGCGGCGCTCCAGCGCTTATGAGGTGAGCGCGGTCCGAATGTCGTAACGGGTCTCTTGCTGAGACGGTGAATTGGTCGGGGCGCCGAGATTTGAACTCGGGACCCCTTGCTCCCGAAGCAAGTGCGCTACCAGGCTGCGCTACGCCCCGACCGTTGGGTGCTGGATTTCGCGACCTAAAACAGTCCGGCCGCAACAGCCGCGAGACTCTAGACGACCGGCCCGGTGGCGTCAACTCGGCGAATGTTCAACCGTTCGGCCGGATCCCATCGGTTTCAGATTCGTACCCGCGGTTTCGCGAGTGAACCTGCCGCGTCTCGATGAACAGCAGATTGCTGCTACCCCGCGTCCACAAAACCCTGCTCGCTGGGGAGATGCAGCACGCACTTGCCTCTCGAGCCTAGTGGCAACGCGATTGCATTTGTTCTCGGTGTCAGAACAACGCCTCTCTCAAACCGCCCGTGTGGACATTTATCGATCATGTTTTCGAACAGAGACACGCGTGGCGCACAACGTGCGCAGGTTGGCGTGTAATGTTTGTCGCGTCCCCAGTGTTCGCGCGCTGAAGCGCCCGACCACTGCGTTGCTAGCTCGTCCAAGCTGACCGTTCCGAAGCCGTTTCGGCTTCGTTCGCTGCGGCGATAGCGCTCCTCACGCGACGTGCCACGCGCGTGAGGGGCGCGCTACGCTGGCGGTGCTTCGCGATACCCGAAGCGTCCAATCAACGGCACGAATTGCGCCGGGCCGTGGTCCTCTTCTCGCGTGGTGCCGTCTGCATTCTTCTCGACTGCGGTCAAACGTTGTTCGTTCCCGCGCGCTACCGGAATAACCAGCCGGCCACCTTCAGCAAGCTGCGTCACCAGCGCTGGAGGTATCGATGGCCCGGCAGCGGTCACGATGATCCCGCGATACGGCGCTTGCGCGGCCCAGCCATAGGTCCCGTCGAAGTGCTTCACCGTGACAGACATGAGCCCTAGCCGTCTCAGTAACTCACCCGACTGGCGCGCCAAAGAAGCGTGCCGTTCAACCGTAAATACGATCAAGCCCATCATGCCTAGTACGGCGGCTTGGTACCCACTGCCGGTGCCGATCTCGAGCACGCGCTCGCCGGGTTTGACACACAACAACTCGCTCATTCGTGCGACGGTCCAGGGCTGGCTGATCGACTGCCCCTCACCAATCGGAAGCCGGCCATCGTCGTAGCATCGTCCGCTCAAGGCGGCGGGAACGAATTGTTCGCGCGGAACACGACCGATCGCGTCGAGCACGAGCGGGTCGCGGATACCCTGCTCTTTGAGCCGATCGACCATTCTGCGGCGGGCGCCGCCAGCGTCGCGAAACTGCGTCATGAAGGGGTCGACTCCGCAGGAAGTCCCCAGTCGCGAATCGCGGGGATCGCAGGATGGAACGTCATGTCAGCATGCAGCGGAGTCACGGAAACGAGGCCTGCGGATACCGCAGCGTGATCCGCCAAAGGGTCGGGCTGCCACTCGGACGGAGCCAAACCGATCCAGTAGTACTCACGCCCTTTTGGATCTTGGCGCGCGACTAGTCCTTCGCGAAAAACTCTCCGCCCTTGTCGGGTCACGCGGTATCCGCTTGGCGCACGCGGCACGTTGACGTTGAGCAGGCCCTCGAACGGGAGTCCGCGCGATAAGACCTCGTGCGACAGGCGCAACGCCACGGCCGCCGCAACCGCGAACTGCGCGTCGTCGGCATCGGCGACCGTGGAGAGCGCCAAGCTCGGCGCACCAAGGATCCGTCCTTCCAGGGCGCCCGCCACGGTGCCTGAGTAGGTGGTGTCCTCGCCGAGGTTGTAGCCAGCGTTGATCCCACTCACGACCAGCTCGGGGGTGAACTTGAGAATATGAAAAAACGCGAGATTGACGCAGTCGGTGGGGGTGCCATCGACCGAGTACCAACCATTCTCTAGGCGCTCGATGCGAAGTGGCTGACGAAGCGTCAAGGCGTGTGACGCCCCCGATTGCTCGCGGTCGGGAGCGACAACCGTGACATCGCCGAACTCGATCAACGCGCGTACGAGCGCCTTGAGACCTGGGGCGCGCACACCATCGTCGTTGGTTACCAAGATGCGCGGTCGCGCGTGCGTCACAGGGCGAAACTCCGAAAAGAGAGCGAAAGCCTAACGGGGTGACGCAGTGCGGTCAACGGAAACTGTGTGAAGAGGTCCGGCCTGACTCCGGACAGGCCTAGAGCGCACGCCAATCCTCGAGTGAGGAACCGCTTCGTGTTGAATTGGTCGGGGCGGCCGGATTTGAACCGGCGACCACTTGCACCCCAAGCGACTCTAAGTGCTCAAAACAGTGGTTTTAAGGCATTCTAACCACTCCACACCGCTGCACACCGCCCCAACCTGCACAGCGGGCTGCACACAAACTGCACACGACATTGCATTAGGACTTTCGCGTCGCAGTCGCGCGACAAGTCGCGACCAAAATAAGTGAGCCGACCCTCTTCACAGAGTCGGCTCGGCACGCGCGCGTGCTGAAAGGGCGGGACGAGTCTAGCAGACCCCTCTTGCATTGATCACGGACGAGGGACGAGAATGCTCCCGCTCTCTTCACGGAGCAGAAAGGGCACCGTATGGACAAGACACGATCGCCGCGGCGAAGGCGTTGCCAGATTCAGGCAGACGCTCGGGCACAGCGGGTCGCGGCGATGCTAACCGCCGCAGGTTGCAACGATCGGCAAGTGAACGAGCACGTCACCGAAATAAATCGAGAGTGCAAGATCGTCGAACTGAGCACCGTCCGCCGCCAGGTGCGGTTCGAGCGCCGCTTCCGTCCGTCGTTGAAGCCCGCAACGCGACGTAGCATAGTGCGCAGACCGACGATGCGCCGTGCAGGCCGGGCACGTCGGGCACACCACACCGCAACCAGATGTGCCGCAACCGGAACGGATGGCCCAGCTAGTTCACCTGACCCGCCTAGTCCGTCTCGTCAAAACCCTCTCAAAATCGAACGCTCCACGCTTCCGACACTCTGCTCGGCGACTTCTTCGCGTCGTGCCGCATGAACGCGCAACCCGAAGTTGTTCGAGTCGCGCAAATGCTCCTTCGCGCCGAGAACGCGGCGTTGGCGCTCGACATGCCGCCCGAGAGTCTTCGCAGCCTGACCCGCGCCGGCAAGATTTCGTGCGTCAAGATCGGTCGCGCAACCTATTACCGCCTCGAGGACTTGCGCACGTTCGTTGACGGTCTGCGGGGTGCGCGATGAGCGCGCCGCGTGTTAGGCGATCCCGAGGGCGCGTACGAGTTCCTGCAACCAGTGCGTCGCTGTCGGACGGCACCGGGACGCACGCTTCGAAGTACATCTCGCGGCCGCTTGATTCACGCGCGAGCGCGGCACGGCGCTTATGGTGCGCGACTGTTGCGAAAGACCTGAGAGCCGCAGCTGATCGGTTCGAGCATATTGCCAGTCATGGCGATGTCGGCTGCTTTGAGTCGGCAGTCTGGTTGCTGTTGAAGTCGACGGGCTCACTAGCCGAGGCGGTATTCGCCTGGCCAACGCAGTCGGCGAGCGGTCGCAGGGATCGCTCATGAACGCCGAACTACAACATGAGGCATGGGCCGCAATCTCTCGCGGCTGGCACTTGGTTCGCCTGCGGGGCAAGCGGCCGCTCGAAACCGGTTGGCCAAGCCTTCCGCCGCTCACCGAACCTGAGGCGATCGCTTGGGCGGCTCGGGACAATCTCGGCGTGAACTGCGGTGCAAGCGGTCTGCTCGTGGTCGATGTCGACCTAGCGAAGGGTGCAACTTGGAACCGCGAGATCGACACGGCCTGCGCGCGCACTGGCGGCGGCGGGCTGCACTTGTTCTATCGAATGCCCGACCCGCCGCTCGGCAATTCACAAGGTCGGCTTGGCGTTGCGATCGATACGCGCGGCGTTGGCGGTCAAGTCGTGCTCGCTGGCAGTTCGCATGAATCGGGAAACGTGTATCGCTGGGAGCTCACACCCGAACAAGTCGGCATCGCTGAGCTTCCGGATGAACTGCTCGAGAAACTTCGAGTCTCGAGAATCGAAGAGCCGCGCGAACCGCTGGACGCAAGCCACGCGGATAAGCTGCTCAACGCGACGCTGCGAAGGCTGGTCAACGCGCGCGAGGGTTCACGCGGTTGGGAAACGAACCGCGCCGCTTACGTAGCAGGCGGCCTTATCGCTGCGGGGATCGTTCCCGAGGCTGAGGCGATCGCGCTCTTGCTCGCGGCAACGCGCGCGAACGGCCTGTTCGACAAGGACGGAGCGCAGCGTGTTACTGGGATCATCGAGAGCGGTCTTCGAGCTGGCCTCGCGTCGCCGTTCAAGGTCGCGTCATGAGTACCGCGCCGAAGTCGCTTGCGGATCGAATCGCGGAGGCTGCGCCGCTGTCCGAAGGCGGCAACGCGGAGCGGTTCGTCGCGCAGCACGGCGAGGACTGGCGCTTCGATTGCCAGGCCTGCGCGTGGCTTCACTGGGACGGCCAGCGCTGGGCGACGGATCAACGCGGCGACGTGCGCGAGGCTGCCCGTGAAACGCTCTCGCGAATGCTGGACAGTGCGCGACGCTTGCCCGATGGCGACGAGCGGAAGCAACTGTTCAAACACGCGCTGAAGTCTGACGGCGCCCGTCCTATCGGCGGCATGCTCGAACTGGCAAAGCCGAAACTCTCGGTGCTCGCGCATGAGCTGGACTCCGACCCGTTCGCACTCAACGTGGCAAACGGGATCGTTGACCTTCGCGACGGATCACTCCGGCCGCATACGCGCGACGCTCTCTGCACGAAACTCGCACCCGTCGATCATCGACCGGACGCGCGCTCCGAAGTGTGGGAACGGTTGCTGGTGGACGCGCTCGGCGACGCTGAAACGGTCGAGTTCATGCAACGCGCTTTCGGTTACAGCGCGACCGGCGACACGCGCGAGGAGAAAGTCTTCGCCATGCTCGGCCCGGCCGCGACCGGCAAGAGTACCGTTATCGAAGCGGTCAAAAACGCGCTCGGCGACTATTCGAAAACCGCAGACTTCGAGTCATTCTGCGCGAGGCTCGACGTTGGCTCACCGCGGCAAGATATCGCTCGGCTCGCTGGCGCGCGTTTCGTTTCGTCAATCGAAGTCGAGGACGGCAGGCGGCTGGCTTCTGGACTCGTCAAGAACTTGAGCGGCGGCGATTCGGTCACCGCGCGGTTTCTATACGGTCGCGAGTTTGAGTTTCGACCGAGTTTCAAATTGTGGTTGATCGCGAACGACGCGCCGAAGGTTCGTCATGAGGACGACGGACTGTGGCGGCGGCTGGTTCGGATTCCGTTCGAGCGCGTCGTACCGGTCGAGCAACGCGACCCGACGTTGAAAGCTCGCCTGCGCGAACCGGAACACCTGCGCGCGGTCCTGGCTTGGATCGTGGCCGGTGCTGTGGACTGGTTCGCGAATGGCCTGCGCGTTCCTGAGCGAGTCCAGGCGGCGACCGAAGACTATCGCGCCGACATGGACCCGCTTCGGAACTTCTTCGAGGACTGCGCGCTGCTCGACCGGTACGACGCGCTCGAACGGAATCCGAACCAGCCGCCGCCACAGTCCGTCGTCCTCATGACGAACCTTCGGCGCGTCGTTCGCGATCAACCACAATTTGAAACTCG
>JANNUT010000245.1:0-53646 GCA_031395565.1 Acidobacteriota bacterium | reverse complement strand
ACCAGGCGATACCGTCGGATACAGCATCGAGCTGCGGCATACCGGCGTCGGCCCCGCGCTCACCTCTGTCGAAGCGATCGATCGACTGCCGGAGTTGTTGCGCTACGTCCCCGGCAGTGCCCGGCGCAACGGCTCGAAGATTCCCGATCCCGCGATCTCTAGCGACGGACGGACGTTGCGCTTCCGGATCGGCGCGATAAAGGCCGGCGAAATCATCGTGCTGCGATTCGCCGCGGTGATCGGCCCGACGTCAGAGCAAGGGGACACGATCAATCACGCCTTCGCAATTGGCGTCGACGACGCACTCGTGTCGTATCGCTCGAATGAAGCCAGCGCTGCGATGCGCATCATGCCGGGCCCGTTCCGCCGTGAGGCGCATTTGATGGGCCGCGTGTTCATCGATGACGATGGCGATGCAATTCCAGACCCCGATGAGCCCGGTGTTCCCGGCGTCCTAGTCGCGATGGAGGATGGCACCGGCAGCGTGACCGACATCACGGGGCGCTGGCACATTGAAGCGGTCCGGCCTGGGCTGCACGCCTTGCGATTGGATCCCGCTACGCTTCCCTCCGGCTTATCACCCGCGCCTGTCGTCGAAGATGCGAACGATCCCACGAGCCTCGACAGCTTCGTCGAAGCGGGTCGCTCGCGCTTGGTCGAACTGCGGCCGGCAACATTGGCGATTGCCGATTTTGGTGTGGCGCCGCGGCAGGCCGCGCGCTGCACGATTCAAGCGGGTGGCTTTCGATTGCTGATTCCAACCGCATCGCTGATCGATCCTGACGAGTTCAGTGGCCAAGCCGCATCGCGCTACATGGCGGCTGCTGCAGCACTGATCACCGAACGCGGATTGGGGCAGGGGCAGGTGACGATCGAGTGCCAAACGGTGCCCGGCGTGCCAGCGCCTGCAACCACGGACTTGCAAGCGCGGTTGCGGGCCGAGTTGATCGAGCGCGACAACCGTGAGCGGCGCGTCGAGTCTCCCGCGCCGGCGCCATCGACTGACTCCGGAGCAAGCCCCGCGCCCACGGCGAAGGACTCGCTCGAAGAACTTGTACGTTCGGTCACGAGTTATCCGGCGATCGTGTCCCCGGTGTCGGGGGCTCGTGCCGAGCGCTCGTCGATCGCCGTCGAGGTTGTCTATCGCATGGGTGCCGCGCCGCGCCTGACCGTCAACGGACGGCCGATGGGCGTGGAACATATCGGCACCACCTCGTCGCTCCCCTCGCGCCAGGTCGCGGCCTCGCGCTACATCGGTGTGCCGCTCTCCGCTGGCGCGAATCGCCTCGTGTTTCAGAGCGAGGCGACCGATGGCACGCTCAGCGAACCGGTCGAGGCGCTGGTGGTCTTGCCCAGTGAACCGGTCGCGCTGCGTGTCGGCGTCGTCAACGGCCCTTGGGTCGCCGACCCGTCGCGCGGTGGGGAGCTGCTGATCGAAGCGGTCGATGGGTCCGGGATGCGCACCACCGACGCACCGGTTGTCACGATCGTGTTGGAGGGGGCGCAGTCACTCGAACCCGATCTCGACGCGGAGTTGTCGGGGCTGCAACTGCGCCTCAACGATGGACAACGACGCGTGCGTTGCGCCCCGCTGACCGCGCCAGGCACGGTGCGCGTCGCGGTCTACACCCAAACGATGCGCGTCGAGACCATCGTCAACGTCACGCCCAGCAACACTCACTGGCGCGTGCTGGGGCTGGCGGAAGGTCACCTCGCGGGCGAAGCGGGCGTCGAGGGAGATGGCGGTTGGGGTCCGGGAATAGAAGATCAAGTCTCGTCGGACGGCGGGCGTGTGGCGCTGTTTGCACGCGGGCCGGTGGGTGACAGCGCACACCTGACGGTTTCGCTCGACACCGCGCGCGAACGCGATCGCGATCGCCTCTTCGGACCGTCCGAGCCAGACCGCTTCTACACCGTCTACGGCGATACCGCGTTGCGCAGCGATGAAGCGGAGCGTCAAGGGCCGTTGTATGCGCGGCTCGATCTCTCCCACGGCTTTGCACAGTGGGGCGATTTTAGCAGCAGCTTCGATCGCACCGAACTCACGCGTTACGACCGACGCCTGAGCGGTCTGTCGGCGCGCACCGAGCATGGGCGATGGAGCTTGCAAGGCTTCGCTTCCTCATCCGATCAATCCGTGGTGCGCGATCTGTTTACGCCCGATGGCAGCTCGGGTCCCTACCTGCTGAAGCAGCGCAACATCGTGGCGCGCTCCGAAACGGTGATCGTCGAAACGCGCGATCGTTTTAGGCCGGAAGAGGTGCTTCAACGGCAAATCAAGGTCCGCGATCTGGACTACTCGCTCGATACCGAGGCTGGAACGATTCTGTTTCGTGGCCCGCTAGCTCCGTTTGATCGCGATCTCAATCCGACACGTGTGGTGGTGCTTTACGAAGCGCGCGGCGCTGGCGACGAGATAACGGCGGGCGGCCGCGCCGCAATGCACTGGAGCGACCGGCTCGAGTCGGGCGTCTCGATCATCCGTGAGGGGCGCAACGGCGGAGCGCGCGAGTTGGCTGGAGTCGACTTGAATTGGCGCTCGGCAGCCGGCGTCGAAGTGGGCGCCGAATGGGCCGAATCGCGCGAGGCGCAGGATCCGGCCGCGACCGCCGTTCGGGTCGATGTTCGCTATCGCCGCACGGCGCGGCTGGGCTGGGAACTTGGTTATCGCGACATCGACAGTGGTTTCGATAACCCAACTCTATTGGGCAGTCCCGAAGTGGGCAGTCGCCGCAGCTTTGCCACGATGCAATGGCAACCAACCAACGACTGGCGTGTGCGCGGCGAAGCCTTGGCGCAAGAGGATCATCGCAGCGGCTTCTCGCGACGCGTCGCCGCGCTGCACGCCGAGCGCGCCATCGGTGCGCTGACCGCGCTCTTCGGCGCGCGCTATGCGAGCGCCGATGGGGCTGGGCTGTCCAACTCGGCGACAACACAACTCGAGGCCGGGTTACGAGCGCGCTTTGCTCGCCGCTGGAATGCCGAGTTGTTGCGCAGCCAAAGTTTGGGCAGCGAGGATGTGCCGGGCTACCCGACACGCACCGCGCTTGGGCTGGGTTACGAGTGGCGTTCCGGTCAACGCTTGTTCCTGCGGCAAGAGTTCGAATCCAGTGGTGGGCAAACCACCGATCGAACTCTGATTGGGCTGGACACTCAGATTTCCGATCGCACCCGGGCGCTGGCCCACTACTCGCTCGAGGAAGGAGCCGGCGGCAGCGCGCTGCGCGCGACGACCGGCATCGAAACCGCACTTCCACTCTCTCCGCATTCGACGCTGAATGCTTCGATGGCGCGTGTCGACACCACGCGCGGTGATCGCAACGGCGACTACACCACGCTCGGCGGTGGCTATGAATATCGCGCGGGAACCTCGCTGCTTTCGGCGCGCTACGAATTGCATTTAGGCAAACTCGACACGCGTCACTTGTTGACCGTTGCGGGCGCCTTCCGCCCCAGCGATCCGTGGACCGTCTTCGTGCGTGATCAGTTCAGCGTCAGCGTGCCGGAGCGCGCGGCATCGTCACGGCGCAGCGAACTGCTGATGGGGGCGGCATTCCGTCCGTTGGCTGGACGCTGGCAATTTCTGACACGCGTCGATGCGCGAGCGGGCTGGGGTGTGCCGTCCGGCGCTGGTGGCGTGACGCCCGGCGTGTTCAACGACTTCGGTGGTCCGGTCGCCGGAGCGCCAGGCGCGGGAGCCACTTCCCCACCGCCGGGCATCGGCATCGGTCCGCCGCGCGAGGCGCCCGGTGTGCTTCGCGATGCCGTCTCGCTCGCATTCGCTGTCGGCGCGCGCTGTGGTGCCCGGCAGCGCCTGGCGGCGTCGCTGATTGTCCGGCATGTGGCGGGCGATGACATCGCGGCAGCGACGCTGACCCAGCTGGTCTCGTTGCATTACACCGCGCGCATCGCACCACGTTGGACACTGGGAGGCAGCCTGCGCCGCTTCGCGCAAGATCCCACCACGCTCACCTCGTATGGGGCTGGCCTCGAAGCCGGATACATGGCGTGGCGCGGTCTGTGGGTGACGGCTGGCTACAACCTGATTGGTTTCGATGACGGCGGTTTTCCTGGTGCCGAGCGCACCGCGCGCGGACCATTCCTCTCGCTGCGCTTTACCTTCGATGACCGCTCGCTGCAGCAGCTGTCGTCGGTGCGATTGGATCGGCCATGAGACGGCGCGCCGGAATCTGGCTCACGTTGATCGGCGTCCTCGCCGCCGCTTCGCCCTCGGCCGAGGCCGCGACGTTCGTCGTGACCAATACGGGCACCGGTAGCGGCGGCGGCACGCTGCGTCGCGCGATCAACAGCGCGAACTCCACCGCCGGCGCCGATACGATCGTGTTCAACGTCCCCACCAGCGACGCCGGCTATTCCGCGGCGCGGGGTGTGTTCACGTTCCGGGTCACCAACGCCTTGGCGCAAATCACGGAAAGCGTGGTGATCGACGGTGCGACACAAACCGTGTTTACCGGTAACACCAACCCCGGGCAACTCGGCGCGGGTGGATCTGTCGGCACCACTCCGCTGACACTCTCGCGTGTCAACCGGCCGGAGATCGAGATCGTCGATGCCAACGGCTTGGCGCTTGGCTTCGACATCAACGCCACCAACGTGACGCTTCGCAACCTCGCGATCTATGGCTTCGGGAACGGCTCGAACTCCGATGGCGATGCCAATATTCGGATCGGCAACAACCAAACCGGGACGCTGATCGAGTCGTGCATCATCGGCACCTTGGCCACGAGCTTCACGGATCCTGGCGCAGGCACTCGCTCGGTCGGCGACAACATCCGCGCGGTCGGCGCCGACAACGGAATCGTGCGCAACAACTTGATCGGCTACAGCATCGGCAAGGGGATCGAACTGAATTCCAGTGCCAATGGCTGGCTGATTGAAAACAACGAGTTCCGCGGCAACGGGATCAGTACGCCGAATCTCGATGGGATAGACATCGAGAACGGCAGCTCCAGCGCGACGGTGCGCGGCAACCTGATCACTCAAAACTGGGCCTGCGGCATTGACACTTACCAGAGCAACGGCAGCAATCTGATCGAGAACAACAGCATCGATCAAAATGGCTTCACCACCAGCGGAGGAGCGGTCGAGACGATGGGCCTGCGGATCTACGGCACCGGCAGCGTGAT
The DNA here is from genome assembly GCA_031395565.1 of Acidobacteriota bacterium. Classification (GTDB taxonomy): domain Bacteria; phylum Acidobacteriota; class Polarisedimenticolia; order J045; family J045; genus JANNUT01. The sequence continues at coordinate 48,499 of JANNUT010000245.1, read as the reverse complement.
CCGCCAGAATGTTCTACGTCAGAACAGCGGGGCAGGTGTCACCGTTAGCACGGGCTCGACCGGCAACCTGATCAGCCGCAACTCGATCTCTGCCAATGGCACCACCACAGGGCAAATCGGTATCGATTTGAACTCGCCTTCCGACGACCCGAACCGAGGCACCGCACCCTACGTAACGATCAACGATAGCGGCGACGCCGATACCGGCGGCAACGGACTGCTCAATTTCGCCGTGCTCACATCGGCCACGATCTCGGGTGGTCAGCTGACGCTCAAGGGGTTCGCTCGCCCAGGCTCGGCCCTCGAAATCTTCTCGGTCGCGGCCGATCCCAGCGGTTTTGGCGAGGGGCAGACGTATCTCACCACCTTCACCGAAGGCTCCGCGCAGGACCTCGATACGGGCACTGGCACGTACACCAGCCCACTGAACGGGTTGAATGTCGGTACCGACACTACCAATCGATTCACGTTCACGGTCGCCGTACCGCCCGCGATCGCTGTGAATTCGGTGTTGTGCGCGACCGCAACCGTGAGTAGCAATACGTCTGAGTTTTCGAACAACGTGACCGTGGCGCTCACGCCTGCTCCGGCCCAGATCAACTTGGCGAAGACTGTCACTCCTACTGGAAATCAACCGCCAGGTGCGTCGCTGACGTATAGCGTGTCGTTCACCAACGTGGGTGGTTCTGCTGCTAGTGGGCTGGTCCTGCAGGACCTCGTTCCAGGCAATACCGACTTCAAGCTTGGATCGGCGACGGCAGCACTCGGCACGACTGGCCTCACCGTCACGATCGCCTATTCCAACGACGGTGGCGTGACGTTCGTCTACACACCGGTGGGCGGTGGCGGCGGCGCGCCAGCGGGATTCGATCGTACGGTCACACACGTGCGCTGGACGCTGGCGGGATCGCTCAGCCAGACCGCGCCGAACAACGCTGGCAGCGTCGGCTTCGCCGTGAGAATTCGCTAGGGGCGATTCGTTGCCTTGGTTCGGCAAACGGCACCAGAATGCTGGTCCTCGGAGAGACGAGCATGCGGTTGCGTCGCTTATTTCCATTGGGACTGCTGCCGGCACTATCGATCGCGTGCTCGTCGGCACGGATACCATCCGCCCCTAAGGCGGTGACGCCTGTACCGAGTGTCGATCCCGACGTGCGCGGGGAGGTCGCATTTCAGGTGATACCGCCGCCGATCGACAATGCTCCCGTGCCGCTCGATGCCGAGCTCACCACGCAGTTGACGCATCCGCATGCTCTGCGCGAGCTGAACAAGCCGCTCTACCCCGCCGAAGCGCTCGCTGCGGGTGCGAGTGACTACATCGTGGTCGTACGCATCACCATCGGCACGGATGGCAAAGTCGTTCGCATCGAGGACAGTCAACGCGCCGCGTCAACAGAGGGCCCTTTCGCCTCTCGCTTTCGCGCTGCTGTCGATCAGGCGGTACATCAGTGGGAGTTCACGCCGGGTGTGCTCACGGAGGAAAAGCCGGGCAAGGACCTCGATGGCGATGGGAAGATCGACTACACCATTGCGACGCGATTCCAACCGGTACCGGTGTTTTATCACCTGCGATTCGTGTTCAGAGTCGTCGGCGGCAAGGGCGAGGTTCTGGGCGGAATGTAGCGTGTCGACGTCGCCGAAGACCCAAGCACCTCAATCAAATCACAACGACATGTCAATCGTCTTCAGCCATGCCGCCAAGATCACGGCAGCGATAGCGATCCCGGCGATGATCCCAATCGCCCAGGTCAACGGCGCCATCATGACCCCGACGCCGACCGCACCCATCAACGCGGCTGCAAACATGTTGGCCCGCACCGTATTGACGGTGTTCAGGCGCCATTTTCGCAGCCTCAGCGCCACATGATCGGGACTGCCGAGCATCACGGGGATGCCTCGGCGCCAGCGGATGTACATCACGAACATCGTGTCGAACAGCGGCACAGCCAACACGAACAACGGCACGACCGCACCCAAGCGATGCTCGATCGTGTAGTGGTTGGCCATCGCCAGTGCACCCAACAGAAACCCCGCAAACAGGCTGCCGGTGTCACCCATGTAGATCCTGGCAGGGTGTGCGTTGTAGCGACGAAACCCAAGCAGCCCGCCTGCCAATGCGCAGGCCAAATACGCTGTGCTGGGGATCGGGTCCGGGGCGCACAGCGCAATCACGGCCAGCCAGATCGCCGCGATCGCCCCGACGCCGCTGGAGAGTCCATCCATGATGTCGATCAGGTTGAAGCTGTTGGTCATCCCCACCATCCACAACACCGTCAACGGGATCGCCAACCAACTGGGAAGAAAGACCAGCTTGATCATGACGCCAGCCTTGATCAGTACCGAGACCGCCAGTAGTTGCCCGCCGAGCTTGGCGTAAGGCGAGAGCGCACCAATGTCGTCGATCAATCCCAGCACCAAGACCACCGCTGCCGACAACAGGATCGCGAGAATCTCTTGATTGAACTCGTACGTCAGACCAATCCCGGCCAAGACGCCCAACGCGATCGCCAATCCACCGAGGTACGCCACCGGTTCGCGTTGGTTTTTCAGTTTGCCGTCGGGCTTGTCGACCAGATTGAAGCGGATCGCCGCTTTGATGATTCGTGGTGTCGACCCCATGGAGACGGCGAACGCTACCGCAAATGCGGCGGCCGCCAGCAGCACGTCCTGGAGCAATGGGTCCACGTTGGGAAACATGGGCTGCACGTTACCAGAGACCACGCGGCGGTGTCCTGCGCCGCCACGCGCCCCATTGGCCGCGCCGCCGCGCATCGACCGCGCGCTTGCGCCAGGCGCGGCCCAGCGTCTCGCGGTGCCGCCACAACTGAAGATAGGACGAGGGGCTTTTCACGAGCAGACCACCGTAGATCGCCACGTCACGCGCCACGATCCACGGAAGATCGAAGAGCATCGCTCCCCACGAATCGTGACGCAGACTTGTCAGCGCGCGATTCTTCACGATGTGAGCCCGCAACCACGGCGGCTTGCTGAACGTCACGCCGGTCGCCCCGCCATGCTCTCCACTCGATCGTTGGTGCACCGCCACCGCCTCGGGCACATGCACCGCCTTCCAACCCGCACGCCAAGCGCGCCATCCGAGTTCCAGATCCTCGTGGTAGGCAAAGAAGTCCTCGTCGAACAGTTCCCCGTCGTCGGAGATGTCATCGATCATCGCGCGCCGATAGAGCGACGCGGCCCCACAGGCGGAGAGCACGTCACCGGCGCAATCGCGGCGTGCGTCGAACCGCTTTCCGTAACCGCGATCGATCGTCTTGCGCGAGCGCGCCAAAAACTGACCGCTGCTGTCGATCAGATCACCGTCGGGCCGCACCAAGCGCGGGGCCACGATACCGACCCGCTCGTCGTCGAACGCCGGTAGCGCCCTGACCAAGAACTCCGGCCGCAGGCGCGCGTCGGGGTTGAGCAACAGCACGAAATCCCCTTGCGCGATCTTGAGGGCGCGATTGTAGCCCCCGCAGTAACCATGATTGCGCGCCGCACAGACCACGCGAACTCGAGCACCGAAGGCACTGGCGATCGCACGCGGCGTCCCATCCTGCGAGGCATTGTCGAACACGAGCACCTCGGCCGGTGCCAGCGTTTGCGACAACGCCGAGTGAATGGCGTCGATCACAACCGCTCGCGAGTTCCACGTCAGAATGACGATGCTGGCAGCCGCAGAACTCACGGCTCGCTCAGTTTCTGCTGGAGCGAACGCCAGCTCTCCGGGGTCAGGCGCAGCAGTTCACCCTCGTAATCGCTTTCGGGATGAACGCCGTCCAGCTGGCTGGCCAGCTCGCGGATGCGCTGCGCCTCCTCGAACGCCGCCCGCCTGTCGCCGCTACGAAGCCACAGGTGTGCGAGCGCTATCCGCGCTGCCAGAAAGTTCGGCTCGTCTTGAATGGCGCGCTGAAGCTCTTCTCGTGCGATGCCGGTTTCACCGAGTGAATCGGCCAAACGCGCGCGCCCGAAACGAGCCAACGCATCACGCGGCACCGCCTCGATGGCGCGTTGCCAAGCATCGAGCGCCGCATAGCACACCTCCTTCTCCGGAAGCGGTCCGCGGCACGCGGCGTCGAGCACCAACGCCAACTCTTTCCAGGTGTCGCCAGACTCGGCGCGATGGCTGACGGCGTGCCGCGTGCGATCGAGCGCGCGCGCCAGCTTGGGCAACGCTTCACCCTCGACATCGCGTGCGGCCGCAATCCAATATCCGGCGCGGCGGCGATCGCTCAGCGCCGCACGCATCGGATCTCCGGCGCGCAGGTAGCGATCGGCAGCCCACGGCACCACTTCACACGCCAACAGCGCCGTCAGCACGGAAACGGCAATGGCCCAACGCGCACCGCCGCTCGGTTTCCACAGCCGCTGTCGCTCCAATCGGCCACCGCCCAGAGCACCTAACAACAGCGCCGCCACGATCGCAGCGGCCGGCCGCTCGGAAAGCAGGTCGTCGGCCAGCCCATGTGCCACGAGCACCACCAGCGCGGCCGCACCACCGGCCAACGCTGGATCGGCGTGATGCGCCAAGCGCGCGGTGCGAAGCGCTCGCCCACCCAACACGAGCAACAGAGACAGTGCGATGGCGCCGCCGATCAGCCCAAACGAAAGGAACAGATTGAGCGCATCGCTGTGCGGTCCGCTGAACGTACGGCCAAAGTGCGCTGCCGGGCCCGGATCGAGAAAGCGATAGTGCGCGGCAACGGCTTCGAATCCGCCAGGCCCGAATCCAAACCATGGACGATCGAGGATCGCACCAACGCTGGCCTGCCAAATTTCAACGCGGCGCCACATGTAGGGATCACCCGCCGAGAACCGGACGACCACAGCAACCACACCGGCTGTCGTCAGGACTGCCAGGCCCGCCACGATGTAACGGCGCAACTGCGGCGATGCCGCGAAGATCGCAAGCAACACACCGCCGGCAAACAATCCAACAACGCTACCGCGCGCACCGCCCGCGAGTCCGCACGCGATCAGCGCGAGTCCGCCCAACAACTTGGCTCGCGCCTCCGAAGCGAACAGCGCGTGACCGACCCACGCCATTCCCCCCGCCACCAAGAAGGTCCCGAGATGGCCAGGATGCAAGAAGTCGGCGGCGGGGCGTAACCCATGTTCGACGCCGAGCGGCACAGGCCAGCTTGCGATCTCGAGCCCAGACAGGAGCGAGAGCTTCTGCAACAGCCACAACGCGGCCATCAGCGACGCCGCAGCACCCACGAGCGTGACCACGATCCGGGGCCATGCCACGAAGCGACGCGCAAGGTCCCACGAGAGCACCACCGCCATCGACGCCACGAGCAGCGACATCAACCCGTCGCGCGCGCCGGCGCCATCGGGCGAGAACGCGGCCGACAGGGCTGCGATCAAGACCACCGGCGCGAGCAACAACAGGGGCACCAGCGGCCACTCGCGATCGCGCGCCTGATGGCGTTGTCCGCGCAACGGAAACAGCGTCAGCGTGATGGCAGCGCCGATTATCAACGCGCGCGCCAAGCGCACCCCGGGCAACGCACCACCTTCGCCCCAGGGCACTAGCACGATGAGAATCGAGAGCAACAACGCTTCCGGCGGTGCGATCGATGCCGACGTGCGTCGCAACGTCACCAATGCCGTTCCGACCAACGCCGCAATCAACAGCAGATCGTCCCAACCCTGCCATGCATAGCGCTTGGCTACTGCCGGCTGACCGTAGTGCAGCGGTTCACTGAACATCCCCGCCCGAGTGAAGGCCGCTTCGATGGCATGCAGCGATGCCAGCAACGCGTCGTTCGTTCGATGCCGCGAGGCGGCCACTTCCAACGCGAGCCATGCGCTGCCTGGGCGAGCCTGTGCTTGTCGTGCCGCGCCAAGCAGATGCCAGCCTGCCGGTGACTCAGGGTCGATCGTTGTCAGCCGCTCACCGATCTGTGCTGCTTGTTCGTTACGCGCATCGTCAGGTGCGGTCGAGTGCGTGAGCAGCTCATGACCCGCGCGCAACGCGATCGGGATCGACCAAGGGGCCCACTGAGCGGCCTGCGCCACGCGCTCACCGTCGTTGGATCCGAGCTGCGCGCGAGCGGCAGCTTCGAGTCCCCAGGGCACGGCACACAGCGCGACGAGCACCGCCAAAAGTCGCGTCGGCCGTGGATCGGGCAGGCTGTCGTCACGCCGCGTGACGATCAGGCCGGTCAAAGCGAATGCGGCTACCGCAACGCCCGGCAGGTACGCGGTGAAGTCGAGCAGGTTGTGCACCGCGAATGCCGTGACGCCGGCGAGCAGAACACGATTCTCGGCAGCTTCCACCCACCGCCAACGGCGCGATAACCAAACGGCGGCAGCGAGCAGCAGCAGCGCTGCGGGCAGTCCGCCTTCGACACTCAGTTGCAACCACGAGTTGTGCGCGAACAACGTCTCTTGATCGCCATCGCGCCGCACGTGCGGCATGAGCGCGCCGTAACTGCCCAAGCCGGTCCCGACAAACGGCTGTTCTGGTGCGATCAGAACAGCCGCCCGCCAGTTGCCGAGCCTCAAGCGCAAGGGATGATCGGCGCGTGATAGATCGAGCACAGGAACGGGACGCAGCGCGATCAATGCCGCAAACAGCAATGGTGCGCCTACGAGCACGCCTGCGCGCGCCGGACGCGGGAGTGATTTCCATACAGGGATGAGCAGCAGTACAAGCGCCACCGAAAGCGCGATGAATCCGCCGAGCGAGGCGGTCAGCAGCAAGCCGATCGCTGTTGGAATCGCGAGCGCCAACGCACCACGACGTGAGTCGCGCGTCAGTGCCAGGGCAACACTCGCTGCCAACGCGAGCGTGAGTGCGCCCGCCAGTGCCGCGGGTACGGCGTGCGTACCGAAGGGGCGGCCAGCATCGAGTCTGACGAGAATTTCGAGAGCCGCACCCGCCTCTCGCGCCCAGGCTGCACTCGCCGGAAGAATGAACCACTTCTGCGCGATCGCGAGCAGACCAAGCGCAGCTCCCGAAGCCGCTGCCGCCCAAAGAATCCACCTTCGTTGACGAGCACCGACACCTGCGGACGCTGCGAGCGCTGCTGCCGGGAGCAGCACGCGAAGCACGGTCGTGGCGGTTCGTGCCGGAGCGAGGCTGCTCGCACACTGCAACGCCAACCAGGCGAGCGCAATCAATAGAACGCCCCATCGCACGCGCGCCGAGCCCAGCCAAAGCGCCCCGCCCAACAGCAGCGCGGAAAGCGCACCCGTTTCGGGATACACATCAGGGGGAAGTGCGAGCGTCAGGGCAACGGCGACGGCGAGCAGCGCGGCGGACCAAGAGCTGCGCTGGGAGTCGATCACGGCGCGAGGCCTCGCACGCGGTAGACCGTCAGGTACATCGGATCGGGGCCGGTTGGGAACATCTTCTGGAAGATAAGCGTTTCATCGCGCGTGAGCAGCAGACGCCCGGGAGATTTCTCCAGCCCCCCCGGCTCGGGTGCAATCTCCACGATCCAGTCCGGTGGGTGCGCTTGCAGGTACTCGAGTTCACGTCCGTCACGCTTGAACGGGAGGATCTCAGGCGTGGCGAGGCCGTTGAGATCGAGAATGCGGCGCTGTGTGACGAAACCGAGCACCCCGATGTTGTGCGTCGCGAGTGTTCCGTTGGGGGGAATTTCGCGCGCCAAGCGATGCGCCAAAGGCCAAACCACATCGTGCATCGACCGCGCGTAGGTGCGGGACGCCGGCACCGTGAGAAACGCGGCAAGTCCGAGATTGACAGCGATGGTCACGGCCAACGCAGCGGTCCAAAGACGGCGGCGCAAGGCGGGGGCACCGGTTTGCATCGCCCACACAGCGATCGAGGCTGCGCCGAGCACCACCAGCAACGAGGTCGCCGGGAGCGCATAGCGTGAATAGATTTTGACGTGCTTGAATGCATACGCGAGCGTGAGCATCGGCACAAAGAGCCACGTGACGCGCGCCACGAATTGGCGGGATGCGGGGCTGTTGGTGCTCCACCACGATTTAGAGAGCAATAGCGCCGCGACTGCGAACGGCACTTGAGTCGCACCGGTCGCGACGATCACACGAAGCGCCGCGGAAAGTGTGGCGATGTTGGCCGCGCCCAACGAACTCTTGGCAGTCACCGACGCCGGGATCACACTGCCCCATGTGCGAATCGAAAAGAGCGTCCAGGCGATCGCGACGAGGGCTCCCGCGATGGCGACACGCAGCGCAGGGCGAGGACCGAGCCGGCGCAGATCGGCAACACGAGCGGCGAACACGCAAATGGCCAAGAGCGCGAGTTCGGGACGAATCACCGGCCCGATCGCGATCAACAGTGCGCCGAGCCAGCCTTTGAGCCGGCTGCCGGACTCGTCGGCGAGTAGTGCGAGACCCCAGAGCGCGACTGCCATCGCCGCGCCGGTTTCCATGCCGCTCCAAAACCAACGCATGACCCACGCATCGCTCCCCAAGGCGAGAGCCGCGGTCCAACCGGCCAGACGGTGACCCGCCAGACCGGTGGCCAAACGGTAGGCACCCGCAATCGCGAGCATCGTGCAGAACGCCGAAGCTACCTGCGCGACCCCAGCGTCCGGATGTCCCGCGGCACGCATCAACGTGATCAGAGTCAGCAGCCACCCGCCGGACGACGCCACATTGACCGGCTCGCCCGGATTGAATCCCCAACCGTCGCCGCTCAGAACGTTTTGCACCACGCGCAAATAGATGTACAGGTCATCAGGTTGAAATCGCAGACACGGCAACGCCGCAGCCGCTCCGGCCAACGGCAACAGCCAACTCCCTGCGTCAACCAGTCGCCACGAACGCTGCACGGCGCGCATTCTAGATCGAGGATCAAATCGAAACGCAATTCGGTATTTCGGGGACGGTATACCTAACTCGGCATTTCGGGGACGGTTTACCAAACTCTGCGCGTTGTCGCGATGGGGCGGAGTCTCGATCGGAGTTTGGTAAACCGTCCCCGAAATGCCGAGTTAGGTATACCGTCCCCGAAATACCGGATTGCGACTAGACCTCGATGGCGCCGCCGATTTGGTCGAGGTGTTGGCGGAAGGTGAGGTCGGGGTTGGAGGCGCGGCGCTCGAGATAGAGGTCGAAACGGAACTGTTCTCGGAGCGATACCCCGCTCGCCACTCGCAGTGCTTGGTCTCGCTCGCGCTCACGAATCACTTGAGCGGCGACCAGCACGGCGTCGATCGCAATGGCGGGAACGAAGGCGGCGCCATCGTCATCGGCAATCACCACGTCCTGCCCCGTCACCAAGAGGTCGCCGAAACGAGCCGAGATGAGCGACTCCTCGTGCCGGCTCTCGAGTTGCAAAGGTCCCGCGGGGCACCGGCCGTAGCTGAAAACAGGAAACGCGAGCTGCTGAAGTTCGAGGTGATCGCGATGTAGCCCCCACAGGACGATCGCGACCAGACCAGCGTGCCTGGCCTCGAGCGCTGTGAGATCGCCAATGCAGGCCTCGTCGTAGCGGCCGCCGTTGTCGATCACGAGGACTTCGCCAGGACGCGCGCTCACGATCGCTTCCAAGAACAGATCGACACTACCGTGATGCCGGACCGGCACGGCGCGCCCTCCGACGCAGATCCCAGGTACGACAGGCACGAGACCGGCAGGCGCGACGCGCACCGGCACCCCGACCCGCAGACAGGCATCCGCAATGAGTGGCGTGGAAAGTCCGGAGATGACAGAAGCGAGTGCAGTGGACGACACGGGAGTCCCCTCAACAACGAAGAACCTGCCAACGCTGTCGAGACCATAGCCGATGCCACCATGCGGCGCCCACATCTGGCTGTAAAAGCAACGAGCGACCCGAAGGCCGCTCGTCGATCGATCCCGCTGCTAAGACACCAGGACGCGTTGGCCAAGACCTATTTGGGCCACTGCACCTTGCCGCCGTTGACGATGATGATGTCGGCATTGAAATCGTTATCGGTAATGGCGCCGGTGGCCGGATCGGCAACCTTGTTCTTGCCGTAGGAACGCAGCGTGTAGTTGATGCCGTCGCACCCGTAGTAGAGCGAATTTCCCCACGCATCCTCGAGGTTCATGGTCTCGAGCTGTTCGGCGAGGAACGGCTCGAGCGCGCCCTTGGCAGCGACGAGTGCTCCCGGATCACCAACCTGCGGATACGAGCCATCGTGCTGGATCCCGTACATCTTGATTGCCTTGTCGACGGCGTCCATGCTCTGAGCCGTACCGGCAACCCGGCCGTGCTCCATCACACCGAGCAACTTGGGGGCAGCGACGGCCCCGATAATGGCGATGATGGCGATCACGACCAGAAGTTCAATCAGGGTGAATCCGCTTTCCTTGCGATCGCCCGTTCCGATGCCTGAGACGCACATATTTTGGATCTCCTCCGTGGCCAGCTTCTGGGGCGGGGGCCCCGGCCTGCGGCAGACTAGCCTAGCCGCCCTGCCGCCCGCCACGACTGATTACGGGCCGGACGCAGACCGCGTCTAGGATGGGCCGCTACACCTGCAAGAAGGAGAACGGGCCGGACGAAGAGCTGGCGCGACGGGTCGCGCCAGCCTGCCCAGTCGGACGAACGTGTTTCCTTAGGGCGCCGTTTCCGGACTCGCGGAGAACACGCCGTCAGTGACCATCAAATCGTTGTCGAATTCATCTCGAGTCGAGCGCGTAATGTCCGCCGGTCCATCCGCGGCGTCGCGTCCGTAGCTCTCGACCGTGTAGTGCGCAGTGTCGCTCGTATAGGCCATGTCGCGGTTCCAGCCATCTTGGGTGTCAACCTGCTTATAGAGGTTGTTCGACAGCGCCACCTGTAGTTCCTGAGCGCTGATGCCGTTGGCCGGCAGGTAGCCGAGATCGGCACTGTACGATTCGACCGCCACGCTGATGGCGTGCATGTTGGCCATCGTCTTGCGTTGGCGAGCCTTGTCCATCGAGCTCTGCAGGTTGACGACGGCCATGGCAGAAAGAATGCCGATGATGGCCACCACCACGAGCAGTTCGATGAGCGTGAAGCCGCTTTGATTCGATCGATTCATGCGTAGATTGTTCGTCACGGTTGTCCTCTCCCGGCCCTTCGGGCGAAGGGGCTTATCGAGGCCCGCCGTACAAGATGAGCAGGGGCCGCGCAATAGGCGCAGCCCCCGCCGCATCAAGTCAGGTTACTGCTGTTGACCTTCAGGCCACTGCACGAAGGCACCATCGGAGAAGATGATGTCGTCGTCGAAGTCCTGGGTCTTGCCGCCGGCATCCGCATCATCGGTGAGGTTCTTGGCGTACGACTCGACGGTGTAGCCCGTCGCCGTATCCGTGTATTGCAACTCACCGTTCCAACCGTCCTGATCCGGGCACTTCTTGATGTAGATCGGCTCCAGCCACTGATCCAACTGGCCGTTAACGTCGCCGGTCTCATTCGGATAGAAGTTGTTGTCCACCGAGTACGACTCAATTGCCGTACCGACCGACCGGACATCCGCCATGGTGCGCTTCTGACGGCCGCGATCGATGGCGTTCAACAGGTTGGGGATTGCGATCGCGGCGATGATGCCGATGATGGCAACCACGATCAACAGCTCGATCAATGTGAATCCACGGTCTTTACGCAGCATTTGTCGTCACCTCCTTGGGGTAACCGTTTGGTCTGCAACCTCGATGCCACTCTTCGGCCGCTCGGGCTAAAGGTCTAATTGTCTGGAAACAATCGAGTTGGCCTTTCGCTCGGTCTCAGGAGCCCCGAACTTCGGCCGGACAATGACAGCCAGTGACCCCGGCGGTGACACGCGTTGTCAGTCGCTGATCGCCTCTTCCGCGACCAACTCGGACTCGCCACTGCGGGTCGTGAGTCCGTACTTCTTCGCAAAGTATCGAAATGAACGGAAGGTCAAACCGATGCGTTCCGCGGCTCGCGTCTGTACACCTTTGCTCTCGTCCAACGCCATCTCCATGTAGTGCCGGCGCAGCGTCTCCAGGTACTGCTCGAGATCGAACGGGTCGGGCAACTGGTGGGGCAGATCACCCAGCGGGGTGACGCGTTGCTCGAGCACCTCTGGCGGCAGCGTCTCGGTTGAGAGCACGTCACCGGTCGACAACGCGACCGCACGTTCGATCGCGTTCTCCAACTGACGGACGTTTCCCGGCCACGCATAGCGCACCAGAGCATCGACGAAGTCAGGGGTGCCCCCAGCAATCCGTCGGTTCATCCGTGCCGAATGAAGCGCCGCAAAGTTAGCCGCGAGAGGCGGAATGTCCGAGCGCCGCTCGCGCAACGGGGGTACACGAATGTGGATCACGTGAATGCGGTAATAGAGATCCTCGCGGAACTTCCCTTCTCGCACCCACTGCGTCAGATCGCGGTGCGTTGCACAAATCACGCGCACGTCGACAGGGATCTCGTCGGTACCACCAACGCGACGAATGCGACGCTCTTGCAGGACACGCAGCAGCTTGGCCTGCATCTCGTGCGGCATGTCCCCGACTTCGTCCAGGAACAGCGTGCCGCCCTCGGCCGCTTCCACCAGCCCGCGACGTGAGCGGTCGGCGCCCGTGAAGGCTCCCCTCACGTGACCGAACAATTCCGATTCCAAGAGCTCTGCTGGAATCGCCGCGCAATTGATGCCGATGAACGGACGTTCGGCTCGCGGCGACACGCGATGGATCGCGCGCGCAACGACTTCCTTGCCCGTGCCGGACTCACCGGTAATGAGCACGCTGCTGTCGGCTGGCGCGATGCGGCCGATCATCGTACGCACCGCCTCGATCGGCGGCGAGTTACCTGTCAGTTCTGTCTCGGCGCCCACCTGCGCACGAAGGCGGCGATTCTCTTCGGAGATTCGTTGCTGTCGCAGTGCCCGGCGCACGTGCAGGCGCATTTCTTCGACATCGAACGGCTTCTCGAGGTAGTTGACCGCGCCGTAACGCATCGCCTCGATTGCTGATTCCTTCGAGCCGTAGGCGGTGACCACGATTGCCGGGGTATCGGGCGCGAGCTTGGCGCCACGACGGAGCAGTTCGACTCCATCGACACCGGGCATCGAGAGATCGGTAATGACCAAGTCGATCGTTTCCCGAGTGAGGATCTGCAGCGCCTCCTCCCCACCGGTGGCGACCACGACGCGATGACCTTCGGTCGTGAGTGCGGCACGCAGCACCTCGCGAATTCCTGCCTCGTCGTCAACCACAAGAATGAGTGCCATCGCGAACTCAGACCGCTGTTTCAGTGGCAACTACCGCCGCTGGAAGCAACAAACGGATCTCGGTGCCTTTGCTTTCGCGCGAGACCACCTGCACCGAACCGGCATGCTCTTGTGCGATCCGGTAAACGATCGCCGCGCCGAGTCCTGATCCCTCATGAAACTTGCTATGAAACGGCTGGAAGTAGCGCTTCACGGTTTCACTGTCCATCCCGCGACCTTCGTCTTTGAAGCTGACCATCACCTGATCGCCCGCATGGCCGCCCACCGTGATCTCCAGCCGCCCACCGTCTGGCATCGCTTTCAGCGCATTCGAGGCCAAGTTCCAAAACACCTGGCGCATCGCATCGGGGTCGGCCACTGCCCAGGTCGTTCCGGCGCTAGCGTGCACATCGATGCGGTGCCCCGGCTTGATCTCGGGGCTCTTGCGCAGCAGCCGCGCCATTTCCTCCATCAAGGGCAACAGGTCGAGAGTGCGCGGCCGGCATGGGCCCGGCTTAGCGAAGTCCAGGAAGTTCCGGACGATGCGGTTGAGCCGTTCGCTTTCACGCAGCGCGATCTCGGACAGCTTGCGTCCGTCGACATCGGCATCACGGCTCAGGATTTGGACACATCCACTGATCGATGCCAGCGGATTGCGCAGCTCGTGCGCCATCCCAGCCGCCATCTCTCCGAGTGCCGCCATCCGCTCGCTGATCCGAACCTGCTCTTCGAGTGATGCGATTTCGGTGAGGTCTTGAAAGACGATCAGCCAGCCTTCTTGTGTTCCATCGGCCGCACGCAACATCGAGATCGAGACACCCAGGAACAAGGTCTGATTGTCAGCGGGACGAAGCCACGTGCGTTCGAATCGAGGGCGGCGTCCGCTCTTCAGGATTTCGGAGGCCTCCTCGAGGTACCTGTTGGGCAGGCCGAACAGACTTGTCGCCGACTCGCTCAGCAGCGCGCTGCCAGGCAGCCTCAAGATCTCCTCAGCCGCACGATTGAGAAACGTAATGCGTCCGTCGCAATCGGTAGTCACGAGCCCCGCACTGATCGACCCGACGATATCGGCATGCAGTGCGCGCAGCGCCTCCAGATCTTCACGACGCCGTACGAGCTCGAGGTCGGCGCTCTTCAGCCGTTCGGCCAGTAACCCACCCAGCGCACCCAGCACCAACAAGCCGATCAGGTGCGACACCGCCGCGTACATTACGCGGCCGAGTGGAAGATCGGGGCGCAGTCCGGCCCAGACCAGTTCGGCGAGAAGCAGCGCGTATAAGCCCCACGCTCCAATCGCCGCCAACATGCCGCCTCGCAATCCAAGCAACGCGGCGGCAACCATCACAGGTACAGCGAACAGAAACGACACGGGAGAGAGCCCGCCACCGGTCGCGATCACCAACGCAGCAACTAGCAGCGTGTCGCCGGTCACCTGGATCGCAGCATGCAGCGGACCATCACCGATTCGGCGATCGAGCCATGCGTACAGCAGAATCGTCGCGTAGGCGCTCGCTGCCAGCCAATACAACGGCCGGAGCGAGCGTTCCGGTTGCGACAACAACTCGATGCAGAACAGGGCGACGAGCAGTGTCGTCACCGCGACCGCACGTGCGCCATTCAAGCGCCGCAGGTGTCGCCGGTAACTGGCCACTGTCGTCTCCGTCCCCCCGATCAGGAGATCTTGCCAATCAAGCTGAACATCGGCATGTACATCGCGATCACGATGCCGCCGATGACAGTTCCAAGGAACACGATCATGATCGGCTCGAGCAGCGAGAGCAGGTTGGCTGTGGCTTCGTCGACCTCGTCTTCGTAGAAGTCGGCGATTTTGCTGAGCATCGTGTCCAGCGCGCCGGTCTGTTCACCGACCGCCATCATCTGCACCACCATGTCTGGAAAGACCTTGGTCTCACGCAGCGGCTCACTAATGGTGCGCCCCTGTTCCACGGCACTGCGCACTGCATAGATCGCGCGTTCGATCACCGCGTTACCTGAAGTGCGTGCGGTGATATCCAAGCCGTCGAGAATCGGGACGCCGGAAGCTGTGAGCGTTCCCAACGTGCGGCAGAATCGAGCTACCCCGATCTTTCGCAGCATCATCCCAATCACCGGGATCTTGAGCATGATCCCGTCGATCACCAGCCGCCCACGCTCGGTCTTGTAGTACTGATAGATACCAACTCCAGCTCCAATCCCCATTGCGAGGAGCAACCACCACCACGCGCGCAAGAAGTTCGACAACATGATGACGATGCGCGTCGGGAGCGGTAGTTCTGCTCCCAGTCCAGTGAACAGGTCGCCAAAGACCGGGATTACGAAGGTCAAGATCACCCACACGACGACGCAGGCGATCACCAAGACTGCGACCGGATAGATGAGAGCCCCACGCACCGCAGCCTTGAGCTTGACAATTTTTTCGATGTACTGCGACAAGCGCTGGAGGATGGTGTCCAAGATACCGCCGGCTTCTCCCGCCGCGACCATGTTGCAGTAAAGGGAGTCAAACGCTTTGGGGTGCTTTCGCATCGCATCGGCGAGCGTGCACCCGGCCTCGACGTCTGAGCGAATCTCGGTGAGTATCGCCCGGAAGATTTTGTTGGGTTGTTGGTTGGCCAAGATCTCGAGGCACTGCACCAACGGCAGGCCAGCGTCGATCATGACCGAGAACTGCCGCGTGAAAATCGCGACATCCTTGCGACCGACGCCAGTCCGAAACTTCGGAATCGGCAGGCCGCCGCTTTTTTCGGTAACGGACGGCGCATCGATTCCCTGGCGCTTGAGTTTGCTCAGCGCCTGCTCTTTGTTGGGCGCCTCGACCGAGCCCTGGCGCGTATCGCCGGTCTTGGTGCGTCCCTCGTAGGTATAGACGGCCATAGGTCCAGCTCCTCAGCGACGACCGGCGGGTGCAGGCGTGCCGCCGTTCAGGGCGCCTGCGCCCCGATTGATCATGTCTTGAAGTTCTTCCGGATTGCTCGACGCCGTCAGCGCCGTCTGCAGCGTGATCTGACGGCGGGAGTACAGCGACGACAGCGATTGATTGAAGGTCTGCATGCCGTACTTCGCTTGACCTGTCTGCATCATCGAGTAGATCTGGTGCACCTTGTCTTCGCGGATCAAATTCCGGATCGCGGAGTTGGGAATCAAGACTTCCATCGCCATGCTGCGGCCGTGACCGTTGGCTCTCGGCAGCAACGACTGACACAGCACACCCTCCAGCACAAGCGACAGCTGTGCCCGTACCTGCGGCTGCTGGTTGGTGGGGAATACGTCGATGATGCGGTTGATGGTTTGTGCCGCGCTGTTGGTGTGGAGCGTCGCGAACGTCAAGTGGCCGGTCTCGGCAACTTGAAGCGCGCATTCCATCGTCTCCAGGTCGCGCAACTCACCGATCAGCACGACATCGGGGTCCTGGCGCAGCACCGAGCGCAACGCCGCGACGAACGACTTGGTGTCGGACCCTAGCTCGCGCTGATTCACCAGGCAGCGCTTGTGCGAGTGCAAGTACTCGATCGGGTCTTCAATCGTGACGATGTGCTCCTGCCGCTCACGATTGACCTTGTCCAAGAGCGCCGCAAGGGTGGTCGACTTTCCCGATCCGGTCGGCCCGGTCACCAGCACCAAGCCGCGAGGTTTGTCGGCCAAGGTTGCGACGACATCCGGAACGCCGAGATCCTGGAACGAACGGATCTCCCAGGGAATCGTTCGAAACGCCGCAGCCACGGCTCCGCGCTGCATGAACACGTTCGAGCGGAAGCGCGCGAGTCCCTTGATGCCGAAGGAGAAGTCGAGCTCGAGCGTGTCTTCGAATCGATGCTTCTGCTGATCGGAGAGCACCGAATAGACCAGCGACTTCGTTTCCGCAGCCGATAGCGGTGGGATCTGTAGCGGTAGCAGATGGCCGTCGATACGGATCTGCGGCGGCGCGTTGGTGGTGAGGTGCAAGTCGGAGGCGCCTTGCTCGACCATCGTCTTGAGAAGCTGCTGGAGTGTTGCGGCCATCATCCCCCCTGGCTTAGAAAACGGTAGCGCCAACGACTTCTTCCAACGTCGTGGCACCAGTCATGACCTTGATCAGTCCGCTGCGGCGCAGCGTGATCATTCCGTCCTCGACTGCTTTGCGCTTGAGCTCCAGCGCCGAGCAGCCGGTCAGGATCATTTCGCGAATCTCTTCTGTAACCTCGAGCACTTCGAACAGACCGAGTCGACCCTTGTACCCGCTGTTGTTGCAAGTCGGACAGCCTCGACCCTTGTAGGTCTTCACGGTCTCCGATTCTTCGGGCGTGAAGCCTGCCTCGATGAGTGACTTGGCGGGGATCGGGTGCTCGACCTTGCATTCCTTGCAGATCTTGCGGATCAGTCGTTGGGCCGCAATGCAGTTGACCGAGGTCGCGACCAAGAACGGTTCTATACCCATGTTCATCAGTCGGCTGACGGTCGACGGAGCGTCATTGGTGTGGAGCGTCGAGAGCACCAAGTGGCCGGTGAGCGCCGCCTTCACGGCAATTTCTGCCGTTTCAAAGTCGCGGATTTCACCGATCAGCACCACGTCGGGGTCTTGTCGCAGAAACGAGCGCAGCGCTTCGGCGAACGTCAAACCAATCGCTTCCTTGGTTTGCAGTTGGTTGATTCCAGGCAGATTGAATTCGACCGGATCCTCCGCCGTCATGATGTTGATGTCGGTGTTGTTGATCCGCGTGATCGAGGAGTACAGCGTGTTGGTCTTTCCCGATCCGGTGGGGCCCGTGACTAGAACCATGCCCCAGGGTTGCAGAATCGCGCGCTCGAAAGCCTCGAACGACTCCGGCTCGAATCCGAGCTTGCCGAGGTCCAGCGAGAGTTTCTCTTTGTCCAGAAGACGCAACACGACTTTTTCGCCATACAGCGTGGGACACGTGCTGACGCGGTAGTCCATCTCGCGTTGCTTACCGTCGAGCTTCATCTTGATTTTGATGCGGCCGTCTTGCGGCAGGCGGCGTTCGGCAATGTCCAGCTTGGCCATGATCTTCAGGCGCGAGATGATCGCGTCCTTGAGTTTCGTCGGTGGCCGCATGTATTCGTACAGCACACCGTCGATGCGCAGCCGGGCGCGGAATTCCTTCTCGTAACACTCGATGTGAATGTCCGAAGCACCCTTTTGGATGGCGTCGACCAGGATGCGATTGACGATGCGCACCACCGGTGCGTCGGCCGAAATCGCTTCCAGATTGTTCGCATCGATCTCTTCTTCTTCCTCCAGAAACTCCAGATCACCCGCATCTGCAGCGGCCTGCCCCATGCCGCCGGTGACCTCTTTTTCCTCGGGCATCGCGCCGAAGATATCGAGGCGCTTTTCCTCGTAGGAGTGTTCGATCGCCTCCTTGATCGCGAACTCGCTGGCCAACACCGGCTCGACCTCACAGCCGGTGCGGAAGCGAATGTCATCGAGCGCCACCACATTGGTGGGGTCGGCCATCGCCAGCGTCAGCACGTTCCCGGTCTTGTGCACTGGGAACACCGTGTAGCGCATGGAGATGCCTTCGGGGATCAGTTGCAGCAGGTCGCGTTCGACGTGCGGGTACAAACTCCGCAGATCGATCGCCGGCATGCCGAACTGCTCGGACAAGATGTGAACGAGATCTTCTTCACTCACCTGTCCGAGACGAACCAGGTGATAGCCGAGGCGACCTCCCTCGACCTTCTGACGGTCCAGCGCTTCCTTGAGTGCCTCGCGAGTGACGAGGCCTTCCTCGAGGAGCAGATCGCCGATACGGTCGGCCATGCGCGCCCTTCTCCGGGTAACTGAGTTGTTCGTACGACGCTGCCGGACCTCCGCAGGGCGGCCGCGATGCACGAGAGGACGGCAGTCCTCCACTGACAAACTTGGTCACCAACCGATGTCGGTCAAGAGAAACACAGGGTGGAATCAGCCCCAGAGCGGGAGGCGCCTGCGTCGAACCGTTTCGAACCGGATCAACGCGGCACGGCATCGGTTTAGGGACTGACCTACTGCGGAACGGCCACCGGATCTTCCGCCGTCAGCAGTGCAATCACTTCCCCACTGCCTTCGACGACCAGTTCGGCGCTGCGGATACGCTTTGCTCCGCTGTCCTCTGACTGCTCGATCCGCAGGTTGGCTCGGCCTTTGGGCCCGCGCACCTCGACTCGCACCTGCCAACGCCCATCACGGTTGGTGAACTGCGTATCACCACCGCGTCCGAACGGGGCCGCGACGATCGGCTCACCCAGGGCTTCGACAGCGGCCGGATTGCGATTGGCGAGCACGAGCGCTTCATCGACGAGATGCTTAGCGCCCCAAAGTTTGCCGGCGCACAACAGACTGCAACTTCCCAGGCACAACACCATCAGTGCAAGACAACCGAGTGGTGCCGACCACCACCAGTTTTTGGCAAACCACGAACGCGGGACGGCGGCTCCCGTCGACATCGACTACTCCTGACGCGCCTTACGGCGTTCCATGAACTCGTTGATGTACTTAGTCGACAACTCGCCGCTCGCGAACTGCTCCTCGGCCAAGATCTCCGCCACCATCGGCAGGTTGGTCTTGATCCCCTCGATCACGAAGAAACTGATCGCTCGCCGTAACCGTGCGGTGGCGATCTCGCGAGTGGGCCCGCGGCCGATCAGCTTGCCGATCATCGAATCGTAGTAGGGCTGCACCTTGTAGCCAGCGTAGGCCGCCGTATCGAGCCGGATGCCCGGCCCGCCCGGCGCATGAAACGTAGTGATCAGCCCGGGCGATGGCGCGAAGGTCCAGGGGTCTTCCGCGGTCACCCGCGCTTCGATGCTCCAGCCGTGGATCGCCAAATCGCTTTGTTGATACCCGAGGGTTTCACCCGCTGCGATCCGAATCTGCTCTCTGACCAGATCCAGGCCGGTAATGTTCTCAGTCACCGGATGCTCGACCTGAATACGCGTGTTCATTTCCATGAAGTAAAAGCGGCCGTCGACATCGAGCAAGAATTCGATCGTTCCCGCATTGCGGTAGTTGACAGCGCGAGCCGCCTTGATGGCGGCCGCACCCATTTCTTCGCGCAACGCCGGCGTGAGTGCAGGGCTCGGCGCTTCCTCGATCACCTTCTGGTGGCGCCGTTGAATCGAGCATTCTCGCTCGAACAAGTGGACGATGTTGCCATGATGATCGGCCAGAATTTGGAATTCGATGTGGCGCGGCTGGACCAAATACTTCTCGATGTACACATCGGGTACGCCAAATGCTGCCGCCGCTTCGGTACGCGCGGTCTCGAACGCTTTCGCCAGATCTTCCGCCTGCTCCACCACGCGCATGCCGCGTCCACCACCACCCGCAGCGGCTTTCACAATGACCGGAAACCCGATCTGCTCAGCCAGCGTCTGTGCTTCCTCCAGTGTCGGCAGCGCGCCTTCGCTGCCTGGCAGTACCGGCACCCCGGCTTCGATCATGGTGCGTCGCGCTTCGGCCTTGTCGCCCATTCGACGAATGCTCTCAGGCAACGGGCCGATGAACGTCAATCCGCACTCGCCACAAATTTCGGCGAAGTGCGCGTTCTCAGACAGGAAGCCATAACCGGGGTGAACAGCGTCGGCGCCCGTAATCTCGGCAGCCGCCAGCAAGGCCTGAATGTTGAGATAGGAATCAGCGCTCTTGGCGGGGCCAATACACACTTCCTCATCGGCAAAACGCACGTGCAACGAATCCCGGTCGACGTTGCTGTGCACGCCGACCGTCTTGATGCCCAGCTCACGGCAGGCCCAAATGATCCGCAGTGCGATTTCCCCGCGGTTGGCGATCAGGATTTTCTTGAACATCGCGACGGCGACCGGCCTACCTGTCGGCCCGGATACGGAACAACGGTTCGCCATACTCCACCGGCTGAGCGTTATCCGGGACGATCTCGACCACCGTGCCCGAGATGTCCGACTCGATTTCATTCATCAGCTTCATCGCTTCGATGATGCACAGCGTTTGTCCGGCGCTCACGTGATCGCCGACGTTGCAGAGCGGTTTGGCCCCGGGGCCCGTGGCCCGGTAGAACGTGCCGACCATCGGCGAGCCAATTTCGTGCAGCTTTTCCTCGGGCGGTTTGGGCGCAGCCGGCGGCGCCTCCGCGACCGGAGCGGGGGCGACGGCCACAGCCGGAGCTGCCACCGGTACGGGCGGCGAGGCGGTCATCGCTACCTGGGCAGTGCCCGGGGCGCTCTTGTTCTTCACGACGCGAAGGCGAAATCCTTCGAGTTCGAGTTCGAACTCATCGAAATCGGCCTTACGAACGAAGTTCAATAGGTCTTTAATTTCGCGGGCGTCCACCAAGTCCTCCCGAAGCCGGCCTGTTCGCTCGATTCAAAGACCGAGGAGCGGCCGGGAGAGCGGCGGGATGCTACCGCAAGTCGGGGAGGGAGGGTGAAGTTAGGGGGTTAGGCCGTCGCCCGGGAGAAAGACTAGGCCAGGGCTGCAGCCATTCGCCCGGCGAGCACCCGTGCGGTAAAGCGGGCCTTGCCTGTCCAGGTCCGGGCCGGGACCACGACCACCAGAAACATGTCGACTAGAGGCACCCGGCGGACGATCACGATGCCGCGATCCCCTTGCAGCATCCACTCCTGGAACGCGCCGATCTTCGACGAAGACGCGGCACCGGCCAGCGCTGGGATTGCGGCGACGATCTGAACCCCGATCTCCTCGGAGTCCAACGTCGACGTGGGAGCGACATATCGTTCGACCAGCACCCCATCGGCGTCGACCAAAAACGCCTCGAGCGCCTCCGGGCAAAGCCGCGCAGCCTCCGCGAGGATTTCGCGGGGACTGGCGGTTGGCTCCTGGTCAGGCGCTCGCAGGCTCAAAACTGTTGCCGCTCATCGCGGCATGTAGCGCGTCGTACGGATCAACTGCCGCCGCAGACCGCTACCGCCTCGATCGGAATCGAACCTGTCGCTGTGACCGGTTCGCCACCGGCGTCACGTCCGGTGAACTTGAGGCGGATGGTACCGCGAGTCGCGCTGCCGCTGCCGGCTCCCTCGCGCCAGAAAATGATGATGTCGTCCGCGAGGACGGTGGTCAGCCCCACCGAACCGGTTCCGGCGGCAGGAACCGTCACGGCGAGCCCTTCGTTACGCGTCGGGGGCGGCGATCCGTTTGTCATGTCATAGCGAATCTGCACCGAAGTGAAGACCGCATCACTCCATGTCGACGAACCGCTGCCGCGCACGCGCGACTGCAGATTGATGGTTTGTACCACGGACTCGAACACCTGTTCGTTGGTGCCGTCGCCGTTGACGTCCTGCGGTATTCCATCGACGTCCACGCAGGCCGTTGTCGGGTTGACCGAAGAAACGGTGACCTGCGCTTCGGAGGTAGTGGGATCATCGGTGGCGCTGTTGCATCCAGCCATGAGTGCCAGTGCCGTAGCCGCCACAGCACAGGCGGCGAAGCGGCGCGAAATCGTAGCGAACATCGTGTCTCTCCTCCCTGTCTTCATCAGGAAGCCTTGATGATGCGTGGCGTGATGAAGATCAGCAGCTCACGGTTGCGCTGCTGCACGTTACGCGACTTGAACAACCAGCCCAGGCCCGGAATGCTCTTCAGCCAAGGTACGCCGGTGTCGCTCTTACCTTCGTTGACGCTGTAGATGCCGCCGATAACCGTGGTGCCGCCGTCCGGAATCAACACTTTGGTTTGCGCCCGTTGAGTATTGATAGCGGGAACGTCGCCGACCGTGTTGACGAAGTCAGGCGAGTTGTTTTCGACTTCGACATCGAGCACCACAGTCCCCTCCGCGGTGATTTGCGGGGTGCACTTCAAACGCAGCGAGGCTGACACGAACCGCACGTCGATCTCGGTCGCGGTGGTACTGACGATCGGGATGCGCACGCCTTGCTCGATTTCTGCGGTCTCGTTGTTTTGCGTCGCGATCTTCGGCGACGAGAGGCGTTTGGCATAACCTTCGGTTTCGAGTGCATCGAGCGTAATGTCCAGCGTGAAGCTGTCCAGCACGTTACCGAACGAGAAACCGAGCGCCGAGGCTTTCGGATTGCGCGGCAGGTTCAGGTCGTAATCGACTCGCGCGCGATGCGGGAAGTCGAGATTGGTCTGAGTACCGAGCTTGGGATCGGCAATGGCGCTGAATCCCCAGTTGATGCCGAGATCACGCACGAAGTCGCGCGAAATCTCGACGATTCGAGCCTCGATCATGACTTGCGGCGTTTCGGCATCGAGCGTCGTGAGCAGACGATCGATGGCTTCGATACGCGTTGGGATATCGCGAATGATCAAGGTGTTGGTGCGTGGGTCAACCACCACTCGCCCCTTCGGCGAGAGGATGGCATCGCGCACGACCTTCTCGATTTCCTTCGCGTTGGCATACGACAACGTGCGCGTGATACTCACCGGCGCGCTTTCATATTCCTTCGCCTCGATCAGTGCCTTACGTGCCGATGCTTCCTGCGCCAGCTTGGATACCGGCGCGACGCGTACGACGTTTCCATCCAGAATCATGTCGAGACTGTTGTTCAACAGGATCAGCGACAAAGCCTGATCCCACGGAACTGCGTCGACAACGATCGTGACCGCACCACTCACCGCGGGATCGAGAACGAAGTTGAGCCCAGAGATGTCGTGGAACACGCTGAAGACCTGCTTGATATCAGCGTCGACCAAGTTGAGCGAGATCGGCCGTCCGTTGAAGGAGCGACGGCCATCTTCGATCGTCTTGGTTTCGAAGTTCGCGCGCGGAACCGTCGAGGCGGCCTTGGGAGCAGCCTCCTCCGTCTGTGCCGGAGCGAGCGTCTGACGTGTTCCGATCGTCGCATCACTGTTGCGCTGCGCCTTCTGCGACGCTTCGGACGCGATCGCCCTCAACTCCGCCTCATACGCGGCGGCGCTCGTATTGGACCTGTCCTTGGCAGCGCTTGGCGCTTCTGTCGTGGGTGCTGCGTTCTCGACAGGGCGCGGCTGTGCCGGAGGCGTGTAGCTGGCCGGCTGCGGAACCGGTCGCGCTTCACCCGGTGACGTGGCCGATGCCGCTTGCGGCTGCGGGCGCTCGTTTACGATCGACGACGCGCTTGGTGTGGCCTGCGGTGTGGGCTCCGTCGCCAAAGGCGTCGCACTCGGAGTCGACTCCAAGGCGGAAAGTTGCGGCTCGGCGAGCGTTTGTACGGCAGGTTGCGCAACGGGGGCCGGTTCGGACGCCGGCGCCGAGATGGCCGCTTGTGTCGTTACCGGTTGACCCACGTGAATCCGCAAGGAAGCACCGTCTTGTTGGGCGGTCCAGCCCAAGTCACCGGTGAGTTCCATGACGACTCGCGCCATCGGACTTGGCTCGGTGCGGTATTGACCCACGCGCACACGAACCAATCCATCGTGATCGACCTCGTAGCGATTACGCGCTGTTGCTGCGGTCACGCCCGGCAAGTCGAATACGATGCGGGTTGGATTTTCCAATGTGAACACCTGGTACGGAAGTGCTCCGTCTCCGGTGAGCACGACGTCGTAGCTGTCGCCCTGTTGCTCGTCGACGGTTACGCCGATGAGTTGAGCTGCAGCACTCTGCCCGGCCGGCACACCCTGCGATGCTTGCAGTTGTGGTCGATCGTCGGCAGCGCTGACGCCGGCGATGGCCGCCACTGCGACAGCAAATACCAGGAACGCAGCGCCAAGCACACGGCGAAGCGGACGTTCCATGCGGTCACCCCTGATCATGCGCCCTCCACGGAGTCGGATTGCTCCTCATCCTTCTCTTCTTGCTCGTTCACCGGGTTGAGACGTTTGGTCACATCCCGATATGGCTTGATACGGCGTGGGTCATCGACCTGCTGCCGGAACACGACTGCGCCGTGTACAGGTTCGATCGACAAGACCCGCGCGTCATAAACGGTGTCTCCGACTCGCAGCGTGTAGCCGCGGTTGTCGGAGCCGCGAAACAACGCCACCGGATTTCCACTCGGATCGATGGCCACGCCCTTGAGCGCGATCTCCGCGACAGTCATTCCGGAAATTCCTTTCGGCCGCTTGCTGATATCGGTCTGCGTGGTCTTGATCAGCGGCTCGAACGGATCGCGGCGCCCCGCTGCGTCGTAGGTGAAATGCGTACCGCTGACAACCGACTCGGCGTCTTTCTGAATTTGATCGATGATTTGATCGTTGGCCGCTTGGGCAGCGTCCGGCGGCGGCGGCGTCTTGTCCTCGCCAGCGGCTACCGGCGCAGGGCCGGAGGCGGCCACCGATAGGGCCATCAGCAGGGCGGCCGCCACAGCGGTCATGAGCACAGAACGCAGATACTTCATGTGTCACCTCCCGGCTGCGCGATCGCCTGTTGATCCGCCTCTTCCCTGTAGATGTAGGTCTTGGCGGTGAAGGTTGCCTTGATCGTGGCGCGAATGGTCTTTTCGGAGTTGGGCTGCATCTTCACGTCTTCGACGTTGATGATCCGCGCGTATTTGCTGACGCGATCGAAGAACAGTCCCAGTTGGTGATAGTTGCCGATGACTTCCATCTTGATCGGCTGCTCGCGCAAGAACTCCTGCTCGGCCAGCGATTGAGGGTTGAATACGCGAAGATCGAGATTGGTTTGATCGGCGAGGCTCTTGATCCACTTCAACAGATCGCCCATCTCCGGTTGCGTGGGCAGAATCTGGCGAAGGTCGGCGAGCTTGCGCTCGAGTCCAGCGATATCACGCTGCAACTCCTCGAGCTTGGCGTAGGCCTGCTTACCCTTGCGGATCTCGGCTTCCTTCTTTTCCAACTGCTCGCTCAGCGCCGCGACCTTGCTCTGCTTCGCCGACAGGTCGGCGGGAGCCATTTTGAATTGCAGGAAGATGAGACCGACGCCGGCGGCCAGCGCCAATCCCAGTTGTCCCATTGGTGGAAGGCTTTTCAAGTTCATCACTCACCCCCTCGGCTGTTCGGCCGGCGGTTGCTGCGGCGCCGCACCGTTTTCACCCGCTGGCACCGCTTTCTTGTCGCCGGGCGGGATGAATTTGCAGGAGAGCAGGAAGCTCACGCCCTCTGGTGCACGTTGTGTGATTCCCATCGTGACGTCCGAGAAGAATGGTGAATCCTTCAAGTTATTGTAGAAATTCGAGACCGCGTTGTAGGTGGTAGCGCGGCCCTTGATTTGAATCGCGTTGCTTTTCTCGTCCATCCCGTCGAGCCACAAGAATTCCGGCAACTGCTTGCTGACTTGATCGAGCAGATGCACCGGCACACTCTGGCGGCGCTTGAGGTCGGAGATCACCTGCACGCGCAACTCCAGCACCTTCTTCTTGCCTTGGTACTGGTCGATTGTCTGCAGCGCTTTTTCCAACTCTTTCTTTTCTTGGTCGGCGCGCGCGTTGGCTTCTTGCAGGTCGCTGATCTGCCCATTGAGTGCGACCCACTTGTAGCCTACGTAACCGATGCAACCGATCACGATCGCCGCTGCCAAGATCCCTGACGCACCCGCGCCCACGGAGATCTTGCTGAGCACCGATCCGCCCCGCTTGGCTCCCGCCTCGGGGACCGGCTTGCGCATTTCGAGCAGATTGACGCGAATCATCGGTCACCTACCTTCCGCAGCGCCAAGCCGACAGCCACCGCCGCGTCTGGCCCGGCGTCACCCATTTGATCGGCGATGCGCGCGGGCAACTTCACCTTGCGGAACGGATCGAGCATTTCGACCCGGGCGCGGAACTGAGCGCCGAGCGCGTCGCGCAGACCTGGCAAACGCGAGCCGCCGCCCGCCAGGAAGATGGCTTCCAACGGATGCTCCGATCCAGCAAACGCCTTCACGAAGTCGATCGTGCGTTGAATCTCGTGACACAACTCGTCGTTGACCGAGCTAAGGATTTGCGACACCTGGTCGCCCGAAACACCGTCGATCGTTTCGCCGCGCTTGCTGGCCTCAGCCTGATCGCGAGACAGATTCAATTCGCGCTGCAGCGTATCGGTGTACTGATTGCCGCCGATCGAGATATCGCGCCAGAAGACCGAGACACCGTTTTGCAGCACCGCGATGCTGGTCACCGAGGCGCCGATGTCGATCAACGCGGCAGAGGCGGGCATCTCCTCGCCGTAGTTGGCTTCGAAGCAGTTCAACGCCGCGAAGGTTCCGACATCGATCACGGTCGGCTCGAGCCCGGCCTGGGTGATGACCGAGGTGTAGTCCTCGATCTTCTCCTTGCGGGCGGCCACCAAAATGACGTCCATGTTGCCTTCGCCTGCGAGCGACGAGCCCTTCAACACGTGATAGTCGAGCGACACCTCCTGGATGTTGAAAGGGATGTATTGCTCGGCTTCCCAGCGAATCTGCTCAGCCAGTTCGGCCTCGCTCATCGTCGGCAGGTTGATGCGGCGAATGATGACCGCTTGACCTGACAGCGCCGTCGCCACCTTGGTGTGCTTGATCCGGTGGTTGGTCCAGATCCGGCGCAGGGTGTCGACCACCAACCCGGCGTCCATGATCGTGCCGTCGACGATCGCCTCTTGGGGCAACGGTTCTTTGGCGAGAGCCGTGACCTCCCAGCCCCGCCCTCGACCGAGCTCCTTGAGCTCGACCACCTTGATGGAGCTATCGCCAATGTCCAGCCCCACCAATTCCTTGGACCGACCGAAGAGCATGAGGTTCCTCCGCGTCGGCACTGCGGGAGGCAGCCGTTCCGGGAACGGGGCGAAACTAAGCGATTAAGATGAAACCGGTCAAGGCAGAAACGAACGATCGCGGGTCATTAAGCACGACGGCGAACGCCCCTTGCACTCCGATTTCTGTTCCTCTCGCCTCTCTCACCCCGGCCCGGGCGTCCTCTCCACCCGTGCCGTACTACGCTCAAGACCTTTGGACTCCGGCGGCTCGGCATGCCGGATCCCTGGGGTCACCTGCGGCCGAACTTAGGTCCCGGATAGGGGCAGTGGCAAGATTCCGGATAACACCGGCCGGATTTCCTTTGACCGGCCGGGACGGCCCGGCTAGAATCCCGCGTTTTTCGTCAGACGCTTTTGCGGTCTTCGGAGGTTGGGAAAACCATGGCTCGGATGTGCGATGTCTGCGGAAAAAAGCCGATGTTCGGCAACAAGATCAGTCACGCCAATAACGTCACCAAGCGCCGTTTCGAGCCGAACTTGAAGAAAGTGCGGGTTATCGACGCGGGTGGGGCCCATCGCCGTGCGGTGGTTTGTACCCGGTGCTTGCGCTCCGGAAAAGTCCAAAAACGCGTCTCTTGACGTTCTTTGGGTTCGCTTGGTTTTTCAAGACGCCGGGTTAGCCCGGCGTTTTTTGCGTCCGGGCGACTTTTTTTGCGCCCTGCCGAATCCTTTCCGAGCTGAGCGGCTCTCATCAGTCGAAAGGAGTCCGCCATGAACGCACTGCTGCTCAAGAACGAAGCTGGACTAGAACGTGTCATTCGAGTCGCGGTTGGACTGGGCCTGTTGGCGTTGACGGTCGTCGGTCCGAAGTCCCTCTGGGGCCTGATCGGGATCGTGCCGCTCGCGACCGGATTGATCGGCAGCTGCCCCCTCTACACGCTGCTAGGCTTCTCCACGTGTCCACTGAAAAACCCTGCAACGAAAGCCTGAGCGACGAGCAACTGCTGCAACGCACCGCGGCCGGCGATCGGTCCGCTTTCGGACCGATCGTTGAGCGTCATCAGGCGGCTGTGCTGCGATTCGCGCGCGGCTGGGTGGACAGGCCCGAGGACGCTGAAGAGGTGCTGCAGCAGACGTTCCTGGCGGCACTCACAGCGGCACCGTCGTTTCGCGGTGAATCGACCGTGCGCACCTGGATGCTCAGCATCGCCAGGCACGCAGCGATGAAACTGCGCCGCCAGACTCGACGCGATCTGGTGGGTGACTTGCCGCTCGAGCAACTCGGCGTGCTGGCCGGCTGGGGGTCCGAATCGCCCGAGTCCTGGTATCGCGCCGCCAATGATCTCCAGCGCCTGCGCCAGGCGCTCGAAAGCTTGGATGCAGCGGAGCGCGAGCTGATCACGCTGCGTGATCTCGAGCAGCTTTCTGGCAGCGAGACAGCGAGAGTGGTTGGCTTGCCACTCGCAACCATGAAGACACGACTGCACCGCGCACGCCTCAAGTTGGCAGCGCTCATGCGCGAAGGAGCAACCGATGCTGCACGGTAGCCGAGTCATTGCAGGGGTGTCGTGTGACCGCGTGCTCGCTGGATTGAGCGATTACGTCGATGACGCGCTGGCCCTCGACGAGCGGATCGCCATCGAGGAGCACGTTCGACTCTGCGATGTTTGCGAACGCTTCGGAGGGGAGTTTGCAGCGCTGATCGATCGACTGAGACTGCGCTTATCGACGGCGGATCCACTGCCCCACGAAACAGAGCGCCGGCTGCGAGCCCGGCTCGGACTGTAGGCCGCGCGACGTCGCGTCAGCGTACGATCGCGATCGCTTCGATTTCCACCAGCGCGTTCTTCGGCAAGCGAACCACTTCGACCGTCGAACGTGCCGGCTTATGGTCGCCGAAAGCTTCGGCGTAGACCGCGTTCATCGCAGCGAAATCGTCGAAGTTCTTGAGAAAAACGGTTGTCTTCACGACCTGTCCAAGTCCGGTGCCGGCAGCGGCCATGACTGCCGTGAGGTTTTTGAGTACCTGTCGGGTCTGCGCGGCCGTATCGCCCGCCACCAACTCGCCGGTCGCCGGATCGATCGCCACCTGGCCCGCGCTGAATACCAATCCTCCCGCGGCGATTGCCTGCGAATAGGGGCCGATCGCCTGGGGAGCTTTCTCGGTGTGAATCGACTTCATGGCTTCGTTCCTTTCACGTCACTTCACTTGGCCAGCCGCCTTGGCCGGGCTAATGCGTTCGACGGCGTAGACGCCCTCGATCCAACGGATGCGTTCGAGCAAGCGTTCGACCTGACTGCGGTTCTCGACCTCGGCCACCAAACTGATGATGCCGCGGCCGCCTTCGTCCACACCCGCATCGGCGTGACGAATGTTGATCTTGTCTTTGTCGAGTACTTGCGCCACTTGCGCCAGCATCCCCGGGACATTGCGCGACAACACCCGCAGCCCGACCTCGAACCGGGCATCGACCTCACCCGGCGCCCAATCGACTTCGATTTTGCGTTCGGCATCGACCAAGAGTGCTTCGAGATTTGGGCAGTCTTCTTTGTGCACCGAAACGCCGCGGCCACGCGTGATGTAGCCCACGATCGTGTCGCCCGGGATCGGATTGCAACAGCGCGCCAGCACCAGCAGCGTGTCGCCCATGCCATGCACCAACACTTTGTCGCGTCCACCACGTGTAAACGCTTGCGTCACCTTCTTCAGAATCGAAGACGTGGCGTCGGCTGGCGGCTTTGCTTGAGGCGCCACCAACGCGACGAATTGGTGCGGCGTGAACTTGCCATGTCCAAGCGCTACGTACAGATCGTCGAGCGACCGGACTTTGAGATCTTTGAGCGCGTGCTCTCGTACGTCGTCATGCAAGGACTTCAACGAGACTCCGTAGCGGCGCATTTCTTTGTCCAAGAGCGAACGGCCCAACTCCAGCGAGCGCTCACGCTCGATCGTCTTCAGATAAGCGCGAATCTTGCTGCGTGCGCGGGTCGTCTTGGCCAATCCAAGCCAATCACGGCTGGGATGATGGTTGGGTTGAGTGACGATTTCGACGATGTCTCCGCTCTTGAGTTCGGTCTTGAGCGGAACGAGCCGCCCGTTGACACGCGCGCCGACGCAGCGGTGACCGACCTCCGTGTGAATGGCATAGGCAAAGTCGATGCCGTTGGCCCCGCGCGGCAGGTTGAGCACCCGGCCTTTGGGCGTAAACACATAGACTTCATTCGGAAACAGGTCGATCTTGACGAACTTCAAGAACTCGCGTGAGTCGCTGACATCCTTCTGCCAGTCCATGACCTGACGAAGCCATTGCACTCCGGCAACCTCACGATCGGTCAGCTTTCCTTGCTCTTTGTAGCGCCAGTGCGCGGCGATCCCCTGCTCTGCCAGTTCGTGCATTTCCACCGTTCGAATTTGAACTTCGAACGGGTAACCTTTTTCCGACATGACGGTGGTGTGGAGCGATTGATACAAATTCGGCTTGGGCATCGCAATGAAGTCTTTGAAGCGGCCCGGCACCGGTGGCCAGAGCGAGTGCACGATTCCTACAGCGCCGTAGCAGTCCTTGACCGACGCACACAGAATTCGAAACGCGACCACGTCGTAGATTTGTTCGACATCGATCATCTGCGACTGCATCTTGCGAAAGACCGAGTAAACGCTTTTGATACGGCCCGTGATATCGGCCTTGATCCCTTGACTTGATAACGCTTGTTGCAATTGCTCTTTCACTTCACCGATCAAGGACTCGACAATCGGGGTCTTTTCTTCGACTCGTTTGAGCAACGATTGGAACTGAGTGGGATCGGTATAGCGCAACGACAGATCTTCGAGTTCAGACCGAATTGCGCCCAACCCCAAACGATTGGCGAGCGGGATGTAGATGTCCTGCGTCTCCAACGCGATTCGCCGTTGCTTGTCTTGCGGCATCCACTCCAGCGTCCGCATGTTGTGCAGCCGATCGGCCAGCTTCACCAGCATCACGCGGATGTCGTTGACCATCGCCAAGATCATCTTGCGAACGTTCTCGGCTTGGCGTTCGGCGTCGGAGGCAATGTCGAGCCGGCTGAGCTTCGTGACCCCATCGACCAAACCGGCCACTTCCTTGCCGAACTTCTCTTCGATGTCTTCAACCGTGATTTGGGAGTCTTCGACCGCATCGTGAAGCAGGCCGGTCGCGACGGTGGGGATGTCGAGTTCCAGGTCGGCCAAGATCTGCGCCACAGCGAGCGGGTGAATGAGATACGGCTCGCCCGAGCGGCGGACTTGGCCGCGATGGGCCATCGCGCTGTAGACGTAGGCCCGGCGGAGCAGTTCCACGTCGGCGTCGGGCCGGTATTGGAGGACCTTCTGCTCGATGTCTTCGAAGCGAATCACGGGGGCCGGGCCCTGCCTTAAGCCCGTGGCTGATTATACGGGTGCCTCGAAAAAAGAACGGGTGCCAGCGCGAATTGCTGGCACCCGTCAATGGACAGCATCGAATCGCAAGCCGTCAGGCGCGCGCCTTGGTGGGTACGCTCTTGCGGACAGCGCGGTCTGCAAGCCAATCCTTCCAAATCACGAGCATTGGACTTGCGACATAAATCGAGGAGTACGATCCAACCACGATCCCGATCGTCATCACGAACGCAAACGGGTTGAGCACCGGTCCACCGAACAGGTACAGACACAACGCCGAGAAAAACACAGTGAGCGATGTGATGATCGTCCGCGAAAGCGTTTGATTGATGGACGTGTTGACGACTTCAGAGAGGTGCCCGGCACGATTTCGGAGGTTTTCCCGGATTCGGTCGAAGGTCACGATCGTGTCGTTGACAGAAAACCCGACCAAGGTCAGGAACGCGGCCACCACCGGCAAGTCGGCTTCGTAACCGAACAGGATGAAAAACCCGAGCGTAACGATCACGTCGTGCGCCAGCGCTACGATCGCCGCCAAGCCCCAAAGGAACTGAAACCGGACCCAGATGTAGATCAGCATCCCGACCAAGGCGCCCAGCATCGCGAGTATCGCCTTCTTGCGCATCTCGGCCGAGACGGAGCCCTCCAAAACGTCTTGGCTCAGGACCGCGAAAGGCCCGGAAAACGACTTGCTCGCAATCCAAGACTTCGCGGCATCCGGCAACCCCGGCACGGCTTGCGCTTGATCGAGGCTCGTGATCAGCCCGCCATTGTTTTTGCGCCACTCGGACACCAACTTGGCCGCGTTCTCGGCGCTCGCTTGGTCCAGTCCCGCGTCGTGCACGAGCCGGTCGGCAAGCGTGACCTGATCGACTTCATTGATGTCGACGAGGCCGCTGGCCGCTTTCTGCTTGGCGTCATCGGGCCGCAGCGCCGCCACAACCTGCTGCGCCAGGTCCGTGTGTGCCGACGACTCCGACTTCTCAGGCAGCGCCACTCGAATCGAAACCTCGTCGGGCTGACCGCCGAACGTGGTCGCGCCGGCGACGGGCAAACCGGAGGCCTCGAGCTTGGAACGGATCGCGTTGAGATCGACCGCTTGCGGGTACTTGAGAACGATCTGCGCTCCGCCGGTGAACTCGACTCCCTTGGCAATACCGTTGACGGCAACCTGAAATACACCGTGCAAGACCAGCGCCCCGGAGATGGCGATCCACACCCACTTCTTGCCCATGAAATCGATCTTGGTGTCTTTGAACAGCTGCATGGCTGGGAGCCTCGCTCAGATCGAAAGCTTTTCGGCAGGCTTGTTGCCCAGCCAAAGCTCGAAGATGGTGCGGCTAACGAACACCGCCGTGAACATGTTGACGAGCAAACCGATGGTCAGTGAGACGGCAAACCCTTTGACCGGTCCGGTGCCGTATTGCATCAGGAACAGCGCGGCGATGATGGTGGTCAGATTGGAGTCGGCGATCGTACCGAACGCTTTGCTAAAGCCAGCGTCGATGGCGGCGCGGACTGTTTTCCCGGCCCTCAACTCTTCTCGAATGCGCTCGAAGATCAGCACGTTCGCATCGACCGCCATACCGATGGTGAGCGCGTAACCGCCAATACCGGGCAGCGTGAGTGTCGCGCCCAACAGCGCCATGGCCGCAGCCACGATGATCATATTCATCGTCAATGTGATGACAGCGTTGATACCGGCGCCTTTGTAGTAGATCAGCATGAAGCCGACCACCAACAGCGCGCCCAGTCCCGAGGCACGAAGGCCAGAATCGATCGAGTCTTTTCCGAGCGACGGGCCCACGGTGCGCTCTTCGAGAGTGATGACGCGCGCCGGCAATGCCCCGGCACGAAGCACCAGCGCCAGGTCCTCGGCTTCAGGCACGGTAAAGCGGCCTTGAATTTGCCCTTGCTGCCCAATTTCACCATTGATCGACGGCGCCGATTTGATCTTGTTGTCGAGCACGATCGGCATCTGACGGTTGATGTTCGACCGCGTGAACTTGGAGAAGCGATCGACCGCTTCGATCTTCAACTCGAACGAGATGTTCGGCTGTTGCCATTCATCTTGACCGCGGCTGGCGGTTCGAAGGTCGGCTCCGGTAATGGCCGAGGCGCGCTCGACCGCCATGAAACCCGATTCGGCGCCTGACTTGTTTTCGAATGGGAGGATGTCAACGCCGGGCGGCACCTGTCCGCCCAACGCAGCCACAACTTCGGCTTCGGTCTTGCCTTGGAACGGACCGCCATCTTGCCGGTAGTACGCCAAGCGCAATTCCAAACGCGCTTGCGTTTGAATGATGCGCTTGACGCGCGACGGATCTTCGACGCCTGGCAGCTCGAGCAAAATGCGGTACTTCTGTGTACCGCCCAACCGCTGGCGGTTGGTCTCGCCCACGCCAAAGGCGTCGATGCGGTTGCTAATGGTTTCGAGCGCTTGGTTGACCGCTTGATCGCGATAGACCTCCTGCTCCGCGCTCGGCATGGTCAGTACGAGGCCTTCATCGCTGGTTGACTGCAGCCAACCTTTCATTTCTTCTTCGGCGATTTTCTGCGCACCATCGAGACGGCCCGCCGTCACACCCAAGACCTGCACCTTGCCGCCGTCGAGTGTGGTGGTGCGCACCTCGGGGTATCCCTCTTTGCGCAGACGTTCTCCGAGCCGCGTGGCGTACACGTCGCACTGTGCCTTCACGGCATCGTCGACCTGCACTTCCATCAAGAGGCGCGAGCCGCCTTTCAGATCGAGGCCCAGTTTTTGATTCAGGATCGGACGTTCGGCTCGGGGCCAGGCGTAGATCAACGCCCAGATCATGATCCCGGCAATGATCGTCAGCCGCCAATTCAAGTTCTTCACGACACTCCCTCCGGCGCTTTTCCAACGACGTAGCTACGCACCAATGTGACTTCGACCGAAGGAGCCAGCTTCAATCGCAAGCTGTCCTTGTCGATCTTCACCACGGTCCCGACGATTCCCCCCGTGGTGACGACATGGTCACCAGCCTGAATCGATTCGAGCATCGCTTGATGCTCTTTCTGACGCTTTCGCGCGGGATGGATAAGAAATATGTACAAAACGACACCCAGGAGGCCGTAAAGCAAAAGCAGCGACCATCCACCACCGCCGCCTGGGGCTATCTGTGCGATCAAGGCCAGAACAGTCATATGTCTTCCGTTTGGAACCTGTGCGTTTTGAGGACTTTGAGACCACCGCCCACCGTGGGACGAGTTGCCTCCAGAGGCAAAAGCGCTGCATTCTGGCCGCCTCTCGGGCGGGGGTCAAGCTAAGCAAGAGAATCGGCCGTTCCGGGCGGATCGCAGAGAGACCAATGCTGACCAGTTCGTTGCTTGAAAGAGTCCCCGGAATCAGCCATGGGTTTTTGTCCGAATGGGGTGGCGTGGACCCCAAACCGTGGCGCCCCAAGCAGGTTCATGGGGCAACGGTGGTGGAACTCGCCCGTCCCGATACCGATCCACCAGAGGCGGACAGCGTGATCGCCCGCGGAGCGGGTCTTTCGATCGGAGTGGTTACCGCAGACTGTATCCCGCTGTTGATGGCTCATCCGGCTCGGGTCGAGGTTGTCGCGGTTCATGCGGGCTGGCGAGGTCTGGCTGCCGGGATCCTCGAGAACAGCATCCAGGCACTCGGCGATCCGAAAGGGTGGCGAGTCGCCTTGGGTCCGGCCGCAGGTGGCTGCTGCTACGAGGTGGGGCCCGAGGTACTGGCAGCGCTCGCACCGGACCCGTCGGATCGCATCCCCACCCGCCCCGGCCACGCTCGTTTGGAACTCCGCGCGATCGCCTTCGGCCGCTTGCTGAAAGCTGGTGTGGATCGATCGCAGATCGAGATCGTGGGCCCCTGCACGATCTGTTCGCGCCAGTGGCCGTCCTATCGTCGCGATGGAGAAAAAGCAGGACGCATACTCAGTTGGATTGAAAGGACGAAATGAAACGTGGCGTGGCGGTCGCTGGTCGAGCGCATTCTGGAAGTCAAAATCGGTAGCCCTTGGTGATCTGACTTCGCACTTCACCTTCACGCTGAGGGTCGGCCTGCGAGAATACGCGAGGCAATCAGGCTAGGTCGCAGGTCACGTCTTGCTCGCCGGGTGCAGCTTGCCCATAATCCCCCGTCTTTCGCGGAGAGGTGCTCGAGTGGCTAAAGAGGACGGTTTGCTAAACCGTTGTAGCGGCTTAAACCGCTACCGAGGGTTCGAATCCCTCCCTCTCCGCCAGTAATCGTCCCGCTGTTCCGTTCGGAACGGTTCGTCGGTCTCCACCGCTGTTGCGCGTTGTTTCGAACAGTTCCTGCAGTGAGGGTCTAGCTTTTCCGATGAGGTCGCGTACCTTCTCGGCGGCCGGTTCCCTGGCTGAGGGCAGGAAGAGACGTGGCGCGACGCTCGACGACGAGTTGGCTCTTGGTGTGTGCGGTATTGGTGCCGGTGGTTGCCGCCCAATCGAGCGCGACCGCTCAGCCCATCACGATTGCCGACACGGTCGTCCAACGGCTGGAAAGTCCTCACCCCTATCGCGAAGGATGGTCGACCGTCGTCCATTACCCGGGCGCCTCGTACATTGCGGTCCACTTCGACCGGTTCGAGTTGGCGCCAGGCGATCGGCTCGAATTGACCGATCCGGCTGGGAACTACAAGCACACCTACACCGGCCGAGGCTTTCAGGATCGGGGCGGTGACTTCTGGGGCCTGTCGATTCTGGGCGACACCATGATCATCACGTTGCGAGCCCAACAGTCGATCGACACCGACAAGTTCGGCGTGTTGATCGATCGATGGACGCACGGCTTCCCCGACGTCAGCCCCGGGCCCGATGCGGTCTGCGGACCCAAGGACTTCAGAGACGTCGAGTGCTACAAGACGGCATACCCGACCGAGTACAACAAATCGCGCGCGGTGGTTCGCCTGATCAAGAACGGCTCCGCTCACTGCACCGGATGGTTGGCCTCCTGCCAAAACCACATCATTACCAATCAGCATTGCGTAGGATCACAGGCCGAACTCAACCAAATCGAATTTCAGTTCGATTACAAGACTCCCGGCTGCGCCAGCGGCACCGCCTCGGTCGCGCTGCAATTGCAGGGTGGCACGCTGTTGGAATCCGATGCGCCACTGGACTATGCGCTGATCACTCCTGCGTTGGCGGGCAACGATCCGCAGGCGACCTACGGCTTCTTGCAGTGGGACAAAGACCGTCTGCCCAACATCGACGAGCGGATCTACATCCCGGGCCATCCGAGCGGCGTTCCCAAAATCATCGCGCTCGACAGTAGCGACACGGTGCACGATCAATCGGGCAAGTGCGAGGTGTCGTCCACCTCCGAGCCTGCCTGCCAAACCAGCGGCCCGCCCGACATCGGTTACTACTGCGACACCGAAGGAGGTTCGTCGGGTTCGCCGGTGATCTCGGGCAACACGCACAAGGTGGTGGCCTTGCATCATTGCGCGAGTTGCCCCAACCGCGGCGTGCCGATCATGAACGTCTACGCCTCGATTCAAAGCTCCGCGCATCCCTTACCGGGCTGCTCGGTGTGTGACGCTGGTGCCGCTCCGACCAACCTCAACTCGAGTGTGCCTGCCAACAACCGGATCGACCTGACCTGGACGGGAGTGGCGGGCAGCACGCAATACCGCGTCTATCGTTCGACCTCCGGATGCGATACCGGGCTCGTGCAGGTGGGCTCTCCGACGGTGCCGTCGTACAGCGATACTCAGGTATCGGGCGGGCGGACCTACTACTACCGCGTGGCCGCGATCAACGCGTGCGGTGCAGAATCGGCTCGCTCGAACTGCACGAGCAGACTGGCGACCGGCGTCTGCCTCGACGCTCCGGTGTTCGACGGACTGGCTTCGGTGAGCAACGCCAAGACGTCTCAATGCGCGGCGGATCTGGCCTGGAATGCCGCAATCACGCAATGCGGCAGCGCGGTGAAGTACAACATCTACCGCTCGCTGATCTCGGGCTTCACGCCCAGCGCGGCAACCCGCATCGCGAGTTGCGTCACGGGTATCACCTACCGCGACAATGGAATCGACAACGGCTTTACGTACTACTACGTGGTGCGCGCCGAAGACAACGTTTCCACGGGCAGCGGGCCGTGTAACAACGGCAATGAAGAGACGAACAACCTGCAGCGGAGCGTCGCCCCCTCCGGCCCCGACGTCTCGTTGTTTGCGGCCGACTTCGAGTCGGCCAGCGGCTGGACACTCGAGGGCGAGTGGCAAATTGGCGCCCCTCAAGGACGCGGCGGTACCGCAACGGGTGGCAGCGGGGCCGCCGATCCTTCCACAGCCTTTGCGGGCAGCGGCGTTTTGGGGAGCGATCTCACCGGACTCGGCACGAGCACCGGAAACTACGAAGACAACATCACCACGACGCAGTACGCAACGGGACCCAGCTTCAACACCGCCGGCCGCACCAAGTCGATCGTTCGTTTCCGCCGCTGGTTAGGTGTCGAGAAGAACTCGTATGACGTTGCTTCGGTGGAGGGGTTCAACGGCTCGACCTGGTCGACGCTTTGGAGTAACCCGAACAGCGATACCAGCGATGGCGCTTGGGTGCTGCAAGAGATCGATGCCTCGGCAACACTTGCCGGCAAGACTTCCGCGCGGCTGCGCTTCGGCATCAAGTCCGACAGCAGTGTGAAGTTCTGTGGCTGGAATCTCGACGCGCTCGACGTCTACGAACCGGGTGCATGCGTCGCGGGCCCGGCTCACGTGCATCCTGTACCGGATGGAAAGTGGGCACCCGGCACACCGATGCGCGCGCGTAAGGTAAGCGGTGACGCCACCGACGATGTGCTCGTGACCTGGGACACCACCAACTGCGCGGTCGAGTTGTATCACCTGCTCTATGGCAACTCGGACAATCTTGCGACCTATCGTTACGACGGTGGTGCGTGTGCGTTGCCGGCTTCGGGCACAGCCACTGTCGGTATCCCCAGACCGGCCGCGGGCAAAGCAACCTGGTGGCTGATGGTCGGTGTGCAAGGATTCACCGAGGCGCCGCACGGATACCGTTCGAACGGCACGCCAAGGTCTGCCCAAGGGTCGCCGCTGTGCGGGATCCAAAGTCAAAACGGTTCTGCAACCTGCCCTTGACGCTGGAACGGCGCGCGTATGCCGCGCCGCCTTCTCGCGCTATCGGCTAACGCGCCATCGCTTTGGCAACCGCCAACTGGAAAAGCGATTCGCGATCCAGTCGACTGGCCAACACACAGATCTGATCGCCTTCCTGCCAATACACCAGCGTCAGGTCCTGGCGTTGGAAGATCCGAAACTCGAATCCCTTTTCGCGCCGCGTATCGGCGCTGACCGGCACCGCTTGGAGCGCGCCGCGATACATTTGGCAGAGCATCTCCGCCCCATCGGAACCGCGATACCAGTACAGGGCCCGGCCATCGACAACGCTGATGCCTGCGAGTTGCCAGCCCATCGCCGCCAGATCGATCACGCGGACTGGCTGCGCCGCGCCTCGTTCGACGAGCCAGCGCTCGGCCTCGCGCTGATCGGCCGGCACGAGCGTCGGACTGGTGATGTCCTTGAGCGTGACCTGAGCGCGAGCCGACTCGGACTCGAGCCAAGGGTCGGGAGGCGTACGGTTGCTGCGAACCACGAGCGCAACAGCGATCAAAAACACTGCGGCGGCAGCAATCGCCGTGAACAGCCGCCAACTCGATGCAGGCGCCGACGGCGGCTCACGCAACGCTCTTCGAGTACGGTCTTGCATTGCCGCCGGCCATTCGATTGCATCGCGCTGTTGCGAGACCGCGCGCCGTGCCCCCGAAAGCAATGCCAACTCGGCGGCGCACTCGGCACACGTGCTCACGTGCGCACGCACTCGTTCTGCTTGGTCTGCCGTCAGTTCGCCACTGACCAGATCATGCAGCGACTCGCGCGGATGCTGTGATGGCGACGTCATGGGGCACTCCGTGGGTTCGACAGCAGGCCCTGCTGGCGTGCGTATGCAGCCAAGTCTTCGGCCAACGCCTTGCGTCCCCGAAACAACCTCGATCGGACGGTCCCAATCGGCACGTCCAGAACCGCGGAGGCTTGTTCGTAGTCGAGTTCCTCGAGATCGACCAGAATCACCGCACTGCGAAACGGTTCCGGCAGGCGCCGAAGTGCGGTTTCTACTTCCGATCCCTTCCACATCAACGCTGGGTTGTCTTCGATCTGTCGCAGCGCCGCGGCATCGGCAACCTCCATGGGGCGCTCGTAGCGCTGCTCCAGTTCTTCCAACGAAACAGCATCTGGCGTGCGCTGTTGTTTGCGGTAGGCGCTGTTGAACACCGAGTACAAGATAGTAAACAACCACGCTCTGACATTGGTTCCCGGCGTGAAGTTGTCGAATGTTCGCAACGCCCGCAGCAGCGTCTCTTGAACCATATCCGCGGCATCGTCAGGTTGGCCGGTCAGTCGCAAAGCGGTGCCATAGAGGGCACGCGCCTCGGGCATCGCGATCGCCTCGAAGCGATCGCGCCGGTCCGGCGGTGTATCAGCGGGAAACGTGAACATCTCAGGGATGATAACGGCGCTTTTGAAACTCCTGGAACTTTTTGTGCGCGCTCGCTGTTGTCGATGGGGAGCGCGCACCTCATCTCGCGCGCCGACGGAGGATTGGATGACGCGATTGATGATGGGTGTTTTGTGTGCTGTCAGCGCATGCGTCTTTGTGAGCGCGGCGGAGGTCAAGCCGGTTCCGGGAAGCAGCCTGCCTGCAAGTTTTTCTGTGAAGTCGCGGTACAACATCGAGGTCATCGCCCGGGGCTTGTCGCGGCCGACCGGCATTGCCATCGATCGGGATGGCAGCGTGCTCTTCACGGAAATCCCGATGCCGGGTCAGGGTGGTGGCACCAATGGTGTCAGCCGGCTCGACCCTGAGAGCGGCGAGATTGCGCTGTTGCACCAAGGCGAGCCTGAGCCCGTCAACATTGCGGTTGGCAACGATGGCTCGGTGTATTGGACCTGTCGCTCCGCGGGCGTGATTTTGGAGCGCAATCCGGCCGGAGAAATTTCCCCGTTGTTACGCGGGCTGCAACGTCCATCGGGGATCTCGGTCGGCCGCGACGAAGAGATCTACTTCACGCAGGTGCCGACGCCCGGTGTGTCCGGCAGAAACGGCGGCACCAACACGGTCAACCTCTATGAAGGTGGAGACGTCGA
This sequence comes from Acidobacteriota bacterium, assembly GCA_031395565.1. Classification (GTDB taxonomy): domain Bacteria; phylum Acidobacteriota; class Polarisedimenticolia; order J045; family J045; genus JANNUT01. The sequence continues at coordinate 7,288 of JANNUT010000245.1, read as the reverse complement.
GGTGTTGACACTCGGCGAGCCCGAGCCCACCGACATCGTCGCAGGTCCTGCAGGTGATCTGTATTGGACCTGTCGCAGCGCGGGTGTGGTGCTGCATCGTGATCCAGGTGGCTCGGTTTCGGTGCTGCTACGCGATCTGGACAAGCCGATGGGGATTGCGCTCGGGCCGGATGGTGATGAGCTGTTCTTGACTGAGGTCCCCACACCCGGAGTTCCGAGCTCACGCGGCGGCACCAATCGCGTGTCGTCGTTGGATCTGAAAACCGGCCGGCGCGCGTTGGTCGACTTCGGCGATCCAGAACCGACCGATGTCGCCGTCGACGCCTTTGGGCATGTGTATTGGACCTGCAGCAGCGCGGGTGTGATCGTCGAGGCGGTGCCTCGCCGGCGCTAGTTGCTTGTCTTGGTTCTGCGCCGGGCGGTAGTCGAGACTGCCGCCCGGCTTCGTTCGAAGCGCGTCGTTACTTTGTGCTGTGCTTGCCCGGTGCGACCGACAAGATCTTCTTGATCTTCTCAGGGTCATCGGGCAACAGACCAGAGGCCGGCAGACGTGGCACCAATCGCGCCCATCGAGGCTCTTTCTGGAAGACGCTCCGAAAGATCACCAAGGCCTCGTCCTCACGTCCCACCACGAACAGTTGCACCGCTTGCCAAAACGGCAGCTCCACGATCTGCGGCGCGAGTTTGGCCGCTTTGGAATACGCAACCAGTGCCTCTTCCATCTTGTTCTCGGCCACGGCCCCATCGCCGGCATTCATCAGTTCATAGGCCAGATGCAGGGTGTGGATCCGTCGCAGTTCCTTCAGCGGCTCGGCGCTTTCGTCGACGCGGATGTCGACCAATTTGTCGCGCCACGGATCACCACTGGCGACCGGCTTCACGATCAACAGCGCCGCCGACTGACGGCCGCGAATGTCGCCCCCTTCTTTCTCGGCGGCCTCCAACGCCAAAATCAAACGCTCTGCGAAAGGCTTCCCGGCGCTCGCTTCATACGCTTTGGCCATCGCCGGCCAGACCGACGCCTTGTCCATCAAGTTGGCTTGAACGGAATAACCCTTAGCGGTGAGATTGCCTGCCGCCTGAATACATTTGGCACCGGTCCACCCAGCGGCGTTGCCTTGCGCATCGACAAACGCAACCTGCCGCACATCCTTTTGTGGATCAGCAGCCAAGAGTTCATCCAAGGCAACCTGCGCTGTTTTGCCCGACTTCATGAGCGCCAGCCCTTTCGGTCCATAGGCCGGCTCGACGAACGACTGCGTTGCGACGGCGCCAACCCCCGCTTCGGCCCACGTCACCAACACGCCGACCTGAAACCAGTGACTTTGCACCGCGACGCCGAGCGCTCCGGTCTCGGGATCGCGCGCCACGATCGAGTAGGTGTGGGCCAGTGGTGCGACAGGTTTGGCAGAACGCGCAGGGTTCGTCGCACAGATCGCAACCGCGAGAAACGCGACGACGGCCGCTGTGGTCACCAGCCGCATACAGTCCCCGCCTTCTTGTTCTGATCGTCGAGCCAAGTCTTGAGCGGCGCGAAGTAGTCGATCACGGCGGTCGCATCCATCTGCTTCTGACCCGTCACCGCCTCGAGAGCGTCAGGCCAAGGGCGCGACAAGCCCATTTCCAACATCCCCTCGAGTTTCTCGCCCGCGGCCTTGTTGCCGTAGATCGAGCAGCGGTTGAGTGGCCCTTTGTAGCCGGCGGTTTCACAAAGGGCGCGATGAAATTGAAACTGCAAGAGGCCTGCTAAGAAATAGCGTGCGTACGGCGTGTTGGCCGGAACGTGATACTTCGCACCCGGGTCGAAATCAGCTTCGGTGCGCGCTACGGGCGGCACGACGCCTTGGTATTCACGCACCAGATCCCACCAGGCTTGGTTGTATTTCTCAGGCGGGATCGCGCCAGAGAAAACGCCCCAGCGCCACTTGTCGATCAAGAGACCAAACGGCAGGAACGCCACCTTGTCGAGCGCCGTGTCGAGCAGCAACCCGATGTCGCTCCCGGCCGGAGGCAGCTTGTCGAGCAGACCGATCTGAACCAAATACTCGGGCGTCACCGACAACGCGAGCGTATCGCCAATTCCTTCGTGAAATCCGTCATTGGCGCTATCACGATACAAAAACGGCTGCTCTCGATACGCCATTTGGTAGTAGTTGTGGCCCAGCTCGTGGTGAACCGTGACGAAGTCCTCGGCGCCGACATCGATGCACATCTTCAAACGCACGTCTTGCTCGAAGTCGATATCCCATGCGCTGGCATGGCACACCACGTCACGATCCGCCGGCTTGGTGAAGAGCGAGCGTTCCCAGAACGTCTCGGGCAACGCCTCGAATCCGACCGACGTGAAGAACCGTTCGCCGTAGCGAACGAGCTCCTTGGGAGTCACACCTTTGGCCTTGAGCAACTCACTCAGGTCGTAGCCGCGCGAGTCGTCTTTGGGCGCCACACCGTGGTAGAGGTTGCCCCACGCCTGAGCCCACATGTTGCCCAGCAAGTGCGCCGGTATCGGCTGATGGTCGGGCACGAGTTGCTTTCCATACTGTTGCTGGAGTTGTGCCCGCACGTAACAGTGCAACGAGTTGTAGAGCGGCTTGACCTGCGCCCAGAGCCGGTCCATTTCCGCGGCGAAGGCGTCGGGCGGCATGTCGTACTTCGACCGCCACAAAGCGCCCGTGTCCTTGTACCCCAACCCACGTGCCCCTTCGTTGGCGAGTTCGACGAAGCGTCGGTACATCGGACGAATCGGGGGCGAGATCGTGCGCCAACCCTTCCAAGCATCGAGCAACTGTGTTGGATCGCGACTGGTGGCCAGCGTCTTGGAGAGTTGATCGAGGTCGTAGCAGGGTTTCCCCTCACCCTTGCCTTGCGGGCAGTACACGCCCGCGCCGTACATGCCTTCCATGCGCGTCGCGATTTCGGTCAGCTCTTTGGCTTTCGCAGGATCGCTGGGAGCCGGGATCACGATCGTGGTCTTGAGCAGTTCGAGTTTGCGGGCCATGTCGTAGTTGAGCTTCACGCCGGCAAACTTGGCCGCCGCCTGCGCCAACTCGACCTGCGCGTTCAGCAACTCCTCGAGCTTCTCGGCTTCGATTTTTTCAGTGTCGGCAGTAATGAAGGTCGACTTCACCCACGAGGCTCGTTGGCCTTGGATGCTCAGCTCGAGCAAGCGCGACTCTGCCTGCTTGAGAAACAGCTTCACATCCTCGGGCGTGGGGGGCACGGCATGTGCGGTGGCGCTGACCGCGGTCAGCAGGGCCACATACAGGACAGGTCGGAACATGGGCTACCTCCGGGGGCGGAATGGTAGCCGAGGAACCGCTCAGGTGCGCTTTGCTTGGGCCAAGCGGCGCGGGTGCCTCAACGGCTCCGCTTGGAGTCGACGTGCTGTTGGAACTCTTTTTGGAGTTGATCCGGATCGGGTGCGTTGTGCAGGAGCAGCGTTCGCATCTGGTGAAGCGCTTCGACGCTCATCGCGGTGAACTCGATCCCCATCCCGTCCTGATCGGAATCGATGACGTGCCCTTGCAAATCGATCGAGAGCGCACCGTCGCCACCGAAGCGCAGCACGATCGCAACCTCGGTGCCGTTGCGAAACGAGTCGGTGCTGCAGGCGTACAGACCGCGCAGGCTCACTCCGCGAGTCTCAGGACAGAAGATGGTCCGCTCCCCAGCGATCAGTGTGGCGTGCATGCTGATCGGCAGTCTGGTGAACTCACGCTGGTACCTGTGCACCATCAATCCCCCACGGTTTCGCGCATCGGGCTACTCGAAAGACCGCTCCGAAAGGGGCGGGGCGGATCGAGGCGCGCGACCGCCCCTGTTACTGGGAAGCCGCCAGCGGCGAGGGGCTTGTGGATCAGCACCGCGCCCCTGCGCTCTTGCTTCGCGATCAACGCCTTCCGCACGGGCAAATCGCCTCCTCGCCCCGGCTGAGCCGGCCCGCAAGACATATCGGCCCGGGACCTTCAGGCTTGACCGGTCTTCCGGGCGCGGACCCAGCCGGCGGCAAACTGATCCGGTTTTCCTGCTTCTTCCGCCGATTCCAGTGTATTTATCCGCCGCGGTTTCGGGGAGGTTGCGAATGTTGCGAGGTAGCGGGTTTTCGGTCCGGTCCGGGTTTGTTTCGTTCACATTGTTGATGGCTGCCGGTGCTTTCGCGTTCGCGGCGTTACCGGAGTACCGGATGCGCGTCAGCGGCATCCAGCAGTTACAAGTCACGGTGCATCAGTTGCGCCTGGAAGGGTTCGACATTCCTTACATCGACCCCAAGACCAATGCGATCGATGTCGTGGGTAACGATGCCGACCGCGACAAGCTCCTCGCCAAGGGTTTTTCGGTCGATCGAATTCCAGAGCAGTTGCCGCTCGGTCAGTCCGACGCGCTGGGCGACTATCTGGACCCCGCCGAGATCGCAAGCCGCTTGCAGCAGTTCGAGTCCGCCTACCCGACCCTCGCCAAACGCGTTCCGTACGCGACCGAGCATGAAGGGCGCACCGCCTACGCGCTGAAGATTTCCGACAACGTCGCCAGCGAAGAGGATGAGCCCGCGTTGCTGTTCGTGTCGCAGCATCACGCGCGCGAGGTGATGACCCCCGAGGTCACCATCGACATCATCGATCAGTTGCTTTCGAACTACGGCACCGATCCCGAACTGACACGCTGGGTGAATAGCTACGAAATTTGGGTCTTGCCAACGCACAACCCCGATGGCGCCAACCAGGTGTTTACCGGGAACACCAATTGGCGCAAGAACCGTCGCAACAACGGCGACGGCTCGTTCGGCGTCGATCCCAATCGCAACTATCCGTGGCAGTGGGGCAACACGGTCTGCAGCGGTTCCGATGGTGCGACCTCCTCCGATACCTATCACGGACCGAGCGCTGCCTCGGAGCCAGCGACCCAGGGCTTGATCAACTTGGCGCGCGAACAACGCCCCGCGATCGCGATCAGCTATCACACCTACAGTGAGCTAGCCCTGCATCCCTTCGGCTGCAGCAACGAGTTCCCCAACAACCCCGACCTGCAGTTCATCCGTGAAATGGCCAACGAAGTTTCCACCAAGATGAGCGGGGACGAACCCAACACCTGGTATCGATTCGGGTCGGCGCCCGAGTTGCTGTACGAGGTCGACGGCGAGATGTCCGATTGGTTTTACGCGGAACTCGGGACCGTGGGCGTTACGTTCGAACTCAACACCAGCACGCAGGGATTTCAGCCCGATTACGCCACGTGGCGCGACTCCACCGTGCAGCGCGCGCGTGCCGGATGGCGTTACTTCTTTCAGTTGCTCGATCGCAGCCGCTTGACGGGACACGTCGTCGACGCGTGCAGCGGCGCGCCGTTGTCGTCAACTGTCAAGCTGGCGGAGATCAGCTTCACGCACGCCGAAACGCCGCGTATTTCGGAACCGGTGCACGGTCGCTATGAGTGGTTCGTGCGCCCCGGAACCTCGACGTTGCAGGTCAGTCAAGGCGGCTACGCCTCGCAGACTTGGCCGACGGTCGTCGAATTCGCCCCCGTGGTCCGTGACGTGAAACTCGTGCCCAACGGCTCGCGAAGCGCCGCCGCGCTCAACCTCTCGATCTCCGACCCAAGCGGTGACAACGACGGCCAGGCCGATCCTGGCGAGACGCTGGAGGCCACGCTCGATGCGTATGCAACCGGTGAAGCGCTGACCGCACTCACCGCCACGGTGACCAGCACCGATCCGTACGTGACGGTGCTCAACGGCAACCTGTCTTTCGGCGCCGTTGCCGCGAGAGCCACGGCAACCGCAACGGGACTACAGCTTCGACTCGCGCCTGAAACACCCGATCAACATGTCGTGACGCTCAACGTCAGCTTTGTTTCGGCCGATGCACTCTGCTCGCCGTCGTCGAGCGTGACGTTGCGGGTCACGCGCGGCTTCCCCTCGTGCCCGTCGGTCAGCGAGCCGCTCGATAGCAATCCTGGTTGGCAAATCGACAACGGCAGCACGGCTGGGGGTTGGGCTTTCGGTGCACCGGCAAGCGCCGGCGTTGGTGGACCGAATGCGGCGTACACCGGCAGCAACGTCTACGGCACCAACCTCACCGGTTCCTACAGCGATAGTTCCGACTATCGTTTGGTGGCCGGCCCTTACGATCTCTCCTCGCTGCGTCACACCGAACTTCGGTTTGCACGCTGGCTGCGCAGTGAACCGGGATTCGACATCGCGCGCGTACAAGTCCGGCTCGGAGCGACAGGCGCTTGGAACACCGTGTGGGAAGGGTTCGGACGCGATAGCAGTTGGGTTCCAGTTCGACTCGACGTTGCCAGCCTGGTTGATAACGAAGCCGACGTGTATGTGCGATTCCAACTGACCTCCGATGTCGGCACCGTCGACGCTGGGTTTTACGTCGACGATTTGTCGTTCTGCGGCGAAGAGACGCCTGGCATCGGCGGCAAGGTCAAGTACAAGGCCAACGTCCTCGATGATTCCAACCCGGCTTACGCTAACAACAACGGGGCGCTCGATCTGAACGAAACCGTCACGTTGAAGATCGACGTCATCAACGGCACGGGCGGGCCTGCGTCATTAATCAGCGGAATCTTGGTCAGTCAAACGCCGGGTGTGACCGTGCTCGATCCGGTAGCCGACTTTCCCAACGCAGCACCAAGCGCCACCGTGCGTTCGCTCTCGCCGCATTTCACGATCCGAGCCAGCGGCAACTGCGGTGGTTCGGCGACGTTCCGGCTCACCACGCGTTGGAATGACGGCGCGCGCGCCGACAGCACGTTCAGCATCCCGATCGGTGAAACCGGCGATGTGACCGTCTTCGCCGACGACATGGAAACCAACAAAGGTTGGACCGCGGGAGGCGATGCACGCCCCGCGGGTTTGTTCGCGCGCGCCAATCCCAATGGCGTCACCGACCCCACCGCTGGGCCGGTGCAGCCTGAGGACGACACGACAGCAGCACCCGGCGTCACCTGCTGGGTGACCGGCAACCCGAACGTTGGCCCTGGCTTTGATCCAAAGAGCGGCGACGTCGATCGCGGAACGGCATTCATCGAGTCGCCGATTTTCGATGGACGCGGCGCCGGCAGTGTGATGCTGAGCTATTCACGGTGGATTATACGCAGAAGTGTGCGTCCGATGTACGAAGGCGCGCAGCCTGCGGCGCTGCCGCGCGTCAAGGTGGATGTCACCGAAAGCAACGGCGCTTACATCGTGTCCGCCGACCTGCCCGGGGTGAAGAAGGAAGACATCCAGGTGGCAATCGACGGCGCGCAGGTCACGCTGACCGCGGAAGTGAAGCGCGAGAAG
>JANNUT010000244.1:0-3606 GCA_031395565.1 Acidobacteriota bacterium | reverse complement strand
GCTCCTTGTCGTCCAAGTACCTTCGAATCTGCTCGTACGGAATGTCGGGAGGCACATCAATCGCGACGAGCCGTGGCATGTCGAGTTCAGAGTCACATCCCATCGTGCGCAGCGCGTCCCGAACCTCCTGCACGCCACCAGCATCAGCGAACCATAGACGGATCGTGCTGTGCCCCGATGCAGCCACAAGACCAGTGCACCGAAGCAGTCCGTCTGGCTCTGGCGCAACAGAGACCAGATCACCCCACGCGAAGCCACGAGCGTAAAATGGAATGTTATCGAGGCGGTAGCCAACAGCCTCAGCGACAGCCCACACACTCTCCACTTCGTGCGTTCCGTCATCGCGCTCCACGTCCAGTAGCACCTCGGAACGTGTCAACGAGTTTGAGACAGCGGATAAGCGAGTTTACTGAAGCGAAGTGCTGTCTGACGGCTGCGAAGGGGGCTCGGCTTTTGGTGTTGCAGGTCGGTTGATCCAGACCTCGCTGGGCGGCCTGCGAACAACGGGTGGCCCGTGCACGAAGCGTTCGGGATGTGCGAGATAGGCGGCGTCGAGGGTGGCCTGATTCTGGCTAACCCGCAGCTCTACGCGTCCGTAGTGGACGTCAGCGGGCGTGAGCATGGCCAGGCCTGAGTGGTGATGGTCAAAGTTGTACCAGTCGACGAAATCGCCTGAGAAGGAGCGTGAATCTTCGATTGCACCGAAGCGCTCTGGAAAGTCAGGTCTGTACTTGAAGGTCTTGAACTGAGCCTCGCTGTACGGATTGTCGTTGGATACGTGGGGCCTGGAATGTGTCTTAGTAACGCCGAGGTCTGCCAGCAGGAAAGCGACGGGCTTGGAGCGCATCGAGGCACCGCGGTCAGCGTGTATCGTGAGCTGCCCGGGCAGAATGTGCTGACGTTGGCAGCTTGACGCGATGAGCTTCTGCGCGAGCGTAGCACTCTCCCTGTGGGCTACCATCCAGCCTACCACAAATCGGCTGAAAACGTCAAGAATCATGTAGAGATGATAGTAAGTCCACTTTGCAGGGCCATGGAGCTTGGTAATGTCCCAACTCCAAAGTTGGTTAGGACCCGTTGCGAGCAACTCCGGTTTTTTGTAGTGCGGATGCCGCAGGACGTCGCGTCGTTCACGCACCTCGGCATTTTCCGCGAGGATGCGGTGCATCGTGCGCACCGAGCAGAGATAGCGCTGCTCAGCGAGCAGCATGGCGTGTACTTCGGCAGGGGCGAGATCGATGAAACGCGGCTCGTGCAGCGTCTCCAGGATGACCGTGCGCTCTGCGTCCGGCATACGGCGGGCTGGCGATGGTCGACGTTGCTTGGGGCCGTACACGGGCGTCCGGTGGCGGTAGTAGGTCGCACGCGCGACCCCAAATGCCGCGCACGTCTGCACGATGCCGAGACGCGGCGCCACGTCGAGCACCGTGGCCATCACCTCGACTCCTGCACCCTTGGCAGCTCGAGACCCAGCAGCTGCGATAGTTTTTTTTGGACCTCGACGATGGCTTCCGCGCGTTCTGCGCGACGTCCGAGGCGGGCCACCTCTTGCTCCAGCCCCACGATGCGCTGGTCGCGGGCGTCCACCGCCTTTGCCTTGGGCCCCCGCTGTTTCGGCTTGAGCGCAGCCAGCTGGGCGCGCTCGGCCTCGGCGCGCCACGTGAACAAGTGAGACGAGTACAGGCCCTCGCGCCTCAGCAACGCGCCCGTCGCACCGGGCGCCGTCGCCGCAGCCGCCTCACGCAAAATGCGCTGCTTGTACTCGCCCGTGAACCGGCGCCGAGTGGCCCCTTCCACGACCTCCGAAGACGGGCGTTCCTCTGGGACCGTCGGTCCAGGCTTGTGCTGACTGGATGACTGTACCCGGGGAGCGGGCTCCGCTGACCGCATAGAGATGCCCGCGTTGCCGGTGACCGTACCTTTGATCGATTTCTTCATCTTGGAGATCCATCTCGCCCTCTACACTAAACTCGGACCGGGTCGATGTCTCACGTACATTGGCACAGAGGGTGGCCTCGACGACCTGCGCCAAGCCCGCGAACACTCGCCCGGCAGATACCGTGGGCTGCTCCCTAATCTCCGCGGCGTACTCGGAGAGCAGCTTGCGCTGAACATCCGGGCTCAACAGCGCGAACTGGCTGTCGTCTTCGAGCACCTCGCGCAGACCGAGACCCCCGCGCTCCACGAGCTCGAGCTGCGCTAGCTCGCTCGCCATCTCCTTGGGCTTGTCCCGGCACAGCGTGCGGTTCAGCGTCGCCTGGGTCCCAAACTCGTCTCGCGCCCAGTGCATCTCGACGTTGTCCCGGTGACGGGTCAGCGCCACGTAGGTGCTCGACGAATCGAACAGCTTGCTCGCAAGCACGTACGTTCGGTCCACCGTCACCCCCTGGCTCTTGTGCACCGTCACCGCGTAGCCGTGGTCCAAATGCTGGTACTGCGCAGCGTTCACGAACACCTGCTTGCCAGCTTCCCCATCCAGCCGAACCAGCAGCTCGCTGCCTCGGATGTCTTCGACCGTGCCCAGCGTGCCGTTGGTCACCCCGATGCTCCGGTCGTTCTTGCCGAAGAACAACCGGTCCCCCTTCGCAAACGCGCGCTCCCCGTACTCCGTGCCAAACACGTGGTCTTTGCCGAGCGCTCCGCTCGCGCGACGCGCTGCACGCGCAAGCTCGTTCAGCGCGTGCACATCGTCGCGACGGTACGCGTAGATGAGCTGGTCCGTAATCGCCGTTTGCTTCTGGTCCGCGGCCCAAGAACCCACAAGCGCTGCGCGAGCCTGCTCGGTCGTCTTGTGCGCCTTGATCTGCCCGTGCTCGTGATAGAGCTCCAATCCCTCGGCCGTTTGTTGGGACGCAAAAGCCATCGACGCTTCGCGCTGCCACCCCACGCGCTGCCGACGAATCTCCGACAGCGTCTCCGCACCGAGACGCTCGCCAAGCGCCCGGAACGGCGACCCCGCTTCGATCGCCTGCATCTGATGGCTGTCACCCACCAGCACGACTTTCGCACCGGCCCTGGCCGCGTCCGCCATCACGCGCAGCAACTGGCGCGTGCCCACCATGCCCGCCTCGTCGATCACCAGTACGTGGCGCGGCGTCAGCTGTTCTGCGCCGCGACCCCACGCGTACTCCCAGCTCGCGAGCGTGCGCGCTGGGATCCCGCTCGACAGTTCCAGACCCTCGGCTGCCTTGCCTGCGAGGGCTCCGCCTACCACCAGGTACCCATGCGCCTGCCAGGCTTCGCGCGCTGCTCCGAGCAAGAAGCTCTTGCCCGTGCCCGCGTGGCCCTCCAGCAGCGCGACCGAATCGCTCCCGCTCGTCAGGTGTGTGAGTGCCTGACGCTGCTCCGACGAGAGCGTCGGGTGCGTCGCCATCGCCTGCGCCGTGATTGCCTCCGCCACTCGATGCTCGCCGCTGAGCGACAGCAGTTCGCCGAGCTCCAGCAGCGTCTCTTCCTTATCCAGCATCTCCCGCGAGCTGAAGCGCTCGGTCCCCTTCGCGTCCGGACAAAGCTTCACAAGCGCGGGGCTCGCCATCACTGCCGCCAAGCACGCGTCGAACTGCTCCGCGTTCAGCGTGTGCGTGTTGAGAACCTTGAGCAGGTCTT
>JANNUT010000243.1:0-1735 GCA_031395565.1 Acidobacteriota bacterium | reverse complement strand
ATCGTGCCCGCCGCCGTCCCCCGTTACTTCGAAGAAGAGCGCATTTGCGAAGAGTGCGGCGAGCGCTTTTGGGGCACGGTGAAGGCGAACTTCTGCGGCGTGTCGTGCCGATGCCGTGCGTGGCGCAAGCAGCGTTCGATGGTTGGCGGCGCGCAGGTGGCGGAGCTTTGCGCGCAGGTTCTGGAGCGCCGGACAGGGGCCGGTGCGTCCTCCAAACTGTACCCGCGTCTGTTCCGGGCGCTCGCGGCCGAGCTGCGTAAGAGCGGCTGGGACCCGATCGAGTTGCTGATGACGCGTCCCGACGAGCCGGCGAGCGACGAGGACATCGCGCCGGGCGGGTTCGAAGGCAAAGCGCCTGAGCGCCGACGGTGGCTGCACGCCCCGGAGCGCGAAGTCGAGCTGCTCGCGCAAGACATCCAGACGCGCAGCGCAGAGGGGCGCTCGGTGACCTGGCACCAAAAGAGACATGCCCAACTGCAGGCCGTGCTCGCCGCGCGCGGCACGGGCGCCCCCACAAACGCTGCCTAACACCCAGTCCAATCCGCCATGGCCATCTATCGATTCAGCGCACAGGTTATCGGCCGCTCGAGCGGCCGGAGCGCTGTGGCTGCGGCGGCGTACCGAGCAGGGGAGCGTCTGCGAGATGAGCGGATCGGACAGACTTGGAACTACGAGCGAAAACTCGGGGTGGTGCACAAGGAGATTCTCGCGCCCGAAGGCGCGCCAGAGTGGGTCTTCGAGCGTTCGAAGCTCTGGAACGCAGTGGAGAAGCGGGAGCTTCGTCGGGACTCGTCGCTCTCACGTGAGATCCAAATCGCGCTGCCGTCGGAGCTGACGCACGAGCAGCAGGTGGAGCTGGTTCGGGAGTTCGTGCGCGAGCAGTTCGTGTCGCACGGGATGGTGGCGGACGTGTGCGTGCACCGCGCGGAGCCGAGCAATCCGCACGTGCACGTGATGCTGACGATGCGGTCGCTTGAGCCGGACGGTTTTGGGAACAAGGAGCGGTCGTGGCGTGACCGCAAGCTTCTGTTCGGTTGGCGTTCGAGCTGGTCCGAGTACGCGAACCGCGCACTTGAACGAGCAGGTCACGAAGAGCGGATTGACCACCGCAGTTACGCGGACCGGAACATTGCGCTCGAGCCTCAGCCGAAGCTAGGCCGGCAGGTTGCGCAGGCCCCGGGCGACAGTCGTTTCATGATGGAGGAGCGTCTCGAAGAATACCGCCGTGTCGTCTTCGAGAACGGCGAGCGGATTCGGGAGCAGCCGGAGATAGCGCTTCGTTTGCTGACGCAGCAGCGTGCGACGTTCCGTCGGGAAGACCTGCTCAAGGTTCTCAACACGCACACGCTGAACGCGGAGCAGTTCGACGCGTGCTTGGCGGCAGTGATGGCGAGCCCCGCGCTTGTGAAGCTTGGTCCGGACGCGAAGGGGACCGAGCGCTTCAGCTCGCGGGAGATGCTGGATAAGGAAGAGACGCTGCTGGAGCTGGGCGAACTGCTGTCGATCAGCGGCGAGCACCGAGTGGCGGAGGCGTTCACGGCGCAGGCGATGGCGACGCACCCGACGCTCTCGTCGGAGCAGCGTCAGGCACTCACGCACCTGACGAGCGGGAGCGATTCGGTGGCGCTGCTCGAGGGGCACGCGGGCACGGGCAAGAGCTTTTTGCTCGGAGCAGCGCGCGAAGCCTGGCAGGCGCATGGATACCTGGTGGTAGGCGGCGCCCTCGCAGGCAAGG
>JANNUT010000242.1:0-20039 GCA_031395565.1 Acidobacteriota bacterium | reverse complement strand
TGATCCGCAAGCTCGCGCGCGACCCGTACGTGTGGCTCGCCACGCTATTTTTCGTGGCTCCGCTAGTGCTCTATGCCTGGCCGGTTCTCCCCGCCCCGATCGTGGCGATGTGGTCCGGCCACTTGGCCGATCCAGCGTTCTTGATCCTGACCGTCGTGACGCTTTTGAGAAGCCGTCGAGACACCGGGCATCCCGAGGAACGCTTTTTCTGGCGGCTGGTACTGGGCACATGCGCGCTGTGGCTGGCCGGCAGTCTGTGCTCACTTCTACTAACGCTCCGCGTCGCGAACCACAACTACAGCAACTTCGTCGACCTGTTCTATCTCGGAAGCTACGTCACGCTCATCTTGGCAGCCGACCTGCGACCTCACCTGCCCGCGGGATGGTCGCATCGCTCCTCCGGCTTCCGGTTCTCGGTGACGGCGTCGATGCTGTTCGTCGCGATGCTCGCGTTCTACTTCTTTGCGTTGCCGTTTCTGCGCGCCAGCGGATCCGTTGGAAAACTGTCGGTCGAAACGACCTTCGTCGCCCTCGACCTGGTGCTGACGCTGCGATTCCTGCACCTGATGATCGGCACCCGCCGCACCCCTTGGTCGCCGATCTATGCCTGGCTCGCACTCTCCAACTTGGCAGCTTCGGCGGCCGATAGTCTCAACATCGCGTGGGCGACCGGGTCACTTTCGATGACCTTCGGAACGTCCTTGGATGCTGTCTGGTGGCTGCCGTTTTTCACGGTGATCGTGGCGCGGCGTTGGCGTACTCACCAGGTCGATAACCTGGCGCCCGCAGCGGCTCCGCTCGAGGACGAGCCGCGGACCGATGCGATCGAGTTGATCTTGCTCTACGCCTTCTCGTTTCCTGCTGCGCACCTGTTGCTCGAAGCGGGGCAGTTCTTGCCGGCTAACACACACGTCATTCGCCAGCTCGTGGTACTTGTTTCGCTCATCGCGTTCGCGACGTTGGCCTTGCTGCAACAACGCGTGCTCGCTCGCCGGCATCGTGAACTGCGCTCGCAGATTCGCGTGCTCGTCACCAACGAACAGGTGGTTCAATCGCAAAAGCTGGAGGCGATTGGGCGGCTTGCCGGTGGGCTGGCACACGACTTCAACAACCTGCTCACCGTTGTCGGGACGCGGGCCGATGTGCTGCTTTCCGCGCTGCCTTACGGCGAGAGCGGTTGGCGCAACGCGGACGCCATTCGACAGTCGGTCGACCGCGGCGCCGCGCTGACCCGACAGTTGTTGGCTTTCAGCCGCAGCCAGGTACTCAAGACGCGATCGCTCGACCTCAACGCCGCGGTGAACGAAGCGCAAACGGTCCTGAGCCGATTGGCCGGAGAGCGATTCACTCTCGACTCCGAACTTCAGCCGAAGCTCCCGCCGATCGAGTCCGAGCCGAGTCAAGTGTTTCAGGTCCTGCTCAACCTTGTCGCCAACGCGCGCGATGCCATGCCCGCTGGTGGCCGAATCGTGATTCGCACGTACCAACTGGAGCTGGCTGCCAACGACCCGGCGTTCACGCCGCCCACCAGAGGCGGTCTGTTTGCGGCCCTCGAAGTGATCGATACCGGCACTGGCATTGATGATGAGACGCAGCGCCGCATCTTCGAGCCGTTCTTTTCCAGCAAGTTCGGCGGTACCGGTCTTGGCCTTGCCGTGGTCTACGGGATCGTGGCGCAGGCCGGTGGTCACGTGCGCGTGCGCAGCGATCTCGGAAGAGGCACCTCGTTCTCGGCGTTGTTTCCGTTCTCGGACCGGCCGGTTTCGCTCGGCGAAGCACCCCGCACCGTCGCGCCGGCTCCCGACCCGGCACAGCGTGTCGTGCTGTTGGTCGAGGATCAGGACATGGTGCGGCACTCGATCTGCGAGTTGCTCATGTATCTGGGTTATCAGGTGAAGGCCGCGAGCAGCGGCGATGAGGCGCTCGCGGTATGTCGTGACAAAGCCAACACCATCGACATTCTGCTGACCGACGTCATCATGCCCGGTATGCGTGGACCCGAGGTTGCCGAACGTGTGCGCGCCTTGCGCCCCAAGATCACCGTGGTCTACATGTCCGGATTTGCCGAGAACGATAGCGATATCGACATTCGCAACGACCCGAGCGCACACTTCATCGGCAAACCGTTCACGCTGCAGACACTGCGCGTGACGTTGAACGAACTGCTTGCGGCACGCCCGGCAACCGTACCGAAGGGCGATTCCAAACGATAGCGTCCTGAATTCGCGGTACCCTCCAGGCTTCTTCCGAGAGGTGCGTCATGAGAGCAGCACGTAACCGCTGCTTTGCCTACATAACCGCCCCCTGCCTAATCGCGTTGGCGTTGCCGGCGCTGGCTTGGTCACGATCTTGGCCGGCGAGCTGATCAAGAGCGATGTAGGGAAGCAAGCTGCGCAGGCCGGGACGGTGTTGTCCGCGACGGCAATTGCCAGCGGCTATAGCCGCGATCACGAAGATCAAGCCGATCGCGTCGGGTTTCTCTACGCGTTTCAAGCTGGCTACAACGTCAACAAGGGCCCGCGGCTGTGGAAGCGCTTTTCCGACAAGTACGGCGATCAAAGCAAGGTCAAGAATTTTTTCTTCGGCGATCACTCGCGGGCGTCGGTGCGCGCCGAACTGCTGCGCGAGGAAATCAAGCACAATCATTACAAGAAGCCCAAGACGGCGGTGACTGCGGCGAAGTGACGGTCGCCGATCGGTCAGCGCACGAGCGCTACGTTGCGGGCGTGATAGCGATGACAGGTCAGGCAATCGCTCGGTGCCCCGCGATCGTGATGACACTCAACGCAGAGCGCGCGGGTCACGTTTTGAAAGTGGCCCACAATTACCAACGGGTCGGTCTTCGGCGTGCTGACGTCGATGAAGCTCGCCATGAAGGCACCTTGAGGCGCATCGCTCGGACGGTGACAACGCGAGCAATCACCCGTGGTGACGCGCACGTGCGGCGCATGATCGAACCAGGTGAGTGATCCGCGGCGCGCTTCCGGGCGATCGCCACGCCATTGCACGTGAAGCACGCCGCTCTTGTCGGCATCGACGCTGTGACAGCGGGTGCATAACCCAGGGCCGGACTTGGTGTCGGCCAGTTGTGTGAACAAGACCGAGCCTGTCGAAGGCGCGGCGGCGGCAGCGGTCACATCGAGCCACGCTTTGAGAAACGGATCGGCATGACCGGCGGGGCGATAGCGAATCGAGAAATCGAGTTCGCGCAACGACCAACGTGGGGCTTGGCCTAGCGCGCCTGAAATGCGCTCGTAACGCCCCTCGGCCTCGGCCGCACGCTTCATCGCAGCCGCGAGTTCTTGCTCTTTCTTCGGATCGGCCGGTGGCGCAGGAGGAGGTGGCGGCGGTGTGTCGCCGCCGAGCAGGTCGTCGAGGTTGACCGCGGCGGGCTTGGCCGGTTCGGGCGCTGGCGTTGGCGGTGGAGTGGAATCGCCGAGCAAGTCGTCGAGGTTCACCGCAGCAGCCGGTGCCGTGGGCGCAGGTGCTGCCTCCGTCTTTGCGTTCGCGCGCAGCGTGCCCACACGTTCGCCCGCGCGATGGCGCGCGAGATCGTCGGTGAGCGTGGGGAACCAGCGGCGCTGCAGTTCGACAATGTTGGCGTAAAGCTCCTGCAGGTCGGCACGCGGCTGGTCGACAGGCAACTCACCTGACAACGCGGGAAGCAGCGTTTGGAGCAGCGCTGGTTCGATGGCGAGCGGCAGCAATCGTTGTTGCAACGCTTGCTGCTTGTCGACCGACAAGTCGAGCCACAAGCCCTTCAGCGCCCACGCGACACGTTGCGCGGCACGCAGGTCCGCTGGCGTCGCGTCATACAAATCGAAGAGATAGACCTTACGTGATGCCGCCGCATCGAGCGTATCGAGGGCGCGCATCGTCTCGGCATCGCTACTCAATAACAGGCGCATGAAGGGGGTGATGGGGCCATCCCAGCCGGGGCCCTCTGCCTCGCGTGGCCAGGCACCAACCGGGAAGCCGCGCTTCTCGAGCGACGATAGATCGACGCCCGGTATGCGCAGGAACGGAATTCCCTCACCCGCTGCGGTGCGAATTTGCTGCGCGTGGTGATGGCACGACGTGCAGGTCGGCGCAAAGCCGTTGATGGGTAACATCCGGCCGGTTTGCTCGGCGCGATGACACACAGTGCAAACCAGCGTTTCGGCTCCTGCATTCGTTGCCAACAGTGCCAGAGCAGCGGCGCCGCCCTCTTCCTTGATGTGCTTGAGATGCCCGGCGTGATCGAACACGATCCGTTGCCGGCGCGTCGCCGGGTAGTTTTTGAACTCGGCGTGATCTTGTGCAAAACCTTGGAAGCGCTGCACATGACACGCCTGGCAATCGGTGTCGCGCAGGGCGGCCAGGTTCCAACGCGCGCCCTGATGCTCACGATGGCAGGCGGCACACGCCATTTCGTTGCGCACGACGGGCGCGGTTGCGGATCCTGACAACTGTGCCGTCTTAGCGGCGAGCTGCGCAGGATCGGTGCCGTGCGGGCTGAGGGCGCGAGCGCCCAACTCGGCATGGCACCTTAGACAGGCACTCGCGGCCGTCTGAGTGCTGACACGCGGCGCGCTGATCCAGCCCAGCGCCGCGTTGCTGCCCTCGCCATGACATGCGCTGCACTCGGACTGCAACTTGGCATGTGCCGAGGTCAACGGTCCAGGACTCGCGACATCGCGCCACCACGGACCCGATATGCCGAGCAAGCTCAGTGCACCGGCAGCCGCCGCACACCACGCGACAAACCGTGTGCGGCGGGCGCGCAGGCTGCGCACTGGTTGACACGCGGGCAGCGCATGCGCGCAAGCGCCGTGTGGGCCGGCACCTTCTAAACAGGGGCCGCCGCGTGCGGCCGGTCGCGTGCACTGCCAGCGATCACCGCGTTTGTGCGGAGCGCATTCTGCCGTCGTGTTGCAGTGGCCACGCGCATCGGGACCTTGCGCGCAGGGCCGCCCGGCGCAGGCGTGACCACATACCCAGCCGCGATCAGGGCGCTCGTAGTCGCTCACGAGAGCCTCCATGCCGTGGCGAGCAGCGTATGAACCGTCGCGACCACCAACAGCGCCGCGGTCAGGCCGATGTGCGCAAACAACCACAGCTTGAGCGCGCCTTGCAACGCGTAGTGAAAGTCCAAATCGTCTTTGCGTTCGATCAGTGTGGCAAGTAGTTGTGCGGCGGCTTGTTCTTCGGGCTGAAGGAAGCGGTGTTGTGCCGAGAGTTCACGAAGCAGTGCGCGCCGCGGCGCGTCATTGCCGAATACGTGCGCTACAAGGTGGCGCGGCCCCGAAAGAAAACCGGCGATCCGTTCGGCATGAAACTGCGCCAGCGTGGTGACGGAATTTGATTCCATCACTTGATGCACGGTCTGTTGTGCGACGTCTGACAGCTCGCGACGCTTGGAAGCAATTCGCTCCCACAGCACCTCCTCACCGCGCTGTCGCAGTCTTTCGGCAAACCAGCGTGAGAGCGCCAAACCCGCCACACCCCCCACTGCGGTAAGCACGAACAGCCACCACAACACGCTCTCCAACACACCTCGCGGCCAATGGCGCCCCGCGTGAGCCGCGAACACACCCAACGAGACCAGACCCAAGTAGGCGTGCATCTGCAACCACAACCGCACACTGCCAATCGGCAATGCAGCCAGCTTCTTGCGCAGGTTGAGCAACGTCAGTGCGACACACACCGCCAACAAGATCCAGCCCGTGGTGTATGCGGTCGGCTCGAGTGCGTGCTGCCGCCGCGACTGCCAAATCCACAAGCCTGCAATGCTCAACAGCGACAGCGAGAGCCCAGCGGCGCGGCGCAGGCGCGTGACGCTTGTCCCCTCGCTCGCGGCCTCGCTCATCGCCGATTTGTCCACGCGGCCAGCGATGGCAAGTCGCTCATGTCGACGCGGCGCAGCGCATCGTGCGGACACGCGCGTTGGCAGGCCGGCCCACCGAGCTGCTCCTGGCACAAATCGCACTTGGTGGCTTTGAGGATCGGTTGCCCCGTCACCGCATCGGCCACCGGCGTACCGTATTTGGTGCGCACTTCCACCATGCGAATCGCTTCATACGGGCAACTGTTAGCGCAGCTGCTGCAGCCAATGCAGGTGGCGTCGTTGATCACGACTTGCCCGCCGATCGCCGTGCGGTGAATCGCGCCGGTAGGACAGCCGATCATGCAGACCGGGTCGACGCAATGCATGCAGGCGTTGGCGACCATGAAGCGCTCTGCCAACACCGGTCCCTGACGCAAGAAGCGGGGGTTGCCATCGTGCGTTTGAGAGCAGGCGCGGACGCAGTCGTCGCAACGCGTGCAAACCGACAGATCGATCACCATCGTGGCGGTGCCGTTGACGAAGCGCCGGTCGACAAGTTCGTCGAGCATGCCCGTGGGTAAACCGAGAGCTGCGACCGAGGGCGCGATGTTCGATTTGACGCGCGCGTGTGCGAGGTGCGGCACGACGAGCGTCTCGATGATGGCGGTGGGGATTCGCAGCAGATCGACGTAGCCCAGCGCGCGCAGCGAGGCGCGCAGCGGTACCGCAGCACCGCGATCGGCACCGGCGAGCACTTCCTCGAGCCCGAAGGCGCGTCCCTTCCCTAGGTAACCAACAGTTTTCTCACTCGCTCCGTAGCGCTGCGAGAGTCGCGCGAATCCGGCACGCACCAAGATCACGCCGTTGGGGTAGTGCCCTTCTTCGGCGATCAACGGTTCGTCGACCGCGCCGTGCTTTTGCTTGAACGAACCGTACCAATCGAAGGATCCGAACGATTCGAAGACGGTGGCGTCGGCGACTCGTTGCAGCGCCGCGTCGTCTAGTCCAGCGAGCAGCGGCGTTTCGCCCAACTGCACCTTGAGGCTGCGCTCGCGATAGCGCCGGTCGATGAACTCCTTCAGCGCAGGCGCGTGCTTGCGAAGATCGCGCAGTCCTTGCCAGCGGACTTCGAGCAGCAGCGCGTCGCTGTCGGCAAACACGGTGGCGGTGCGCGGCGTGCGGCCCAGTGCGGCCAGCTCGCCGAAAATCTCGCCCGCTTCCAGGCGCACCGTGCGATGCCGGTTGAGCACGCCGGGCACGTCTTGCAAAAACACGCGTGTTTCGCCCGCATCGCTGTCGCGACGGCCCACGCCGGCCGCCTCGCGGTAGCGCGAAAGATCGCGTGCTTCGGGCTCGCGCGTGTTGGACCACAGTTGCGCGACCACGCCCCACAGCGATTTCTTGGGTGTATCGCGGCGGCCCAACAGCGAGGGCGGCAGGTCGTCGAGCGCCACGCGCACGGCCCCCTCGAGCACGAAGAACGCCGAGCTGCCGTAGTCGCCCTCACGCACGATCAGATCGCCGGGACGGCAGCGCACCAATCGCGCGTCGTTGAGCAAGATGCCGAGCAACGGTGTCGCCGACGGAAATCGTGAAGCATCCAAGCTCGAGAATGGCTCGCGCGACATCAGCCACGTCACATCTTCGTCGCGCATCGCGGCGGAGAACGGTACGTCCCAACGTTGCGGGCGCTCGATCGCGGTGGTCATAGGAAGCAGCGTCATCCGGTGGAAACGCGGACGGAGGTGAGCGCGTGCTCACCTCCGTCGCGCCCCATCGAGATCATTCGCTTAGGGGGCGGTTCCTTTGGGGGTGGCCGGGATCAAGGCATCGATCGCGGCCCAGCCCTTGCCATCGTTGGCGGCGACCTTCGCCGCGAGCGGCGCAATTTGATCGGCAATCCCTGCGGCTTTGTCAGGCGAGACGCCCGCCAGCTTGCCCAGCGCATCGGCAACTTCTGGGATCGGCTGCTTGGCGTTGATGTCGGTCAGCGCTTGCTTGGCTGCTTTGGTGCGTGCAGCAAACGAGGTTGCGAAGGCGCCGGCGCCATCGGTGATCTTGGCAAGACCACGCAATCCAGCTTCCAAATCCTTGAGCTTGCCGACAACGTACTTCACGCGGCGCCGCTCTGGCGTAGCGGCCGCATTCGTCTGGCCCTTGCTGGCGAGGTAGTTGTGACGCACTTCACCCTCGGACCAACTGACCAACTCGAAGTCCGAACCGGCCTTGTGGCCACCAACGTTGACGAGCTTCTCGTTGGGCACGCTGTGACATGAAAAGCAGTTGCCCGCGACAAGATCGATCCGGCCGGGGCGAATCATTCCACCCGCTTCGGCTTTCTTCCAGCGTTCGGCGCGATGCTCGGCCGATTCTTGATCCTTGGTCACCTTCTCGCCGCCGAAGTCGTTGTGCACCTTGACCCAATCGGCAGCGGCACCGTGGCACGATTCGCAGGACACACCACTCATCGGTGTGGCCTTCCCTTCCTTGGTCTGCGACGTGGTGTGGCACTCGATGCAGAAGCCATCGCGCCGGTACGTGCGGCCAAGTCCCAGCTTGTCGGCAACCTCTTGACCCTCGCGCAACGCGTCGAGTGATTTGGCGTGATGCGTGTTGAGCCAGCCTGCGTGCTCGGCGGTGTGACATTCCTTGCACGCATCCGACCCTACGGTCTTGTCGGGGTTGCTTCCGGCAAGTGCCGCGATGCCGGTAACCAGTGTTGCCGTGACGACGGTCAGTGCCAAGCGTGCGATCCGTGGGTAGTGCATGCGTTGTTCTCCTCTCAAGCTTCGAGTACGACCGTACCTTTTGGCTTGGCCACGCAGGCGAGGCATGTGCCAGGGTCGGTCGGATATCCGGGCGATGTGATGTAACTCACCTCGCCGCTACGAATCGCGACGAGGCATGTACCGCAGTTGCCGGCGCGGCAACCGGAGTCGATTGAAATTCCCTGCTGTTCGGCAAGATCCAAGAGCGATCCGGCCGCAGGTGTCCAGTGGGCTGTTTTGTTGCTGCGTTGAAAGGTGACGCTGGTAGCCGGCCCTGCAGCATCCGTTGCCGTGCCCAAGGCAGCCGCGGGCACCGCGCGCTTGACACTCGCTGGCCCGAACGCTTCGAAATGCACGTGGTTTTCGGGGACGCCCCACGCCGCCAGTCCTTCGGTGAGCGATTGCATCATGGGCGGCGGACCGCAAATGTAGAAGTTGTAGTTGCTCGCGGGCAGCAGCTGTTTGAGTAAATCGACACCGACGCGCGCGCGATGCTCTTGCAGCGGGCCGTTGCCTGGCATCGGCTGGTAATCGCTAAAGCACAAATGGATCTTGAGCCAGTCGTGCTCACGCGCGAGCGCTTCGAGGTGTGGGCGCTGCAGCGCTTCGTCGGGCTGACGCATGCCGTAAAACAACCATGTCTCGCGATGCGCGCCTTGCTTGACGAGCGCGTTGACCATCGCGAGCAACGGTGTAATCCCGACGCCGCCGGCGAGCAGCACAACGGGGCCGCGCGCGTCGAGATCGAGAAAGAAATGACCCGATGGCGCACGCGCATCGACGAGCGCACCGCCGCGCACTTGGTCGTGAACGAAATTGCTGACCAAGCCGCTGGGCAACACCCGCTTGATCGACACGCGATAGCGCGTGGAATCGGGCGCATCGGAGAGTGAGTAACAGCGCACCACCGGCTTGTCGCTGCCGGGAACGCGGAATTG
Source organism: Acidobacteriota bacterium (assembly GCA_031395565.1). GTDB lineage: Bacteria > Acidobacteriota > Polarisedimenticolia > J045 > J045 > JANNUT01. Next base: position 10,527 of record JANNUT010000242.1, on the reverse strand, counting down.
AAACGTGAGGTACTGGCCAGGCTTGAACGGCGGCAGCGGCTTGCGATCGTGCGGCTGGAGGTAGAGCGAGCAAATGTTGCCCGCCTCGTCGACCCGTTCGGCGACTTCGAAAACGCGCCAACCGGCCCAGGCGGCGGGCGTTTCCGCGGCGGCTTGGGCGCGGGCCCGGACCGCAGCGATTTCCTCTATTAATAAGGTCTGGCGGAGACCGTCGGTCCGGGCCGAGCGGCGTGCGCGCACGGCGGCGCCGGCCGCGGCCCCCAGTCCTTGGAGCAGCACGACCCCCACAAGGCCTAACCCAAGGTACCAGACGAGTTCAGTCACGTCCGAATCATGCCACCGAAGTTCAGTTTTGGAGCCAGATCCCGAGGCACCCGCGCGCAAAGCACCGCCCCGAACCGCTTTCGGCTCGACGAGGAATCTCGGCCTGTGCCGGCGCGGGGCAAGGTGGCTGTTGAGACGGGTGTGAACGGCGTGGGCGGAGAGGGTGTGCGCGACGCGATGCGGGAAGGGCCGAAGGCCCACGTCAACGCCTCACCCGCCCGCCCCTTCACCCGTCACTCACGAGAGACGTTCTGTGAGATTCCCGGGAGATTGACTACTCTCCGCGACTCTCGCCCAACAAGGCTAGAGTTTTCCGAGCCTCCTGCCTCAATCGAGCTTCATCAACGTAGTAGGCCGTAGGAAATTCCCTCCGCTCATCCTCATTTGGCGTGTAAACGGCGGCGCTCATCAACATCTCCTCAATCGCAGGCCTTTCTGGGTCCTCCACACGATTGATTCCGCCCTGCTCCGCCGCCAGCGTGACAAAGCGTGTAGAGAACTCCTCTGAGTTGAGCTCCCCGGCCAGATAGTCCTGCATCAACTCAACTAGTACCGCTCGATCACTCCGATCTTTTTTCATCGAGAATTCTCCGGCTATTAGGAATTGTATGACCGGTACAGCGTGTGGAATAAGGAACGCAGACCCGAGTGGTGGCAACGCAGGCTCAGCGGATATGGTATCCGCGCAGTCCGGATCACGGCCGTCTTGGTTCGCGTGAGTCGGAGTGGTAGATGAAGAGCGCTACGCACACTGATTGTCAAAGCGCAGTCATTTCACGCCGGTGCCCAGTGAGATATCGAGGACCGAGAGCAACACGTGAGCGGTCCCCTCGTCACCGTCGTTTCGCTCGAACGGGCGCAAACCCTATACCCACTGCGGCCTCGCGTCAGCATCGCGTAAAACCCGGCCCGGAGCTGTCGACCCTGCATTGCCCCTCAGCCGATAGCCAGTAGAATCCCGGGTTCTTCTCACCACTCCCTAAATCACTCATGCCGAATGGCGATCACGAAGGAGCTTTCCATGTCACACCGCAGGTTCTCGTCGACAGCATTCTCCACAGCCGCTTTGCTGACCCTCGCGTTGGGCGCAGGCGCCGTTTACGCACAGAGCGCGCCCGAAACGCCGCAGCCTAGCCCCAAGGCTCGAGCCGACCAGCGCGTCGGAATCACCGACTTCTCGATTGAGTATTCGAGCCCAGCGGTAAAGGGCCGCGCGATCTGGGGTGCACTCGTTCCGTTCGACAGCTTGTGGCGCACCGGCGCCAACATGGCCACCAAGCTCACGGCGAGCCGCGACTTCAGCTTCGGAGGCAAAGCGGTTCCCGCCGGTTCGTACTCGATCTTCACGATTCCAGGCAAGAGCAGTTGGACGGTGATCCTCAACAGCAACTGGGAACAAGGAGGAACCGACGAGCACGACGACAAGTTGGACGTCGCTCGCATTACGGTGACGCCCGAAACGATGTCCTCGTCGCGCGAACGCCTGACATTCCTCTACGCCGATACGACCGACGCATCGACCAACCTCGACTTGGAGTGGGAGAAGCTGCGCGTGCGCGTGCCGATCACCGTCGACACCAAGGCGCAGGTGATGAAGGGTATCGATTCATCGATTGCCGATGCATGGCGTCCTCACTTCATGGCAGCCCGTTATCTGCTCGACAACAACGGCGACATGAACCAAGCGCTGGCCTACATCAACACGTCGATTGGAATTCAGCCGGGTTGGTGGAACAACTGGATCAAGGCTCAAGTGCTGGCCAAGCTCGGAAAGAAGTCCGAGGCAATCGCCAGTGCCCAGCAGTCGCAAACCTTGGGCAAAGGAAACGAGACCTACGCGTTCTTCAGCGATCAAATCGCGAAGTCGATCGAAGACTGGAAGAAGTAGCCGGAACGCGGATGCCCTCCAGCGTGTACGAGGCTTACCTCAAAGGTGAGGCTCACGCTTTCTTCGGGTCGCATCCGCATTCAGCGGACGATCGCCGCGCGGCGGTGCGTCGCGCGGTCCGTCCGCTTTCCAGCGATGTGGCGCGGGCGCTCGTTTTGCAGAACGAGCGCTTCGCGCCCAGCGCGGCTCGCGATGCGCATCTCGCGGCGCTCCGCTCGGGCGCGGCCGCCGTCGTCACGGGACAACAGGTTGGTCTGTGGCTCGGTCCGCTGTACACCATCTACAAAGCGGCGACGGCGGTTCGTGTCGCGGCAGCGTTGGCGCAAGAGTCCGGGCAGCCGGTAGTACCTGTCTTCTGGCTTCAAACCGAAGATCACGATTTGGTGGAGATTTCGGGTTGCGCAGTTTCCTACGGTCAAGCGGAGACGCTGACGCTTAGCCTGCCCGCCGATCCCAGTCAGCGCGTCTCGATTGCGCATCACGCGCTTCCTCACGAGATTGTCGATCGGCTCGCGCAGCTGCGTGAGACGCTGACCCACCTGCCGTACGCGGCGGCGCATCTCGAGCGGCTGGAACGTCACTATCAGCCCGGTAGCGGGTGGGCCGATGCGTTTGCTGGCGTGCTCGCCGAGCTGTTCGCCGACGTTGGTTTGGTCATCATCGATCCACGCGATCGAGGGTTTGCTTCGGCCATGACGCAGGTCCATCGCACCGCCCTGTTGCACGCGAGCGCGATTGCGGACGCCATGAGCGAGCGCGTGTCGGCGCTCGAGGCGGCAGGGTACGAAGCGTCGATTGCGATTCGCGCCGGAGCACCGCTTTCGTTCTTTCACCCGGAAGGCGCCGCTGGGCCGCGCTATCGGCTCGAGCCGAGCGGTTCGGCCTACTCGGAGGTGGGTGGCGACGGCACGCACACCACCGACGAGTTGCTCGCCGCGCTCGACAGCGATCCGTTGCGCTTTAGCACCAGCGCGTTGTTGCGCCCGATCTTGCAGGACACGTTGCTTCCGACCGCCGCGTATGTCGGTGGCCCTGGAGAAGTCGCCTACTTCGCGCAACTCGCGCCTTTGTACGCCTCGTTTCAGATGACGATGCCGCTGATCGTTCCGCGCGCGCGGTTTCGAGTGGTCGACGAACGCGCGCGACGCTTGCTCGATCGCTGGCGCTTTAGTCCGAGCGATGCAGAGCGCCCCGAGGATGAGTTGTTGGCGATGTGCCACTCGGCAAGCGGCGCCTCTGTCGTTAGCAACGCACTCGGGCAAGCACTGCTCGAGCCGTTCGAGCTGGCGTTGACACAACACACGCCGCAACTCCTCGCCGCCGGTCAAGGCCTCGACGTGGCCATCGAGAAGACACGCGACAAGGTGGGCTTGGAAGTTTCCAAACTGCTGGCCAAGTACGACAAGGCCCGTTTGCATCGCGATGGGCTGATGGTCGATGACGTGCGGCGGCTGAAGCGGCTGTTGTTTCCGGAGAATGCGCCGCAAGAGCGGCTGTACTCGCTGCCATCGTTCGCGGCACGTTTGGGTGAGCGTGAATTCATCGCGCAGGTGCTTGCCGCTGTCGTGCCGTTCGACACGACGTTGAGAGACCTTCCATGAGCAGCTTCGGCATCGATCTGCTGGCCTTCGGCGCGCATCCCGACGATGTCGAGTTGTTTTGCGGCGGCACCCTGATTCGACTCGCCGATCTCGGCCATTCGACCGGCATCGTCGATTTGAGCCGCGGTGAGCGCGCCAGCCATGGCACGCCCGAGCAGCGCGCTATCGAAGCTGCCAACGCCAGCCGTGTGCTCGGCTTGAGGTTGCGCGAAAACCTCGGCTTGCCTGATACCGGCATCGACCCCTCGTCGCGCGAACAGCTGGCCAAAGTGGTCGAGGTGCTGCGCCGCCTGCGGCCCGAGATCGTGTTGATTCCTTGGACACAAGAGCGGCATCCCGATCACGCGGCAGCCGGTGAGTTGCTGCTGCGCGCTGCGTTTTACTGCGGTGTGCGACAGTTCGAGTGCAATCCGCCGGCCGAGCGGTTTGTGCCGCGACAGGTGCTGCACTACCCGATGCGCTATCGGTTGACGCCCAGCGTGATCGTCGATACGTCGGCTGCCGCCGAGCGAAAGATGCAAGCGATTGCGTGTCACGTCAGTCAAATGACGCGACAGCCTGGCGAGGATCCAACGCTGATTAGCTCGCAGCGCTCCGTCAGCGCGATCGACGCGCGCGATCGCTACTACGGCAGCATGATCGGCACGTCGCATGGCGAACCGTTGCGCAGTGTGGCCAGCCTTGGGCTCGTCGATCTGGTCAAGCATTTTCGCGACAACCCATTTTCTGAGGCGCAGGCCTTCGACTCGCCGCCGTGAGTCAACCACTCTCGATCGGCATCGTCTGCTTCCCGACGTTGGGGGGGAGTGGGGTCGTGGCATCCGAACTGGCGGCCGGACTCGCGCAGCGCGGACATCGCGTGCACTTGATCGCCAGCGCGCACCCGATGCGCGAATTTCCGCATTCCGACAACGAGCGGTTTCACGAAGTGCAGGTGCCACCCTATCCGTTGCTGGAGCAAGCTCCGTACACGCTCGCGGTCGCGACCAAGATCGTCGACGTCGCGCAGGCGCATGGGCTCGACTTGTTGCAGGTGCATTACGCGGTGCCGCACGCGGCCAGCGCTTTGCTCGCGCGTCACGTGCTTGGACCAAAAGCGCCCGCACTCGTCACGTCACTGCACGGCACCGACGTCACGAAGGTCGGCTGCAATCCTGCCTATCGCGCCGTGACTGCCTTCGCTGTTGCCGCCTCGGATGGAATTACGGTTCCCTCCGATTACTTGCGCCGCGAGGCGCGTGAGCGGTTAGGGATTTCCGAAGCGCTCGCCATCGACGTGTTGCCCAACTTCGTCGACACCGATCACTTCGCGCCCGCCCACACGCGCGACCACGCGCCGCTGGCGTCGCTGTTCGCACCCGGCGGCAACGCCGCCGAGGGTCCGTATCTGTTTCACGTCTCCAACTTTCGTGAGGTCAAACGTGTCGGCGACCTGATGGAGGTCCTCGCTCGCGTCCGCCGTGAGATGCCCGCTCGATTGGTGCTGGTCGGCGACGGCCCAACGCGCGAGTTGGCGGAAAGTCGCGCGGCTGCGCTGGGGCTCACCGATGCTGTGCGGTTTCTTGGCAAGCGGGCCGAGTTTGTCGAGCTGTTGCGTCACGCTGATGGCTTCTTGCTCCCCAGCGAAACAGAAAGCTTTGGTGTCGCCGCGCTCGAAGCCTTGAGCAGTGGCGTTCCCGTCTTCGCGTACCGCGTCGGCGGCATTCCCGATGTCGTGGTGCCGGGCGTTGGCTGCCTGGTCGAGCCGTTCGATGTCGAGGCGTTGGCGCGAGCGGTGTTGGATGTCGTTTCGAACGCAGGGCGCCAAACGGCGATGAGCCGCGCCGCACGCGCGCACGCGGTCGCCCACTTCGGCGAGCGGCCGGCACTCGATCGCTACGAAAACTATTTCAGGCAGGTGATCGCTCGCCGCCTTACCGAGATGAAGCGATGAAAAGACTCGCCGTGGCACTCGCAATCGCCGGCGCCTTCGTGACGGGCGCGCGGGCCCTGGAGTCGGGAATGAACTCTTCAGCGTTGGCGCACGAGCTGGACCGTGTCGCACACACCGGGAGGGTGCTGTATGTCGCGGCTCATCCCGATGACGAAAATACGCGGCTGCTCGGCTACTTGGCCAACAACCGTCACTTGATGGCGGCGTATCTTTCGATGACCCGCGGCGGTGGCGGACAGAACCTGATCGGCCCAGAACAAGGCGTGTTGCTGGACGTGATTCGTAACGAGGAGCTGTTGGCGGCACGCCGCATCGATGGCGCCGTGCAACGCTTCACGCGCATGCGCGACTTCGGTTATTCAAAGTCGGCGGCCGAGACGCTGACACTGTGGAATCACGACGAAGCGTTGGCCGACGTGGTGTGGGCGATTCGCTCGTTTCAGCCCGACATTGTGATTGTACGGTTCGATGAAGAGCCGCCCAATCATGGTCATCACACCGCATCGGCAATTCTCGCGCGCGAGGCGTTTGCGGCGGCGGCCGATCCCAAGCGCTTCCCCGAGCAACTCACCAACGGCGTAGCACCGTGGCAAGCCGATCGGCTGCTGCGCAACCTTTCGACGTGGAGCGATGAGCCGATCCCCGCCGATGCGATTCCACTCGAGGTGGGTGTTTACGATTCGCGGCTTGGGTTGAGCTACGGTGAGTTGGCCGCACAATCGCGCAGTCAACACAAGAGCCAAGGGTTTGGTGTTCCGGGCGATCGCAAGCCCGTCACCGAGCGATTTGTTTGGATTGCCGGCACGAAGCCAACGAAGGATCTGTTCGAAGGGCTCGACTTGGGATGGAGCCGCTTTGGTGAGCGCGCCGCGCCGCTGACGAAGGCGTTCGACGAAGCCCGCGCAGCGCTCGATCGCGATCGGCCCGAGCGCGCGCTGCCAGCGTTGCTGGCTGCGCATCGCGCGTTCGATGCCTTGCCCGACGTGCCGCGCGTACGCGATGCCAAGCAACGGCTCGATCGCGTGATTTGCCTCGCGGCCGGTGTGTTTGTGCGCGCCACCAGCGAGACGCCGGTCGTCGTGCCCGGCGGCGAGCTGAAGCTCAGCATCGAAGTCGTGATGCGTCAGCCGGTCTCGATCACGCTGCAGCGCGTGCTGTTGCCACAAGGCCCCCCCATCGAGGCCGGCACACTGCTAGTCGCTGGCACACCGACTCTGCTTGTAAAAAAAGTGCCTGTCCCCTTTGAGGCGGGGATTGCGGCGCCGTTTTGGTTGGAGGCAGCGCCGATGGCTGGACACTACGTGGTCAACGATCAACGGATGGTGGCCGAGCCGAGCAGTCCGCCTGCGGTGTCGGTGGCCGTCGAACTCAAGTTCGACGATCGTACCGTGATGCTGCGCGAGCCGGTGCTGCATTCGTGGACCGATCCGGTGCAAGGCGAGCGTTTGAGATCGCTGATGATTGTCCCGCCCGCCACCGTCACACCGTCGCGCGAGGCGGTGATGTTTCCCAACGGGCAAAGCACCAAGGTGGCGCTGCGCGTGCGCGCGGGCCGCGATGAATTGAAAGGCGAGGTTTCGTTGCCGGTGCCGGCCGGATGGAAGGTTGAGCCGGCAACGGTTGCTGTGACCTTGGCGCGCGGTGGCGATGAAACCACGGTCGAGTTTGCGGTGACACCACCGGCGGGCGCGAAGCCATCGGTCACGAGCCCTCTGTTCAGCGCCGATGGCCGCAAGTGGTCGTATCGCGAAGACCGTATCGACTACACGCACATTCCGTTTCAGCTGGTGCTGCAACCGGCAACGATGAAGCTGGTACCGCTGACGCTGACGCTGCCGCAAGGCGCTGTTGGATACATTCGCGGCTCTGGTGACAGCGTGGCTGACGATCTGGCTCACGTCGGCCTGCACGTCGAAGTCCTCGATGACGAATTCTTGCGCAGTGGCGATCTGAGCCGCTTCGCCGCCATTGTCGTCGGCATTCGCGCCTACAACACACGCGACGTGGTACGTGCCGCGCATTCGCGTCTGATGAAGTTCGTCGAAGACGGCGGGACGGTGGTGGTGCAGTACAACACCAACAATCGCCTGGCTCGCATGGACGCCTCGCTCGGTCCGTTCCCGCTGGAGATTGGCCGCGATCGCGTCACCGACGAGAACGCGGTGATGACCGTGCTCAAGCCCGAGAGCGCCGCGTTGAACACGCCCAACAGAATCGTGGCCGCCGACTTCGATGGCTGGGTGCAAGAGCGCGGCATCTACTTCGCCACCAAGTGGGACCCGCGCTACGAGCCACTGTTCTCGGCAGCAGATCCCGACGAGAAGCCCGCGCTCGGCAGCACGCTGCTCGCGCGGCACGGCAAGGGTCACTACGTCTACACGGGACTTGCCTTCTTTAGGCAACTCCCCGCCGGCGTGCCGGGCGCTTACCGCCTGTTTGTCAACCTGATCGCAGGCCACTAGCCGATGGACGCGCCCAAGCCCGAAGCGATCGACACCGAGTCACCGCCACCCATCTTGAGACGGTGGCGCAACGTCTATCTGTTGGTGGTCGGTGAGCTGGCCGTGCTGGTGGTGTTGTTCTACCTGCTCAGGCAGTGGGCCTCGTGACGATCCTCGACTGGGTAGTGCTGCTTGGCACGCTCGCGTTCATCGGGATTTATGGCGCGTGGAAGTCGCGAGGCGTCAGCACTGTCGACGAATACATGCGCGGTGGCAATACGCTGAAATGGCCGACGATCGGCTTGAGCATCATGGCGACGCAAGCCAGCGCCATTACGTTTCTCTCGACACCAGGCCAAGCGTACGAAGACGGCATGCGCTTCGTGCAGTTTTACTTCGGCCTGCCGCTGGCGATGATTGTCATCGCGGCTGTATTCGTACCGATCTATCACCGGCTGAAGGTGTATACCGCGTACGAGTACCTCGAGCACCGCTTCGATCATCGTGTGCGCTACCTGGGCGCCGTACTGTTTTTGATTCAGCGCGGCCTCGCGGCAGGAATCACCATCTACGCGCCGTCGATCATCTTGAGCACGGTCATGGGTTGGCCGCTGCACCTGACCAACGTCGCGGTGGGCCTGGTCGTGATTGCCTACACCGTGTCGGGCGGCACCCGTGCCGTCAGTCAAACGCAGAAGCAGCAAATGATCGTGATGCTCGGCGGGATGGCGGTTGCCGGCGTGGTGATTGCCTACAACCTGCCGCCATCGGTGTCGCTGCCGAACGCGGTGAAACTGGCCGGCGCGTTGGACCGCATGAACGTCGTGAGTTTCGATCTGGACTTCAGCAATCGCTACAACTTCTGGTCCGGCATCACCGGCGGCTTCTTTCTAGCGCTGGCCTACTTTGGGACCGATCAATCGCAGGTCCAACGCTACCTGGCGGGAAAGTCGGTGAGCGAGATTCGACTGGGACTCTTGTTCAACGGACTGTTCAAGATCCCGATGCAGTTTGGGATTCTGTTCATTGGCGTGATGGTGTTTGTGTTTTATCTGTTTACGCCGCCGCCGCTGTTCTTCAACGCACCGACGCTGGATCGTGTCGCACGAAGCTCCCACGCCGCGGAGCTGCAGTCGTTGGATCAGCGCTATGGCGAGGCGTTCGCGCTGCAAAAGCAGGCTGCGACATCGTATGTCGAGGCGCTGCACTCAGGTCAAGGCGAGGAGGCCGCTAAGGACACGCTTCATGGCGCGTTCGAAGAGACTCAAGCGCTGCGTCAGGAAGCCAAGGCGTTGGTGAGCAAGGCACTCCCTGGAGCCGAGACCAAAGACACCGACTATGTCTTCATTTCGTTCGTGCTGCGCTATCTGCCGCCTGGCTTGATTGGCCTGCTGATCGCCGTGATCTTGTGCGCTGCGATGAGTTCGACGTCCAGCGAGCTGGCCGCGCTGGGATCGACCAGCATGATCGATTTGTACAAGCGCATTGGCTCAGGATCGGCCGCAAGCGTCATGACCACGGCGGCAGACTTGCGCTTGTCGAAGCTGTTTACGGTGCTCTGGGGTTTCGCCGCAATTGGCTTCGCGACGTTTGCTTCGCTTGTCGACAACTTGATTCAGGCCGTCAACATTTTGGGCTCGATTTTCTACGGGACATTGTTGGGCTTGTTTGTGGTGGCGTTTTTCTTGCGGCGCGTTACCGCGACTCCGGTCTTGATCGCCGCGCTGATTGCACAGACGGTGGTGGTGGTGCTGTTCTTCAGTTCCGACCTTGGGTTTTTGTGGTTCAACGTGGTGGGCAGCGGCATCGTGGTGGTGCTGTCGCTGGTGTTCGAAGCGCTGCGGCGGAAGTGAGTTGGAGGTCGCTGTCGGAAAGCGGTCAGGCAGGGGTGTTGTTGACGAGCCTGTCGACGGTGTGTTTTCCGGCCCTTCGTGGTCCCCGATTCCGGGTCATCGTACAGTGCGTACTCGAAAGCGCGCCCGGAAAAGCCCGGCAACGCTGCAGCTCACTGGCCCACAGGCGTAACTTGCTCTACGCCCATTCACCACTTCACTTACCCGTTTGAATCTCGGCGATTTGGCTCCCCGAGCGAGACGAGTTTCAAACGGTGCGTGGGTCACTCCTGTTCGGATGGGGTTTTCGGTAGGGATACCGGCGTCTCTGACTCAAATACCTGCCCCTTTGGTACCGACGTCGTGCGATTCTTCTTCATGACGGTGGCCCTCCTTTATTGCGCACCCCGATGATGTCATCGGGGCAGGAACCGCCGTCAACCTTTCAACATTTCCGGGGTCGTCCCCTGGCGTGGTCCGATCTGGCCCCCGAACACGACCTCGGCGG
>JANNUT010000241.1:0-26596 GCA_031395565.1 Acidobacteriota bacterium | reverse complement strand
ACCCAAGCGCCACGTGCGCTCGATCGGCGTGTCACCGGTGACGTGCATGTATCCGCCATGCTGACCATGCCGATGATGCGTCGGGCACAGCGCATCGCCGTTGTCGTGGTGATCGCTGCCACCGCGTGATCTGTATTGCCGGTGATGCCATTCGACGCGCCGGCTGGTGCAGCCGGGTGCTTCGCATCGATGTCGCGCGCGTACAAGCACCGCGGAATGCGAGGCTGAACGCTTCGGCGCTTGATCGTGTTGCGCACAAAACTCCTCGAGCATCGCCAAGAGACCAACCCACGACGGGATTCGGCGACAGGCGGTGGAAAACGCCCGGGCAGCGCGCCATGAAGGCGGATCTTCATCGCTGATCGGTTGCGACCAATCGCAGGCGGCGGCATCGAGGGTGAGGTACTTGCATCGGGTTTCGATGCAGGCGCCGAAGTCGCGAGCTAGTTCTACCGGCAAGCGCCAGCGCAGCACGCTGCCCGCCACAGGAACCAACGGGCCATCATTGCAGGCAACTTGACCGGCGCGTTGCACGGCCACGGCGGTGTCGCCGGGCGCGCAGCGCAGCGACGCGAGCCACGCTTCATCGGTCATTGGCGCCGGTGCGCCGGCGCGACCCTCGACCGACGCCGCAAACAACAGCGCACGCTTCTCATCGCGCAGTCGCTTGACGGTGCACTCCTTCAGATGCGCTGCCCACTCGTTCTCACAGGATGTATCGACGTACCCCGGGCCCAAGATCTGCACCGCCAGCAATGCCTTCTCGAGCCCAATCGCGCCCGTAACATACGCTCGTTGCACCCGCGGCCGCTTGGCCAAGGACCGCGCCACACGCACGCGATCCTCGATGCTCGTGCGCGATAACCCCAAACGATTCTCGGCGTAAGCGCCAATACTCAGGAAACCGAGTTCGCGCACTAAGCCGCTGGCACTCATCTCCATCAACAGCGAGGCCAGATGACGTTCCATCAAATCGGCAGCGGTGACGAACCACTGCAACTGCCCCAGCACCTCGCGGTCGAATCCAACACCTGCGCGTTCAATCGTCTCGTCGAGTTTCGCGAGCAACTCACGCGCCACCACCATCGCTGGAAGCTCGTTCCCCGAAGGAATCTCCACCAAATCGACGCGTGGCTCGGCGGCACGAAGCCGCTCCTGGAAAACGTCCGGCGGCTGATCACTCGCATAGTCCTCAGCCACGAGCGCTTCGATAAACGAAGTCACCGTCGCATCACCACCTTCCAACCGGCGATACAAATCGAGCGCACTGTCGAACGCCGCGCGCACCGACGGCGGCGCCGCGAAGCCCCACAAAACACCAGGCACCTCGGCGATGTCTTCGGGACTCGGCGCAACAGACTCGGCCTCACTGCCACCGCTACAAACAGCGTCGCGCAACTCATCCACTGTGAGCCTGCGTGCGCGCTCCACCCACGACGCCAGCGTCTCCACCGACGCCACGCGCGCCACCAACAACGCCTTGCTCATGCCAATCGGCGCGCCCTCATCCTCACCCGTCACCGCACCACGCAACCCTGGCGCCTCCACCACCGCGCGATGCAACGCCGCATGCATCCGCAACCACTTGCTGCTGCGCTCCAGTTCTTCCCGCGTGAAATCATGCAGCGACGAATACCCACACCCACGCCACAACTCACCATCGATCACCGCCGCCGCGACCTTGGCCAACGGCAACAACACGCGCACCGTGTCCCCCGCCAATCGACACGCCACCTGATCGGCTTGCACAGCAGCGAGCCACAAACTGCTTGATGAGTGTTTTATTGAACCAAGCGATGAACGCGACACGCTGCTTCCTTGATGTGCTGCAAATGTACGAGGAAGGCACGCGAACAGCAATCGAAAGTGCGCACGATGAACAAAGATATTTCGCACAAGCGAGAGCGCTCGACATCAGTGACACGCACGTCCCAACAGTCAACTCCGTGAGACGCGATTGCGAGCGCGCGAACGACGAGGTCCGTAGCTCCACCTTTGCGTCGTCGATCAAACAAGCAACGCCGCGCGCAAGCGGCTAGTTGTCTGCAGCGCCGTTGCGTGATGAAGGCCGAGCATCGCAGATCGATGGATGCTGGGGAGATCGTCGTCGCGATGTCGCGTTGTAGGCGTGAGGAATGACTTCGAGCTTGTTTAGTGTGCTCGGGATCCGCTGTAGCCCTGATTCAAAGGGGTTTCCGCGCGCTATTGAATTCTCCCAACAGGAACGTGAGAAGGTCACGATGTTCGTTGCGACGCAGCTCGTCCTGCAGCGCGAGATCGAGCACCCGCTTGGCTCTGATGCTGCGGAGCTTTCGTGGTTCCAGGTGGCCGCGCAGCACGTAAAGACGACACTCGACGTTGTGCACCCTGCGACCGTTGCGGCGGAACCCGAAGCTTCACGATCGGGCGGTGGTTGACCGCGCCCAGACCGGTGTGCAACAAGCGGTGCCTTCTTGCGGTCGAGTGCCACCGCGCTTTCGTCTCGGCTCAGATACACGGTTTTCCGGGACAGCGCGCACACCGTCCGCCAAGGCCGCAACCTCGCGCAGACGCCAGTTCAGTTCCGCTTGCTCTTGGCCTCCGGCTTCGCTTTCGATATCGCCGCCAGGCCGGAGTTGCACTCGCCCACTGGGTCGGGTCCGAATCCCCACATGGCCTCGATCGTGCCGCTGTGGTTGTATCGCACCCAGAGCGTGCGCGTGTGTCGGATCCCCGCGCCATCGTAGACCAGCGGAGTGAACTTGAGTTGGCGCGCCGCATCGACTGCGCCATCGCGCGCCGGACCTTCTCCGCGCACGGCGATCGCACCGATCACGGCTCCCTTGTCGTCGATCAACATCCGCACCACCACGTCGCTGGAGTCTTTGAGTACGAGCCCTCGCGGCCAGGCGATCTGTCTCACCCTCCGCGCTTCCACGAATCCGAACATGAGTTTCGCCAGGTAATTTTGCTTAGACGTCCGATCGGGGAAGCTATTCGTGAGGAAGTTGGCCAAGTGTGGCGGGGCGGTTGCTGCTTTCACGCCTCCGCTCGAGGCCCATGCGTAGTAGCGGGCTGCTTCCTCTCGTTTTCCATCAGCATCCTCGAGTTCTGAGAGCCTCAAGGCGACGTCACGATCGAGTGAGATGTCGAGTGCCGTCTTGAGCGCGAGCCGCGCCACACCACGATCACCCTTCAGCGCCAACGCTTGCCCGATTCGATCCAAGCTGACTGCAAGGCGCGCCATGTCCGGGACTCGTTCGAAGCTGCGATCGGCCGCCGTCAAAGGCGTCAATCTCGCGATCACTTGACGCGCCTCCACGTTCGCGCTGGCCAAGAGTTGGTCGAGTGCCTTGCCGTTTGCCGTGATCTTCTGCCCCATCGGCGGGGCGACCGGGCTATCCGATTGCACTGACGCCTGGGCGAGCATCTGTCGCTGTGCCGGTGTCAGTTTGATGCCTTGCAACGCAGCCAGCTTCTCCAGATGCTCCGTCGCCTCCTTGGTGCGCCCCATCAAGCTGAGCACCCGCACCAGTTGTTGGTGAAGGAGCGGATCGTCTTTCTTGGCCTGTAAACCCTGCTCGAAAGCTTTGACCGCCTCGGGAAGTCGGTGCTGCTCTTCGTAGATCGAACCCATGCTGCTGTAGACCGTGGAGTCGAACGGGTTGATCTCGAGTTGCTTACGCAATGAGGCAAGAGCCTCGTCGTAGCGCTTCTGCCCCCAGTAACAGAGGCCAAGGTTGGCGTAGGAATATTCGTCGAGCGGGTTGATCTCGATCTGCTTCTTGAACGCGCGCTCGGCTTCGGCCCAGCGTTTGAGCCCGAGGTGGGCGCGACCGAGATTGTTCCACGCGAAGCCGTGGTGCGGATCCTTCTCGGTCGCCTTGAGAAGCACCGGTAGCGCCGCGTCGAACTTACTGTCGTCGAGGGCCGCCGCTCCCATCGCATTGAGCTGATCGGCAGTCATGGTGCCGAGGAGATCGCCTGCGAGCGGCTTACCAGTGCGCGACAGGTGAAGCGTTTGGTCTTGGTCGCGTTCGACGATCTTGCGCAGACTCGCAAGCCCAGCCCGGCGTGTCTCGTTGAAGGCCTCGGGCTTGAGCTTGAGCGTGCGAGTGGCGATCAGCCTGCCTGAATCCTCCTTGTACTCCGATGTGTAGCTCGCCGCGTCGTTGGCGACGCGAACCGGAAGCGGGAGCGCAAGGCGGTGACTCGGCGGCAGTGCCAACTCGATCGTCTCAGTGATATCGGTTGGAGTGGCAAAACCCTGGCGGAGATCGAAGTCGCTGGCGTCGCCGCCCACTTTATCGTCGCTGCTCGGACTCGACAGAGCCGCAAGGGTCATGGCGTGGAGCATACGCGGCATGCTGATATCCACTTCACTCTCGAGCGGGTTGATGTACAGCTCCTTCGATACCTGGTATTCGACCACGAACGGCTTTGCCAAGTCAGCGGGGTCGCCGGGCGAAACGTTCTTTGCTTCGGCGCCTCTGACTTGTTGCTGAGCCATGAACTGGGTGAAGCCGTGCGTCACGTCTTCGTTGGTCCGGTGGAAGATCCTGCGGTACACCAGTTCGAGGTCACCTCTTACCTCGAGGCGTGAAGTGGCCTCGAGCGCACCGGTGCCGCTGATCGAACCAACAACGCGTGCGTGCACGAATTGCGGCAGCGGCGAGTTGGCGTTGACCTTCACGATCCGGACCCGATCTTGCTGGACGAGCAACCCGTTCTTGCCGCGTAGTCTCGGCGCGAGCACACCGAACGCGGCGTCCGGTTCGGTGGGGTCGAGATAAACGGTCTCGCCATCGAGTTTGACCGCCGCGATGATGTGGTTGAACTCCGAAGGCAGTGGGACATCCGGTTCGCGCAGGTCGCGACCTGCTTCCACGAGCACCGGTTCGGCGACGATGCCGGCCACACTGAGCAGTGCGCTCAGGAGCGCGTACTTGTCCTTGCAGTCGCCGTAGCTGTTCTTGAGTACGTCCGCGATGGCGTGAGGGCGATACCCGTGTCCGCCGAACGTCAACGAAGCGTAGCGGACCGATCGCGCGACGTAGTCGTAGATCGCTTCCGCGCGTGCACGCGACGTTTCCTTGCCGGCGATGAGGCGCTGCGCGAGTGCCTCGATCTCGGGTGTGGACTGTGACGCGGCGGACAACAGACCACGAAACCAATCGCCGAACTGCTCCCAGGTCGCGAAAGAACTCACGGCGAATACTGCTGGCGCACTTCTCCAGCTTGCTTCCGCTGGTCCGGGATGAGTCAGAGTCCAGCGATGGATCGTGCGGCCATCCTTCGTCTCGACGCCGTGCCCATCCGGACTGATGCGCAACGCGACCGGTTGCTCGGCCGGAATGTTCAAGACGACCACCTCGGACTCGGTGAATACTGAGTTCGCCGAGTGGGTCGCCCAGAACTCCCCGCGCGGGTCCGGCCGATCGATGTTCACGGTGATGCGCCACTCGACCCGATCGCCGACGTCAACGTCAGGCGTGGTCAGAACCTTGGCCTTGGTATCACTCAGCGTTTGCGCACCTTCCGTGGTTGCTCCCAAAGCGACATCGTGCGCATCCTCGGTGCGCGCTTCTACGACTCGTCCATCCGGCTTGAGCGTGCGCAGGTAGTCGAAGCGGACGTTGCTCGTGCTCGTATCGAATTGAGCCTTGACCTGACTGACTTGTTCGCGTCCCAGTGGAGTCTCGACGCGGGCGCGCATCTCGTATACAGCGGTACCCGTGCCATCGGACTCGAAACGGTAGACCGTCTCGACACGCTCCGTTACGACGTCTGCAATCAACGGCCGATCAGATTTCTGAGTTCTTTCCTGGCCGTGTGCCGGCCCGAGTGCGAACCCGATCAAGATGAAAGTCATGAGCCGCAAACCGGTTTTCACTTGCCCCCCACCAGCCACCGCAGATTGGCGATTCATGCAGGGCCGCGGAGTCGACAGAGTAGCGCAGATCGACCTGTGCGGTGAGGCCGGATGGTGGCGCTGCTTGATGTGAATCACCCGGCACCGACGCTTGCGGATCGAATCGTGCGGGAGCAATTGGAGGTGGGAAGGACGGCAGCCCGAGGCACGTCAGAATCCTGCCCGTGATATCGAGCGGATGAATCTGCGCGAGGATCTTCATCAGGCCTTGGCAGCGAGGGGGCTTCCAACGGGAGCCGCTCTCGGCCTTTGGTTGGATTCCGACTTCACGATGAGCTGGGCTGAGCGACTCGATCGCGACAACGATATTTCTCACCTAGCGTCATAGAGAATTCGCTTGCCGATCCGCCCCAGGACCTCGACTACAATCCCCCTCGCGAGTGGGGACGGGCTGGCAGGCCAAACGGCACCCTCGTGTTCGGGTTGAAGAACTGCCAGCTGGAGGAGGCCGATCTCATCGCGTTCGAGAGGACCGTAGAGTCCTCCAAAGAGATTGAAGCACCAGCTGTTGGTCGCGGACCAAGAAGCGTGCGCTACCGGCGACGACCTCGAATCGTTCCTCCTAATGCGGAGGCCCATGTCAATACTCGTAACTGAAGGTGCCCGCTCGCGCGCCCTGCTGATCCTGTCGGGCTTGCTCATGGTGCTGGCACTCGTCCAGATTGGCCGTTTGAGCATGTTCATGGGGGACGCCTCGCGTACCGACTGCTCGCTGTTTCCGTCCAGCGATTGGGAGACGAGCCACTCGTGTGTGTCGGCGTACTACGTCGCCGGCCAGGTCGCGGGCCAAGGGCGCAGCGTCTACGACGACTCCAACTACTCACTACCCAGCGCCCCCGATGAGCCGCGCAAGGCACGCATGCTGGGCTCGTTCAAGGTTGATGTCTACGAATACCCGCCGCCGTTCCTGCTGCTACCGCGAGTGCTGCAGCTGCTGACTCCGGAGTTCCTGAATTTCCGCCGAGCGTGGTTTGTGCTGAACGCGCTGATCGTACTGGTGGCGGTCGTCGTGGTGGCGCGATCGATGGGAAAGCCCGCGGGCGCGCGCGCGTTGCTGCTAGCGCCGCTCGTGTTTGCGGCGCTGCCGATGTTGAGCGCACTGCAGAAAGGAAACATTCAGTTGGTAGTGGTGGCGCTCTCGATGCTGGCGATGCTGATGCTCGAGCGCCGGCACTATGCGAGCGGTGGCCTCGTGCTCGCGTTTGCCACCGCCAGCAAGCTCTATCCGGGTCTGTTGATCGTGTATCTGCTCGTGAGGCGAGACTGGCGCGCGCTGGCCTGGACGGCCGGTTGGGGCGCTGTGCTGACGGTGATCACGCTGGCCGACGTCGGCTGGGTTCAGTTTCAAGGGTTCTTCGAGCACGTCCCGGGCCTCTTGAGCGGCGAGGCGTTTCCCGCTTTCCGCAATCCTGGCGCTATGGCGGTGAACTTCTCGTTGCCCAACATCGGTTTCAAGCTGAAGGTGCTCGGCATTGGCGATCTGGGTTTTGGCACCGCCAAGGTGCTGGGCTGGATCTACACGCTCGTTGCGGTGTGGGCCACGGTAGCAATCGCGCGGCGTGCGCAGGGGCGCAGCGTGTTGCCACTCGCATGGCTGGCGATCATCGCCATCGCCACGCTGCGCAGCCCGTTCCTGCCCTCGGCGTACGCGGCGTTTCCGTTCATTTGGCTGCTGTCGCTCTTGGCCGCCAACCATGCGACACGATTGCGCGTGCTGGCTCTGACGACGCTCGGCTGGATCGCGATGAACATTTACTTGCCGGTGGACTGGATGTCTCCGCGACCGTTGGCAGTGATCTGCCTGATCCCGCACGCCGTCACAATCGCTATCCTCGTGTGGGCTGTGCGGTATGTGCTAGCCAGCGAGAAGTCAGCAGAGCGGCGCGGATAGTCGTATTGAGCGTGGTTTCATGAACGGGCACAGAGTCTCGCAGGCCGACGGGCGCTGGAGAAGTCGTCTTCGAAGTGACACGCCCTACGTACGGTGAGTGCCTTTGAACTTGATCGCGCCCGTTGCAATGAACCGTCGCCCGATCACGGCCGAATCAGCACGGAGTTCCACTTCTCGTCTGTTGCAGCGAGCGTGTGTCGTCAGTCCAGTGGTGCCGCCTCATCGAAATCGAAAGGCAGCGACGCTTGCGCATCGGGGCGTGCGACTGCAATTGGTGGTGGCCGGGCCGGCAGCCCGAGGCACTGCAGAATCTTGCGCGTGGTATCGGGCGGATGAATCTGCGCGAGGATCTTCATCGGGGCTTGGCAGCGAGGGTAAGCCAGTACGTCGATGGCGAGCACTCGGCGCATCAATTCGGCGCACGAGTAGTAGCGCTCGTTGACGCTGGGTTTTTTTGCGTCGAGCTTGCGGCCCTGGAAGTCGGCGCGTTTGCCGCGCTGTGTCTCTGCGCGTACGGCGTTGATGTGTCCTCTGCCTCGTTAGGCTACGGCACGATTCGATCACGCCCTGGTGCGCTGGGAGCGAGCAAGCCGTGACAGCGCACAAGGTGAACGCGCGGGGGAGATGTCTCAATCGCCTTTGATTTCGAGGGTTGTCCTATGAGTTTTTGATTTGTTGTTTCGCCGATGACTCTTTGCAGTCACCGGCCGCACGCAAGAAATCACAGCGCCGTGTCTCAGTGAGGTGAAACTCTACGATGCGGCATGAGGAGCGCTTCACATTGAGGGTACCGCTACCTCAGTGAGATCCGTGATGGCAGGCCCATTGAGCACCTTGCCAAACTTATCGAAGCGCGAGCCATGGCAGGGACAGTCCCACGTTTCCTCCGCATGATTCCACGCCACGATTCCGCCCAGATGCGGACACACCGCCGAACACTCATGCAACTGCCCTGCGGCATCACAATAGACAGCCACTTTATTCAGGCCGCGACGGACAACAGCTCCGCCGTGTGCAGCTACCAGAGCGTCGTCCTTGACGTCGCCGGGCGTGAACCAAGCGCCATACTGAGCGGTCATGTTGAGAGCTTCCTGGGTGAATCTTTTTGCGGCCCGCAGCGTTACCCGCGACGGATCATACAGGGATGCCCACCCGTTGGTCCGACCTTGGATCAAATCGGTGAGCAGCATGCCCGCAATGGTGCCGTAGGTCATGCCGTTGCCGGAGAATCCGGTGGCGACATACACGTTGGGTTTGTCCATCGGGTTACACCCAATGAAAGCAAGTCCATCGACCGGTTCGACCACCTGGCCCGACCACGAGAATCGAATGTCCGTGATCATGGGGAACCGCTTGCCAGCCCACGCCACCAATCGGGCATAGCGCTCCTCTGTGTCGTCAGCCTGACCTGTCTTGTGATCCTCGCCGCCAACGATGAGAAGGTCGTTGGCAGCGTCGGGTGCGAGCGATTGCACGCGCACGTAATGATAGGGATCCTCGGTGTCCCAATACAGTGCCTTGGGCACGGAACAAGACGGCACGACGGCACCGATGACAAAGGTGCGATAGGCGGCCTGCTTCGTGTGGATGGCGAGCAGGTCATTCACTGGAGTGTTGGTCGCCACCACCACTGATTGCGAAGTCACCACCGCGCCGTTTTTGGTTTCGACACGGGCAGTCTCACCACCTGTGATGCTGGTAGCGTGAGTGTGCGTAAAGATGCGCCCGCCGTCCCTCACGATGGCCTTGGACAATGCGGCCAAATACTTCAACGGATGAAACTGCGCCTGCCTCGGCAGCCGAATGGCCTTGCCGATGAACAAGGCACCCGTCGGTGCGTTCGCGGCGAGCGTTGCATCTGCCACACCTGCGAGGTGCAGGGCAGAGAGTTCAGTGTTCAGCTTCGCGTCATCGCCATCCGGCGGGCCAAAAAGGTAGCCGTCCAAACGCTCGAAATCACAGGCGATTCTCTCGTCGCGAACAATCCGCTCGATCTCGTCAATAGCGGTCGCGTGGCTCGCTGCAATCATTCGCGCACCTTCCTCACCATGCAGCCAGGCAAGCTCAGAGTAGCGACTGTCCAGTGCGACAGTGAGATGAGCGGTTGTGCGCTCACTCTCACCAGAGACAATCGGTCCGTCATCAAGGACGATCACCGTGCGGCCCGCACGCCCCAGCAGGTAGGCGGTCGTAAGTCCGGCAATGCCTGCGCCCACGATGCAAACATCAGCGGTTTGGCTTTCCGCGAGAGCGGAGAACGCTGGTAGATCCGCATCCATCCATGGGGAGGCACTCTGCCCCGAGTGATCGGTCATATCCGTGGTCGCATTTGCAGTCATGAGCTGACGCTGTGCTCACCGGCGGACTTTCGAAATGGGGTGTCCACCCCAATCAGCAGTGGGTTCTTCCGGGTGAATTGTCCCGTGTTTCTCGGAGGACCCATCTCTTGGGATCGCCGCACGGGAAAACCGAAGCGTGGATGGTCGTTTTGAGTGCGTTTTGTGAACGGGCCCAGCGTATCGCCGACCGATGGGCGCTGGGGAAGTCGTCTTCGTAGCGACGCGTCCTACATACGGTGAGTGCCGTTGAGCTCGATCGCGCCCGTTGCAATGAACTTTCGTCCGATCATGGCGCGATCACGGCCGAATCGGCACCGAGTTTCACCTCCCGTCTGTTGCTGCGGACGTGTGTCGTCAGTCCAGTCGTGCCGCTTCATCGGAATCAAAAGGCAGCGACTCTAGCGGATCGGGGCGTGCCGCTGCGATCGGTGGTGGCCGGGCTGGCAGCCCGAGGCACTGCAGAATCTTGCGCGTGGTATCGGGCGGATGAATCTGCGCGAGGATCTTCATCGGACCTGGGCAGCGTGGGCATTCCAGTACGTCGATGGCAATCACTCGGCGCATCAACTCGGCCCACGAGCAGTAACGCTCGTTGACGCTGTTCGATGGCGCGAGGTTTGTTTGGGTCGAGCTTGCGGCCGTGGAACTCGGAGCGTTTGCCGAGCTGTGCTTCTGCGCGCACGGCGCTGATGTCTCTTCTGCATCCTCTGGGAGGTGCGCTCACCCTCAATTTGGTCGAGTTGCTGCACCGCGTCGGTCCATTTGCTCTGCGCCACCAGTGTTTCGACAAAGGGCAAGCAATCTTCGGCGGCGCGCCCCGGCTCGCACAGATCGCGACGGAGTTTTTCGGCCTTGTCGTACTGCTACAGCTTCATGTAGCAAAGCGCCAAGTTCTTCTGCGTTACCGGCTCGGTGACGTTGATTGTGTGCGCGGTCTCGAACTCGGTGGCGGCTTCTGCAAACTTACCTGCGGCGAAGAGCACCTTCCCCTGATCGAAGTGATTGCGAAACTCCGAGGCTTTGTCTTGAGCGATCGAGAGCCCCGCACTCACCGTGAGGGTCAGCATTGCCATTCGGAAGAGGTTCAACGTGGTGCTTCCGTACGAAGCGAAGAGGGGCGCGGTCCCCGGACTCCAGCCCCGCCGCCAACCCCGCGGCATTTGGCCAGCACCGACCCTAGCGCCACTCCACGGTCTCGGGCGTCCGGTCTTGGATGTTGAGGATCAGGTGCAGGCTGGCCACTTGCAGGACGAGCTTGACGCGCGGAGTCAGTCCGCACAGCACCAACTGACCATCGTGGTGCTTTGTCGACGTGTAGCTCGCGACGACCTGCCCCACCCCGCGGCTGTCGATGAAATCGACCTGTGACAGGTCCAAGAGTATCTTCCGGACCCCCGAATCCAACGCTTCCCGCACCAGTGGCAGCAGTTCGTCAGCCCCATGAGCAATGGTCAACTTTTCGCCGGGAGCGATCACGAGGGTGTCCTGGTCCATATGCTTCTGAAGGGGCATGGCGACTCCGTGATGGAACCGTTGATCGAACGCCTCGACACATGAGGTGCGCAGTTTAGCGTGAGCTTCGCGGGCAGGGGAGTCGAACATCGTCCTCATTCCCGTTGCCTGCACGCCGACCGCGATCGCGCTTCGCTCCCCGTCGTGCCCAAGACCGAATCGTGCAGGCCCCGGTACTGGCCCAGGTGGCTGGCCTGGTCATTGTTCGGATTGTCCGCCCTTGCCGCGTGCTCAGCCGATCCGGCGGAGCGTCTGTATCTTTCCGCGCTCAAAGGGGAAGAGCAGGGGATGTCGCGAGCCGAGCAGATCGTGCAGGTTACGAAAGCGATCGCCCTCGCTCCCCACCGCGTGCAGTACTACGAGACGCGCGCGATCTATCAATTCGATTTGCGTGCGTTCAGCGACGCGCTCGCCGATATCGACAAGGCGATCTCCATCAACGATCGCGGATAGTCGTCTTAAGCGTGGTTTCGAGAATGGGGCCAGAGTATCGCAGGCCGACGGGCGCTGGGGAAGTCGGCTTCGAAGTGACGCGTCCTACGTACTGTGCGTGACTTTGAGCTTGATCGCGTTGGGCGAATCGAACTGTCGTCTCATCACGGCCGAATCAGCACGGAGTTCCACCTCCCGTCTGCTACTGTGGGCGTGTGTCATCAGTCTAGTGACGCCGTCTCATCGGAATCAAAAAGCAGCGACTCTTGAGGATCGGGACGTGCTACTGCCATCGGTGGTGGCCGAGCCGGCAGCCCGGGGCACTGCAGGATCTTGCGCGTGGTATCGGGCGGATGAATCTGCGCCAGGATCTTCATCGGACGCTGACAGCGTGGGCATTCCAGCACGTCGAGGGCAAACACTCGGCGCATCAACTCGGCCCACGAGTAGCGCTGGTTGGCGCTGTTCGTTGCCGCGAGATTTGTTTGCGACGAGCTTGCGGCCTTGGAAGTCGGAGCGTTTGCCGAGCTGTGTTTCTGCGCGCACGGCGCTGGTGCTACTTCTGCATCATCTGGCTGCAGCACGATACGCTCGCGCCCAGGTGCGCCGGGAGCGAGCACGCCGTGGTATCTGACGAGATGAACGCGTGGTGCAGGAACTAACGCCGCCAGCTTGGCGATGAATTCGAGCGGCTCAAACACCATGTGCGTCGTGCCATCGCGCCAACGCCTCTTCAGTTGATACAGCAACCGGCCATCGTCGAGCGCTGACAGCCGCGAGGCTGCAATCGCGGGCCGCGCCACGTAGCGGCACAGCCGCTCCAGCCGCTGCCGATCGCGCGCCGGAAGTGCCACACCCGCATGCCAGCCCGAGGCCCGCGATGTTGGCGCACACGGGCTGAGATCGTGCAGGAAGATCTTCGGGATCCACGCGATCACCGAGCTTCAACAAACGCTGCCCAGCCTGCGGGCCGATCGCAATGCGACCTTGCACCGAGGCCGCGGCGAGTGCGGCAAGCCACGACTCTTCCTCTGCCAGTGGGTCGGTGCTGGATGACTCATCGTCGGGTCCAAGTCCACGCTGCTTGAAGCGATGCGCAATGCGTCGTGCAATGCGAGCGGCAATCAGCGCGATCCGCGAGTGCCTCGACCTCCCGTCTCGCGCTCCCCCCATCGCCCCTGCGGCAGCGGAGCCCGAGCTGGACGAGATCGATTTGGACTCCAGCTCGAATTGATCTTGACCTCCGGAGTCCGTGCCCCCCGGAACCGGCGCGGATGCCAACCTGTTTCTCGCAAAAATGAGGCCTTTCCCGCTTCGCGAGATGGCCGATAATCCCGTTATGAAGCCCTCCCCGGGAAAGCGCCTGACCGTCCGCTCCAAGATGATGGAATAGAGATCTTGGAACCCACGATCTCGTCGCTCATCGCCGATGCCGAATCCGGCAATCGCGAGGCAAGCGACGCGCTCTTCACGGCGTTGTACTCAGATCTTCACCGTACGGCTCGGGGGCGGCTGGCAAGAAACGCTGGCGAGCTGACACTCGGACTCATCATCGACTACGCAAGGAACCGCCGGGCGCAAAAACGCGGCGGGAAGTTCGAGATCGCGTCCATCGAAACCGACGTCGTCGATCGTTCGCACGACGACAAGGAGCTGACCCGGATCAGTGACGCGCTAGACGGGCTTGCAGCCGTTGATCCGCTTCTGGTGCAGGTCGTCGATCTCGAGTTCTTTTGCAGGTTTTCGTTGGCCGAGATCACCGCGATGAGGGGCCAGTCGGAACGCACGGTTCAGCGGCACTGGGAGAAGGCTCGAATTTCTCTCCACGGCGCCATCGGGAGGTCGGCCTAACTCGCGGTTCGTGGAGACACTGCATGTCCCAACTCAGCAATGAGCGCTGGCTCATCGTCAGCCCCGTCCTCGATCGCGCCCTCGATCTTCCCGCCGGTGAGCGTGCAGCGTTTCTCGCCGCGCTCCGACTCGAGGATTTCCAGCTCGCCGCAGACGTCGAAGTGTTGCTCGAAACGCACGAGGCCGTCGATCGGGAAGGCTTCCTCTCGGGCGAGCCGGTGTCGCTGCCGGCGCAGACGTCCCTGGCGGGTCTGACAGTCGGTTCCTACACCCTGAGATCGCCTCTCGGCCAGGGCGGAATGGGCCAAGTCTGGCTTGCCGAACGTAGCGACGGTCGCTTCGAAGGCCTCGCGGCCGTCAAGTTGTTGAACGCCAGCCTGATCGGACGCGACGGCGAAACGCAGTTCAAGCGCGAGGGCAGCGTCCTCGCCCGGCTGCGTCATCCCCACATCGCGCACCTGATCGACGCAGGAGTATCGCCGCTCGGCCAGCCCTTCCTCGTTCTCGAGCACGTCGACGGCGAGCGCATCGACCGCTACTGCGATGCCGCGAGTCTCGGGATCGATTCGCGCCTCCGGTTGTTCCTGGATGTTCTGGCCGCCGTCGGCTTCGCGCACGCGAACCTCGTCATACATCGCGACCTCAAGCCGCCGAACGTTCTCGTCGGAAAGGACGGCCAGGTCAAACTCCTCGACTTCGGAATCGCGAAACTGCTCGAACCCGAAAGCGGCGGTGGAGCGATGACGCTCACAGAAGAGGGCGCCTCCGCCCTGACGCCCGCGTACGCCGCTCCCGAGCAAATGACCGGAGGCCCGATCACAACGGCCACGGACGTCTATGCCCTCGGTATCGTTTTGTACATCCTGCTCACCGGGGAGCATCCAACCGGTGACGGAGCGACAGCACCTTCCGAGTGGATCAAATCCGTGATCGGGACCGAGCCTCCTCGCGCCTCAGACGTTGTCGTGACGGTGGAAACCGCGGCTCGCCGCGCCGCGAGCCCGGAGAAGCTGCGGCGTCAACTCAAAGGCGACCTCGACAACATCGTCGCGAAAGCGCTCAAGAAACAACCCGCCGAGCGATACCCGTCCGTTGATTCGATGGCGGACGACCTCCGCCGCTATCTGAACAACGAGCCCGTAAGCGCGCGGGCGGATTCGTTCGCGTACCGTGCGGCCAAATTCGTGCGCAGGAATCGCGGCGGTGTGGCGGCGGCGGTCCTGGTTTTGGCCGCCGTGCTTTCGGGGACCGCGGGGGTCGCCTGGCAGGCGCGCGAAGCGAGGACTCAGCGGGACGAGGCACGAACGCAACTCGCGCGGGCGATGGCCACCAACGAATTCACGTCGTTCCTGCTCAGCGTGGCCGCTCCCGCGGGCAAAAAGTTCAACGTGAGCGAGCTGCTCGCGCAGGGCGAAATCTTGATCGAGAAGCAGTTCGGAGGGAACGACGCGTTGAAGGCCGAAATGCTCGTCACGGTTGGTGAGCGCTACATCGAAACGGAAAGTTGGGGCAAGGCGACTTCCGTCTTCGAGCGCGCTGTCGGCCTCGCGAATCGTGGAACCGATCCCGCGCTTCGCGCCCGAGCGTCGTGTCCGTACGCCTTGCTGAAGATCGTGAACGGGGACACGCTTGGGGCGGAAGCCCTGATGCAACGAACCCTCGCAGGTCTTCCGGATGCTGCCCAGTACACCCTCCAGCGTGCGAGTTGCTTGATCGCTTACAGTCAGTTCGGCTTCATGACGGGCGACGCGGGGTCGATGATCGCTCGCGCCAACACCGCGCTGGCGCTCATGGAAGAAGTCCCCTTCGCGACGACCCTCAATCGCATCACGGCCCAGTCGGCGCTGGCTTATGGCTATTTTCTCGCTCACCAGAGCCGCAAGGCCGATGAGACCTACACGAAGATCATGATCGCGCTCGAGGCGGCGGGATTAGAACGCACGGTCCTGGCGGCCGAAATCCTGAACAACTGGGGGCTCGTGCACTTCGAGGGTGAAATCGCCAAGTCGGAGCCCATCTGCCGGCGCGTGCTCGAACTGCGCCGCTCCATCGAGGGCGCCGAATCGGTGGCGCCGACGTACACCTACAACCTGGCCGGGGTGTTGGTGGAACTGGCGCGCTACGACGAGGCGGCGGTGTTGATGGAAGAATCGATCCGCGTGGCGATGGCGCGCGGCGAATGGCGCATCGCGTACGACGCCATGATGAGTCTCTCCGGAATCTCGATCGAACGCGGTGACCTCGCCCTTGCCTCGACCCAGTTGGAGAACGTCCGACCGTACCTCAACGATCAGCGCTTCAATTCCTTCCGGCGGGCGCAGTGGGCCTACTGGACGGGCCGGCTTGCCGCGGCGCGGGGCGATTACGCCTCGGCGCGCACCGAGTTCGCGCGGGCGATCGAGATTTTCGGCAAAGAGCCGCAGAAAATCGCCCTGAATGTCCGGGCGTTGATCGCTCTTGCTCGCTGCCAGCAGGCGTTGGGCGATGGCGCTGGCGCAATCAGCTCCGTCGATCAGGCCCTGACCCTGGCCGAGTCTTTCGTAGAGGAGGGCTCCCCGTCCTACCTCGTCGGCTTTTCCCTGGTTGCGCGTGGCGAGCTCCAGCTGACCGTTGGAGCTCGCGACACGGCGCGAGCCACCTTCAAAAGGGCCGGGGAGCACCTCGATACGACGCTCGGTGCCGGCCATCCGGCGACGCAGGCCGCGCTGAAAAAGGCCGGTTCGTAGACCCCCTGGCGGGTTTTCCCTCCCGTTTCCGATTTAGCTAGAGGAGTGCCGTCACGTCACTCGCAATCCATCGAATGCGCGCATTCTCATTTCTAGTTCACTCCACGCCAAGGAATGAAATTTGGGACACGGTCGCTCGGTGTCGACGAATAGCTCATGTTCGAGATGTCGCTGTCGGTGTTGAGTGCGATATTGCCGAAGTCGATTCTCCACGTGGCTTCCTGAAGTGCGTACGCCTCAGGGAGGTTTCCCAACGCGGCATTCGCGATGCCACGTGGTTGCCCACAGTCTCAGCAGTCATCACAAATGCGGTCGGCCCGCTGCTGATCACAAGATTCACCGCAACGGCATAGTCGTTGCCGGCGCCGAGAGGTGGAGCTTCATATATCGGGCTCAGAGTGAAAAACGCGATGGGGTTAACCCTGTCGTATTGGACCGTCACAGTTGGCGGATAGTCGTTTTAGGTGTGGTTCCGTGAATGGGGCCAGCGTATCGCAGACCGGCGGGCGCTGAGGAAGTCGCGTCCTATGTACGGTGAGTGCCTTTGAGCTCGATCGCGCCAATTGAAACGAACTGTCGTCCGATCACGGTCGAATCAGCACAGAATTCCACGTC
Organism: Acidobacteriota bacterium; assembly: GCA_031395565.1. GTDB lineage: Bacteria > Acidobacteriota > Polarisedimenticolia > J045 > J045 > JANNUT01. The sequence goes on along the minus strand of JANNUT010000241.1, from coordinate 9,319 downwards.
CCGTCTGTTGCTGCGGTCGAGTGTTGTCAGTCCCGTGGCACCGCTTCATCGGAATCGAAAGGCAGCGACGCTTGCGGATCGGGGCGTGCGACTGCAATCGGTGGTGGCCGGGCCGGCAGCTCGAGGCACTGCAGGATCTTGCGCGTGGTATCGGGTGGGTGCACCCGCTCAGAAATGTCGATTCCGTCCCGCCTGCCGGAGGTCAACACTGACCGTCCTTTGGGCAAATACCCGGGGCCTGCGCCCCGAGCCAGCTAGGAGAGATCCCGTGACACGTATCGCTCCAAGGATCGTTGTCGATCCGAACATTCGTTTCGGCAAACCCGTGATCGAGGGTTCTCGCGTCCCGGTAGAGGTCCTCGTCGGAAAACTCGCGAGCGGCATGAGCACCACTGAAGTGGCTGAGGCGTATGGTCTCGCCCTTGAGGATGTCCTTGCTGCTCTCGCATACGCCGCGGAAGTTCTTTCGCACGAGCGCGTGCGCGTGGTCGGGGAGTAGGGGGGTCGTTTCCTGATCGACGAGGATCTGCCGAGGACGCTAGCTGCGGCGCTGCGGTCACTCGGAAGTGACGCACTCCACGTCCGGGATGCCGGGTGTGGCGGCGCGAGCGACGACGCCGTGTTCGCGCTGGCCGCCCGAGAGGATCGCGTTCTTGATACTGCTGACCTCGACTTCTCGGACGTGCGACGGTTCCCGCTGGGAGAGCATCCGGGAGTTGTCGTCGCGAGACTTCCGAACGAGTGGACGGCTGATCTCCTTGTCGAAACACTCGTCAGCGCCTTAAGAACACTCGCGGACGAGGATCTCCACGGTGCGATGGTGATCGTCGAGCCGCATCGCATCCGCATCCGGCGCTGAGCCAAGTTTGCCCGACGCCGATCGATGCTCGACATGTTCGTGAGCTGTAGCAACCTCCAGCTCGCTCTCAGAATCCGCGACTCGCAACTGCGGCCACGGCGCCATGTGCCGGTGCTAACGCCATAAGCCCCTTGTGATCAAGCTGATTGCCGCCGCCTTCACGCTACTGTTTCGCTCGCGCGCCCACCTGATTGTCGAGAACATCGCGTTGCGGCAGCAACTGATTGTCTTGTCGCGGCAGGTGCCACGACCACGGCCGCACGACACTGACAGACTGCTCTGGATCTTGCTCTCATCGATCTGGAGCGGTTGGCGCGGGGCGTTGCTGATCGTCAGGCCGACCACGGTGCTGCGCTGGCACAAGCGCGGGTGGCGTTGGTATTGGCGCTGGCGCTCGGGCGGTGGCGCTGCGGGGCGCCCAACGCTCGATCGCAAAGTCATCGCCTTGATCCGGCGCATGGCGCGCGAGAACCCAACGTGGGGCGCGCCGCACATTCAACACGAGCTGCGATTTCTGGGATATGACGTTGCAATCTCGACCGTCGCTCGCTACATGAAGCGCGGCCCCCACCCAGGCGGGCAGAACTGGGCGACGTTTCTGTGCAATCACGCCGATCAGATCGCCGGATTCGATTTCTTCGTCGTGCCGACCTCTCGCTGGCGCGCGCAGCAACTGATCGAAGCGTTTCCGTTCGACACCGCGCCACGCTTTCTGATTCATGATCGCGATCCACTGTTCATGGCCGACGAATTTCAGCGTTGGACCAAACACCTCGGCAGCGAGGATCTCCCGACAGCACCGCGATCGCCCTGGCAGAACGGCCACACGGAACGCGTGATTGGATCGATTCGTCGCGAGTGCACCGACCGCCTGCTGGTTTGGAACGAAGCGCACCTGCGGCGCCTGCTGAAGAAGTACGTCGCGTACTACAACGATTGGCGCCCGCACACCGCCCTCGATGGCGATGCGCCGAACTTGCGCGCGCCTGATCTCGGCAGCAGCGACGAGATTGTTGCGATACCGATGGTGGGCGGGCTGCACCCTCGATATCGCCGCGCGGCTTGATCAAGTTGGCCCTCGCCCCGACGCTGCAGTTGTGGGTCACGCTCGACGTCTGCCTGCGCGTATCGTCGACGGACCGATTGATCTCTCGCGAACTCAGTACTCACGACCACGGACGGCCAACTCGCCGCCCAAGAACGAAGGCTCGTTGGCGTTTGCCGGCGGCGGGCTCACGCTAGGGGTTCATTCCTACTTGGATGGGGTTTTCGGTAGGGACACCGGCATCGGCATTCCGTCCGACGCTGTCGAAGACGTGTTCCATCGCTTTTTTCCGCGTCGACGATTCGCGCGCCGGCGATTCACCCGGTACAGGACTCGGGCTATCGATCGTCAAACACCTGATGCGCTTTCACGGTGGCAGCGTCGAGCTCGACAGCGAACTCGGAAAGGACTCGACGTTCACGCTGCAGTTTCCAGACTGATCGAGCCTGCCGCTACGGTCCCTCCCAGTTGCAGCTATTGACCCCGCGCACTTGATAGAAAGTGATCGGCATCGAGGCAGCCGCGCCGTCCACCTCGAGCGCGGAGAGCACCGCACCTACCTTGCTGACCAGGGCCGGCGCCGCGAATTGCGCCGTATCCGCCCTCAGCACGTGAAAACCACTTGCGTTCGGCGTGGTGGTCCAGTCAAAGCGTAGGTCCGCGCCCTGTTTGGAGAGGAGTAATCCGGGAACAAGAGCCGGTGTGGGTGCGCCGCAACTCAACGGTGAACAGGTTAACGCCCGATCGGCCGTAAGATGCAGCGTCCAACCGTTGATACGGCCCCCTGGGACGCTCGAATCGACGTTGTCGTTGACCGCCAGTTGCCACACGCCTTGCGCCTGGTCACCGATAAAGTCGGCGAGTGTCTCCGGGCCGTCGACGGCGCGATCGCGATCGTAACGTAGCTGCAAATTCACGTCTCCGTTGTGAGAGCGACTGTGCAACGTGACGCGCTTGCCGGAGGGCGAGGCCAGTGTCACCTGCAACTCACCGACATTGCCGTGAGTGATGTCGACGGTGACATCCAGCTCGCGTACCAGCGCGTTGTCGGCGACGGACTGCGTTGAGGTGATCACGCCGAAGAACTTCTTGGGCAGATTCTTGGGCTCGCCGTTGGGATAGTCGCGACGCGGGTTGCCGATTTCGAGTGTGAAGTTGGAGGTCTGTGATTCGGGCAACTGGTCGGCACAGGACGTCAGCGTGAACAGCAGTGCTTGACCGCAGGTTGCGCCCGGCGATGCCGTGATCTCGAAGTGTGGCGCGAGCGTCTCGGTGGTGGTGCGCGCGGCGAGATCCGGCCAACCCGCGGCGACTCGTGTGATACGCACCAGGTCGGGGCGATCCACGATCAAGCTCCCGGTGACGGACGTCATCGTGTCGTTGCTGCGATTGTCGAGTGTTACCGGCACGACAGCCGTTTCGCCTGGGTCGAGCGTGCTGTCGTTGTTGCCCAACGGCGTCGAATCGAGCAGCCGGTGCGATTTGTACTTCAACGACGCCCCGCCGGCGCGCACTTCCACCGCACCGGTGGCGACCAGCGCGAACCCCTGCGGTCCCTGCGGCACGAAGGCACCGATGACCTCGACTGTGTACACACCAACCGCTGGCGTGGTGAACAACACCTGCTCGAGATTGTTCTTGGCGTCGGGCGCTCCGCCCACGGTCGATTCGCCGTTGCCGTTGTTGACATTGCCCCAGTAGATCGAACTGCCATCCGGTGCGGTGACCTTCAGGTCGAGATTGTTGACGACTGGATCGGCTGCCAAGAGTGCGGCGGGAGGTTCGGTAAACGCCAATGTGATGCGCACGGGCTCGCTCGCAGAAAGCACGTTGAGCGAGTAGCTGGACGATTGTGTTGCCTGCAAACCGTCGATGTTGCGTACGTCGGCAAGCACCGAAAGTTTGCGGGTGTCGCCCTCGAAGGCCAGTGAGCGTTCGAGGTTGACGCGGCCCCAGCCCTCGAGGTTGCTCGGATATCCGCTTACGCCGGTCATATCCTGCGCTCCGCTCGTGACCGTCGCTTTGAGCAACGCACCCGACGGAAGGAGCGCATCCGCAGGGTTTGCCGATCCGCTCGGATACCACCCGTCGACGAAGTACTGTCGCACCAGCGCCATGGCGCCGGTGACCGCAGGGGAGGCCATGCTCGTGCCGGTGAGACTGCGTGTGCCGCAGGCTTGGGCCGAGGCGGCGCTGACAGTGCTGCATCCGGGCGCGTAGAGTTCCGGTTTGCGCCTTCCATCCAGCGTCGGGCCGGTGCCGCCGCTGCAGTGATTGTTGGCATTGCCGTCGCGGTCCGAGGCACCCACACCGATCGAGTTCTTGGCGTTCTCTGGTGTAGTAGAGATGCCGCCGTTGGAAACGGCGAACATCACCAACGAGTCTTCCTTTTGATACGAAAAGTCGTCGATATCGCGCGACCAAGAGGTGTAGGCGCGTGTGCCATCGTCGCCCCATGAATTGGAGTGAACGCGCGCGCCATCGTTGTGCGCGGCCGTTAGATATTGGAGTAGGTTCGACGGTGAACTGCCCGAACCGTTAATGTCATCCAGATTGCTGAAGGAGATTTTCGCCGCGAACGCTGCACCATCTCCGGGATCCCAGGCCCCTAGTGCGCCCTTGTCACCCGCCATCGTTCCATTGGTGTGCGTTCCGTGGCTATCGGCGCCTTGCCCGTTGCTCGAACGATAAGCCACGACCTTGCGATGTCCCGGGCCGACGGCGACAGCGTCGGAGAAGTAGCAACCGCTGAGATCCAGCCGGCCGTCGATGTTGCCCATGATCTGGCCTTCACCATGCAAGCCGTGGTCCCAAATCGAACGCAGGTTGAGCACGTTGGTCTGAATCACCCACGACGCCCCGTCGTTGCGATACGAGGCTTCCGGTGCTTCCTCGATGAAGGCGATGTCGATAAGCTCCGCGGCCTGAAGCAGCTGCGACATATCGGCGCGTACCAGCACACGTCGCAGCCCGTCGTTCGTCCAAATAGCACGCAACTCTTGACCTTGGGCCTGGAGTTGGGAGGCGACCCAGTGGGCGTCGGCATCCGGCCACAGTTCGATCACGGCGAACCGCCTCGCGCTTTCGCGACGCGAGGCCTCGTGGAACGTACGCGTGCCGAGGTCAGGGGAGATTTTCCAGGCCGGCAAGAGCACCCCTTCCCAACGCAGCCCCGGCAAGGCACGTATCCGTGATAGCGCAGTGGGAGGAACTCGCAACACGAAGGCGTGGTCGGGAAGGTAGGCCAGGATTCGAGCACCCGTAGCTTCAACCACAAGCCGCGTCGACCGGTCCGGCATGCTCTTGTATTGAACGACACGCACCGACGACAGCGCATCGAGATCTGCGTCTGCGCTCGACGCCGGCAGAGTCAGGGGGTCGACCGTGCCGCGCTTGAGCCGCAACTTCGGTGCGTCGACCTCCGCCCCGACAGCGAGCAAGGCGGATAATGCACAGGTCAGAACGGCACAAACACGGCGTTGAAGAAGCGTCATCGCTTGACCTCGCATCGGGAAGAAGACCGGGCCCGCCCTCCGCGAGCCGACATTGTTTACCGCGAGGCGGGTGCCGAGGGCAACTACGAGTTGGTGTAAAGGGCCGGAATCGTCCCGCGAACAAGGCCGGAAAAATGGTCAGGGACGAAAACGGTACCCGACGCCGACGAGAGTCTCGATCCGATCGGCGTCGATCCCGAGCTTGCGGCGTAGCCGACGCACATGGGTGTCGACGGTGCGGATAGTCGTTTTAGGCGTGGTTTCATGAACGGAGTTCCACCTCCCGTCTGTTACAGCGGGCGTGTGTTGTCAGTCCAGTGTCGCCGCTTCATCGGAATCAAAAGGCAGCGACTCTTGCGGATCGGGGCGTGCCATCGCGATCGGTGGTGGCCGGGCCGGCAGCCCGCGGCACTGCAGGATCTTGCGCGTGGTATCGGGCGGATGAATCTGCGCCAGGATCTTCATCGGGCCCTGGCAACGAGGGCATTCCAGCACATCGATGGATTTGTTTGGTCCTCCACTGCCGCTCCGCCCTCGATTCGGTCGAGTCGGCGCGCATCACCGTCGCGCGTGTGAGAACACCGCTCCTATCGTCGATCGGTGGTATCGCCTTGATCCTCGGGCGCCAGTCGGGTTCTGCGCTCCCTTGGCCTACGTCATGCGTCGCCAGTGACACAGGTCACAGACTCAACGCGCAGATCGGCGTATCAACGTGATTCGCAACCACGCGAGTTACTTTCACTGGTCCGAGCGTGTGGTCGGCGCTGGGCCGGGCGATGAGGGATCGAGGAGAGGTCATGCATCAACGAACAATCGTCTTTTCGCTTTCTATTGCGCTGCTGTTCGTCGTTTCTTTATTGATTGGGGTCGACGTCGCGCGTGCCGCTCCGCCAGAACTCGGTGCGCTCCAGTTCCTGCCCGGTGACACCGTCCCGGCGGGCGCCTGGGGCGATCAAACACCCCCGGAGATCGCACGGGGCGGAAGCCAACTCCTCGCGGTCTGGAGTGACGCTCGTTTGTACGAGGGCCAGAACGACATCTACGGCATTCGCCTCGATGCGGCGGGTCAGCCGATCGGCGTTTCGTTCGCGATCAACACCGATGACGGATCGCAGACGACTCCTTACGTCGCGTGGAATGGCACCGCTTGGCTCGTCGCGTTCCTGAGCGACGGGAAGCTCTGCGCCTCCCGAGTGGCTGCCGACGGTTCGGTGCTCGACACGCCGGCGATCGTTATCGCGACTCCTGGAGCCGGCACGCCACTGTCGTTGGCCAGCGACGGTTCGGGGTGGGCGGTGTTGTGGGCGGGCCGTTCCGCCGGTAGTGCCGATCTGCGCGGCGCGCGGATCGCCGCGGATGGAACCGTCCGTGATCCCGGAGGAGTGCAGATCCTTCCCGAGACCTACTTCGTGCGCCCCGTCGGGCCGATGGCGTTTTGCAAGGATCGCTATTTCATGACCTGGGCCGATGACAGTGGGGTGGTCGTACTTCGCCTCACACCGGCATTGCAGAAGATGGACGCTGGGCCACTCACGATCGCTGGCACCTCGTACTTCGAGTCGAGCACGGCGATCGCCGCGAACGCTACCGAGTTCTTCATTACTTGGACGGAGTCCGACAACAGCTACTGGGTGGAACAGATCAAGGGGAGTCGCGTGAGTCTCGCCGGTGTTGCGGCGATCCCCGCCGGTGCTCCGCTCAACGAGAACAAATCGGGCGGCCGCGGTGCTGACGTCGCATGGGACGGCACGCAGTGGATCGCGGCGTGGACCGGCGGCGGCGTGCGCGCCAATCGGATCTCGGCAAGCGGTACCGTCGTCGACGGAACGGGAGTCTTGCTGTCGTCGGCGGGAGAGTTCTACAGCGCCAACGGCGCCGCTGTGGCGGGTGCCCCCGGGGGCGGTGCAAAGGTGTTGTGGCAGGACTACCGGACGCGCCTGGAGAACGACATTTGGGGCGCGTCTGTTTCCGCCACCGGTACCGCCGGCGTCGAGGCGATCGTAGGCATCAGCACACCGTCGCAACAGAATCCGAAGATCGTCAAAACCAACGATGGATATACCGTCGCTTACGTCAGCCGCACCTCCGGTTTGGGGCGGGTCATGGTGCAGCGCCTCGATGCCAACGCCAACCCGATCGACGCTGAACCGATCGAGGTTGCTTCCGGAAGCGATGTCGTGGAGCCGGGCCTGGCGTGGAGCGGCGCGCGTTACCTCGTCACCTGGCGCACGCGCTCGAACGTGCGCGTCTTCGCACGCCGGCTCGCGCCCGACCTCTCGTTCCAGGACGCCACGCCGATACAGGTGATGGTCGGCGACAACCCCACCGTTGCCGCCGTCGGCGATGTCTTTCTCGTCGTCGTCGAGAACTCGCCGGGGTATTACCAGTGGCGGGACGTGTACGCGCAGCGGCTCGATGGCGCGACCGGCGCGAAAATCGGCGGACTGATTGGACTGTACGGCGGGTTCGCGTGGAGCGCGACGGTCGGTACGGTCGGCAACCGTTGGCTCGTCGCGTGGGAGGCTCACTACTCGCACAACGATTCGATCCACACGTTGACCTACGCGTGGGTCAATGCTGACGGCACCACGAGCCCGGGCTCTGGACTTGTGATGGGATCAGGGTGGTCGACCTCCGCACCCAACGTCGCCAGCCATTCGCAGCTCGGCGCCCTCGTCTACTCGACGACGCGTGCTCCCTCGGCCTCGAACGGAGAGATCTACCTGCTCCGCATTCGGAACGACGGCACGCTCCTCGACGGCTACACCGGGGTGCTGGTGACCGGCAATGCGAACGGAAACCAGTACGCACCCTCGGCGGCTTGGAACGGTGCAGAGTTCGTGACCGCGTACCAAGATGATCGCGCCAGCACGCCATACGCCTACTACCCGAAGAGCGACATCTACGCGTCGCGCATCGGCTCCGATGGACTCGTGCTCGATGGCATCGGTGGTTTCCCGGTCGAAACAACGCCGGCGCCCGAACGGCAACCCGCCGTCGCCGGATCGAATGGCTTCACTCTCGTGGCGGCGTCACACGGGCGTGGTGCCGGTTTCGGCTCGCTGCGCATCGGTCTCCGGCTGTTGATCCCGGCCAATCAACCTCTGCCGGCGGTGCAGGATCTTCGCTTCCACGACGCGGTCGGGATGCGCTGGTCGGGAGCCGAGGCTTCCACGGTGTACGACATGCTGCGCGGTAACCTGACATCACTCGCAGCGAACCATTCCATTTCGGATGCCGCCTGCCTCGCGAACGACCTGCCGAGTGCAAACCACTCGGATGCGTCCGTGCCGTCAGCCGGAAACGGCTTCTACTACCTCGTCCGCGCGGACAAGAGCGGTGTGGCGCCCGGCACGTACGACGATCCGATTGGAAATGGGCAGGCCCATACGCGCGATGATGACATCGGCACGGCAGGTTGCGCGCACACTCCGTAGCACGCACTCGAGTATCGATCGACCGACGGGGTGCCCTGTGCGGCACCCCGTTTTCTTTCCAGCGATCGCGTCCGCATCACGGCTTCGATGTTTCGCTCTCGGCGACGCTCATCGTTGTGCGTTCCTTCTAATCATCGCTGGGTATCCTGTGTTTGCTCGGCTTGCGGGCGGATAGATGGGATGAAGTGGCTGGCCGTCCGATCAGCCGTGGTGGCAGTGCGTGCCCCACATGCATGATTCCCGACGCGGTCGAGGCCGCAAAAGGGAGGCCAGCCATGGAGCCTATTGGCATCGACGTACACAAGGCTCAATCGCAGATCTGCATTCTGACGGAGGGTGGCGAGCTGATCGAGCGGCGGATCCAGACCGAGCGTGGACGCTTTGCGGCGGTGCTGGGGAATCGCGGCCGAGCGCGAATCCTGATCGAAGCGTCGACGGAGAGCGAGTGGGTGGCGCAGTGCCTCGAGGAGCTGGGGCACGAGGT
>JANNUT010000240.1:0-12434 GCA_031395565.1 Acidobacteriota bacterium | reverse complement strand
CCCGATCCACGCAAACGCGCTGTTCAAATCGATATCTTTCCAACCGGGACCATCGAGAGCATTACGGTCACCAAGACGTTCACGCCCGATCAGTTCGGAGAGTTCACCGGGGGAGCGGTCGACATCAAGACCAAGGGGATTCCCGAGGAAAAGGTGTTGTCGTTCTCTCAATCGTACGAATACAACAGCCTCGCGACTGGTAGCGACAACTACCTCACGTACGAGGGGGGTGGCGTGAAGGGTTCGGCGATTGCGGGTGATTCACGAAAGATCCCTGAGATCGCTACCAAACCGGGGAGTTTCCAGATCCCGAGGTTTAGCCAGCGACCGTCAGACGCCGACATCGCGGCTTCGAAATACTTCGACAAATTCACGCGTGCCTTTACCCCTGTGCTCGGTGTGAAGCGCGACACTGCCGGCACCAACTTCGGTTTTGCACTCAATGGGGGTAACAGGTTCGACCTGGGTAAGGCCGGTACGCTGGGTGTGGTGGGCGCGGTCAGCTACGCACACAAGTACGATCTGTACGAAGACGCGATCAACAACAACGCTGGCAGGTCGACCCCCGATCAGGGGTTCACGTTCACATCGAAGCAAGTCGATTCGAAGGGGACCGACGAGGTGTTGTGGGGGCTGTTGGGCTCGGTGGTCTACAAACCGAACGACAAGCACGAACTCGCACTGCGCTTGATCGGCAATCAATCGGCAGAAGACGAGGCGCGGCTCCAGACCGAACAGTCCACGCCCACAACGCGTGACTTCAACCAGGCGTTACGCTACGTCGAGCGTTCGTTGCGCGCGGTGCAACTGCACGGCGAACACGAGTTCAAACGCTGGCAGATGCACTGGACGCTCGCCACGAACGATACAACTCAGGACGAGCCGGACGTCCGGTTCTTTCGCTACCAGTTCAGCCAGGAATTCAAGATCGGGAACTTCTTTGCCAATCAGGCGCTCAGCAATCAGACGCGGCGGATCTTCCGAAAAATCGACGAGAGCAATAAGCAAGGCGGAATCGACATCGCCATTCCGTTCACGCGGTTCGAGGACAAGACCGGCCGCTTCAAGTTTGGTGCTTACCTCGATCGCAGCGATCGTGAGTTCGAGCAATCGAGCTTCACGTACTTCTTTCCAGGTGTGTTCGGCCCGCGAAGTCGTCCCGATGTGCTTGAGAATCGCGCCTTCCAGAGCTACAACCAGACTGTCGATGGTCAATTGTGGACCGACGTCTTCGCGGATCCGAACCGAATCGGACTCGCTAAGAACCAGCCGTTCGCTCCGAATCAGCTGTTGTGGATATTGGGCACGTCGGGCGGGGACGTTCCCTATACGGGCAAGCAGGATCTCGACGCTGCCTACGCCATGGTCGAATTCCCGTTGGCGAAGTCGCTCACGCTAATCGGTGGCGTTCGCTACGAACGAACTCTAATAAAAGTGGTCCCCGATACGCTCACAAATCTGATCGACGCCATCACTCTGGACAGCGCCGGGAATCGCGGTATCGGGCCGTTGCCAGAAGAACAGGGCGCCGCCAACCTCGATCAATCCGATCAGCTCCCCGCGTTTGGGCTGGTGTGGGAGCCGGTCGAGCACATGAACGTGCGCGTGAACTGGTCCAAGACGCTGGCGCGCCCGACCTTCCGCGAACTCGCGCCGGTGGCCGCAATCGAAGTCTTGCAGGGCGACGAGTTTTTTGGAAACCCCGCGCTGAAGCTCTCTCACATCACCAACTACGACCTTCGTTGGGAATGGTTCCCGGCGCAGGGGGATGTGTTGTCGGCGAGCGCTTTCTACAAAGAGATTGTCGACCCGATCGAGTTGATCAGCTTCGGCGCTGGCGGCCGCACGTTCGTTCAGCCGGTCAACTATTCCAAGGGAATCGCGTATGGGCTGGAGATCGAAGCGCGCGGCTCGATGCAGCGGTTGTGGGGCAAGCTCGCTGGATTGACCGCCGGTATCAACGGCACCTGGCTCAAGACGGAGGTCGACGTGCCGCTCTCGGAGCAAGTCTCGCTGAAAGATTTCGGCCTGGATCAGGCCAAGCGCCGCTTGGCGGGGCAACCCGAGTATTTGCTCAATGCCAGCCTCACGTACGACAACCCCGATCGCGGTACATCGGCCGGGCTGTTTTATAACCTGGTCGGAGAAACGGTCGTCAGTGGCGCGGCGCGCGGCCTCAACGACGGAACCCCCGACGTGGTCGAACTTCAGTACGCCACGCTCGACTTGACCATCAGTCAAAAAGTGGCCAAGCGCTGGACCTTCGGATTGAAGGCCAGAAACCTCCTGGCCGAGGATCGAACCAACGTCTACACCACACCCGACGGGCTGGAGGGAATCAAGTCGTCCCGGCCTACGCCGCGGCTATACAGCGTTTCGTTCGGGCTCAAGTGGTGACTGTCACAGCGCTGCCTTAGCGCTGTCACAACGCTGACACTCGTCCGTCACGAGATCGCGGCTCGGGGCCTACAGAATTCTCTACGTGGAGTGCGAACTATGGCACTGCGCGTGGGAGAAGCGGGAACCATGAAGACTCGATACGTGTTGTGGGCGGCCGCCCTCTGCGCGAGCGCGGTCCTGGTTTGGGCCCAGGAGCCAAGCTCCTCGCCCGAAGAGATCGAAGCGACGCGCGGCAGCATTAGCAAGTGGATCGGCACTCAGTCGATCATCGGCAAAGAGCGTAAAGACTGGCAGCAAGGCAAAGAGCTGCTGAAGGCGCGCATCGAACTGGTCGGCAAAGAAATCGAGGAGCTGCAAGCCAAGCTCTCGGAAACACGCGGCAAGGTCGCCGAGGCTGCTGCGAAGCGCGCTGAAGTCAGCGGGCAGATCAACCGAGCGAAGGATGTCGGCGGCCAGCTTGCGCTACGCGTCTCGGGGCTCGAAACCGATGTGCGGCGCTTCTACAAGGTGCTGCCGCCGTACGTGCAAGAAAAGGTCGATCCGCTGTACAACCGCATGCCCGAGGCGGGGCGCGAGGACAAGGTCTCGATTGCCGAGCGCTTCCAGAACGTGCTCGGAATCCTCAACGAAATCAACAAAGCCAACTCCGAGATCACGCTGGTCAGCGAGATCCGTCCGCTCGACGGCGGCAAGCCTTCCGAGGTACAAACCGTCTACTTCGGGCTGGCGCAGGCCTACTTTCTGAGCGCCAAGGGCGAGGCGGGCATCGGACGCCCCACCACCGACGGTTGGACCTGGCAGCCCACGCCGGCCAGCAACGACATCCAACAAATGATCGAGATCTTGCAAAACAAGCATGTGCCGACGTTCGTGGCGCTGCCTGTGGCGATTCAGTGAGGAGCACGATGATGAACACGCGTTTCTTCGCGTTTGTGTTTGCCTTCGCCGCGCTGGCCGCACCCGCCGGTGCTGCACACGCTGCCGATTCGTTGTCGAAGGCCGGCGATGCTTCGGAGGCGCAGTTGCAGCAAAGCCTCCAAGAGCTCACCGCATTGCGCGAGCAGATCTCCGCCGAGAAGCTGCCGTTGACGCGCGAACTCGGCGCGCTCGAAGAGAAACTCACGCAACTGCGCCGGGCCAACGACGAGGCACTGCGCGCGCTCGATACCGGTGCTTTGCAATCATCGACCTTGAGCGGCGAAACCAAGCTGCGCGACGAGGAGTTGACGTATCTGGGCAGCCTGCTCGACGAGTACATTCGCGGCTTCGAAACCAAGCTGTCGACCGGAGAGCTGCCGCGCTATCGTGAGCCGATCGAACTGGCCAAAGCGGCCAACGCCAACAATACGCTCAGCTCGATGGAGAAGTTCGAGCATCAGTTGTCCGCGGTGAAGTCGTCGATCGATCGCGTTACCGACGTGATTGGTGGCACGCGCTTCCCGGGCCAAGCCGTCAACGTCGAGGGCGTGCTGACGCAGGGCAAGTTTGCGGTGCTCGGACCGTTGGCGTTCTTCGCGTCGACCGACGGCGCTTCGGTCGGCGTTGCCATGCCTCAGGCAGGCTCGATGCAGCCGGCGGTTCGGCCGATCGATGCGGCGATGTCCAGAGGGATTCTGGGGCTGATCAACGATGGTGCAGGCACCGCACCGCTGGATCCAACCCGCGGCTCGGCACTGAAAGAACTCGTCAAGAAAACCAGCATCGTCTACTTGTTCAAGAAGGGCGGCCCGATCATGTGGCCGCTGTTGATCGTTTCGATCTTGGCGCTGGCAACCGTGATCGAGCGCGTGCTGTTTCTATTCTCCGAGCAACGCAAGCGCGACGACGAGGCGGTGCAAGATCTGCTCGCGGCGGTATCCGAGGGGGATATCGACAAGGCGATCAAGATCGGCACTGGCACTGGAGATTATGTCGCTCGGGCCATGACGTACGCGTTGCAGCATCGCGAGAAATCGATCGCCAACGCGTTGATGTTCGCTAACGCGAAAGAGCTGAAGCGTTTCAGCCGCGGCCTGCCGATTCTCGACACCGCGATCACGATCGCTCCGCTGCTCGGCTTGCTCGGTACGGTCTCGGGAATGATGAACTCGTTCTCCTTGATCGGCGGCGATTTGTCGGCACCAGGTGCGATCACGGGCGGAATCGCAGAGGCACTTATCGCGACCGCATTTGGACTGGTCATCGCGATTGTCTGTTTGGTCCCGTTCAACTTACTCAACTCCAGAATCGAAGAGACGCGACACGCGCTAGAGGCGGCATCGACACAGATCGAACTGTTAGTGCACCCGCCGCAAGGTCCAATTCAAGCGCTGGCAATGGCTGCCGCGCACGGAAGGGGGTAGCAGATGGCTGGTGGAGGCGGTGGATTTGCAGCACGTTTACCCGGTAAGCGTGCACGCATCGAAATCATTCCGTTGATCGACATCATTTTCTTCCTGCTTGCCACCTTCGTGATGGTCTCGCTCTCGATGACCAAAAACCAAGGTGTGCAGGTGGCGCTCCCCGGAGCAGCAACCGCCAGCTCACTCAGCGATCCTAGCGAGCAGGACAGGACCGTGACGTTGAGCGTGAACGAGAAGGGCGAGATCTATTACAACAAAGACAAGGTCTCGATCGCGCAGCTGCCGTTCAAGTTGCAGACGTTCAAGACTTCGATGAAGGATCCGCGGGTGGTCATTACCGGCGACGCCAACGCCGACTTCAAGTTGGTGGTGCAGGTGCTGGACGAGGTCCGCAAGATCGGCATCACGAAGGTAGGCATCTCGACGGACAAGAAGGGCTGAAATGAAACGGCTCTTTCTGGGGCTGGTGGCGGCAATCGCCGTGCATGTTGTGGTTCTGCTTTTCGGCGGAATCTTCTTCATGCATGACCCCGTGAAGAAAGATGAGCGCAAAGTCCTCGACATCGAGCCGCTTACAGAAGACAAAAAAAAGGAAGAGCCCGAGGCCAAAGTGGTCGAGGAGCAGGTTGAAGAACCGGCCGAAAAGCCACCCGACATGACCGAGGTGGTGAAGATGCAAGAACAGCTCTCGGCCGCCACGGCGGCGCCGGCGCTTGATGCCGTCAGCCTGAGCGCGCTGGAAGGAGCGCTGTCTGGTAGTTCGGGCGGTGGCGAGTTCGCGATCGGGGCCAGCCTCGCCTCGGGTGGACGGATTGGCGGTACAGGCGCGCCAGGCAGCGAAGGCGGTGACGGCGGACCTGGCGACGGGATCTTCAGTCTTTCCGAACTCGACCAGCAGCCGCGAGCAATTTTTCAAGCCGCTCCCATTTACCCGTTCGAGATGCGGCAAAAAAAGCAGCCGGGCGAGGTTTACTTGCTGTTCGTTGTCGATGCGCAAGGCCGCGTTCAAAGCCCCAGGGTCGAGAAGTCGAGCGACTCCGCTTTTGAAAAACCAGCACTGGAAGCGGTCAGGCAGTGGAAGTTCGAGCCGGCGATGCGTAACGGTCAAAAGGTACCGACCAAGCTGCGCATCCCGATTCGTTTCTCGCAAAGTTGAGGATTCGGCGATGACCCGACGGTATGCATTGGCAGCGCTGATCGTTTGCGCAGCGCTCACGGGCGCTTCACGTGCACAGCAAGCGAACCAGGACGTTGCGGCAGTGTTCAGCGACCCCGAGTTCAAGAAGCAGTTTCTCGGAACGTACGGCATCCATCCCGACATCGAGCCCAAGTTGTCGCCGGAAGAACGCGTGACGCTGGAAAAGATCTATCCGCTGATCGCTACCAACCCGGCTCAAGCGATTTCCGAGTTGGAGCTGGCTGCCAAGCCAGACTCGACCGCGATGTTCGACTTCGTCTTGGGCAATCTGTACTTCCAGCGCGACGATGCCGCCAATGCCGGCAAGTGGTACGGCCTGGCGGTGCAGAAGTTTCCGAGCTACCGGCGCGCGCACAAGAACTTGGGCCTGATCCAGATCCGCGACGGGAAGTACGATCTGGCGATTCATTCGTTCACCAAGATGATCGAACTGGGTGGCGGGGACGCACTCTCGTACGGCCTGCTCGGCCATGCGTATGCGGCCAAGCAGGATTATCTCGCGGCCGAGGCGGCCTACCGCAATGCGCTCTTGCTGCAACCCGACAATCCCGATTGGCGGCTCGGTTTGGCGCGCACGATTTTCAAGCAGCAGAAGTACGAGGAAGCGGCGGCGCTACTGAACGTCTTGTTGGAAAGAAACCCGGACAAGGCCGATTTCTGGATGCTGCAGGCCAACGCCTACGTTGGGATGAAGCAACCGCTCAAGGCGGCCGAGAACTTGGAAGTCGTCTATCGTCTTGGGAAGGGAACGCCCGAGAGTCTCAACCTGTTGGGCGATTTGTATGTCAACGAAAGCCAACTCGAGCTTGCGGCTAGCGCGTATCTGCGGGCCATTGACGCAGGGCCGGGACAGTCGCCGACCAAAGCGCTGCGCGCGGCGGAGGTGCTGTCGGCTCGGGGCGGCACATCGCAAGCCAAGGCCGTACTGACAGCGATCGATCAGAAGCTCGCCGAGCAGTCCAACGACGACGATCGGCGCAAGGCGTTAAAGCTCCGTGCGCGCTTGGCGCTGGCGGACGGTGACGGCGCCGAAGCTGTCAAGGTAATGGAAGAGGTTGTCGCTCAAGATCCACTCGACGGCGATGCCTTGATGTTGATCGGCGGCTACTACGCCAAACAGGGCGACGGCGATCGCGCGCTGATTTACTTCGAGCGCGCCGCCAATCTCGACGCTTTCGAGGCTCAAGCCAAGGCGCGGCAGGCCCAGATTTTGGTGCAGAAGGGGAAATATTCCGAGAGCCTGCCACTGTTGAAACGCTCGCAGGAGATCAAGCCGTCCGAGGACATCGCGCGCTACATCGAGCAGGTCGAGCGTTTGGCTCGCGCCAAGCGCTAGACTCGGGTACTCACGCCCCGCCGCGGGCGAGCGCTGTGCACAACGCGCCTAGCACATCGGTGCCGGTAAGTGCATCGAATCCCTGAAACATTGGCGATGGGTTCAGTTCGAGGATCTTGAAGCTGCCGTCGGAGGCGCCCTTCAAGTCCATGCCAGTGAAGCGCAGGCCCAGCGCTTGCGCGGCGCGCACGCAAATCGACCGCTGCGCTTCGTCGATCTCGATCGACGTCACGGAAGTTTCGTAGCCGCGGTAGTCGAGTTCGGTGGCATCGATGCGATACGCGGCGATGACGCGGCCATCGAGCACATAGACACGGCGATTTTCGCCCGGCAGCAGTTCTTGAAAACAGACCGCTGAACTGGACAGCCGTTCGAGGCGCGCGGGCTCGAGATCTTCAGGCTTGAGGGCACGGGTTGCAGCACCACCGCGAATCGGCTTGTAGATCAACGCACGATCCTTCGCAAAGCGCAGCACCGCCGCGGGATCGTTGCTCCATAGCGTTTCGGGCACGGGCAAGCCGGCCGCACTCAGCCGGGCCATTTGGGCCGGTTTGCGCGTCGCTTCGGCCGCGAGTGGACCGTTGTAGATCGGTACGCCCAAGGCCTCCCAGCGCTGCATCAACGACATCAGCATCTCGGCCTTCTCGCGCAGCACAATCATCGTGCGCCGCCAGTTGTCGTTCATCGCGTCGGTGAAGTCGACTCCGAAACCGATCGGCGACAGGTACAGCGCTCGCAGGTACACGGCGCGCGGCTTGGGGATCGGCGTGCCGTCGACAGCGATGTCGTCCAGGGCGATCCCGAATGTCAGCTGTGTCTTCATCGGAAATCCGAGGCTGTCGAACACCAAGGTCTCGACACCGCGGCGCGGCAAACTCTCGGCCAAGGCCTGCACGTGTTCGTCGTCGGGTGCACCGACCAATACCACTGGGCCGCTCATCGTTTGTGCTCCGCATCGACGGGAAAGCTCACACGCAGCATCGTTGCGAGCAAGTTGGGGTTTTGGGTCAGCAACATGTCGAGATCCTCAATCGAACCTTCCCAGGGACGTCCATGCACCATCAACGCTGGCGTGCCGCGCGACAACGAACGGTGCAACGTGGTCGCTGCGGTCACAGCTGCCTCAGCGTTGCTCAAGTCGGGAACTTCCAAGCCGGCCGAGGTCAGCGCGGCGGCCGAACCTCCCTGCTCGACAATGGTCAAGAATCGACCGAAACCGGCCTTGACCTGTTGAAAGAACGCAGGCGTGCCTGCCGCGGTAAGCGCCACACAGAGCTGACGGTCGATCAGTCCTGTCTGATCGCGAACCGGAAAGTGCATCGCGACGTGAACCAACCCGGCGTGCCTTTGAACCAAGCGCTGCAACTTCTCGACGACTGGTCCGCAGCTCGGACACTGCGGGTGTACCAACAGATCCAGGCCCAGCGGAGCCTGTGGGTTGCCCAACAGCACCGTACTCGGCAACAGAGCATGCGCACTGCGCGGCCGGCCGAGCATTTCAGAAAGCGCACCCCAGGGCGTCGCACCGATCCAACCAAGACGTGTGCGATGCGCGCGCACCTCCACGCCGAGCGCTGTGAACGGGACCAGAAGTCCGAGTGCGCCGAGAAACAACACGGCGTGTCCTACAGCCCATGGCGCCAACGCTGCGATAGACCCTGACAGCGTCGACCACGCCAAGAAATGCAGCGCTCCCGACACCAGCGCCAACAGCACACCGGCATGCACTGCCATGCAGAGCGGACAGAATCGTTTGAGCGGGTAGATCTGGACACCGATCAGATACAACGACATCGGCGCGGCCAAGAGCACAGCGAGCGTCGACCATGCCAGTTGCGCCTGATGCGGTGCGCTTGGCAACAGCGCGCCCAGTGCGTAAAGCGCTACCGACGACCCGGCGAACGCAAACCCCAGCGCAGCAGTATCGATACCGGCGAGCGTGGCCCATCGCGAACTCAAGACGCCATCGCAGTCGGCACCGCTGCCCGGCTTGCAAAATCTTTCCGAAAGGCGCGAGCCAGCGGCCGGCACACGAGTGACGCGGCCGCGCAGCCAAAGCTCGTGAGCGATCACCGTGGCGAATACAAGCGCAGCCGCCGCGAGCGCATGCAACGCGGCGAGTGGGATACCACCACGACCGAGTGCGGCGCCGATCGGTCCGGCGATCGCAAGTGCGCTCACCAAAAGTACTGCGATGCGACGCGACACCTCGCTGTATGGCATCGACAAATCGCCGCCGCGCAACCACAACCAGCCGCGGCGCAACGGTCCCATGCTCGGGGCGGCTTGGACTACGGCACCTGATGGCGACTCGAGTGTGATCGCTACGCCACTCCACCACGCCGCAAACTCACCGCGCGCGAACTGCACGGGTTCGCCGGGCGAGCCTTCTTCAATCGTGACGGTTTGCGCGTCGTGTGCCGTCAGCACGACGAAGGCGGTTTCCTGCATGTGCGGGTGCTGCAGGTGGAGGATGCAGGGAAGCGGGAGTTCGTTCAGCGTGCTGGCATCGGCGCGAAAGGCGCGCGGTTGCCAACCGAGTTGTCGCGCGACCTCGACCAGAGCTTTCAGCGACGACGGATTTTCCTGCGAAAAGAAATGCTCACGCACCGCACCGCTATCGGCGGTCTGGCCCACGCGAGGCAGCAAGTTGACGAGTGCAGCGGCGGGACTGCCATCGCTGAAACCGGCTTCGAAGGACATGGCTCCCGGGTGCCGACGGACACGATCGACTCAAAGAAAGGGGGGCCTGAGGCCGAGCGGGTCTCAGGCCCAACTCATCGCCAGACTTAGATGATGTCGCAGCAGCCCGAACACTCACCCTCTTCGCAGCACGCCAAGGTGGTGGGCAGGCAGCACTTGCAGGGACCGCCGCCAGGACGCTTGCCACCCTCGACGCTCTCCAACTCCTCGATGAACAATTCGCGCATTGTCTTTTCCTCCCTTATCGCTGGTGCCGACATGACACCGGCCGATTCGGCGGGGGAAGAGTAGCCAGAGGAACGTGGCCGGTCAATCGACAGATTCAGGATCGGTCCCGAATTGGCCGGCGGCCAGGCGAGCGTACTCGCCGCGTTGCGCCAAAAGTTCGCTGTGGCCACCGCGTTCGACGATCGTCCCCCCCGACAGAACCAGGATTTGATCGGCGTCGGCAATCGTGCTGAGCCGATGTGCAATCACAATCCGTGTCGCCGCCAGCGCCGCGAGTGCAGCCATGACGCGCGACTCGGCGACGCTGTCCAAGTCGGAGGTCGCCTCGTCGAACAGCACGAGTCGCGGTTCGCGCACCAAGGCTCGCGCAATCGCGATGCGCTGGCGCTGTCCACCGGAGAGCGAGCCACCCCCCTCGGCGAGCACGGTTTCGTACCCCATCGGCAAATGCGTTATTTCGTCATGCACCGCGGCGGCCTGCGCCGCCCGGACCACGCGATCGAGGTCAGCGTCCGGGGCGGCAATCGCAATGTTGTCGCGGACGGAAGCCGAGAACAGCCGCGTGTCCTGCGTCACCACGCCGATCTGCCGGCGGACCGAGTCCAGATCGAGTGTGTGCAGGTCGTGACCATCCAAACGCACGGAACCCTCCTGCGGGACGTACAAGCCAACCAACAGGCGAGCCAAGGTCGACTTGCCAGCGCCCGACGCACCGACGATCGCCACCTTTTGTCCCGGTTCGATGCTGAGCGAGATGTGGCTCACCACCGGGGGATCGTCGCGCCGGTATCGAAACGAGACGTTGTCCAATTCGATCCGTCCGGTGAGCGTTGGCGCGCTGCGCACCGAGCCCGCCGGTTGTTCCACCGTCGCGGAAAGCACATCGTCGATCCGTTCGACATGACTGCGCACTTCTTGCAATTGAAACGCGACCGCCACCAGCGAGGAGACCGGTTGCAGAAACGCAGCCGACAGCGCGTTGACCGCCAGCATCGAGCCGAGCGTCAGGCGCCCGGCCATCACCTCGTTCGCGCCGAGCAGCAGGATCGTGATCGGTGCGAGCAAGCTGAATCCCGAGGTGAGCGCGCCGGCGATCGATCCCATCCGTGCGCGTTGCAACGAGGCGTTGAGTTCGTCGACGAACCGGTTGGACCAACGTTGAGCGGCGGATGTCGCTGCGCCCATCGCCTTGAGCGACTCGATCGAGGTGAGGATTTCGACCAGCGACGCTTGCGCTCGCGATTGCAACTCGAGTTCGCGCGCGGCGAGTTCGCGCATCGAGCGCCGGAAGATCAGGAACAACAAAACCTGCAGCGCTGCCAGTATCACCGAGGCGAGACCGAGTCGCGGGCTGGTGACGGCGATCAGTGCCAGATAGAGCAACACCATCACGCCATCCATCAGGCTCGACAGCGCCGTCGACGTCAACAGCGTGCGAAGCGTCCGGCTGCTTTCGAAGCGAGCCAACAGATCGCCCGAGGGACGCGTCAGGAAAAACGGCAACGGCAGGCGGGTCAGCGTTTCGACAAACCCGAGCGACAGATCGGAATCGACAGCCGTGCGTAACCAATTGAGCAACCAACTGCGCAGCAGCAACGTGAGCGTATGAAACACCGCTACACAAAAGAGTCCGCCGGCCAACAGCGCCAGCAAATCGACCGCGCCGAAGGGAATCACGCGATCGACCATCACCCCTACGAGCAGCGGCAGTCCCAGTCCCAACAGCTGCAGCACGACGGTAAGTAGTACGGTGCGCCACAAGACGGGCCGGTGAGCCGAGAGTCGCCGAAAGTACGACCACAGTGGCCGCCGGTTCAGCCGCTGTCGGCGGAATGTCTCTCCTGGTTCGAACAGCAGTGCCACGCCGGTGAATTGCTCGCGCAATTCTCGCGACAGAACGCGTCGCGGTCCCGCGGCTGGATCGACGATCCGCACACCTCCCGGCACGGCCCCGTCGTAGACCACGAAGTGATTGAAGCCCCAGTGCAGGAGTGCGCCGCGCGGCAGCGCGCCGAAATCGTCGAGTTCTAACCGCACACCGCGACCGCGCAACCCTAGGCGTGCTGCGGCGTCGAGCAATTGCCGCGCATTCATGCCGTCGCTTGTGCCGCCGGCGGCGTGGTGCACGTCGGCCAGTGTCGTTTCGTGTCCGTACGCACTCAAGACGCTCGCCAAGCAGGCGGCGCCGCAGTCGGACGACTCCAACTGCGGCACGAACGGGATTCGC
>JANNUT010000239.1:0-1799 GCA_031395565.1 Acidobacteriota bacterium | reverse complement strand
CTTGTAGATATGCCCCACACGGGATCTTTGCCAGTCCCACCAAATGCGGCCGGCCGTCGATGTGCGGGAAGGGCTCCGGGACTGGGCGCCACAGAAATGCCACCAGTACCTGGATGGACCATGCCGCTCGCGTCGACCGGGATATCGGCTCCCGGCCGGGCCCCAAGTGTGCGCGCGGTCGGTCCCGTTGCGGGTGCGCCCGCAGCTTCTGTCATGCCACGGAAGACCGTCTCTCCCCAGGGCAATCGCATCAAAAACCTCATAATATTAGGCCAATGAGACCAATTACACGGAGGAGAAATTCGTGATCCCATGCTGCAAGGAGCCTCCGATTCTTGATGCCTATTTTGGTTTCAGTGCGCTTCTTCAGTAGTCCCAGGGCAAGTTGGCGCACGGCGCTAAAGTTCGCAGCGGCGTTGCCCGCGCGCACTCTGCAGTCGTCCTCCTGGAAGGCCACATCGAGTACCCAGTGGAGCTCATTCTCAATGCCCCAGTGACTGCGTACAGCGGCAAGGGCCCGCTTGGGGGGCAGGTTTCTGCGAGAGCTGATGTAGTAGCGGTTCTCCGTCGAGGTCTTGCCTTTGATGGTCCTGGTGGACTCGATTCGGATCATGGTTGATAGGGCGGGCCAGCGCTCTGCGCTTTCGATCTCATCAACAGCGTGGCTGATCGACACGCGACGAGTTTCGTCACGGCCGTGTCCGTGGTCATGGGTTACGAACGATGCGAACGGTGCTGACGTGCTGTCGACGTCAGAGAAGTGCTCGATGACCGCTTTGTGAAGCGTCGGTTGGTTGCCCTTTACCGCCAACAGGTAGTCACCGCCCTTTTCCACGATTTTTTCGGCGATTTCCGTCTGGGTGCCAGCGGCATCAATGGTGACGAGCGCACCGCGAACATCGATGAGGTCCAAGAGTTCTGGGATTGCTGTGATCTCATTAGATTTTTCGCTCGTCTTTACCTGTCCGAGGACCAGCCCATTGCTCGCGGACCAGGCTGAAACCATGTGCACAAAGGAGCTGTCACCGGCTTGCTTGAACGAGCGCCTCAATGTCTTGCCATCGATGGCGATCAGCTTCTCACTCGAGGTCGTTGCCATGACCATCGTCCATCGGAGGAAGGCCTCGGCGAGCGCTTTCGCGTCCAGGGCGGCAAAGACTCGGCCGATGGTGTCGTGCGAGGGAATGCCGCCGCTCATGTCGAGAAAGGTCTCTAGCCACTCGAGCTTTGCCTTGGCGAATCTTTCGATTCCGACAAAACTGTCTGCCCCGCAGAGCACGGCCAGCAGCGACACGACGAGAATCGTCTCCAAAGCATGCTTGCGGGTTCGCTCAACGCGTGGGTCCTCGATGCAACCCAGGAACTCCTCCACAATCGACCGCTTCAGCTCGCTCTCACGCATCACGCCTCCACCCGCGAAATCCCGCGGAATGTGACGTAGACGATCACAGTTGGAGATCGGCCGCCAGGTCAACTTTCTAAGCGATCGATTTTACACGACTTTTGATGCGATCGCCCTGGCGTTGCCAGCGACCAAGAAGATCCGGGCAAAGAAAAGAAATAATAGCTGGATAGACCTGCCTGGCGCCATAGGCCTGGCACCTAACTGGGACACTAACAAGTGCGGCAGGACCTGCCAGGAGCGCGTAAGCGCCTGCCTCATCGCGCTAACCAACGGAAAGGGAGAGCGCATCCGTGTGGAGTTGACTGCGACCTACGCGAATCTTGGCACGAACCACACAAGCAAGTATCACGAGCTCGTGGCCTACGGCAACCTGTTCACCAGCCCGCCCAAGGCG
>JANNUT010000238.1:0-24542 GCA_031395565.1 Acidobacteriota bacterium | reverse complement strand
GCGGGGGTGGGGTCGCGGCTGGGATCCACCCCGCCGGCGGTCCTTACCGCGCGGCGGGTGATCGCCGCCAGGCCAGCCGTTCGCCCCCAACGCTCGCGCCTTGGGGGGAGCGCTCCCCGCCACGGCGTGCCATCGTTGGCGATCGTCACGATGACGCTCATTTCAGCCCTGATCGCTCTGAGTGGTAGTTACGGCCAAATCCTCGACTACGCGATCTTCGCCGACTACGCCTTCTTTGGACTGACCGCACTGACGGTGTTTGCCTTGCGGCGCAGGTCTGCCCAGCGCGCGCTGGTCAAGATTCCGGGACACCCGGTCACGACCGTGCTGTTTGCAGTGGTTTGTTTTGCGGTCTCACTTTCGGCGGCGGTGGCGGCACCGCGCAACGCTGCGATCGGTGCCGCGATATTAGCGCTGGGTGCCGTGGTCTTCTTCGTGTTGAAAGTGAGCCCGGCAACAGGTCAGGACGATGCTGGGCAACGTAGCCAGGACGGACTGCGTCGATGAGCACAAACGCCGTATCGCGACTTGCGTTGGTAACGGGAGCGTCCAGCGGCATCGGCATGCAGTTGGCCCGGCTGTTCGCTGCCGATCGCATCGACCTGGTTTTGGTAGCGCGCAGAGCACAAGAACTGGAGTCTCTGGCAGCGGACCTGCGAAACGAAAGTGGTGTTGCGGTAACGGTGCTGCCGCTGGATTTGGCTCAGCCTGGCGCCGCGCGCGCGCTCTTTGCGGCGCTGCAGTCTCGTAGCCTGGTCGTCACCGACCTGTGCAACAACGCGGGCTTCGGGCTGTTTGGATTGTTCCAAGACACAGCGCTCGACGATGAGGCGGCGATGATCCAACTCAACATCACCGCGCTGACCGAGCTCACCGAGTTGTGCCTGCCGCCGATGGTGGCTTCGCATGACGGGAGAATTCTCAACGTCGCCTCCACGGCGTCGTTTCAGCCCGGCCCCTACATGGCGGTGTACTACGCCAGCAAGGCCTATGTGTTGTCGTTCAGCGAAGCGCTGGCCACCGAGTTGAAGGGGAGCGGTGTGACCGTGACCGCGTTGTGTCCTGGCCCGACCCGTACCGGATTCCAAACGCGTGCCGCGATGCACCATTCGGCGCTGCTCAAGAATGTAGCGCTCACCGCTGTCGACGACGTGGCCCGTAGCGGTTACCGCGCGATGCAACACGGGAAGCGAGTGGTGATTCCGGGCTGGATCAATCGCATCGGCGTGTTTTCCACGCCACTGTTGCCACGCTGGATGTCGGCAGCAATCGTCAAGAAGATTTCGGCGCCGCAATAACCGGATCGGAATCGGTACCGCGCCCGCCGAGCGCACGCCTCAACACACTGCCCGCATCTTCCAGCACCGTGTACCAGACCGGCAGCCCGACCAAGGTGAAGATCGTCGAGGTGGCCATCCCGCCGATCACCACCACCGCCATGCTGTCGATGAAGGCGCCGGCCACCGTAGAGCGCGAGGCTGCCAACGGCACCAAGCCGACGATCGTGCAGATTGCAGTCATCAGCACCGGCCGGACTCGATCGGCGCACCCGGCCAACACCGCCTCATGTCGCGGCATCCCGCGCTGCCGCAGCATGTTGATGTGATCGACCATCACGATTCCGTTTTTCACGACGATTCCGATCAGGATGATCACACCCATGAAGCCGGTGGTGTCCAAGTCGTATCCGCCGGCCCACAGCGTCCAGATTGCGCCGCAAAACGCCAGCGGCAGCGTAATGAAGATCGCCAACGGCTGCGTGAGCGATTCGAACATCGCAGCCATCAGCAGCATCACGACCAAGAGCGACAACAGCGTGCCGCTCTGCATCTGCTCGATCCCTTCCTCGCGTTCTTGCCCGGCGGCGCCGAAATCCCAGGTGGTGCCGAGTGGCAAGCCGACGCCGCGCATCGCGCTCTGGATCGCCTGCTGTGCCGTATCGGTGGTCATCCCCTTTGGGAAGGTCACGTTGAGGAAACTGCTAATCCGGCGATCGTCGCGGCGAATCACGTCGGGTGTGCTGCCGATGCGCAGGTCGGCCAACGCGCTGAGCGAAACGAACCCGGCCGCCGTCGGCACGGGGAGGTTTTTCAGTTCGGCCAGGCCGACGGCGTCACGTTCTGGGACGCCAATGAAGACATCGCGCTCTCCGCTCGGTGTGTGCAGCCGGCGCAGGTTCTGACCGCGAAACACCGAGGCGATGGCCGTCGAGACGGCATCGACGCTGGTGCCCGACTGCCGCAGCCGGTCGGGATCGACCACGATCAGCGCTTCCTTTTGCTCGCTCACCTGCGGCAGCGCCACATCCATCTCGGCGGGCAGCGCGAGATCCAAGGCATCGCGCATCGTTGCGGCGGCGAGCAGTACTCCCTCGGGCTCGTTGCCGCGCAGGGCGATCGTCACGTTTCGCTCCCCCGCGCCGCCGCCACCGCGCCCGCGCCAAAACATCCGATCGCGCAGCGCCATTTCCACGCCAGGGATCGTGGGCAGCAACGGCTTGACGGCCTCGCGCACCTTGGCCGCGTATTCTTCGGTGGCCAACTCGCGGGGCAATACCAGCATTACGGCGCCCCAGCCCTGCTCGTTGTAGTAGCTGTAGACATCGGAGAACTTGAGCGACTCGCGCAGCGGTTCCACTGCGTTCTCGACACGCTTGATGATTTCGCCGAAGCGTTCGAGCGTGATCGGCTCTTTGATCTGCAGCGAGACCGGCACACGCGTCGGCATGAACTTCGGCTCGCTGGTCTTCTCGATCTTGCCGAACGGAATGATGGTCGACGACGCCAGCGCAAAAAGCACCAAGAGCGTGGCCATCCGATGACGCATCGTCAGGCGCAGCGACCATTGATAAAGCGGCAAGATCCAGCGCTCGAACGGCCCGGGCGTCTGCGCTCGTGGTTTGATAAAGCGCGCCGCCGCGAGTGGGATGAACGTCAACGAGATCAACAGTGAGCAGGTAATGGCGAGGCTCACTGTGATCGCCACTTGCGACAAATAGGTGGTCATCACGCCAGGCTTTGCGAACAGCAGCCAGGCCCAGACGATCACGGTGGTGGCGGTGCTGGCGGTGACGGCCAACGCAACCTCGCTGGCGCCGCGCTCGGCGGCGGTCAACGCAGGGACGCCGCGTTCCTGCAAGCGGTGTACGTTTTCCATCACGACGATTGCGTCGTCGACCAACAGTCCGACACCGAGCATCAGGCCGAGCATCGTCAGGACGTTGAGCTCCAATCCCAGCACGTAGAGCGCAGCGCAGGTCGAGATCAGCGAGAACGGAATCGCGACGGCGAGCAGCAGAGTGGTTGAGATCCGGCGCAAAAAGAAGAGCATCACGAGCACACTCAAGACCCCGCCGTGCCAACCGGCGTCGAACAGTCCCTTCAGGCTGAGCTTGATTTCCTCGGCCTGGTCGCGGCGCACGAGCACGTCGATGCCGCGCAGAAACTCATCCTGCTTCATCTGCTCGATTTCGGCCTTCAATCGATCGGCGACGGCGACCGTATTGGCCGATGGTGCCTTGAAGACGTCGAACCCGATCGCAGGCTTGCCGTTCAACCGGCGAGCGGTGTCGAGATCGGGTGTGGTGAGTGTTACGCGCGCCAGGTCGGCAATGCGCAAGGCGGTGCCGGCAATCGGGAGGCTCGCAATCTCGTCGGCTGTTTCGGGGCGGCCGCTGCCGCGCACATCGAAGCGCATCGAGGGACCGCGCACCACCCCCATCGCCACGCCGGAGTTGGCGGCTTCGATCGTCTGAGCGATCTGCTGCGGCGTGACTCGATGTTGCCGCAACTTGTCGAGGTCGAGATCGACCTCCAACCGCGGCGGGTCGATGCCGTAGAAGTCGACGCGAGCCACACCGGCAATCCGTTCGAGCCGGCCCTTGATGCGCCGCTCGAGCAGGTCCCAGTCGCGCGAAAGATCGCGATCGGCAGCGATACGTCCTTCGAGCACAGCCTCGTCTTCCGGGCCGCCGTGATTTTCGTTGATCAGTATCCGACCGACGCCGCTCGGCAGACGCGGCCGCGCACGATCGACCGCATCGCGAATTTCCAAACGTCGCAGCGCAATGTTGTCGCCCGCGTCGAAACTGCAAGTGATCTCCCCCGACCCTGGCCGCGCTTCACTTTCCAAACGCTTCAGGCCCTGCACCAAGGCGATTTCGTCTTCCAACGGTTCGAGTACGTCGCGCACGAGTTCCAGCGGGTGCGCGTTGGGGTAGGGGACCTCGACCTCGACCGATGGATACGAGACGTCAGGCATGAATCCCAACGGCAAACGCCAGATCGCGACGGTTCCCAGCACCATCAACGAGACCAGACCCATGAATGTCGTGACCGGGCGTCGAATCGCGAATTCGGCGAGCGTCATGCGGCGGACTCCGGCTTGGGATAGCGTCGTGACTCGGTGATGCGAAAGACACAAGGGATCACGACCAACGTCAAGATCGTCGCCATCGTCAACCCACCGATCAAAGTAACCGCCAACGGAACGCGTAGTTCCGACCCGGCACCACGACTCAGCGCCATCGGCACCACGCCGAAGACGGTTGCGGCGGTGGTCATGATGATCGGGCGCATTCGCTCGCGCCCCGCATCGATGATCGCCGCGTTGAGCGGCTGTCCTTCACCGAGCCGTCGTCCGATGGCATCGACCAACAGGATGGCGTTGTTGACCACGATTCCGGCCAAAATCACGATGCCGATCAAGACCAGCACGTTGATCGTGGTTCCGGTGATCAACAGCGAGACGATCGCGCCGATCAACCCCATCGGGACCGTCAGCATGATGATCAAGGGCCAGCGCAGAGACTCGAACAGACTTGCCATCGACGCGAACACCAAGAACAGCGCCAAAGCGAGCATCATTCGAAGTGAACGGAACGAGGTGGACATCTCTTCGTCCTGACCGGCGACGCGTGCCACGACGTCGGCCGGCAATTTCAAGTCGCGCAACATGCTGCGCACCCGGACCAGCACCGTTCCTAAATCAGCACCGCGCACCTGCGCCGTGACCCGCGCCAGTCGGCCCTCTGTGGTGCGATTGATCACCGCCGGGCCGCGGCCGATCTCGGTCGTCCCTAAGGCCGCTACCGGCACCGAGGTGCCGTTCCTCAATGGAACCAAGACCTGTCCTACATCCTCGGCACGATCGCGCGAACCGGTTGCCACGCGCACACGAATATCGATGCGGTCGTCCCCTTCGCGAAACTTGCCGGCCAACTCGCCCCGAATCGCGGCGCGTATCAACCGCCCAATCGTGTCGGCATCGAGACCGTAATAAGAAGCACGATCGGGGTCGAGCAGTAATCGCACTTCGGGCTGGCCCGCCTGAGTGGTCGAGGCCACGTCGACGATTCCGGGGACCGCGCGCAGACCGGTTTCGATCTGGGCGGAGGCGCGCGCCAATTGTTCGAGATCGTTGCAAAACAGCTCGATCGCCACGGGCGCCTCGACGCCGAGCAAACGAGTCTGCGTAGTCTGCACTTCGGCGCCGGTCAGGCGTTCGGCGACTTGGCGCGCGGTGCGTTGCAACTGCAGTTCGCGATCGGCGGAAGTACCTTCGGGCAGCACGACCTCGATTTGCGCCAAGTTCTCGCCGCTCGTTTCCTCACCGCCTCCCGCACCCGGCAGCACACCGGCGAGTGAAAACACCCGCCTGAAGTCACCTCCTTCGCGTAGCGCGCGCTCTGCCTCCGCCACGCGTGCCGAAGTTACTTCCAGCGGCGTCCCCTCGGCGAACTCGAGACGCAGGCCAAACTGACCTTGTGTCACTTCGGGCACCAGCTCGGTCCCGAGTCGTGTCGCGGCGACGAGGCAGAGCGTGAACGCCAGCGCCGCCGCGGCGACCACCGCGACGCGCACGGTCAACGCGCGCGCGAGCAGCTTGGGGTAGACGCGCTCGAGCCGCGCGTAGAGTTGCCCGAGCGGCCACATCGCGAGTTCGATCACGCGAGCTAACACACGCCATAGCATGGAGCCGATTGCTGAAGCCAAGATCGCCAACGGAGCGCCGAGGCCGAACACGATCAAGCGCAGCGGAAACAGCGCCCAGTAGAGGAACTCGTCGAGCGGCGGCGCGTCCGCGGGCGCGCGGCGTGCGATCGGCAGCATTCGCTCGGCCAACATCGGCGGCAACCATCCCCGCGCCGTCTGCCCGTTGTCCTCCGTCAACAACAGCATTATCGGCAGTGCCAAGCAGAGTCCCAAAAGGCCACACAAGGCGGCGAGGCAGCGCAGGAACACAGCTACCGGCCACAACCAGCGAGGCACGCCGTCAGGGGCGGATTGCACGATCTCCTTCGCCCAACCGCTGACCAAACCCTGCTTTCGGGGCCCGTCGGTCTTGTCGAACAAAAACAACGTGGCGGCGGCGGGACCCCGAGATTGACCCCCATCGCCCAAGGCGGCCAGGGCAGGGACCACCGTGAGTCCGACCAGCAGTGAAATTACCTGCGACCAACAGACGGTGAGTGCCAAGTCGCGGAACATTTGCCCCGCAATCCCTTCCACAAACACGATCGGGAAGAACACGGCAACACTCGTCAAGGTCGATGCGGCCACGGGCGCCGCGACCTCTCCTGCGCCCTTCAAGGCGGCCTCGAAGCGAGAACTTCCCATCGCCCGCCAACGATCGATCGCTTCCAAGACCACGATCGAGTTGTCGACGAGATTACCGATCCCCAACGCCAGGCCGCCCAACGACATGATGTTGAGCGTGGAGCCGTGCTGCAGCATCGGAATGAACGTTACCGCAACGCTGATCGGAATCGAGAGCGCGATGATGCCGGTGGAGGCTGGATCGCGCAGAAAAAAATAGAGCACGACCACCGCCAACAGCCCGCCCTGCCAAGCGCTGTTCTTGACCTCGTTGACGGCTTCGTCGATGTAACGCGACTGATCACTCAACAGCGCAAGCGTCATTCCGTCGGGCAGTTCTCGTTCGATCTTCGGCAACGCCGCTCGCACCGCAGCCGCCATCGCCGTGGTGTTGACCGCCCCTTCGCGATACAGATCGATCTCGACCGCTTCCTTTCCATCGTAGCGAGCGACCTCTTCGGCGTCGGCGTGACCGCGTTGCACCTGCGCGATATCGCCGATGCGAATCACGCCCTGAGGGTTGGAACTGACGACGGCGCGTTGGACCTGATCGAGCGTGTCGAATTCGTGCAGCGTGCGCACCAAATAGACCGCACCACGATCCTTGATCCGGCCGCCGGGCCGGTTGATGTTCTCGGCGCGTAACGCCGCCGAGACGGCATCGAGATCCAAACCGTAAGCCGCGAGTTTGCGATCGTCGACGTGCACTTCGATTTCCGGTGTCAAGCCACCACGCACTTTGGCGGCAGCCACGCCGTCGATCGCCTCCAGTCGCGGCGCGAGCCAGCGTTCGGCCAAACGACGTTGATCGGGCAACGATCGATTGCCCGAGAACGCCAAGCGGATCACCGGGTCGAGATTGGGGTCGAACCGCAACACCCGTGGCACTTCGGCCTCGCGTGGCAAGTTGAGCAGGCCGAGCTTCTCACGCACGTCGAGTGCGGTTTCGTCCATCGACGTGCCCCACTCGAATTCGAGCACGACCTCGGAACGGCCTGCACGCGAGGCGCTGCGCAAGGCGCGCACGCCAGGGATGACTCCCACCGCTTCTTCGACAGGGCGTGTGACAAACGCTTCCACTTCTACGGGTGCAGCATCGGCGTAGACAGTTTCGATCGTCAGCGTTGGATACGACACATCGGGTAACAGCCGCACCGGCAACCGGCCGTAGGCCAGCACTCCAAACGTCACCAGCGCGATCGTGGCCATCGCGACCGCAATGGGATGCTGCACCGACCAGCGCGGGAGTCCGGTCATGCCGTCACGGCGTGTCGGCGATGACGCGCACCGGCGCACCATCGGTCAACGCGGCCGCGCCCGACGTCACCACCGGCATGCCGCTGACAAGCGGAGAGGCGCCGGCTTCGGCGCTGACTTCGACCCGTCCGTCACTTTCGAATCCGGTCACGACGCCAACCGCTTTGGCCTTGTCTTGATCGACGGTGAACACACGCCAGCGCGAACCATCGGCAATCAACGCTTCGCGTGGCACGGTGGCGACATTGGGGTGCGTGTCGGTGACCACTTCGACCTCGACGAACGCCCCTGGTTTCAAACCCTTCGTGGCGGCCGTGACAACAGTCACCTTGACGGTCCCGGTGCTGGCCTCGACGGCGGGCGACAAGCGCTCGATTAGGGCCTCGACATCTGGCGATGCGACCGGTTTGAGTGTGGTCTTTCCACCCGGCTGCAGCTTGGCCGCGACCGCTTCGGGTATCGGCACGTCGGCATACAAACGCGACACGTCGGCGAGTTCGAAGACCGGCTGCATCGAGCTGACCGTGGCACCGCGATCGAGCATTCGCTTGGTGACCACACCTCCGAACGGGGCGGTGATCTTGGTCCAAGTCAGCGCTAAATCGGTACGCTCGCGCGCTGCTTTGGCTTGCGCGAGCGAGGCTTGTTTTTGGCCGTGCTCTTGGGCCGAAAGCAGACGGTCGTTGAGCAACTGATCGGCGCGCGCGAACTCACGCTCGGCAACGTCCAAATCGACCCGCGCCTTTTCTGCGTTCAGCCGTGCTTCGTCATCTTCCAAGACGGCCAGAATCTGACCCTGTGAGACGTAGGCGCCCTCCTCGACACGAATCTCGCGCAGGATCCCCGCGGCGCGCGCGACCACCGGCGCTTGCCGGGCGGCCCGCAGCGTGGTGGAGGCGCGATGGATCGACACCATCGTGCGGGTGTCGACCGGCGCCGTGCGAACGGCAATCGGCTCGGGTTGACGCGCCGAGTCGCTCACCTTGCCTTCGGCGGTTCGCCCTGCCTCCGCGGGTTTGTTCCCGCCACAGCCGCTGAGCGCCAAGGCGAACGAGATCGAGACGAGTACGGACACTGGGTACCACCGACAAGGCATGAGGCAGGCTCCGAGGGGCCCACAGTTTGCCCCAAGCCGGGCGAGCGCGCGCTTGTCAGATTCGGACGGCCTTTCGGCGGGCCGATTGGTTATGCTCCGCCGGAACGAATCCACCACGAGGACTTCATGAATTCGACTCTGCGAGCCGCCATCCTGATCGTCAATCTCGCCTTGGTCTGCTACACCGTCGGAACGGTGTTGCAGCAGCGAGGCCACCGCGCCACGCGAGGTGTGGTGAGCTGGCTCACCGCCGGCGTGATCTTCGATGTCGTCGCCACGCTGGGGATGATCTTCGGGACCGATCGATCGTTGTGGACGCTGCACGGCGTACTCGGCTATTCGGCGCTCACCGTCATGGTGATCGACACCGTGCGCATTTGGCGGCATCGCTTGAGTCTTGGCGACGCCGAGGTGCCACGTGGGCTGCACCTGTATTCGCGGTACGCCTACCTGTGGTGGGTGGTGGCCTACATTACGGGTGCGGCGCTCGTGATGATGAGCGCAAAACACGCAGGCTAGGACCTGCTCTCAGCGCTGCAGAACACCCCGGCCGTCACTCGTGTGGGGTGACACCCAGATACGAGCCACCGGCATTGACGTAGTGCCACATCTTGTCGGGCTTGGCGCCGATGACCTTCGCGAAAATTTCCTCGGCCTTGGCGCGCTCGCCGTTGAGATTCAGGTAACTGGCTCGCTCGATCAGACCGTCTTGATCATCGGGGTCCAGCGTTAGCGCTTTCTGAAACGCCGCCTCGGCCTTGTCCCATTGCTTCGCCTCGACGTAGACGCGCGCGATTCGCCACCAATCGCTATCGGCCACCTTCTTGTTGTTGGTGACCTCGTCGAAGATTGCTTGGCCTTTGGCTTGGTTGCCGGACAAATACCAAGCCCGGCCGACGGCGATTCGCTCCCAACTGCCATCGCCGGCCAGCACCAGCGCCTGGTCGAGCAGCTTGCTGCCGACTGCCTTGGTGTCGCTGCCCTGCAGCCACGCTCGATCGAAACTGGGTTTGGACGCCTTTGCAAAGCCGAGATGAGTAATACCGCCCACCACAATCGACGCGGCACACAAACTCACGACCATCGTTTTTCGCATTCGAGTGTTCCTCATCACGAGATAAATGCCTCGTCCTCGCGCAGTTTACATCGTGGCCTGCGAGGCAAACGCGCCGGCTCGACGATAATCGCGGCACTCTTTAGGAGGCCCTGCGATGCGCGAAGCGAAACTGGTCGTCGGTAAGAAAGCACCGTCGTTCACGCTGCCCGATCAGGACGGTAACGACGTGTCGTTGACCGATCTGGCAGGGAAGTGGGTCGTCTTGTACTTCTACCCTAAAGACGACACGCCGGGCTGCACCACACAAGCCTGCGAATTCACCCATGGGATCAAAGCGTTCGAGAAGCTCGATGCGGTGGTTTATGGCTGCAGTCCCGACAGCCCAGCGAGTCATCGGAAGTTCATCCAGAAGCACGCGCTCAAAGTGGACCTGCTTTCCGACGAAAAGAAGTTGGTGCTCGGCAAGTACGGCGCCTTTGGCGAGAAGCTGATGTATGGCAAGAAAGTGATGGGCGTCATCCGCTCGACGGTCATCATCGACCCCGAGGGAAAGGTGGCGCACCACTGGCCCACGGTGAAAGCCGCCGGGCATGCGGACGCGGTGAAGCAAAAGTTGAAGGAACTCGTTGCCGGATGAACCGCCGTGCGATGCGTTACGAAAAAAACCACCAGACCGCACGGACCAGCCAGACGATGCCGACCAGGCCAAACAGCCACGTTACCCAGTAGGTCCCGATCAGCGCCTGAATGTGCACCGGAAACGGTGTCGCCAGCGGTGCGTCGCTACTGGGTATCGTGCCGCACCAGGAAGCAAACCAACCCAGCGGCAGGACCGTAATCGCCACGCCCAGTCGAAACAAAGCCACAGCGCCATCGAAGCGCCACGCCATCGAGGCGACGAACAGCAGCAAGATCGAGCCGAGGATCCCCACGCGCGTTGCCGTCCCGAAACGCGCGGCGAATGAAAAAAAGCGCAGGAGCGGTGCGCGGTGTCGCGAGCAGGTTACCCACGGGGTAATCCCGAGTGGTTCGCGTAGCGTCACGGCCTGCGGCTGATGCGGTACACCCCCGCACCACAGGCAGCGTCGTGCGGCGCGCGCTAACGCGAACGGCCGCGCATAGAGACGGTGCGTTGCCACCAATGCAGCCCCCAAGGCCAGCGAGCGGCCGACGCCAAAGGGCGCTGCTGTAAATAGCCACAACACGATCGGCACGGGGAGAAACAGCAAGATCCCAAAGAGGCGGTCGATCATGCGTGGATGCTAACCTTCCCGGCTCAGATTGCGGGTGCACGCCCGCAAGGCGTTTTTCCCCGGAGGCTACCGATGCGTCGATTCGCGTCGTTGTTGTTAGGAGTGATCTTCTTGAGCGCCTGTGCCAAACCGATTCCGCCGCCCGATCCGGCCTTCGTTGCGGATTGGCAGAAGTGGCATGACGGCCGGATCGAACGGCTCGAGGCTGAAGACGGCTGGCTTTCGCTGGTGAATCTGGCGTGGCTGGAGCCGGGCGATAACCGCATCGATGGGGTGCCAGGGCTTTACAAGCGCGATGGCGTCAACGTGCTCTTGGTGGCGACGCCCGAGGACGGCATCACGATCGACGATCAGCCCGTCACCGAGCAGCCGCTGGCTGCCGACACCAGTGGCAAGCCTACCGTCCTGCGCCACGGTTCGCGTCAGTGGTTCGTGGTCGAGCGCGGCGAGAAGATTGGACTGCGGGTCAAAGATGCGGAAAGTCCAATCCGCAAGAGCTTCACCGGCATCGACACGTTCGAGGTACATCAGCGTTGGCGCGTCGAAGGTCGCTGGGAGGCCTATCCCACACCGCGCGACGTGGAAATTCCCAACGTCCTCGGTCAAATCGAAAAGTCCAAAGCACCGGGCATAGTGCATTTCAAAATGGACGGCCATGAATACTCGTTAGAGCCGACGCAGGAATCACCCGAGGACGCCCTCTTTTTCGTTTTCAAGGACAAGACCGCGGGCAAGGAGACCTATCCTGCCGGACGTTTTCTTTACAGCGATCCGCCAAAGGATGGCGTCGTAGTGCTCGACTTCAACCGCTCGTACAACCCGCCCTGTTGTTTCACGAACTTCGCCACCTGCCCGCTGCCGACCAAGCAAAACATCCTCGACGCGCGGGTCGAAGCGGGTGAAAAGGTGTGGGGAACGGGGCACCGCTCGTGAGCCTAGCGCCGCGCTATCCCGTCGCGATCGTGCGCACGTCCCCGCGCACGGTGCTCGAGGATTATCACCGCTTGATGAATTTGGCGCGCTACCAAGAGGTGGTCGACAAGTCGGCCGACACCGCGCTGAAGGTCAACATCTCGTGGCATTTCTTCTATCCCGGCAGTTCGACGACACCTTGGCAGCTCGACGGTGTGATTCGAGCCATGAAGCAGGACGGTTATCGTTCTGATCTGCTGCACGCTTGTCACAATCGCACCGTGGTGATCGATGCTCACTTGGGTGAGCGCGAGAACAAACAGCTCGACGTGGTCCAGGCGCACGGCCTGCGCAACGTGCATTTGTATGAAGGCGAGGAGTGGATCCCGATCGGCGATGCCGTCGGCGATCTGACCAAGAAGTTCCTGTGCCTCAACGATGTTTACCCCAAAGGGTTCTCGATTCCGAAGCGCTTTATCGGCGAGAACATCGTGCACCTGCCGACCATCAAGACTCACATCTTCACGACCACCACCGGCGCCATGAAAAACGCCTTCGGCGGGTTGCTCAACGAGCATCGGCACTGGACACATCCGGTGATCCACGAGACGTTGGTCGACCTGCTGATGATCCAAAAGAAAATTCATCGCGGAATCTTCGCGGTGATGGATGGCACATTCGCCGGCGACGGTCCTGGCCCGCGCTGCATGGTGCCGCATGTCAAGAACGTGCTGTTGGCCTCGGCCGATCAGGTTGCGATCGACGCGGTGGCCGCCAAGTTGATGGGGCTAGACCCGATGTCGATCAAGTTCATCCGCTTGGCTCACGAGCACGGCTTGGGCTGCGGTGATCCGCGCGAGATCGAAATCGTCGGAGACGTCGACGCTGCCAACGAAAACTGGCACTTCGATGGTCCTTTCAAGCAGATGACCTTCGCATCGCGGATGCAGCACAAGATCTACTGGGGTCCGCTCAAGAAACCTATCGAATGGTCGCTCAAGACGGTGCTCGCCCCCTGGGCCTACCTCGCCAGCGTCGCGTATCACGACAGCTTTTGGTACCCCATCAACGCCAAGGCAAAGATGTTCGGTTGCCTGCAAAGCGACTGGGGCAAGCTATTTTGTAATTGGGAAACACTCACTCCCGACGCGCGTGGTTGGACCTCGGTCGGCACCGCTGTTCCCAAGCTGACGCGAGTCGGATTCAAGGCGTTCACGCGCAGCTTGGGAATTCTCGCGACCTGCCTGACCGAAGCACCGGAGTTCTTGACCAAGCGTAAGCGCAAGATGGCGCGCCCCGACTGAGGCGCGCGCTGAGACACTGCCCGCTAACGACGGCGCGCGGCTTGCGATCGGTAGTGTCGCGCCAACAAGTCGTACAGCACCAGTTCGTGGGCGCGGTGCGCACTGCGCAGCATCCGATTGACATGCATGTGCGCCAGGCTGCCGGCGAGTTCTGGGAGCGTAAGAGTCAAGTGTCCTGCCGTTTCGGCCTGCTGCAGCAGGGTGATGGCCTCGCGCCCATCGGCAGTTCGCTGGGTCAGCGCGTCCGCTCCGCTGCTGAGCGCGTGATCGGCGGCAACGGTCGTGGAAAGCGCTTCGGCGACGTCGTGGTGCAAGGCGCGCTGCTTGGTCGCAAGTTGCTGTTTCAAGTTCGCGTTGTGCTCGAACTCACTCACAAACGACGCCGCCATTTGCTGCAGCACGCCGAGCTTGGCGGGCTGATCGAGGCCTAGATCGTCGAGCAGCAGATCCACCCCGCGCAGTGCCACGCGCCACCGAACGTCCAGTCCTTCGTCTGCCGGATAGCTGGCAATGACCCGCAGCGCCGCCTCGCTGTCGGCACAGAACAGTCGTTCCACCAACTGCATTCCGAGTCGCCCGCCATAACGCTCGATCTCAGGCTCGTAGGTGTCCAGTCGCACGCGCCAGGCCAACGGGCTGTCGAGCATCGGCAAGACCAACGCGTGCAACGCAGCAGCGTCGCCGAACAACCGCAATCGCAGGTGCCAGTCGGGGTCTGCGTAGCGCACGAAAAACCAATGCCGCAGCGCATCGGCCTGCCGCAACGTTTCCAATAGCGGCGGCACGGTTTCGATCAACAGACGATCGATCGTCGCTGGGCCAGCATAAAGCGATGCGAACAGCCAGTCGCTGCCGGGGGTGAAGCGGCGCGAGACGCCTTCGTTCTGACCGGTCACGACCCGGTTGCGAGGCTTCGTGAGAGGTGCCGTTGGCGTGCACACAAACGGCACCAAGAGCTCATGGGTCAAGCGTCCCTCAGGCGATTCGACACAGAGAGACTGCGGCGACGAGAGCGATTCCAACAACGCCGCCCGCGACGACTCACGCACTTGCAGCAGCAGTGTCGTCACGCACAGCGCGTTATCCAGATCGAGTGTCAACTCTTGATCGTCCTCCGCCAAGATCACCCAGCGCGGAATACCGCGCGCCGCTCTCCATTCGGAGACAGCTGCAGGCCCGGCCTTTTCGTTGGCAGCGGTGAGTGTCGCGATTTCGTGCTGGTCGAGATTCCAACGGGCACGAGCCAAGATCAGCTTGCCTTGGGTCACGCGTGGCAGAAACGGCGCGCTTTCCAGTGGTCCCCAGTTCCATGCCATTCCGCCCGCGCACCCTTGTGTTTGCAGCACGCACAGCAATCGATACAAACCCAACGAGCGCGCGTCGTAGTTGTGAGCGGAGGTCAACCGCGGTTGTACTTCACAGCCGAGCCGGCGGCTGCGCAGCACGATTCGCTCCCCCTCGATGCACAAGAACAAATCGCTCAACTCCAACTGTTTGTCTTTGGGAGCCGATGAGGCTCCCAAGAAAGGAATTTCGTACTCGCGCAGCACGGGGCGCAGCAGCACGTTTCCAAGGCGCCCCTCGGGCAGATGCACGATCTCGGCATAGACTGCGGCCGGCCGATGGGCTTGCTCTTCACGCAAGTGCTCGCGCACCGCCTGAGCGAGTGCTTCATCGCCATGACAAAACCGGCCCAGCAGCGTGGCGCCAGACGGACCGACGGCATAGTCCAGCAGCAACTGGAATTCGCCGCGATCGATCGCGGCAGCATCGTGAGCGATCACCCGGCCCATGACGGCAAACGCGTCCGGCAGCGGTACGGGTGCGGGGGTTGCGAGCGTGTCGATGTCGGCCGGACTCAACTCCAGTGAGTGCTCTCCGGCGCTCAGCGTTGCCTGCAGACGGCGCAGCAAGTGCGACTCACGAGCTCCCCACGCGACCCTTTCTTCGGCACGAGCCGCAGCAAGCTCCATTCCTTCCAACAGCGGAGCCGCGGCCGTGCTCGGTGAGTCAACGCTCTCAAAACCGATTCCCGCTTCCTCATCGAGCGCTTCGCTCAACGGCACCTCGCGCCGTTCGTAGCGGGCCATGAACGACTCGCGGAAGGACTGTGCTCGATCGATCTGACGACGTTGCAGACGCCACAGCAGCTCGGCCGCTTGCCGATACGCATCGACCAACGCCGGCCCCAGCCCCAGCGAAACATCCGCTGCCGGCTTGAACAGATCGACCTGAATCAAGCGGCTCGGATCGATCGTCACGGGTAGCTGGCGCAACGGCGCTTCCACCGCATCGTATCGTTCGTCTGTGGCGCCCCACGCCGAGGACTCGAGTGTGGTCAACGCCCGACCCGCGTCGCGCAAAGCCTTCAGCGTGCGCGACGTGGCACTCGTTCGGGGCACTCGTGCGATGAAAGCCCCGAGCGCGTTGCTGCCGGTGACGCACGGTTCCCAATCGGGTACGAGCAGTTGCGTGTCGATCATCTCGTGGACAAAAGCCCGCGCATCGTCGAGTGCGATCTCGGCGTCGTCGTTGCAAAGCCCTTCAACCAGCGTCGCCACCCGTGCGCCATCGGCGGCGCGCTGCAGCGTGCGATCGAGGTAGTCGATGCTCTCGACGCCGACCAACTGAAACTCGCGGCCTGCCGGGGTGACGCGAGATTCGACGTAGTGCCAGCGCTGACCCACCTGGTAGAGGCTCGAGTTAGGCCGCAGCATCGCGGCCTCGCGTACCTCGGGATCTTCGAGCAGCGCTGCGGAGAGCGCCGTGAGGTACCCCATGTCCAGCCGAACGCGCCGCACCGCAGCCTCGCGCGGTGGAAGCGACAACGCCGTGCGCTCGGCGCAGCGCACCAATGTGCAGCCGGCGAACAAGCCGAACGGGGTGGGGCGCGCGCACGCGCGCGCAAAGTAGCGCAACAGCGCCGCATCGATCCGCGGCCCACTGTCGGCGGCGTCCAAGCGTTGTAGCAGTGCCGGCGAGGCAACGCGCAGTGCTTCGCGCAGCAACGGCGCCTTGAACGGCGCACGGATGCTGCCTTGCGACTCACTCCAACGCTGATAGTCCGAAAACGGCAGCAGCGGCGTGCGCAGCAATGCAAAGCCGCTGGCGTGAAACTCTCGGCACTGCGGCGAAGGTTTCATGCCGGATCGTGCGGCGAAATCAACAACACGCGATCCCAGAGCGGTTCGTGCTCGGTGGCGGCCGCGAGCAGCGTCAATCCGACGCCTGCCGCGCCGGTGAGCCAGCATGGATCGGCGATCGACTCGCCTTCGCGAACGCGCTCGAAAGAAAACGCAGAGAACCCCGCGACGCCTTCTCCCGTGCGGCGCCATCGCAGCAGTTGTGCCACCCAGCGGCGCGCCGCCTCGGCGAAGGCCGGTTCTGAGGTCGCGTGATGCAGCCGCATGAAGATTTGCGCCAGCCCCGCAGCGCCATGACACAAGCCGCCATCCACCACGCGGCTATCCTCCAAGCTACGCCGCGCCGCGACGCGCGCAATCTCGATCGCCATTTCTTCCCACGCACGCCGCTTCAAGGCGCGCGCCGCTACCAGCAGGGCCGCGGCCACTCCCGCGTCGCCATAGCACCACGCCAGCCGGGCCGGTTTGCGTTCGATGTCCGGGCTGGAGAAATCGGCAAAGCACCCGGTTTGAGTTCGATCGAGGCGTTGCATCGCAAGCCAATCGACCGCGTCCTCGACCGCGCGAGTCGCCGCGTGCGTCGCGATACCGCGTCGAGCGATCAACGCCAGGAGGGCGATCGCTCCCGGGTTGCCATGCGAAAGACCAAGATTGAAAGGCTCTGAGTCGGTGGAGGGCGGCTCGCCCGAGAGGGCTGGAAGCGATACTGGCCAAGCGCGCTTGCCGCCAACGTCAACCATGCGTTCGATCAAGCGGGCGGCGATTTGAGTCAGCAGCGAGTGTGCGCTTGCACGCGGCCAACGTTCCAATGCGTACACACCCAGGCCGACCAAGCCTCCAATCAGATCGAACTCATCGAGCCACGGCGCTTGCGACAGCGGATCGAGCAGCACCTCGTCGATCGGCGCATTGAGATCGTCGTCTCCAGCCCCGGCGGCGCCGACATGTTGAGTCACCCAGGCGACCCCGGTGAAGCCACAGTACAAAGAGGCGTTCATCGAACTCGCCGACAGGGCGTCGATCGCCTCGTTCAGCACGCGGATGAGGTCGCCTTTGGCTTCGTCGCTGGCGCGCGCACGCGCGTAGTAGTCGAAGAACAGTGCCACGCCGGCGCGACCCGATGCCAACGACGCGGTGCGCAAACCGGTCGGATCGTCAGTCGGCGTCAGCGGCCAACTGTCGTACGGGACGCGCAGCGCCGCCGCGATCTCATCGCAGGCATGCAGCGCCGATTGGCGTTGCTCGTGATCCAGGACGGGTGTCCAACTCGGCATATAGAAACGAAACGGGCGGCTCGCGGTATGCGAACCGCCCGCTCGCTATTGGAGACTGTCGATTAACAAATCAACGGCTGTGTCGGCCCAATCGTGCTCGTGCCGGTACAGGGGCAGCAACGGGTTGTCCTGGTTCCGACGCCCTTCTGGCTGTCCTGCTGGGGCTTCGTTTCGTTCAGCTTGCGTAACGTGTCACGGCTGAGGATCAGCTTCTTGACGACAGGTTCTTTGCTCATCGGTTCCTCTTCCCTTGGGAGACAGCTTCGGCTTGTGTCCGAGCGAGCACGGGACGACCAGTTCACCCCAGCCGTCGAACACCGCCGAGCAGCGCGTGCGCGGACATTAACTAGGAGCAAGAACCGAGTCAATCCCAAAGTCCTGACGGGGTGAAAAGGGGCACTTGATGTTTGTTCTGTCGATCGAGGCGCAGTTGCTGTCAACAGGTTGCCGCCGGTGACCGGCTTGAGCGATAGTCTCGGGTCGAAACAGCGATTGAGTCGTTATCACCAAACCGATCCAGGTCTTCGATCCAGCCTATTCGATCTGACCAGTTCGAGGGGAGCGTAACCTACTCATGACAACCCGCCGTTGGGACGATGCCTACACACAACTCGAGCCAAACTTCCAGCACTGGGAAAAGACCAAGGACATCGTCGATCAGTTCATCGACCTGATGCTCAACTATCGACAGTCGGGACACCCTGGCGGTTCTCGTTCCAAGGTTCACGCGCTGCTCTCGCTGATCCTCTCGGGCGAGTTTCGTTACGACTTTCGTCGCCCCGACAAGCCGTTCAACGATCGCTTCGTATTGATCGCAGGACATACCACCCCGGTGGTCTACGCCGTCCTGGCAGCGCTCAACGAGTCGTTGCGATTGGCACACCGTGACACCGGCAACGCCAAGTACAGCATCAAGCACGGCGAGAAGTGGACTCTCACGTGGGAGGACTTGCTGCGCCTTCGCCGTCGTGGCGGATTACCAGGTCACGCCGAGTTCGAAGGCAAGACCTTGATATTCCGCGCCAATACCGGTCCGTCCGGACACGGTTTTCCGCCCGCCGTTGGAATGGCGCTCGCGCTCAAGCGCGCTGGTGCAGGCACAACGCGTGTGTTTGCGATCGAGGGCGAGGGCGGTGCGACGGCCGGTGCTGCGCACGAGTCGATGAACAGTGCGTGGGGTCTTGGACTGGACAACCTGTACGTGATGCTCGACTGGAACGACTTCGGCATCGATCACCGCGCGGCGTCATCGGTGGTGTACGGCACGCCTGCCGATTGGTTCGGCTCTCACGGTTGGCGCGTTTACGGCGCCGATGATGGTTCGGCCTGGCCCGATTGCGCGCGTGCCGTGTTGCAAGCCACTCACGATCCGGCACCCAGTGGCCGTCCCGCGGGTTTGTGGTTCAAGACCCGCAAGGGGCGCGGGTATGGCAAGTTCGATGCGCCGTCGCATGGCACACCGCACAAGCTCAACTCGCCCGAGTTTTGGGAAACCAAGCGCGAGTTCCAGGACAAGTACGGTGTGAAGTTCGTTGGATTCGGCGAAGCGGCACCCAGCGATCCCAAGGCGCTCGCCGAGCAAGCGCGCGCCAACATGGAAATTGCCGCCTCTGTGATGAAGAACGATCCGGTGTTCGCGCGCTGGTTGGCCGACCGCTTGGTCGAGAATGGTGATGCGGTGCCGGTCGACGCGCCGGCCGGTTTTCGGCTCGATCGCAGCAAGTCGCCCTGGCGCGACACGAAGATCATCGATCCGCACCAGTACCCTGACTCGATCTGGTTCAAGCCGGGAGACAAGCAGCCCAATCGCGCGTCGTTGGGGTTGTGGGGCAGCTACGTCAACAGCTATGCACGAAAGAACTATGGCCGGCCAATGTTCCTGGCGATGTCGGCCGACCTTGCCGAATCGACCAACGTGAATGGTTTTGGCAAAGAGTGGGGCGATCTCGCGAACTACGGTTGGTTCGAACGTGACAAAAATCCAGAAGGCGTGATTCTGCCGCAGGAGATTACCGAGTTCACCAACAGCGGCATCGCAGCTGGTATCGCTTCGGTCAACTTCAGCGACACGCCCGAAGAAATTTGGGACGGGTTTGGAACCGCGCATTCGACCTACGGCTCATTCAGCTACCTCAAGTACGGACCGATGCGCTTGTATAGCCAACTGGCGCAGGACTGCGACTTCAAAGTCGGCCCTGTAATTTGGATTGCCGGCCACTCCGGCCCCGAAACGGCAGAAGACTCGCGTACACACTTCGGCATCTACGAGCCGGGCGTGACGCAACTCTTCCCCGAAGGTCACGTCTGCGATCTGCATCCGTGGGAAGCCAACGAAGTGCCCGTCTTGCTCGGCGCTGCTTTGCGACATGGCTTTCTGATTCTGGGCCTGCATCTGACGCGGCCGGCCATCGAAATCCCGGATCGCGCAGCGCTGGGAATGGGTTCGCACTTCGACGCGGCCAAGGGCGCGTATCTGTTGCGCGACTACAAACCCGGCCAGCCGAAGGGCGGCGTGGTCATCGTGCAAGGCACATCGAGCACTGCCAACGTGGTGAAGCTGCTGCCCGAGCTCGACAAGCGCGGCCTCAACGTGAAGATCATCGCGGCCGTCTCGCCGCAGCTGTTCGACCGGCAGCCCGAGACCTACCGCAACGCGACACTCGGCCCAACCGATCGCGTCGACGTGATGGGCATCACCAATCGCTCTCGCAACTCGATGCGCCGGTGGATTGGCACCGATATCGGGCTGGAGTACACGCTCTGTGCCGACTGGGACAATCGCTGGCGTACGGGTGGTTCGGTGGATGAAATCATCGACGAAGCACACCTTTCCCCAGTGCACATTCTCGAAGGGATCGACCGCTTCGTGCGCGAGCGCAAGGACAGGCTCGGGCGCTTGGCCGAAATGCTAGCTGCCGCGACGCGTTGAACGAGCGGCGCTGTTGACGAGCGCCAAGCGCGGCTTGGCGCACCCCGCGGTTAAAATCCGCGCACCGATTTGCTGCGTCTTGGAGACCGCCTATGCCCCGATTCAGTCAACGCAGTCTTGGCCTCGGTACCGAAAACGCGTTCGTGGTGCTGGCCGAGGTCAATAAGCTCCTAGCCGAGGGGAAAGACCTCATTTCTTTCTGCATCGGCCAACCCGATTTCCCCACGCCAAAAAACGTTTGCGATGCTGCGATCCGCGCAATCCAGGACGGAAAGCACGGCTACACGGCTAGCGCCGGCA
Source organism: Acidobacteriota bacterium (assembly GCA_031395565.1). Lineage (GTDB taxonomy): Bacteria > Acidobacteriota > Polarisedimenticolia > J045 > J045 > JANNUT01. The sequence continues at coordinate 3,421 of JANNUT010000238.1, read as the reverse complement.
TCCCCGAGTTGCGGGCCGCCGCCGCCAAGGCACTGGGCGATCTTCGCGGCTTGTCGATTGCGCCAGAGGATGTCGTGGTTGCGTCGGGTGCCAAGCCCTTCATCGGCTACACCGTGTTGTCGACCACCGATTACGGCGCCGGCGACGAGGTGATCTACCCGGTTCCCGGTTTCCCGATCTACGACTCGATGATTCGCGGCATGGGCGCCACGCCGGTGCCGATCTACCTGCGCGAGAATCGCGGCTTCGCCTTCGATCCCGACGATTTGCGCAAGGCGATTACGCCCAAGACGCGACTCGTGATCCTTTGCACGCCGCACAACCCCACCGGTGGATTGCTGTCCGAAGCGGCGCTGCGTGAAGTGGCCGAGATCCTGCGCGACCGCGAAGACATTTGGGTCTACGCCGACGAAATCTACTCACGCTTGGTGTTCGACGGAGAGTTCTTCTCGATCGCCAAGGTCCCTGGATTCCAAGACCGCACGATCATTGCCGACGGCGCGTCGAAGACTTGGGCGATGACCGGTTGGCGCATCGGATTTGCGGCCAACAAGCTGCTCGCACCGCACTTCACGCGCTGGGTCACGAACACCGAAAGCTGCGCCGGACACGTCAACCAGTACGCCGCGCTGGAAGCGATCTCAGGACCGCAGGATGCGGCCGAGATGATGCGCAAGACATTCCATCGCCGGCGCGACCTCATCGTGCGGCTGCTCAACGACGTTCCTGGTGTGAGCTGTCAACTGCCGGGCGGGGCGTTTTACGCGTGGCCCAATGTTACCGAAGCGTGTCGCATGGTGGGCGCCGACGATTCCGAAGTGCTGCGCAAGAAACTGCTGCACGAAGCCGGCGTTGCCGTGTTGGCCGACATTCACTTTGGACCACGCGTGCCCAACGAAGGGCAGCACATTCGCTTCAGCTATGCGACCAGCGATGAGGCGATCGAAAAGGGTGTGGCGCGGATGGCTGCGTGGATCTCGCGTAACACTCGTTAGCGGCCGGCCGCGCTAGCCCGCCGTCACTCGACGCGGGCTAACGCGGCGCCTTGCCGCTAGTAGGTGGCGACCGGTGTCAGTTTCCGAGCGGCGTCCATCCATTCGGTCATATCAGGCTGTTCCAGCACCGCGTTCATGTAGCGCGCAGCGTGAGCAAACTCTGCCGTTGGAACGCGAAACGCCGTCAAGCGCACGACCGCCGGTGCGAACATCACGTCGGCGGCGCTCCACCTGCCAAAGAGATAGGGACCAGCAGCGGCGTGCTGGGCTAACGCTGGTTCCCAAAACGACATCATCTCTAACGCTTCCGCGATCGCCGCCTCGCTAGTCCGCAGATCCTCTTTCAAAAAACACAGATTGAAGGACATTCCCGCGCGCAACGCCATGAAGCCCGAGTGCATCGCGGCCGACAGCCAGCGCGCGTGTGCGCGTGCCGCTGGATCGCGGGGCCACAGTTGAGGGTGCTGCGGTGCTGGATACGTTTCTTCCAGGTACTCGATGATCGCGAGCGAATCAGGGATGACCAGACCTCGATCGTGCAGTACCGGAACCTTGCCGGTCGGAGAGACTCGGCGGCGCAGGGCGCGGCTCCCATCGTCTCGCAGCGTAATGCCGCGTTCGGTGAACGGCAGTTGCTTGTGCCGCAGTGCGAGCCAACCGCGCAGCGACCAGGAAGAAAGGTTTTTCTCGCCAATGTAGAGCACGCGTTCTTCGGACACGGTTCACCTCTTGGGGGGTGTCAACGGACCCAGCAGTATGCACATTTCAGCGCGGCCAATGCGTTCGGTGGCGAGTTGTCGCGCACCGTCGATGCGGGCCAAGAGCGGCTTCGCCTCGACGCACTTGAGTATCAGCGCGCGCGCCGGGCGTTCGGTAAGAAAAACGTAACGGTCGCGCTTGGAACCCAACAACACTGCGTCGTGCAGATTGCCGTACCACGCGATCAGCTCTGGCTTGGTATCGGTAAGACCCACCTGCACGCCGGGTGGAATCGCCTGCGCGAGCCGGGCCGCGCCGCGACGCGCGTCCTGAATCTGATTGAACATCGGCGTCACGGTGAATGGAGTCATCAGGCCGAGCACCGCCAGTCCGAGCGCTGGTATCGCTACTGCGTCGCGACGGCCGCGCGCGAGTCCGATCGCTGTGACGATCAGGCTGACAGCGATCACTCCGAATACCGGCAGCAGCCAGCCGCGCGCCGATTCCGCGAACGGCATGCGCCAGCGGCGCGCCAATGTGGGAGCTAGCACGCAGGCCGCAATCAGCGCGACGCCGATCAAGCCTGTCGCACTTGCCGCGATCCGTCTCAACCACAGCCGTTGCCGCTCCTGATGCCAACCGCGAGCGATCATCAGAGCGAGCCAGGGAAATGCGGGCAACAAGTAAACGCCACGCTTGCCATGCGGAATCGAGAAGAACAGCAGCGCGCCGGCGGTCAACAGCAGCCATGCGCGTGCGCGCGGCTCGCGCCATGCAGAAACGAGTGCCGAGGGGAGCAGCGCCACCGACCATGGCAACAACCCCCCAATCAAGAGCGGACCGAAGTACCACCAGGCTTCCGGGTTGTCCCACGAGTGTAGAAAGCGCGTGCCGTTCTGCTTCCACAGGGCAGCGAGCGGCGCATCGAGCCCTTGTCGGGTCGCATAGAGGATCGGCCATGGGAGTGCGATCAAGACAAAGCTCAACAACGACGCAGGCCGCAGCAGCGGTCGCCACGACCACCACTCGGCACCCGCCAACCGAGACGCCAAGCACGCCAATCCCACCCAAAGTACGGCGACGGGTCCCTTGGTCATCGTTCCCAACGCGATCATCGCGGCGGCGATCGGGCCGGCCCAAACTTGTCCTTCGGTGGCGCGTCGCAACGCAGCGAGGCTGGCAAACACAAAGAGCGCGAGCAGCGGGTCGGTGGCCACCCACGCGCCGCGCGCGAGCACCAACGGGGAGGCCAACCAGATCAAGACCGCGTGCGTGGCAACGGTTTCACCAACCCAACGCCTGGCCTCGCGATAAAAGACTCCCGTGAGTGCCAGCGTCGCCAGCAACAGCGGCAAACGCGCGGCCCACTCGCTCGGGCCCCCTCCGCACGCGAACGCAACGCCTTGCAGCCAAAACATCAACGGTGGTTTGTCGAGGTACGGGCGCGAGAACCGTTGCAGTTCGATCCAGTTGCCGCTCTCGAACATCTGACGTGCGATGAGAGCGAAACGCGGTTCGTCCGGCGGTGCGAGTTCACGGCCGACGATCGAGGGCGCGAAAATCGCGGCCGCAATCAGGATCAACAGCGTTGTACGCGATAGGCTCCAACGGCTAGCGAGCATTGGCACTCGTATCTAGGGCTGCCGCGCGATTGGCGAGCACGACGTAGTCGCTCTCTCCCAAACGTTGACGCCAAACCGCACACGGCGATTGCGTCAGCCGTCGCA
>JANNUT010000237.1:0-63544 GCA_031395565.1 Acidobacteriota bacterium | reverse complement strand
TCGGGATCGGCGAGATAGCCTTTGTAGACGGCCCGGTAACCATCGACGGTGAGCGGTATGTGGAAGTTGCCGACCTTGTGGCCGTCTGGGATGCGAGCAACCTCATAGATCGTGCGGTCGTAGCGAGTCTTCACCTCGTCGGGATACTGGACCACCTCGTAGATGAAATCGCCCAGGTGCAGAACGAAGTCCAACTGTTGGGCGGCGGGTGCGCGTTCATCTTCGTAGATCATCCGGCGATAGGCGTTGAGCTTGCCCTCATTGACATCCTGACAGCTCACAAATGCGAAGTTCACTGTGCGGGGATCGTTTGGCAACGGCGCGGTGATCGTGCGGCCGACACGGCTGCCGTTTCCGTCGATGTCGGTGAACCGATACCAGTAGGTGCGCGCCGGCTTGAGTCCGCCAATCAGAACGCGCGCGGTCCAGTCCGCGGCGCTCGAGACCGGTGCCTGAGCGTGCGCGATGACTCGGCGGAATGCCGCATCCGCGGCTACCTCGACGGTCAGGAGTTGGCGTGTGCCCTGAGCAAACGGACGCCTCGTCCACAGGATGACGCTGTGCGGATCGGGATCGCCCGAGGCGACCCCCTGGGGATAGAGATCACGCCGCTCACGCCAGTGAACACGCGAACCTCGAGCCGATCCGGCCCATGCGAGCGAAGCACCGATTGCTGCTGCAGCTTTGAGAAAGGAACGGCGGCTAATCGTCATAGGGCGAACCTTCTACACAGTAGTGAGCGAGTTAATCATGGTGCGGCGAGAGGCGCGTGTACCAAATCAGGAAATAGATGTAATAACTCGCAGAGCAGTGTCAGGATCTCGCGCAACAACTATTGTGCTTGCGTCGCTCGGTGAGTCCCCTACCGCCGATAGAACGCTTTCGCGAGTGCGTCACAAAATTCCTCGCTGTTGGTGATTTCGGCGCACGCGTGACGAATGCAGTATCGCTCACCAAGCGGCGCTCCTGGGTCGGACGCGCAGACGATCGCCGTCAGCTCGGGGCGTCCGCTCGAACGGCCCGCGTTGTGGGTGGTTTCGAGAACTCCCGTTGGCGAGCCAGCTCTTTCGACATCGCTCAGAGCTTTCGTTCGGTGCATGAACCCTCGAAGCGAAGGACCGTTCCACGGCCACGCGCCAGCGCGGGCGGCATCGCGCCGTCTTTGAGGCGCAGTTCCAACAGGCGGCTGGAGTTGGATCGGCCCGCTGCCTTTTCTTCGCCGGTCAGTGGGAGCGTCTCGGTTGAGATCGACTCCGCTCGTTGACGCTTTTCGTTGTCGCAAGGTTTGTTTGCGTCGAACTCGCAACCGTGGAGACCAGCGCGTCTACCGAGCTGTGCTTCTGCGCGCACGGCGTCGCTGTTCCTTCTGCATCATCTGGCTGCGGCACGATGCGCTCGCGGCCTGGTGCGCCGGCAGCGAACGCCGTGGTATCTGACTAGATGAACGCGTGGTGCAGGGATCAACGCGGCCAGCGTGGCAATGGATTCGACCCGGCTACCTCCACCAACAAGCGAACATGCGCTTTTGGCAGCTCGCGCCTCAAGTCCAGCGAAAAATCCGCAACGCGATCAAGAACGACACCACGCCCCACGCCAACAACACCGCGATGCGACCCGCCTGTGCCGAAAGCGACGCGCCTTCCAAAATCACCGCGCGCAGCGCGTCGTTGAGCGCCGTCAGCGGAAGCGCTTTGATCAGCGGTTGTAACGCGGCGGGAAAGCGATCGGCAGAAAAGAAAATTCCGGACACGACCCACATTGGCATCATCACCAAGTTCATCAAGCCCGACGCGGTCTCGATCTTGTCGGTGCGACTGGCGACCAGCAATCCCATGCCACAAAACGCGAACGATCCGAGCACCACCAAGAGTGTCACCGCCAACCACGACCCGCGCACCGGCACGCTGAAGACCAACACGCCGAACAACAGAATCAACCCCAACTCGATCAACACCATCGACATCCGGCTGGCCATCATGGCGCCCAAGAAATCTGTTCGGCGCATCGGCGTTGCCACCAAGCGTTTGAGCAGTTTGCGCATGCGCATGTCGACCAGCACAAAGCCGACACCCCACATCCCGCCGCCCATGATGTTCATGCCCATCAAACCTGGCACCAAGAAATCGATGTAGCGCCCACCCGGTTCGCTGGTCTCGCTCAAGCCAACTTGCAGCGGGTCGGTGCGCCCGGCGGCGCGCTGCAGCGCATCGTCGACGGCGCGGCGCGCGATTGCCGAGTCGGGGCGCGTCGGGTCGAAGGCGAGCGTAGGCGTCGTCCCTGGTTGAACGATCAACGCGACGCGGCCCATCCGGAGCGCCGCTTTGGCCTCCTCCTCCGAAAGCAGTTGTGGCTTCAACCGGCTCTCGGCCGACAGCGCGTCGACGGTGCGTTGCGCGTTGACGCTTTGGAGCACCGCGACAGAAATGATGTCGTCGGCGGGCTTGCTGCGAAACGCAAACCCCAGCGCCACCGTCAGCAACACCGGAAACCCAAACATCCAAAAAATCACCTCGGGCTCGCGATGAAACTCGCGCAGACGTGCCAGGTATAGCTGCCAAAACGGATGGCGAGACATTGCGGCTCCTCTTGGCTTTACTACTGGCCCACGTACCCAATAGAGCGCAGCGCTTCGAACGTGCGGTCATCGAGTGGTTTGGGCTGAGGCAAGTTATCGGGGGGAACGGGGACCACACTCAACTCGAGAGTGACTTGGTTGATCGACTGCACCGTGCCGTTCCATAACGGCCGACGTTCGACTCCAGCAGGCAGACCATCGGTCGCCAGCGGCACTGCGGTCCAACCGCGGCCGTCGTGCACCTCGCAGCGCAGCGACGACGCCACCGTCGGCATCGGCTTCGCGGGCAACGCATACAGTTGCCGACCGTGACGATAGCCTTCGGGCCATTGCATCAACACAGCGTCGCCGTCGATCGTGATATTGGCTGCGGAGGCAATATCGGGATCGTGGCCGGCCCACGTTCGGCGCCAGCCGCCGGCCACGCGACAACGCACCAACACTTCCGGGCCGTCGCTCTGGTCTTTTGCATCGCTGATGCAACGTAGTGCAAATCCAATCTCGCGATTTAATGCCTTAGCCAATGCGGCGCGGTGCGGCGCGGCCCCGGCCCATCCGCGGCCCGCCACCCGATTGATGCTTTCGCCAGGGTCGAGCGCCAGATCGTAGAGAAACTCCTTCGATCCCAAGGTGTTGTACTTGCGCTGACCGGTCAACACACCCCAACGCACCGCACCGTACAACGGCCATCCCATTGGCAACGCGCGTTGTGCAAAGCGCGCGCGTGCCGCCGGATCGCCGCGCAGCAACGGGACGAGACTCTGCCCATCGAGCCCCTTCACCGGGCGACGCAGCAAATCGAGCACCGTCGGCGTGAGGTCTAACAACGAGACCGGTTCGCTGACGCGCCGGGGTGTGAGACCGGGCGCACGCACCACCAACGGCACACGCATTAGCTCCTCGTACAAGGTATGTCCATGCCCGAACGAACCGTGATCCCAAAATTCCTCACCGTGATCGGAAAACAACATCACCACATCCCAGCGATCGAGCGCAGCGAATAACTTGCGCAAGCTATCGTCGATAGAGCGCAGATTGTTGTCGTATCGATCGATCACGTACTGCCGCGCCGCTGGCGAAATGAGTCCCGCGAGCGCCAGACGATCGCGCACATCTTCACCGAGCGGCGCCACGGGATCGCCTGCGAACAGCCGGCGATACGCTGGGGGCTCGTGATAAGGCTGATGCGCGTCCATCAGGTGCAGCACCAAGAACACATCGTCGTTGGAGTGTTGGCCGAGCCACTGCATCGCGCGATCGACTTGCACCTCGGCGGGAGCGCCGTGTTGCAACTGGAAGGTATCCCAGTCACGTCGCATGCCGACATCGGGTGACAGCCAATTGTTAGCGCTGAACAACGCCGTCTTGAAGCCCTGGGCGCGCAGCCGGCCCTGCAACGTCGCGGAGGCGTCCCACCAGTCGGGGTGCCGGCCGCTCAACACCGCTTTAGCAGCTGGCAATGTCCATGGCGCCACCGAATGGGCGGCGTCGAACACCACGGCACCCTTTGCAAACTGATCGATCGCGGGTGACGTCGCACGCGCGTAACCGTACGTTCCCAAGTGATCAGCGCGCAGCGTGTCGATGAAGATCAACACGACACGCTCCGGTCGATTGCTTTCCTGGACACGAGCCCACGCTGCCGGCGCTACCGACAGCGCCAGCAACGAAATGCAGGCCCAAGGCGCGATTCGAAATTTACTCATCACGCAACGAACGCCCCGTCTGAGTAACGAACACGTCTTCTAGCGAAGCATGACGCGTGGTCAGGCTCCCCAGCGAGCGCGAGGTGCGCGTCGTCAACTCCAACAGCGCCGGAATGGCCTTGTGTGGCTCGCCCACCGTCAACGCCAAGCGATCAGCCTCATGACGCAGCGCCGTAACCGATGGCAGCGTGCGCAGCTCGGCTTCGAAGCCTGCGTCGCTTTCACCGCCCGCTTCGAGGCTGAATTCGATGACATGTTCGCCGCCCAACGACGCGATCAAGTCGCGCGGCGACCCGAGCGCGATGATCTTGCCGTGATCGACAATCGCGACGCGATCACACAGCCGTTCGGCTTCGTCCATGTAGTGCGTGGTGATCAGCACCGTGCGGCCGCGGCCGCGCAGCTCGCGGATGATTTCCCACAGCTGGCGGCGCGATTGTGGATCGAGCCCAGTGGTTGGTTCGTCGAGGAACAAGAGCTGCGGATCGCCCACCAGCGCGCACGCCACCGCCAATCGCTGCTTTTGTCCGCCCGAGAGATTCTTGACCCAGGCGTCGGCTTTTTCTTGCAGTTGCACCTGCGCGAGTGCCTCGCGCGGATCACGACTGACCTTGAAGAACGAGGCGAACAAGCGGATCGTTTCGAGCACCGTAAGTTTTTCGGCCAAGCGCGTTTCTTGCAGCGTCACGCCCAGTTGCGCACGCAGCGCGCGCTGATCGCGCGCCCAGGTCATGCCTAGCACCTCGACCTGGCCAGACGTCGGTTCGATCAGACCTTCGAGAATCTCGACGGTGGTGGTCTTGCCGGCACCGTTGGGGCCGAGCAAACCGAAACACTCACCGCGCTGCACCTGAAGGTCGATTCCTCGCACAGCTTCGACAGGCGGCTTGCCAGGATAGGTTTTCCTGAGGTTGCGACAATCGATGGCCGGAGACATGAGGCGCGGATTCTCTCCGCCGCGGTGAGATGTGGCAATAGGTTAACGTGATCGATTGATACAAGCAGGGCACCAATAAGTGCTGCGCTGCGCTTGAGTCCGCCGTTTGATGGCGGTGCCGCAACGATGGCACGGCTCCCCTTCCCGTTCGTAGACGCCCAGAAAGCGTTGATACGATCCGGTCAGTCCGTAGGCGTCTTGAAAATCAGAAAAGGTCGTGCCGCTGTTGTCGATCGCGCGAGACAAGACTGCCAGCGTCGCGTCGTAAAGCGCCTGGAGCTCGCGCCGATTCAAGCTGCCCGCGGCGCGAAACGGACTGAGCTTGGACTCGTAGCAAATCTCGGACGCGTAGATGTTGCCAACGCCCACCAATTTGTCTTGGCGCAGCAGCCAGACTTTGAGCGCCGTGGGGCTCTTGGCCGCCAATGCCGCGAGCACAGCGGGCGTGAACTGTTTGGCAAACGGGTCGAGACCCTTGGGGGAGAGTCGATCGAGATCGGCCGCCCACGTAAAGGTGCCGAACCGTCGCGTGTCGATGAAATGCAGTTGCCCCTGATCGAGGCTGAAGCGCGCGCGCAGATGACTGGGGGCAGCCGGCGGCGGGTCGGGCTCGTAAATCAGGCGGCCGGTCATGCGCAAATGCACCGCCAAATGCAGCGGCGGGCCAGAGAAACTGAACAACACCTGCTTGCCGAGGCGGCGCACCTCCTCGATCCAGCGGCCTGTCAGACGCGGCACCGGCTGCTTTTTTAGCAGCGGATCGAGCACCTCGACCCGCGAGATGGTTCGGCCAGTAAGCAGTGGCGCAAGTTGGCGCGCGACGGTTTCGACTTCGGGGAGTTCGGGCACACGGGGATTGTAGGGGTATGCGGGGCCCGGCCGCGCCCCTACAATCGCGCCGATGCGACGGTGGCGAGCAGTTCTCCTTTTGGCCTTTGCGGCACCGGCAGGCGCGCAGACCCAAGTCACGCCCCGCCTGCATGAATACGAGATTCAGGGCACGACGTCACGCGAGTTGGCGCGCGAGATGCGCAGCAAGGGCCCTAGCATGAGCACCGGACATCGCGCTTACGGTTTTACCAGTTGGACATTGGATTGGTCGCTGGAACCACAGGTCGACGAGACGATCTGCCGGCCTTCGGCGGCGCGCGTGACGACGTTGATTACCATTACCCTGCCGCGTTGGAGCAATCCCGACCAAGGCAATGAGAAGTTGCGATCCAAGTGGCAGGCCTTCCGGTCGGCGTTGGAACGTCACGAGCGGGCCCATCAGCAACATGCGGTCGACGCCGGTCAGCGTTTGTACGACGCGCTGCTCGCGTTACCGGCCGCGCCGTGTCGTGAACTTTCCCAACAGGCGACGGCCTTGGCCAAAAGCATCATCGAGGAAGGTCAGGAGCGCGACGCCGAACTCGATATGCGCACTGACTACGGCCGCAAGGAAGGCGTGAAGTTTTAGTCCGCGGGTGATTGGCGGATGAACCTTCTCAGCAACCAGAGGGAGGCTGGCAGCGCCGTAAAGTCGGCAATCATCGAAAGCATGAATGCCGACGAGGCAATCACGCCGAATTGCCTCATGGGTGGCAAGGGAGACAAGGCCAAGGCCAAGAAGCCAGCCGCGTTGATGAGTGTCGCGTAGAAGATGGCCTGGCCCGAGACACGCAGGGTGTGTGAGAGCGCAACTCCAATACTCTCGCTGCGGCGCTTTTCCTGGAAATGATAGAAGAAATGAATTTGGTCATTCTCCGATGCGCCGAGCACGGTGCTCGCGATCAAGATGGTTGCGACATTCAACGCCATGCCGCACAAACGCATCACGAAAAACATCGTCAAGATCGCAAACAGCGAAGGGACCATCGCCATGACTCGTGCCGCGCCGCTGCGAAACACGAGCAAGAACGCGACGAAGATCACACCAGCGGTGATGACAAAACTTTCCACCAGCGTCGGCACCAAGTGGCTGGCGATCTTGGCTTGCAACAGCCCCTGCCCTACCAACTGCAACGTGCAGTCTTTCAACCCGGGGAGGCGTGCTTGCTCCTGATCCCAGATCGTGCGGATCGTCTCGCCCAGCGTGCGGTAACCGGCTTCGCCACCCGGTCCACCGATGACGGTCAGATGCGTGTCGGCCAACGTTCCCAAGTCGACGAAGCGTGCAAAGGCGGGTTCCTGCAGCAGCAGCGTCTCCAACTCGGCGGCTGCCTGCGCCAACTGCGCGGGATCCTGCGGCAACGCGTCGCCCAACCCTGCCGCGTAACGGCGAAAGCGCAGCAGCGTGGGCAATCCAACCACCGAGCCCACACCTGCCTCGCGCTCGATCCGTTGTGCCACGCTGTCGAGCGCGGCAATCGTCGCGGGCGCGGTGACACCACCGGGCGGCGTCTTGATCCACAACTCACCGGTCGACAAGCCGGAGATCTTCGCTTCGAAAAAGCGCGTGTCCTGATAGACCGCAACCGTCGGGTCGATGTAGTCGAGTGCGTCGACCTCCAGTTGCATCGGCGCCAAGTACCCGGGCAGGCCGAACAGCGACACCGTCCCCGCAATCCACAACAGCGCGGCGCCCGATACCAACGGCCAACGCCAGCGAAATGTGAAATCGGGAATTCTGTCGGCGAGTACCAAAAACAAGCGGCCAGCGTGCTGGCCCTGCATTCCAGTCGGCGTGCGCAACAGCGACTGGAGCGCCGGAAATAGCGTAAAACTCACAATCCAGGTCACCACCAGTGCAGCGGCGGTCCACCAGCCCAACTCCTGAATGGGGCGAATCGACGACACGCCAAGCGCCGCGAAGCCGACGGCGGTCGCGAACACCGAGGCGCTGCAGGCGACGAACTTGTTGGCGAGCGCAAACAGATGATGTGACTCGACCGAAACTTCTTTTGGGCGGTCGACGAAGCGCGAATGGATGTACACCAACGTCGATGTGCTGGTGATCAAGACCGTCAATGGCACCAGGCTACTCACGATCGTGAACCCAAACCCCAGCGGCCGTGCGATCGCTACGCCCAGCAAGACACAGGTCGCGAGTGCCAGCAGCATGGCCAGCAGGGTGCGCCACGATCGATACAAAAACGTGATCAGCGCCACCACCAACAGGCCGAAGAGCGGCATGTAAATCAGCGTGGTGCGATGCGTCTCATGCTCGAGCCATGCGTCGACGTACGGACCACCAACCTTTCGCACGCGCGTGAACGTGTGGGCCGGCACTGTTGCCAACGCAGCATCGACCGCTTGCAGCAACGCGTCGCGCTCGACGCCGTCCTCGACCGCCAGCGCCAACGCTATGCCGACGTACTCGTCGCCCACCAAGCCCTGCCGCTCGAACAGGCGCGTGCCGCGCGCAAAGCGTTTGATCGTCGCCGACCCGGCAGCATCCAGAGCCGCCCCGGGGTTGAGCCGCTGCCAGACGGAAAGCACAGAGAACGGCTGCAACTTCGGAATCGCCGCAAGCTGTTTTTCCAGCGCACTGAGGGCCGTGAGCGCTTCGGGTGCCAACGGATCTTGTGCCTCCAGCAGCAGCACGGCGTGTTTGCCTTCGGGGAACAGCGCGTGAAACGCCGCGGTCTTCTGATAATCGGGATCGGTCTTGACGATCAGCCGATCGATCGCGCTGTCGTTGGGGACATGCAGCGCCCACCAAGCACCAGGCACCGCTAGCACCGCATAGAAGAAGACGATCGCGAGGCGTGCGCGGATGACGGCGGCGAAGCAGCTTTCCAGACGAGGGCGATGCATGCGCAGCAGAGCCTACATCACCCGCTGGGGTCGAGGCGGATCGCTCTGTGTGACGTCAACTCGGGACTCGCGGCATCGGCACAAGAGCGGGTAGCATCGTCACATGACGCGAGCCCGTCTCTTAGTCTGGCTGTTCTTGGCGTGGATGCTGTTACCCGGGTGGGCAGCGACGCCCGCGACTCTGGTGGTTTGCGCGCCGGGCTATCCGGGCTCGACCATCGAAGCGCAGCCCAGCATGAGTGGTTTTGCTGCCGCCGCTGCAACGTTGGCGGGAGTCAAGCCAGAGTCGTTATCGGCGATTTACTACGAGCAAGAAGCGGCCGGTGTGGCGCACCTGAAGCAGCCTGACGCGACACTTGCCATGGTGCCGCTTCCGTTTTTCTTGTCGCACGCTCGCGAGTTGAAGCTCACGCCGGTGCTGCAAGCGGTGCAAAAAGGAGGCGCGGCCAACGAGGCGTGGACCTTGGTTGCCAAACGTGGGCGACTCCAGAACGTGGCCGCACTCGACGGCTTCGAGCTTTTTAGCCTTGCTGCGTATGCACCCCAGTTCATCCAGAAGGTGGCGTTGCAGGGGTACGGGCCGTTGCCAGCGACGCTCAAGTACACGGCGAGTCCAGCGGTGCTTTCGGCGCTGCGCCGTGCCAGTGCCGGGGAAAACGTGGTGGTGTTGCTCGATGCCACGCAAGTGGCAGCGCTCCCCAAGTTGCCGTTCGCCGCCGAGTTGGAAACGGTGAAGCAATCGGCGCCGTTGCCATCGGTGCTGCTTTGCACGGTCGGCGCGAACGCGAACGATACGGTGACGAAACGTTGGATTGCTGCGCTCTCCAAACTGCATGAGAAACCCGCAGGGGCGGCGGCCTTGGACGGGATTCGTTTGGAGCGCTTCGTGGCCGTGGATGCCGTGGCGCTCGATCGCGCACACGTCGCCTTTGGTGCAGGACCGTGAAGCTCGCGGTGCGCGCTGCGTTGTGTCTGACGCTTGCGGCCTTCGGTTGTGCCTCGTCGTTGAAGACCCCGCCCGCGCTGAGCGTCTTGGCCACACTGCCGGACGACGCTTCCGTCGATCAAATCCTCGACGCGCTGCGCGTGAGAGTTCGCGGGTGCGACGATGAGCGCGATGCAAGGCGCCGCGAAGCACTCGCGGTCGAAGCGGTACAGCTGGCCCAGCATTGTCTGGCGCGTGCCCCGCAATCGGCCGCGTGCGACTACTGGCTAGGTATCGCGCTCGGCCTGCAGGCGCGCGAAAAACCGACCACGGCGAACGATGGACTCGAACAAATGGTCGCCGCGCTGCGACGCGCCATCGAGCGAGACGCTGGCTACGATCACGCGGGGCCGCATCGCGTGCTGGCGTTGGTGCTGCTTCGAGCCCCCGGGTGGCCGGCCGGCCCAGGCGACCCGGAGTCTGGCTTGATGCAAGCGCGCGCTGCGCTGCAGCTCGAGCCGGACTACCCGCCGAATCTGCTGGCGATGGCAGAAGCCCTGCAGAAAAACGGCCAGGGTAGCGAGTCACGCCCGTTGATCGATGAGCTTCGCCAGCGACTCGCCGGACTCGACCCCGCCAGCGAGCCCGAAGTCATACGCTGGCGGCGCGATCTTTCCGCGCTCGAACGATGATCGGTGACACGGCTGAAACAGTTGCACTGCCTCGCGCATACTACGAGTCATCGAGCGGTGTTTTTGGGAGGGTCATCATGGGTCGGTTTCGCCACGCGTTCTCCCTTGTCTTGCTTTTGATCGGTGTCTCGGCGGGGGCTCAGTTGCGGCCGCTCCCGCCGGAGATGCTGGCGCCCGAGGGGCGCACGCGTTGGGATCTGACCTCTGTTCCACTCGGTGCCGGGCCCGATCTTCAGGTCGAGTCCGCGGGCGATCCGCCGCTCGTGATCAAGCCGGGCGAAACCCGCAGCATCGAACGGCAAGTGGCGGGCGCGTCGATGCGTTATGACGTGCTAGGACGTGAGGCCGGTTGGGTTCACCTTCCTCTTGGTCCCGATGAGGTCACGCTGCAACGAATCACCGTCTTCACGAGAAGCAGCAGTGTCGATCCCTGGACCGCCGTGCGCCATGGGTGGCGTTGGGTCGATCACGTCTCTGGCACCGTCGCGGCGATTGCGTGGTCGGGCGCCGGACCGGGCGGAAAATTGTTGGGCGCCTCTACCGGGCCGGCCGCTCCCGATGCCGCGTCGGATACGCGCATCTACGCCAACGACATTGCTATCAACCAAGCATTCAAGAGCATCACCTACGCTCGCAACCGTGGTGCGGGTACGCCAATCTCGGCCATGGAGCCACGCGCCTTCGCCACCGTCGGCGATTTGATCAACGCCTCCACGTGGGACTTTTCGCAAAATACGACCGGCCCCGAAGTCGCCGAGAGCACAGCACCTATCAATCCACAAGAAACCTGCAATTCCACGCGCTGTGGTTATCCCGGTGCAGGCCGGCTGCTGGGCCGGCAAGACACCAACTTCGACATTCCGGCCTCGTTGGTCAAGGGCAACCAGGTCACCGAGCGGCAGAATCGCGCCAGCGATGTGGTGTTTTGGCTGCGCGCTGGCGCTCAAAAAGAAGGTAAGACCGGAGCGTTCGGCACCGGCGAGAGCCGTTACTGCTACGACGGCGCCGGCCGCAACCCCGTGCCGCTTTACATCATGAATCGCTTCGACGCGGCCAAGAATGATTATTACTTCGCTCCCACCGATCACTGGGAAGGTGGCCCGCAGACCACGTGTCAGCAGACTCTATTCAATCAAACCTGCGGCGCGCCCAATCTGTTCGACGTGCTCTACGCCAAGGCCTGCTCCGACTACGCCGGCAAGCAAGTCGGCGATGTGATCAAGACCGGCGTGGTGACGTTGCCGTCGGGGCACACGTTCAACGCCGTGCTTCAGCGCTACTACGCCGAGTTTTGTGTGTACAACATCTCCGGCTGCGCAGAAATCTTTCGTGTCGATCGCGTGCGCACCGTCAACTACATTTGGCTAGTGCCTTACTTGGGCGGCGTGGCTCGCATTCAGTCGGTTCAAAATGTCAGCAAGGCCGAACTCGACAATGCCACCTGGTCCAACACCGACGAAAGCGCCTTCACCTTCGGGCTGTTTCCGCCGCGCTCGATCACCGTGACGGGCTCGACCAGCACCACCGTTTCGTTATCGTGGGATCCAGGCCTGGTCACCAATCGCATTACCAACTACAAGATCTACTGGGATACCGACTCCGGCGGCAGCACTCCGTACGCGTTCAATTCCGACAGCAACCCAGGGCAAGTCAGCTTCGCAGGCACTACCGCGACGATCAGCGGCTTGACCCCCGGCCTGACCTACTTCTTTACCATCACCTCGCGCTCCGACTTCAAAGACCCTTCCACCAACGCGACGACGCGCTACGAGAGCTTGGTCTACCCCACGCAGGTCTTCGGTGACCCCGACAGGGTTTATCCTGTCGAAGTCATGGCGAATCCCGGTGGATGCACACCCACGCAGCCAGTGCAGGGACTGACCGTCAAGAAGATCGCCGGCAACCAACTTCAGTTCTGTTGGAATGCGGTGACTGATAGTTGCCTTTCTGGCTATCGCCTGATCGGCTCGAATGACGCCACCAGCGCGACAGGCTGGGGCACCGTGGCCGACGTCAACTCATCCACACTGTGCTTCAATGCAAACCCCTCGCAGTCCTTCTATCTCGTGCACACGCGCGGAGGAGGGCAAGATGGGCCATGGGGACACTATGGCCGGTAGTAAGTTGCGGGCGTTTTGCCTGCTGCTTGTCACTCTGGTGTTCGCCGCCGCTCCTGCTGCGGCCCAGTCGGTCAGCGCCACGATCGTTGGCCGCGTGGTGGAGTCCACAGGGAAGCCGGTCGATGCAGCGACCGTACAGGCGCGCTCGTTAGCCACCGGAATGGTGCGCACCGTACTTACCGAACCGGACGGCCGCTTCCGTCTCGACTCACTGCAGCCGGGCAAGTGGGAAGTCGTCGCGTCTGCCGAGGGTGCTCCGCCGAGCAACGCGCAAACGGTCACGTTGGGCCTGCAACAATCGGTGCGGCTGGAGTTCAAGTTGCTAGCGGCGCTGGAAGAGACGATCGACGTTACCTCCGATGTTCCGCTCGTCGACGCCAAGCGGACCTGGAGCGAGTTACGAATCGACGGCGAAACCGCCAGCTCGTTGCCGGTGAATGGCCGCAGCATTACCGACCTGGCGTTGCTGGACTCGGACGTTCAAGCCACGCCGTCTGGAACCTATTTCGGCGAACGGGCCGCCGTGTTTGCACTCAATGGACAAACTGGCAGAGCCAATTCTTTTTTGGTCGATGGCCTTGACAACGGCGACCGCGCGAGTTCCACCACGCTCAACAGCTACTTCAGCCAGCAGGTCATCAAGGAATTCGTGGTGCTCAAGCACCAATACGCTGCGGAATTCGGACGCGCCGGCGGCGGCGTGATGAACATCATTACCGAGCGTGGCGCCAACGCGCACACGGGCGAGCTTTTCGCGCAAGGCACTTCACCCAGCTTGAATAGCACGGGCGACTTCAGCCAAGCACTGGCGCGCGATGGTGGCGATACTGCGGTGGGACGCAAAGCCTATGGTTTCAAGTTCGGTGGGCCAATCCGCAAGGACAAAGCGTTTTACTTCGCCGCTTTCGAGCGGCAAACCTCCGACGATGTTTTGCCCTACACCGGCGTCGATCGAGAAGGACAGATTGGCGGCCTGTACCGTGCGCCCAACCAAGACGAAAATTTGTTCTCGCGAGTGGACATCAACCTCTCTAGCAAAACCTTCCTGATGGTCCGCGTCTCGGGCGATCGACGCGACTCACGCGGCTTGAATGTCGAGGGGATTCGCACGCCCGAGGGCGGTTTCAAGCTCGACGAAGAGGACGGGCAACTTGCCGCCTCACTGACTCGCGTGGTCTCGCCCCGTGCTGTGTACGAATTGCGCTTCTTGGCCGGAACCTCGGATTTCAATCAGCGCGCCAACTCGGATCGCCCCGGCGTCGAACGCCCATCAGGGATCTTCGGCGGCAACAATCTCAACCGTCAAGATCGCGGCGAGAAACGCTTGCAGTTGCTCGACAACCTTAGCTGGACCCGCGGGACCCACACCTTTAAGGTCGGCGTCGATCTGCTTGGCACCCGCACCAACGTGCGCACGCGCTTCAATCCCAATGGCAACTTTCTTTACATTACCGACAAGAAGCTCGAGCCGGGAGATTGCGGCGACCTCGACATTTTCGATATCAAGCAAGCGATCGACACCAATGGCGATGGCACTGTTTCGATTGCCGAAGAAGATGCCTTCGACGCCGTCAGCACACCGGTCCCCTGCCCTGGAACGGTCGGTATCGATGACGACGGCGATGGAACGATCGACGAGCCGGGGTTCATCGGCACCTATCCACTGGTGTTCCAACTGATCGAAGGACAGCCCAGCGCACAGTTGAACGATCTGCAATACGCGCTGTTTTGGCAAGACAGTTGGCAGGCGGCGCCGCGTTTGACGATTGATTACGGCGTGCGTTACGACGCGTCGACATACACCTTGGGCAAGGACGTACGCGTCGAATCACGCATCGGCAACGGCGGGGCTAAGCGTGATAACAACAACGTTGCCCCGCGCATGGGCCTCACCTGGCAGGCCGACGACGCGGGCCGCTGGCTAGTGCGCGGTGGTGCTGGAATCTTTTACGACAAGGTCCCACTGGGCTTTCCTGCCGTTGCCTCGCTCACGTCGGGCACGCAAATCAAACTCTACTTTCCGCAAGGCTTGGCGCAGGCGATTACCGAAGACGTTGTAGAGCAGTTGGGAATCGGCCTTATCAAACAGGCGCTGGTGTTTGAACCACGACTCAACCTGCGCTTCTCTACCGGCACAGTGCTCGCTACGCCCTACGTCGTGCAATACAACGCCGGCTTCGATCGTGCTTTCGGTTCGCACGGTGCCTTCACGCTCGATTTGATGCGGGCCGTGGGATTTCATCAGACGCTGATGAAGGATCTCAACCCGGTGGTCACGATTCGCGACGACGGCTTGCCGCAACACGCCGACCCCGAGGTTGGATCGATTGCTGCCATCGTGAGCGAAGGGCGCACTTGGTACACCGGCGTCACGGCGCAGTATCGCTGGCGCAGTCCAAACGGCTGGGCCAGTGCGTCGTACACCTGGTCGCAAGCACTCGATTTGGGGCCCGATCCGCTGAAAGGTGGAATTTCGCTGCCACCGACCGCACAACCCAAGAAAGGCCGTGTGCTTCAGGTCGACACCCAAATCTTCGAACAAGAAAAAGGGCGTGCCGATACCGATCGCCGGCATCGTGTGGTGTGGGCAGCAGGCGGTCAGTTGCCCTGGTTAGGGTTGACCGGCTCAGCGACTCTTCAGTACGCCAGCAGCTTGCCGTTCAACATCACGACAGGGCGCGACGAGAATGTCGACGGCCTCACCAACGATCGGCCGGCAGGTATCGGTCGCAATACCGGAGAAGACACACCGCTCGATCCGATCAACGCGCTGCGCGCGAAGTCCGGCCTGCCGCCGATCGACCGCTTGACCTCGCAGGATTTCCTGCAAGTCGATCTGCGATTGGCCCGGCCGTATCAATTCGGCCAAGGCAAGACCAAGGGCGAGTGGTTCATGCAGGTGTTCAACGCGCTCGACCGCGAGAACGTCGGCTTGATCGAGGGGCGCGTCGCGTCGCGCAGTTTTGGCCAGCCGCTGGCTTTGGCGGGCCCGCCACGCACCTTGGAGCTCGGCGTTCGCTTTGGGTTCTGACCCGATCGACATTGCCGTTGTCGGCGCCAGCGCGGCCGGTTTGTTTGCTGCCATTTGGGCTGCGCGCACGGCGCCCAAGGCGCGTGTCGTGGCCTTCGATAGCGCTACCAAACTCGGAGCGAAGATCCTCGTAGCGGGTGGCGGCCGCTGCAACGTGACACACGATGTTGTCGACGAACGGCAGTACGCTGGCAGCACACCCGCCGCGATCAAAAAGGTGCTGCGCGCCTTCGATGTCGCCGACACCATCGAGTTTTTTCGCGAGTACTCGGTAACCCTCAAGCGCGAAGAGACCGGCAAACTTTTCCCGGTCTCCGATCGCGCGCAATCGGTGCTCGATGCGTTGTTGGCCGCGAGCCGCGTCGCGGGCGTGGAGTTGGTTCACCCGGCACGGATTAGCGATGTGCAGTTCGTTGACGATCATTTCGTGCTGTCATCGAGCGCTTTCAAGACTGTGCGTGCACAGCGTTTGATTCTGGCCACTGGCGGCCTGGCACTCCCTAAGAGTGGCTCCGATGGAGCCGGCTACGACTTCGCACGACAGTTCGGACACACCACGACGGCGCGAATTTTTCCCGCGCTCGTTCCGCTGACGCTGCTCAGCGATCACCCGTTGACCAAGCTCTCCGGAGTTGCCGCGGATGTCCGGCTCGAACTCAAGAGTGCTAGCGGCAAGCGACTACACGCATTCGAGGGTGCCTTGCTGTGCACCCACTTCGGTCTCTCCGGCCCAGTCGTCCTCGATATCAGTCGTTACTATCTCGACGCCGTGGCTGACGCCAAAGCCGCCGGCGCAAGCGAAACGGACTCGCCCCAACTGTTCGTCAACTGGCTCCCGTCGCACACGCTCGAGTCGCTCGACGCAGCGTTACTCGAGGCTGGACGAAATGCCGCTGCGCGATGGTTGCAGCTTCGCGGATTACCCGAGCGTTTGGCGCGCACCTTGTGTGAAGTTTCCGGGATCGAGGCCAGCAGCGCGATTCATGCATTGACCCGGCAACAGCGTCGCACGTTGGTTCATTCGGTGATCGCGCACCCGTTACCAATCGCTGGGCATCGCGGCTTCACACACGCCGAGGTCACCGCGGGCGGCGTGCCGCTGTCCGAGCTGCGGCTGGCGACAATGCAGTCGCGACGACACGAGAAACTGCATCTTTGCGGGGAAATCTTGGATGTCGATGGGCGGATTGGGGGGTTCAATTTTCAGAGGGCTTGGGCCAGCGGATTCCTTGCTGGGCGCGGATCTGCCTCGCTTTTGCGCTAGTAACGGCCCGTTTTTCGGCAAAACGTCTTGGCGCGCAGACCTTGCGCAATGGCGCAGGGTCGGATTAACTGCCGCCCGCTTTAGGGTAGGGGTTGACGGCGGGACGTGTCGGGGAGCCCCGCTGAGTCTGGGCGCAGAGCCCAGGGAGAAGGAGTCCGGGTCATGGGAATGATGCAAGAGTTCAAAGATTTCGTGAATCGTGGCAGTGTGATGGATCTCGCGGTTGGAGTGATCATCGGCGGCGCATTCGGAAAGATCGTCGGCTCGCTGGTCGGCGACATCCTCACACCGCTGATCGGGCTGGTGATGGGTGGCGTCAACTTTGGTGGGATGGCGGCGAAGATCGGCGAGGCCGAGGTCAAGTACGGCAGCTTCATCCAGAACATCATCGACTTCTTGATCGTTGCGTTCGTAATCTTCATGTTGGTCAAGGCGGTCAACTCGATGAAGAAGCCGCCCGCGCCCGCAGCGCCGGCCGGCCCGCCTGAGGATGTCAAGTTGCTCACGGAAATTCGCGACTTGCTCGCCAAGCGCTAAGCGTCAGAACTTCGAGGGGCGGCCGCCAAGGTCGCCCCTTTGACGTCCGCTGCTCGCTTTGCGGCCCTCGTTCGTTGCTGCTCAATTTGCCGATTACGCGCTGCACAGTGCCGTTTTCCGGCTGGCCACCTATAATCCCGCCGCCATGAATCCGCGCAATATCCGTAACTTCAGCATCATTGCCCATATCGACCACGGCAAAACCACTCTTTCCGACCGCATTCTAGAACTCACCGGAGCGCTGGAGTCGCGAGAAATGGTCGCGCAGACGCTCGACTCGATGGACCTCGAACGCGAGCGAGGGATCACGATCAAGTCCCATCCGGTAGCGCTTCCCTACACGGCCAAAGATGGGCAGGAATATCGGCTCAACCTGATCGATACCCCAGGGCATGTCGACTTCTCGTACGAAGTCTCGCGTTCGCTGGCAGCGTGCGAGGGAGCGGTGCTGGTTGTCGATGCGGCCCAAGGTGTGGAAGCGCAGACGCTGGCCAATGCCTATCAGGCGGTCGATTCAGGTCTCGTCATCATTCCCGTCATCAACAAGATCGACTTGCCTTCGGCCGATGTCGAGCGCGTGCGTGAGCAACTCGAAGAGGTGATTGGCCTGCCGGGCGAGGAGGCGATTCCCTGCTCCGCCAAATCCGGCATCGGCATTGGGGACATTCTGGAGGCGGTCGTCGCGCGGGTCCCGCCGCCCACCGGCGACCCTGACGCGCCACTCAAGGCGATGATCTTCGACTCTTGGTATGACAGCTATCGCGGAACGTACATGCGCGTAAAGGTAATCGAGGGGACGATCGCTGCCAAACTCAAGATTCGCATGATGGCCAGCGGCAATGACTACGATGTCGAAGAAGTCGGTCTGTACACCCCCAAGCAGAAAATTGTCGATAGCTTGTCGGTCGGCGAGGTGGGCTACGTCATTGCCGGCATCAAGAATGTCGCCGAGGTAAAGATCGGTGACACCGTTACCGAAGCGCGCCGACCGACCGCCCAAGCGTTCCCAGGGTTTCGTGAGATCAAACCGATCGTGTTCTCGGGTTTGTATCCGTCCGAAAGCGCGGAATACACAGACCTGCGTGATGCACTCGACAAGCTACGGCTCAACGATTCGTCGTTTACCTTCGAGCCCGAAGTCTCCGACGCGCTCGGCTTCGGTTTTCGCTGCGGCTTCTTGGGCTTGTTGCACATGGAGATCATTCAGTCGCGGTTGGAACGCGAGTACGACCTCGATTTGGTCGTGACCGCACCGAGCGTACCGTATCGCGTGCGCTTGACCAGTGGCGAGTACATCGAAATCAACAGCCCGGCCAAGCTGCCGAATCCTACGGAAATCGAGTGGATCGAAGAGCCGTACATCAAAGCCACGATGATGATGCCGCAGGAGTATGTCGGGCCGCTGATGCGGCTGATGGAAGAGCGGCGCGCCGAACAACAACAACTCAAGTACATCGGCCCAGGCCGCGTGATGTTGGAATACGCCACGCCGCTGGCCGAAGCGGTCACCGATTTCTACGACAAGTTGAAGTCGCTGTCGCGCGGCTATGCCAGCTACGACTACGAGTTGATCGGCTGGCGCCGCTCCGATTTGGTCAAACTCGATCTGCTGGTCAACGGCTCCTCCGTCGATGCGCTCTCGGTCATCGTGCACACTACGCAGGCGCATGGACGCGGCATGGCGCTGGCCTCCAAGTTGAAGGACCTCATTCCGCGCCAGCAGTTCGACATTGCGATCCAAGCCGCAATTGGCAGCCGTGTGATTTCTCGCACCAACGTCAAGGCGATCCGCAAGAACGTCTTGGCCAAGTGCTACGGCGGTGACGTATCACGCAAACGCAAGCTGCTCGAGAAACAAAAAGAAGGCAAGAAGCGCATGAAGCAGATCGGCCAGGTTCATGTGCCGCAGGAAGCGTTTCTCGCGGTGCTCAAGCTCGACTAGCCTAGGGCCTGCGCAGCGTGGCATTCAAGAGGAATCGCCCATGACCCGTCGCAAGTCATCTGTCCGTCAAGTGCTGATGTTCGTCGGCGACGACTATGAAGACCTGGAGTTGTGGTACCCGCGACTGCGCTTGATCGAGGCCGGGTACCGCGTGGTGCTCGCCGGTCAAGCCCGCCAAACGCAGTACCTCGGTAAGCACGGCTATCCCGCGTTGTCCGACGCCGCGGTCGGCGGCGTGGACCCGAAAGACATGCTCGGCGTTGTGATTCCAGGCGGGTGGATGCCGGACAGGCTGCGGCGCGATCGGCGTGTTCTCGACCTGGTGCGTGAGTTCGATGCTCGAGGCAAACCGGTCGCCGCGATCTGTCACGGCGGATGGATTCCGATCAGCGCCGGCGTTTACGATGGTGTGCGCGTGACAGGCAGCGCCGGGATCAAGGACGATCTGATCAACGCCGGCGCCATCTATCAGGATGCTCCGGTGGTCGTCGACCGGCATTTCGTCAGCAGCCGGCGCCCCGACGATCTACCCGACTTCAGCCGCGCCTTGTTGGAGCTATTGGAAGCGCACCACTGACGCTTTTCAGGCCGGATCGAAGGGGGGCTCCGTTCGCCGCCGGTCGGCGGTATGCTGCGCTGCGATGAGCGACCATCTCACCCCCTCCCCCAGCCACTCGGCCGATGAATTCCAGCGCGTGCTGGCGTTGGAACGGCCGCACGAAAAACTGTGGACGTACTACTTGCTTTGCTGCGTCATGCTTGGGCCATTGTTTTTTGTGCTCGTCATTCCGCAGTACTTCCGCTACCACACCATGCGATACCGCTTCGACGAGCAGGGTGTGCGCATGAGTTGGGGAATCCTGTTTCGGCGCGAGGTCAGTTTGGCCTACGCGCGGATTCAAGACATTCATCTCAACAGCAACTTGATCGAGCGCTGGTTAGGGCTGGCCAAGATTCAAATTTCCACCGCCAGCGGCTCGTCGAGCGCCGAGATGACGATCGAAGGGTTTTTGGAGTACGAGCTTGTGCGTGACTTTTTGTACGCCAAGATGCGTGGGTCGCACCACCCCACTGACAGCACAGCCACAGGTTCAGCAGCGGCGACCGCGGCACCGGCCATTGCGCCTGCTGATGTCGACTCGGTGGTCGCGGCGTTGCAACAGGTGAGCGACGATTTGCGCGCGGTACGTTTGGCGCTCGAGAAGCGGCAATCATGAAATCGCCGTTACTCGAGTCGACCACCGGTTGGGCGTTGCGCTTGCTTCGCATTCCGCCCGAGCCCCATCTTCCCGCTGGTGACCCGGCATCGGCACGCGTGTTTCGCGCGGGCGAGAACTATTGGCGGCTCAAACTACTGGGTTGGGGTTTTAAGCAGGTCGCTGCCGTGATCGGTTATGGTGCGTTTTTCCTGTTCTTGCACACGGCTCCCTGGGCGGTCGCGTTGGTCGAAAAGAAGTTCGATCCAACGGTAAGCACCATCACTCGATTCTGGATCTCGCTCGCACAGTTGATCGAGCCGATTGCGATCGTGCTGTTTCTGGTGCAGCTACCGATTAGCTATCGCTTGGCGCGGCTGGACTATGAATTGCGTTGGTACATCGTGACCGACCGCGCGGCGCGCCTGCGCGAAGGGATTCTCTCGTTGAATGAGATGACGTTCACCTTGTCGAACGTGCAAGACATTTCGATTCGCCAAAACCCGATTCAACGTCTGCTCGGATTGGCCGATGTCGAGATGCGCACCGCCGGCGGAAGCAGCGGAGCGGGTGAAGGGGCGCATGGCGGCGGGATGGAGAAAAATCTGCATCTTGCCAAGTTTCGAATGGTCGA
The DNA here is from genome assembly GCA_031395565.1 of Acidobacteriota bacterium. Classification (GTDB taxonomy): domain Bacteria; phylum Acidobacteriota; class Polarisedimenticolia; order J045; family J045; genus JANNUT01. Next base: position 42,247 of record JANNUT010000237.1, on the reverse strand, counting down.
GAACGCCACCGAGATTCGCGATCTTGTCCGCGAGCGCATGAAGCATGCACGAGACGCCGGACTCGGCGATCCGGATGATGCTCGCGAGGTAGCGGTGGCGGCCAACACGGTGACCGTTGGCTCTGGGACCAACATGCTATCGAGCGCCGTGTCGCGCTTGCGAGAGGAGTCCGCCGCACTTCGGCGGGCCAGCGCCGCGCTTTCGTGACACCATGTCGCTCATGGGTGCCGTCCGCCAATTCATCGCGTTGCTTGCCATTTCCGCCTTGTTCGTATCTACCGCCCTGTCAGCCGGCAGCATCAAGTTCGTGTCAACGGCCGATTTCGCCCTGACACCACAGGGGTTCGCGCTCGCGTTTCAGCCGTGGATGAACAAGTCTCGATATAGCCTGCCGCGACTCTTCGTCTACAACTCCGCGGGCAAGCTCGTGGCTGCCATTGGCGGTTACAGCAAAGAACTGCCTCAAGTGCTCGATAAAGTGTTCGCCAAGAAGACCACCGACGATCGTTATCCCACGCTCGCAGCACTGTTGGCGCAAACGAAGGACGCCGCCACGGGAGCCGCCAAGCGCAAGGAGTTTGCGACCTCTCAATTCGTGCTCGTCGAGTTTTCGGCGGAGTGGTGCGCGCCGTGCCACTTGCTGCGTCGTGATGTTGTCGCCTACCAGGCGGCTCATCCCGAATTGAAGTTCGCTTACGCCGTGTTCGATGCCGACATGAGCGGCCGGCCGCCCGAAGAGCAGACCGCCATTCGCAAAGCAATGGGTGTCACGTCGTTGCCCAAACATCCATGACACTGAAGTAACCCGAGACGAGGCTAGGCCCGGCTTTCGTCCGGCATTGTGGAATCGCCCATGGACGAGCTAGCAAAGACACGCCTCAACGAAGGGTTAGAGCGATTGCCGGCCTCGCTGCGTCAGGCGATCGATCTCGCCGCCTCGATTGGCGATGAGCGGGCCGAGCCGGTGTACTTGGTGGGCGGCATCGTTCGCGACCTGCTGCTCGGCCGCACCAACGTCGATGTCGACCTCGTGATCGAGGGGAATGTGCTTCGACTGGCTCGCCGGCTGAGCCTCGCGTTCATGTCACCCATGCATTCTCACAAGCGTTTCGGTACAGCGCGCGTCTACCTGCCCAGCGATCGCGGCGCCGCCGAGTACCTCGACCTCGCGGCGTCGCGCAGCGAGCGCTACGCACACCCGGGCGCACTGCCGGAAATACAAAAAGGGAAGGCGATCGATGATGCGAGGCGCCGTGATTTCACGATCAATGCGATCGGCGTGCGCCTCAATGGCCCTTTCGGATCGCGCGGTACATGGATCGACCCATGCAACGGCCTGTCCGACCTGCGCGCCGGTTTGATTCGCGTGCTCCACCCGCTTTCATTCATCGATGACCCCACGCGGATATTTCGTGCTGTGCGCTTCTCAGCGCGCTTTGGTTTCACGATCGAACCCGCGACCCTGCAATGGCTGCGTGAGGCATTAGCGAGCCAACGGTTGGCATCGATCTCACGCCAGCGCGTGCGCCATGAGATCGAGCTGATGTGTCAAGAAGAGCACCCTGGACGCGGCCTGCTGCTGGCAGCAGAGCTGGGCATCTGGTCGAGTCTGCTGCCGGGCTGGGAACCGCTTCGCGCACCGCTGCTCGACGACGACCGGCTGGATACGCATCTCGCCGGCTGGAGTGACATCGTGGCAGCGCGTTGGACCATGCGACACCAGTTAGCCCTCTGCTGTTTGTTCGGGGGTTTACCCGCGGCGCAGCATGCGACGCTTACCCAACAGTTGGCGTTCACTCGGCAGCGCGCTCTGCTGTTGGAAGTAATCCAAGAACAAGGTCGCAGCACACACGCTGCGTTGGTTGCTCTGCGCAGCTCCGGCGAAACGTTACCATCACCGAGTGCTGCTCATTCCGTGCTCGGCGCCGTCTCGCTCGCCGCTTTGGTGTTCTTCGATCTGATTTGGGATCAGTCGCCGGTCGAACGCGCCGCGATACAACGCGAGCTGCGCGTGACGCGTCAGGTGCAGTTGCAGATTCGCGGTGAGGATCTGATCGCGGCGGGTGTGCGCGCAGGCCCAGCCATCGGGCAGCGACTCGCGCTTACGCTCGCCGCCAAGCAAGACGGTGCGCTCCCCACCCGCGAGGCCGAACTCGCCTTCGCCCTAAAACCGTAGCCCCGTGCTTATGTGAGGCCAAGCTCACCGGCGGCGAGGCCGAGTGCGGTATAGCCGGGGAACACTTTTTCTAACGTCGAAGGGTTCGCACCCATGTGGTCGCGCAACAACTCCCAGAAAATTGAGCGGTAGTCGGTGCGATGTGAGAGATAGCGTCCGCCAACCTCCAGCATTACGCCGTGCGGCCAAGCCGAGGCGTCGCAGTTGTAGACGCCGCCGTTGACAGAACCGCCCATCGCGAACACCACGCAGCCTTCGGCATGGTCGGTACCCAAGCTGCCATTTTCCACGGTCGTGCGGCCGAACTCCGTCATCGTCACGACCACAGTGTCGTTCCAGATCGAGCCGTAGTTACGTGGGTCGACAGCCGCCCCCGACAACACAACGCGCAGCGATTTCATGGCATATCCCAACCAGGTCAGCAGTTCGGGATGCTCACCGGTCAACGTGCCTTGGTTGTCGTGAGTGTCCCAACCATTCAGCTCGGTACCAGCGATGCGCGTTGAATTGTTATTAACGGCATCACTTTCAAGGAGCGATAATGCGCATAGCTTGACCGACTTGAAGAACGGATAACTGGTGGTCGCGAACTTCTTTCCGTTTGGCCCCGCTGGGTCGACAGGGTTCGTGGCATCGCTCACTGGAAACAAAGAGTGTCCGCTGTTGGGGTCCTTCGGATTCCAGTTGGCCTGGTCCCAAGTGCGATACTCACCAAGCGTATCGATCAGCTTTACGCCGGTCTGCGACAACACTGGCCGATACTGCTCTAGCCCTATAAAGCTTCCGAAGCGGCGTCGCCACGCAGCTTCGTACTTGTCGCGCTTCGGCGGTTGGTGGACGTAGTCGAAATCATCTGGATTGGCGACGTTGACGAATCGCTCCTTGCCGCGCAGCAGAAGCGGCGGAGTGGCCTGTGCGGTAACCACCGGCAAATCTCCTGCGGCCACAGCATTTTCTGCGACGTAACGATACAACCAACCCTCGAACACACTGGCTACACCGGTTCCGTTCTCCCAAATGCGTTGGCTGTCGAAGTGCGAGCGCGACTGACTGGGATAACCGACGCGATGAATCACTGCGAGATCGCCGGCATCGTAGGCACTCTTGATATCGGTCAGCGCCGGATGCAGCGAGGCGAAGTCGTTCAAGTTCAACGCTTGCGCCGGAGTAATGTAGAGCGTGGGCCGGTTAGTGCTGCTGTAGTCGCTGTCGCCGTGCGGAATGACAGTGTTCAACGCATCGCAAGCGCCACGCTGAAAAATAAATAGCAACCGCTTTCCGTTGGCATCGGTCCCGGCCATTACATGTTGAATCAAGGGCGATGGCAGCAATGAGCTTAGCCCCACTCCAGCCAATGTAACGCCGGCGCCATGCAGGAATGAGCGTCGCGAATGATCGCAGCTTTGTGTGTGGCGCATGCTCATTGCTCCTGGTAGATGGGATAGCCCAGCATGAAACCGACCACCTCGCGCAGACGTGCGTTGGTCAACACCGGATCCAGAACTCCACTGTCGTTGGTCTTGAGATAGTCGATCGCTTCCTGGCGATCGGCAGGGGTGAGCGCTCCCCCAAACAGAACATCCGACCAAAAGTCGACGATTGACTCCGGCGTCGACGCGGTGGTGAGACCGTTGGCACTCATCAGCCCAGTGAGGTCGGTGCCGAAGTTAGTACCGGTAAGCGCTGTCACATCCATCCCGAAGTTCTGTCGTTCGAGAGTGTTGTTGGTATCGATCCAATCGGCTCCCAGTTCCGAGTAGCCGGTAGGCACCGGATTTTGGTGCGGCAACTGTTGCATTCGCTGCAGGTAGGCGCGAACGGTGGTGAAGCCGTTGGTCTTGCCGCGCGTTGCACGAAACGCTGCCAACACCTGCTCCAGCGGCGTGCGCACCTTTTGCCGAAATGCATCAGGATTTCGCAGCTCCGGACGCAACAACACGGCGCGCAGTACCTCGCGCAGATCCCCTGCCTGGGCAAGCCAAACCGCCTCGACCGCCGCCACTTGCGAGGCCGACGGTAGTTCTTGTACGAACCACTGTAAGAGCTTCTGGGCAATGAATTGGCGCGTCGAAGGATGTCCGGCGATGGCGTCCAGTGCCGATTGCAGATCGTTGACGCCGGCGCTTTGATTGGACTGAGTGCTGGGCAATGTGACTTGATGGGGAGTGCCCTGAAACAGGATCTTCTGCCCATGGTCGTGTTGTGCTATGCGGAAATTGCTGACGTAAGTACCCGCCGTCGTTCCCTCCAGAACGCGTGAGATGCAGGCGGCTAGTGGATCGCCCTTGTTGGCGTCTGTTTTCTTGCAGACATTCCACCCGGTAAGCGCGCGCGCCAATTCTTCGATGTCGAGCTGCGTATAGCCGTTGTCGACACCCATAGTGTGCAGTTCGAGCAGCTCGCGGGCGTAGTTTTCGTTGGGCTTACCCACCACATTTTCGTCGTTGTCCAAATACAAAATCATTGCTGGGCTTTTGGCACTGGCCTCGACAATTTCTCGAAACGTCCCCGTAAAGGCCAAGGATCGAAACTGCTCTGTCTCGCGATACTGCGTTTCGGCAGTCAGTTGATTGGTGACCGCGTCGGTGAAGTCCGGACGATTGAAGTAGCCACGAATGTCGTTGTAGTTGGTGTTGAAATGATTGACCCAAAAGATGGTCACGACTTGCTCGAGCTGACGGCGCGCGTAGGTGCCGTTGACAATCGCCAGGCCAACCAACTCGTTGGTGTTTTCGGGGGGAATCAGCGGCGCGCGCCTCGTCGTTAGGTCGGTGTTACTCGATTCATCGATGCTGGCTGGGGCAAGCTGTTCGTCGATAAACGCATTCCAGCCCAGTGCGTCGTACCGGCTCTTGGCGTACTCGCTGAAGCCATAGGTGACGCGATTCAACAGTTGGGTTCGCTCGACCGGATCACAGCGCCCCAACAGCGCCCGGGTTGAAGCGGCACTTGATGTCCCAGGCGTACCCTCCAAACCGGTCGCGCCCTCGGCCGTGACCAAGTAGACATACGCCGATCCGACAGGCGGGTCGTCCGGCGACACGAACTGCGTGACAGCAATCTCGTTGGCGTGACAGCGTGGCGGAGTTCCAGCGATGAGTTGATCGAGCAAGCCGCGATAGATGTTGTAGTCCTGCGCATTGATGGTGGAATTCCAGGTCAGGTTTTCTGCTTCGCTGATGCGCAACCCAGTTACTTCTGCAGGGGTCTGGGCCAGCGCTAGCGATGCGCCGACGAAACTGGCGAGCACCGCGACAGCGGCTCGACTCGAGACGGTTGAGTACATGAGCGGCCCTCCTGGCCTGTTCTCTAGACGGCCGGACGACCTCTCGGTTGACGGCAACGTCCAGAATCTTTCAATGGCCCGGACTCAAACCGGGTTGGGCACATCGATAAAACGTACGTCGAGTCCGAAGACGTGGGCCAAATGTTCGCCCAGGGCCTGGACGCCGAACGTCTCAGTCGCATGGTGTCCGGCCGCCACGAAGTGGATCATTTCTTCGCGCGCAATATGCACGGCGGGCTCGGACGGCTCGCCGGTAAGAAATAGATCGAGCCCAAGCCGGGCTGCGTCTTGGATCAGATTCGCGGCGCCCCCTGTGACGATGCCGATCCGCTGCACCTGCGCAGGTCCAGCAGCAATCGTCAACGGCTCACGCGCTGTTACCTCAGCGATCCGTCGCACCAGATCACCCACCGGCAGCGGCGCGGCGAAGCGCGCGATCACCCCCACCGGAAGTCCTTCGTACGGAAACGCCGGCTCGAGTTCGGCCGCTCCCAAGCGACGAGCGAGCACCGCGTTGTTCCCCACCTCGGGGTGACGGTCGAGCGGGAGGTGATACGCCAACAGCGTGAGGTCATGCGTTAACAGTAGTTTCAGTCGCGCTCGCAACGAGCGCTCGACGCGCAACTCGCCCGAGCCTCGCCAGAACAGACCGTGATGAACGATCGCTGCGTCGGCGTTCCAAGCGACCGCCTGTTCGAGAAACGCATGGGACGCGGTCACGCCCAGCGCGACGCGCGAAACTTGGTCACGACCTTCGACCTGAAGCCCGTTGGGACCGTAATCGCGCCCGTCGTGAGCCGCCAAATAACGATCCAAGTGGTCGATGAGCTGCGTGCGCGCGAGTGTCGGCATAACCGTCCCCTCTGGCCGCGGAGCATATCAGCGCGGTGTCCGATCCGCGCCGTTTACGGTTTTTTGCATTGAAATTCGGCCCCGGACGCCGGTTCGCCGTAAAGATTGCGCGACTGGATAAAAAACATGATCACTTCCGAACTGCTCACGATGTGCCGCGACTTCAGCTTCTGCCCCGACTGCCTCGATCTGCGCGGTCAGTTCGACGATGGCGAATCGGGACTCAGCGCGAAGGTGCAGTTGTGCGGTTGCTGGCGCGGACGGCGTAAGCAGCCTGTCTCCGCATTGCCGTATTGCGGCGAGCCGGGCGAGTTGGCAACGCTGTGCCGCGGGTGCGGAACGGAACTGCTCGAATCGGGCGGGCCTCTTTCGGTCTGGTTTTGCGATACCTGCGAAACCTGGGTCGATCGCCTCAACGAATTCAGCGGCGGCTATCTCGTTCCGGTGGGCCATGCACCGGTGACGCCGGCGCGTCGAGCGCAATTGCAACCGGCACTGCTGCTGTTGACCGCACGCGATCGCCGGCTGCGCGCTTGGAATCTGCGCGATCTTGGATTCGAACAACATGGCGACGTGTCGCTGCCACTGTACTTCGATGTCATGTCGCGTCAACCGCTCGATCGAGTCGCGCGTTTTGCCGACTTGTGTGAAACGTTCGGGCTGTCACGCGAGGTTGGTTACGCCTTGGCGCACACCGATCTCATGGACGCATAGCTCTGGCTCGCAGCGGAAGCAGCGCCCACATCACCACATAACCAATCGCGGCGCCGCCAATGTCGATCACGAAGTCGCTCAGCAATGGTGAGCGTGTGGTGGTTAGAAACTGCGCAATTTCGGTCGCTGCGGCGAACACAAACAAGGCCGCAATGGTGAACGGAACTCCTGCTTCTTCGATACCGCGCCGCCGTCGCGCCCACAGTGAGACACCGCCGAGAATCGAAAACAGTACGGCGTGACCGAACTTCTTGAACCCGCGAATGGCCTCGGTTGGACTGATGGCAGGGGGTTCTTTCTTCGCTTCGCTCGGGGCCTTGCTCGCTGGGCTCTCGGTGTGTGTGACATCAGCAGCCGCCGGTGCAGGAACGGCTGGACTGCGCCACGCCTTCCATGTGTCGATCACGCGCTCGCCTGTCGATGTGAACACCTCTTCCGGCACCATGACGCCCAACACGATCGCTGCGGCGAGCAGCGCTACACCGGTCCCTTCGAACCCGCGCCACAACCGCAGTGTGACAAACCCCAAAAGCAGGCAGGCGCTCCAGCCGATCGCGAAGAACGCTGTCCAACGCCAGGCCTCTGCTTTCCGCTGGCATGCGGTAACGGAAAGATCGTCGAGCCAAGCGCGGCCGCGTGCCGATGCGTTGCCGGCAAAGATGTGCGCCCGCACCGCGAAGTCCGGTACGACGATCACCGCTTCGCAGCGGGTCCAAGCATGTGTGCCCGAGAAATTGCAGACCGAGTGGGGATGCTCCCAGTGCGCTTTGCCTTGGCTATCTGTGAAAAACAGAATCAGCCGCGTTGTATCCCAACCATACTCGCCAACCACGAGCTGCGCGGTTTGCATGCGCGCGCGCACGCGCATTGCTTCGAATCGCTTGGGGGCTTCGACCTCAGCGTGCAACGTGCCGCCATCGCGTTTGCCGCTGCCAGAGTCCAGTTGCAGTTCACCGTTTCTAATCTCAGCGAATCGCGGTGCGAGCTGCCAGGGTTGGGGCACGGTGCTGGTTGAAAACTCGAGTGGCGGCACGACCTCTGGGCCGCCATCGGTGTAGGCATCGTAGGTCAGAAAAAACGTTGCCATCGCGGCGAGAAACAAGGCACAGACCAGAAGCGCGGCAAGCGGTCGAGTCATCGTCAGGTTTTGGCCAACGGCCATGCGTGGATGAAGAGCGGGCCGGCAAGTCGTCTATCGAAGGCACAGCTAGTGACAGTTGTCACGACGTGCTCCAGCCGCTAGGCAACTCAGTCGATTCAAGCCGGCATGTCCAACCACAAGCACCCACGCTCAACCGAACTTTTGACCGAGGTACACTTGCGCTTGCCGGCGCCACCACGGCCACTCGTGGTTGACCTCACGACCCCACACCTCGCGCTGATGACTAATACCTTTAGCTTCGAACACATCTGCCAACGCATTGGTTTCTTCCGTGTTGCCGTCTTCCCACTTTCCCCGGCCAACCACCAAGACCACGTGAGTATTGCGCCGGATCCGCTCCAACATCTCGCCGTTCAAGCCAGGGGCGTAGGCGAGCGGGTTATTGAAGTAGACATCGGCGTTCTGCAAATTGCCGGCGAACTCGCTAATGTCGTAGCGGCCACTCATGCAAAGCGCGTAGTGAAACAGCTCTGGGAACTTCAGCGCGAAGTTGACCGAGTAGGTGGCGCCCATGCTGCAGCCCGTCACTGCGACGCGGATTTCGGGAGACCGGCAGTCTTCTCGAATCCAAGGCACCAATTCGCGCACGATGAACTGCTCGTAGGCCATGTGACGTTTGATGCGCCATGCAGGATCGTTTTCCTTGCGCGTCCAGGCTTCGGCGACGTTGGACTCGACGCAGTAGACCTTCAGCCGGCCCGCGTTGATCAGTGGCTCGAGCGCCTCGATCATGCCGTGCGTTTCCCACTCATGAGCCATACCAGCGGCCGATGGAAACACCAGCAGCGGGGCGCCGAACGAGCCGTATTGCCAGAGGTAGATTTTTCGCCCCATCAACTCGCTGGGGATGAGATGCGCTTGCCGATGCATAGTGCCGATGCCTCCGGTGACCCTCGAAGAACGGTCACCTCGCCTAAGGGGTGGGCATCATGAGCGGACTTTGCTGCCCCCGGCAACCCCTTTTAGCCTGCGGCTTTCAGTCCCCGGGCTCGTCGCTCCGCAACCCACTGCGGCAGGTCGAGACGCGGCGTCGTGAAGCGCGACCCATCGGTCCAACTGGTGGAGAACGCCGCTTCGTAACCTGCCGATCGGACGGTCCGCACCGAGAGCGCATCCCACCGGCCCCACGGATAAGAGAAGAAGCGGACCGCGCGACCGAGTGAGCGCTCGATGTACTGTCGCGCGAATCCAATCTCCGCGGCGCGGCGTTGTTCCATCTCGCCATCGGTTTCCAGTCGCCCAAGGTGCGGCAGCCACTCGCGTGCTGCGAGGTTGGGCTCCGCGCCGTAGAGCGGGTGGTCGAGATGACCGAGATGGTTCACGGTCGCGGCCACGTCGATCTCGCTCGTTGCAACGGTTCCGATGCGTGAGTGTGTCAGCGAATGCGCACCTACCTCGATATGCGACGCGGCGTCGCGCCACGGCTTCCAGTCGACAATGCGCGGCGAGAGATCGGCGCGCAGTGGAATCAGGAAACTGATCGCCTTCGCGTCGAACTCTTCCAAGAGCGGCAGTCCAATCTGAAGATCGTTGGCGTGACCATCGTCGAAGGTGATCAACGCTCCGGGGCAACCGGCGAGATACTCGTCGGGGGTCAGTACCCGGACGCCATCGTCTTGGAGTGTGGTGAGCAGCAGGCGCAAGTCGCCCGCAAAGTCGGCATCGTGCCCGTGCGCCATGAACACGCGCTGGATCGGATGCGGGCGCTGCGGCACACGCTGGTCCTTGCCGGCCACGAGGATTTCGCCACGAAACACACCATCTTCGAAGGGCACGGTTTCTGTCTTCGGGAAGAGTGTTCGCATCTCGTCGAGCAACGACTGGCCGAACTGCCAGACATTTCCAAAGTGATTGGCGGGTGTGCGTTGCGAGCGCACTCGCTTGGGGTCGTACGGAATCTCCAGCAACGCAACACCGTTGGGTGTCAGCACGCGCGCAATTTCCGCCAGCGCGCGGTAGTACTCGGGGATCTCTTCAATCACGTGCTGCACGATCACCAGTTCGAATGAAGCGTCCTCGAACATGAAGAGGTTGGTCAAGTCCGCCTCGTAGTCGATGAAGCCAACCGCCCGCGGATCGTTTGGATTTCCGGTTCGCCACTTGTCGGTGCACACGTACTTCCAACCGCGCCGCTTGAGCCACGCCCCGTATACCTCTGGATTGAGCGGTGCTATTTCGAGGCAACGGCCCACCGTTTGTGTCTGGGGCAGCCGCTCGATGAGCTGAACCAGTGCACGGTGTCTTTCCAAGCTGCCGCACTGAGCACAACGAGCTTGAACTCGTGTCGCCTGATCGAGAAACGACTGACTGCCGCAGAGGTGGCAACGCTTCATGCGCGTGAATCTATGTGCCTGCTTTCGTGCGCGGCCATGTCAACGTCTTGACGTCGTTGCGCGCAACTGCACCACTCCGAAACAGCCCCGTGGCTCGCGGCAAGGCATGCGTCCGATTCCGCATGTCCGCGCGTGGCACATGCATTGCTCTTCTGTCTGTGGTTTCTTTCGGAGAACGCCATGGATCAGCATCGACAGCGTTTGCGATTTGCCCAGTCTCTGCTGCCCGCCGGCAAGTCGCTCCTAGAACTGAGTTGGGATGAGGCGCCGGGTTTGTCGCTGAACCGCGGTCATGACGTAGTACTCGTCACGGACGCGTGGGACTTGAGCCGGGATCCGCACCCTATGCTCGATGCCGCGGCACGGCACTTGAATCGAGACGGTGCGTTGGTCTTGGCGGTAGCCCATCGTTCTTTCGGCAACCGCTGGCAAGAGACGGAGCCGCCGCCGAGTTTCGGAGCGCTGCATCTGCGCACGCTGTTGGAGGCGCGCTTTGGCGAGGTGGAGCTTTGGCATCAGTCTCGCGACTCTGCCAATTGCGTTGTACCTGGCGTGCCGGACGATGCTTCGTGCTACGTTGCCGTGGCTCGCGCTCCACGCGTGGCTTCGCCGGCAGTCGTGGCCAGCATCGTGATTCCGGTCTTCAACAAGTGCGAACTCACCCGCGCCTGTTTGCTGGCACTTCAAAAACACACACCGCCGCAAGGCATACGGTTTGAAGTGATCGTGGTCGACAACGCGAGTTGGGACAAGACCTCCGAGTTGCTTCATCGCTTTCAGGAGCACCCCGATCTCAACCTTCGCGTGGTGCGAAATGCCAGCAATTTGGGGTTTGCCAAGGCCAGCAACCAAGGCGCGCTCGTCGCTCGCGGCAGCGTGGTGGTGTTTCTCAACAACGATACTGAGGTCCACGAAGGCTGGCTCGCGCCACTGGTCGACGAATTGCAGCAGCACTCCGATACCGGCTGCGTCGGCGCGCGATTGTTGTTTCCCAACGGGACCATTCAGCACGCCGGCGTTGCGATCGGCCGCACATCGATCCCGTTCCACGTTCACCTTGGAAAACCGGCCGACGACCCGTTGGTCATGGAGCGCCGTGCGTTCCCTGTCGTGACCGGTGCATGCCTCGCGGTTCGGCGCGAGCAGTTCGTCTGGTTGGGGATGTTCGACGAGGGGTACGTCAACGGCACCGAAGATATCGACTTGTGCTTTCGCTATGCCGACAGCGGGCTGAGTTGTATCTACCGTCCCGACTCGGTCACCACACACCACGAGGGGCAAAGCGAAGGCCGGTTGAATCACCGCGACAAGAACATCGAGCGGCTTTTCGATCGCCGGCGCGAGCGCTTGGTTCAGGACGATTTTGGCTATCAGACGCGCCAGGCGGATATCGAGCGGCCGGAGCGAGTGCTGCGTATCGCGCTGAAGATCGGAGTTCCCAATCGACATCATGACTCGTGGGGCGATATCTACTTCGCCGAGGGGTTGGCCAAGGCTCTCACCCAACAGGGACACCACTGCGAAATCCACTATCTCAACGAGTGGGGCAAGGACGATCGCGACATCGATGTGGTCGTCCACCTCAAGGGCCTCAGCCGTTACGTGCCCAAGCCGTGGAACATCAACTTGATGTGGATGATCAATCACCCATCGCTTCACACCGATCAAGAGCTTGAAGGGTACGACGGGCTGTTGGTAGCCTCGACAGCCTATGCAGAAACGCTGCGCCAGCGCTTGAAGGTACCGGTCTACGAGTTTCTACAAGCTACCGACCCGCAACACTTCCGGCCTCACCCACAACTGGGGAAGCGCTGGGATCTGGTCTTCGTCGGAAACAACGGCGGCAGCGGTCGCGAGACCATGCGCAAAGTCATTGCCGACCTGCTGCCCACCGAGCACAGGCTCGCGGTCTGGGGCGGAGGCTGGCACAACCTGCTGCCCGAGGGCGTGTGGCAGGGGAAGTTCATCGCCAGCGAGTTGCTGCCTCAGATCTACTCCAGCGCCTGGATCGTGCTCAACGATCATCAGCGCGAGATGCTCGAGTACGGCTTTGTCAACAACCGCACGTTCGATGCGGCCGCCTGTGGATCGATCGTCGTCTCCGACGATGTCGCCGGACTCAACGCCACGCTGCCCGTGCACACATACCGCACGCCGGCGCAGCTGCGTGCGCTGATCGACTCGCTGCTGGCCAAGCGCGAGCAGGAGACAATGCGCGCCGGCTTGCTTCGCGAGCGAGTGCAAACAGATTTCTCGTTCGATGGCCGTGCCCGCGAACTGACACGAATCGCCGCGACGGTGCTGTCGAAGCAGCGCCCCTTCCCTGCAGTCGTCACCACCGAGTCGCCGCTGATTTCGGTAATCATGGCCACCAAGGACCGGCGCGAGTTTCTCCCCGATGCATTGGCCACCATGCGGGCGCAGTCGTACGCGAACTGGGAGTTGGTCTTGATCAACGATGGCGGCAGCTCTGTCGCCGACATCGTGACGGCGCAAGGCGACCCTCGCATTCGCTTGATGGAGTTGCCCAGCAACGGCGGCAAGGGACACGCGTTGAATATGGCAGCGTGCGCCGCGGCGGGTGCGTTCTTGGCGCATCAAGACGATGACGATGTGTGGCGTCCCAATCACTTGGAGACGCTGATGCTGCCGCTGCGGCATCTCCCCTCGGTGCAGTTTGCCTACTCCACCGCACTCGACGTGCAACTCGAGAAGCAGCCTGACGGAAGCTGGCGACAGCAACGCCGCCACCTGGTGTACGACCGGCACACGACCCCGCAAGATTTGTTTTTCTATAACCAGATTCAGGGAATTACCGTCGCCCATCGCAAAGAGTTGTTCTTCGAGGTGGGTGGCTACGACGAGCGGCTCGCGGTCTTGATCGACTGGGATCTATGGAGGCGCATTGCCGCACTGACGCCGCCGTACTACGTCAGCCGGGTAACGGCCGAGCGCACGCTGCGCAACGATGCGACCACGCCGGGACATGGACACCTCACTCGCTTGATCGATAAAGACCCGGTTGCGTACTACCTCAACCGGCTGCGGATCCTGCGCAAGCCGCTGGAGTTTGCCGGCGACCCCAAGCAGCAAGGGGTGCTGTCGAAGCTGCGCAGCGACGGGCGCTGGGAGTTGATGATGGTGATCGGCGAAGATCGGCTCAAACGCGGTCAGATCGAAAAAGCGTCCGAAACGTTCTCGCGCGCGACCAACCTTCGTCCTGAGCGCGCGGCCGGCTGGCGCGGGCTTGGTTTTTGCCTCTTGAAAATGGGGCGTCCGCTGCGCTCACTGCAGGCCTACGTCAAGACGGTGGGAATCGGTCCGACACAGGCCGCCGACTATCTGTATGGAACGCTGGCGGCGCTGGCGGCGAGCGAGCCGGAGGTCGCGCTGACACTGCTCGATGCGCTGGGTCACGCGCACAACGACATGGCACCGCCACAGCGCCTTATGGCGGCCGAGTACCGGCGCAAGGCGCAGGCGCTTCGTGCGGCGCGCGAAACCGCGGCGGTAAGCGCATGACTCTGGCCGCTGTATGACGGCGCGCCCGCGGGTTTCGATCGTGGTTCCCGTCTTCAATCGCCTGGAACTCACGCGGGCTTGCGTCGATGCAGTGCTTCGCAACACGCCGCAAGAGCTGTTCGAGTTGGTGGTTGTCGACAACGCCTCCAGCGATGGGACCGGCGAATGGCTGGTGTCCCAACAGGCACAAGGCGTGCTTCGCGCGGTGACCAACAGCGATAACCGCGGCTTTTCCGCTGCTTGCAATCAGGGCGCTCGTGCTGCGACGGGCGAGTACGTGCTGTTTCTCAACAACGACACCGAAACTGAATCGCGTTGGATCGAACCGTTGATCGAGGTGCTCGACACCGAGCCGCGCGCTGGCGCCGTCGGTGCGAAGCTGTTGTTCGCCGATCGCACGATTCAGCACGCGGGGGTGATTGTGGTTGACCATCGCCGGCTTGGCGATCCCTTGCTGGCCCTGCACATTTTTTCGAAGCTCCCCGAAAACCACCCTGACGCGAATTCGCGACGCATGTACAAGGCCGTCACGGCCGCGTGCATGCTGGTGCGACGCGACGCGTTTTGGCAGTGCGGCGGCTTCGACGAGTCGTACTGGAACGGTTACGAAGACATCGACCTGTGCTTCGCTTTGGCCCAACGCGGCTTCTCGATCGTCTATGAGCCAAAGAGCGTGGTCATCCACCACGAGTCCCAAAGCGGCCCCGAACGCTGGCGCCGCGCCAAAGACAACGTCGCCCGCCTCCACGCCAAGTGGCTGGGCCGCATCACCCCCGACGCCATCGTCGGCCTCTAATCCCTTAATTCGGGGACGGTTTACCGAATAGCCTGCTGCTAGCGAGTCATTCCACGGGCGTCTCGCCCCCTAATTGGTATACCGTCCCCGAAACTTGTTACCATGCCGCTGGGAGCGCAGCGAGGATTTCGATGGAACCGGCAATTTCGACGCGGGCCTTGGTTCGGCCGGCGCCAAGTGTTTGGGAACGATTTTGTCTGAATCGAATCAATGGGTTCTTGCCGCGACTGCGACTTGGGCAGTTGGTAATCACGTTGCCCGATGGCCAGGTCACTCGATTCGGTGAAGATCGAGCGCGAGTGACCGCAACTCTTCAAGTCCACGATTGGAGCCTCTTTCCGCGCTTGGTTCGCGGCGGGGATGTCGGCCTGGGTGAGGCGTACGTCGACGGATTGTGGGATAGCGACGACGTCGTCGGTCTGATCAAGTTGTTTCATCGCAACATCGAACTGTTCGATGCCGCCGAGGCCAACCCGTCGTGGCCGCAACGCTTGCTCAATCGCGCATTGCACTTGTCTCGACGCAATCAGCGCGGGCGCAGCAAAGACAACATCGCGGCTCACTACGACTTGGGTAACTCGCTGTTCGAGCTGTTCCTGGATGAGAGTTGGAGCTACTCATCAGCCATCTTCGATTCGCCCGATGAGTCGCTGGAGTCGGCACAGCGCCGCAAGATCTCGCGCCTTCTTTCGCTGGCGCAGATTCAGCCCGGCCAACGCGTGCTCGAAATTGGTTGTGGCTGGGGCAGTTTGGCGATCGAAGCGGCGCAAACACTCGACTGCCATGTGACCGGCATTACTCTGTCCGAAAATCAACTCGCCTTGGCCCGCGAACGCGCGGCCGCTGCTGGTGTCTCCAATCGTGTCGACTTTCAGCTTTGCGACTACCGCGAAATTCAAGGGCGCTTCGATCGCATCGTTTCAGTAGAAATGCTCGAAGCGGTTGGCCATGAATTTCTGGGCACGTTTTTCCGGCGTTGCGACGCGCTGCTCGCGCCAAGCGGCCGCGTCGTGATCCAGGTGATTACGGTTCCCGATCAGCGCTACGACGGTTATCGCCGCGGTTGCGATTGGATCCAAAAGCATATCTTTCCGGGTGGCCTGGCCCCCTCGCTCACAGCGCTGTGCCAGGCGATGACTCTCGAGTCGCGATTTGTCGTCGAGTCGCTCGACAATATCGGCGCACACTACGCCACAACGCTGCGTCACTGGCGCCAGCGCTTCGATGCACACTCCAACGAAGCCGAGCGGCGCGGCTATGACGCTCGATTCCGGCGCCTGTGGCGCTACTACTTGTCCTACTGCGAGGCGGGGTTTGCCGCAGGTACGTTTGGCGATCTTCAATTGGTTCTCGTGCGACCCGGCGATCGTACAACTTTCGTTCAGACAGAGGCGTAACCCTACATGGCCGCAGCACCCGAACTCGTCCAAGCATCCGAGCCCACCAAGATTTGGAACTGGAAGCGCATCAATCTCACGAATAGCATCGGCCTGTTTCTGATCGAGGCGGGCGTGTTGGCGGTGTTGTTTGTTGGGATCAGTTGGCCCGCGGCGATTGCCGCGTGGTGCGTGTACTGGATCCAGATCTTCGGCGTGAGCGCTGGATATCACCGCTACTTTGCACATCGCACCTTTCGCACTTCACGTGCGTTTCAGTTCGCGTTGGCGTACATGGGCGCGATGGCGGCGCAAATGGGCCCATTGTGGTGGTCCAGCTATCACCGCAGACATCACGCGCACAGCGATGAGCCGGACGACATTCATAGCCCGCGACAAGGTGGTTTTTGGTGGGCGCACATTGGCTGGGTGCTGTTTGAAAACGGCAACCAGATGGATGAGCGTTACGTCAAGGACTGGGCTCGCTATCCCGAACTGCGCTGGCTCGACAACTATCGTTGGGTGCCGCCCGCATCGGTGCTGGTCGTCATGATTGGCTTGGGCGCTTGGCTGCAAGCGATTCGTCCCGAGTGGGGCACCAGCCCGTGGCAAATGGCGGTGTGGGGCTTTTCGGTTTCGACGACGCTCATTCACCACGTCACCTTCAGCGTGAATTCGGTCACCCACATGTTTGGACGGCGACGTTTTTCGACCAAGGACGATAGCCGGAATGTTTGGTGGTTGGCGCTGCTCACCAACGGTGAAGGCTGGCACAACAACCATCACCGCTTTCCGATGTCGGAGAAGCACGGACTGAAGTGGTGGGAAGTAGATCTCACGCACTACGTGCTTTGCGGGCTACAACGACTCGGTGTGGTTTGGGGGATTCGTACGCAGCCAGCGGGGTGGGCGCGCAGCGACAAGTAGTGGCTTGCGCGAGTGTGGTTAGCGCGCCGCGAACTGAGCTGCGATCCGCTGCATGCGCTTTCGATTGACACCAAAGTCGGAGGAGCCCGTTCGCGCGCCGGATCGAAACTGAATCTGATGCGTCGACTCGTCGATGATGAATTCTGCGGCATCGACGAAGCCGAAGATTAGCGATCGAAACTCTACTTCGAGCCGACCTGGAACACGCGTCACGATCGTGGTGCGCGGCATCGCTTCCACCACTAGCTCGAGCCGCTGCTGCGCTTGCTCGGCGCTACCTGAAAACGGGATGGGCGACATGCGCTGCCGATCGATGGTGGCTTGGGTGGAGACACAATTGCGGCTATTGGGACACGGTGTCAGTGACGTGGTGTCAAGCATGTTTGGTCCTGCCAAGGATGCGGTAAGCGAGGTGAACGCGGCGAGGACCGCGAATACTGCCGTGTTGCGCTTCATGGTTTGGTCTCAGAGTGTGGGCGCTAGCGCTTCCCAGCCGCTGAATCGTTGTGGATCAGCCGGCGCAGTATTACGTCAGGCGCGTAAAAGCGCTCGCCGCCAAATCGCAGATACAGCCACGCCATCAAGCCGACCAACAGCACCGGCGTCAGGATCCCCCAGACCCAATGGCCGGTTGTCATATACGCCGCACCCGCAACTACCAGCCCAAGCAGCTTCCCCGCCGCGAGGGACCAGTACCACACCGTGGCACGCGTCACCCGCTTCTCCAGACTCTGGGCGCGATAGGCACGTTCGGTTTTTCCAGAGGCAAAGTAACGACTGGCCATGCGCAATTCTAACGCGCCTCAGTGACAACTAATTCGGGGACGGTATACGGAATAGAGTTGAAGCAGCAGGCGTCCGCAGCGCGCGCCTTTCTATTCCGTATACCGTCCCCGAATTAGCGTCTACCAGCTGCCGCGCTTGCGGGTGGATTTGGGCTTGGGATGGGGGCTGCTTGCGGGGCGAGCGCTTCCGGGGCGCGGGGCGGGAGCACGGACGCCGGTGGGGCGCTCCGCGGGGGCGGCGCTTGTGGGGCGGGCACTGCCGGGGCGCGGAGAGGAACCAGGTCGAGCGCTCGTGGGGCGCGTGGCCGCGGTACCGGGGCGGCGTTCGGCTTTGAATCGTTGCCGCGCACGCTCTTCCGATTTCTTGGCGCGAATCGCGGCGATGCGTTCGGCCTGCGGGATTTCGAGTCGCGCCTCCGGCTGCGCCTTGTAGTCGAAATCGGGAACCGTCACCCGCGGCAACCGCTTTCCTACGACGCGCTCGATCTTGCGCAGCTCGCTCTCTTCGTCGGGTGCGACAAATGAGAATGCATCGCCCGTCGCCTGCGCACGGCCCGTGCGGCCCACGCGATGAATGTAGTCGTCAGGCACACGCGGTACATCGAAGTTGATCACGTGACCCAGTTCTTCGACATCGATTCCACGCGCCGCAATGTCTGTAGCGACCAAGATCTGGTACTTGCCGCTCTTGAAGCCCGCGAGCGCCTCGGTGCGTTGCGCTTGCGAACGATTGCCGTGGATCCGCTCGGCCCTGACACCGGCTCGCGCCAAGAACTTTTGCAACCGATCCGCGCGGTGCTTGGTCCGTGTGAACACCAACGCCTCGTTGATCTCGCGGCGTTGAATGAGTGTCACCAACAGCATCGACTTCAACTCTTGAGGCACCGGATAGACCGCCTGCGTAATACCGATGGCTGGCGCACTCTGTCGCTGCAAGTTGATGGTTGCCGGGTTTTGGAGCATTTCCCGGCTGAGTTGAGCAATCGGCCCCGGCATCGTGGCGCTAAAGAAAAGCGTCTGACGACGCGCCGGAAGATGCTTCAGGATCTTGCGAATGTCGGGCAAGAACCCCATGTCGAGCATGCGGTCGGCTTCGTCCAAAACCAAACACTCGAGGCCGGCCAGCTTCGCGTAGTGATACTTGAAGTGATCGAGCAATCGGCCCGGTGTCGCGACCAGCACATCCACGCCGCTTCGAAACGCGTGCTCTTGCGGGCCCATGGCAACGCCGCCATACACCGACGCTGCGGTGAGCGGTGTGTGTACGGAGAGGTCGTTCATGTCCTCCACAATTTGGGCTGCCAATTCGCGCGTGGGCGTAAGCACCAACGCACGCGTCGTTCCGCGTGGTGTTTCGATCAGGCGATTCATGATTGGAAGCAGAAACGCCGCCGTCTTGCCGCTGCCCGTCATGGCGCAGGCCAGGATGTCGCGCCCCTCGAGTGCCGGCGGAATGCCTTCGGCTTGGATTGGCGTGGGACGAGCGAAACCTAACTCTTTGAGCCCCTTCAAGAGGCTCGGGTGAAGCTTTAGAACTGTGAAGGACACTACGTCTCCTAACGAGAGGTCGCTGCGTCGGTGCGCAACTCACTGAAGCGAATCAACCGACGGTTGTCTTTGTCCCACAACGCCAAACGCAATGCCGACAGCCCGTCTGACATAGAGAGTACGGGTGAGTCGTGAAACAGTGGGTTTTCGTCATGGCAGCGCTGCAAGTTGTAATTGGGAATGCGCGGGTTGAGGTGATGGACATGGTGCAACCCAATGTTCCCGGTAAACCACTGCAAGACCTTTGGCAGGCGCAAATACGAACTGCCCTTGATGGCTGCGGTGGCGTAACTCCACTGGCTGTGTGGCTCCCAGTAGGTGTCTTCGTACTGATGTTGTACGTAGAACAACCAAATGCCCATGATCGCTGAAATGTACCAAGTCAGACCGAAGACCAGCATCGTTGGCCCGAACCCGAAGAACATCGAAGGCACAGCTACCATGACCACGATCGCCGCGTTGGTGATCCAAACGTTGGTCAACTGCTTCTTCAACGTGCCTTCGCTGGGCATGCGCCAACGCTGACCCACGATCAAGTAGAGCGGACCGACGCCCAACAACGTCAGTGGATTTCGATATACACGATAGACCAGCCTTCCCCACTTCGAGCGAGCTTTGTACTCGTCGACGGTGATGGTGTTGATGTCGCCGTAACCACGACGATCAAGATCGCCGGAGGTCGCGTGATGTAGCGCGTGCTCACGACGCCATTGATCGAATGGTGTCACGGTTAGCAGGCCGGTGAAAAATCCTAGGATCTCATTGGCGCGTTTGGACGGCAGAAAGGAGCTATGGGTGCAGTCGTGCATGATGATGAAGGTTCGTACCGACAGCGCTGCGGTGAGCAGCGAGATTCCAAACGTCAGCCAGTAAGAAACCGACAACGACCAAAACGCCAGCCCGAAGGCACCGAGCAACAGGCCGACTGTCGTAACGGTTTGAAAGATCGCGGCCCGCACATTGGGGCGCGCGTAAGGTGCGACCACCGCTTGCCAATTTTCCAGCTGAACTTCGGCAAGCGGGCGTGGCGTGGTTACTTCTGTAGGAGTCATCGTCGCTGACAAGTAATGTCTCCGAAGGCGGCTGAGCCGCATGGGAAGAAGCCGACTGCCAAAAAAACAGATCGGTTCGTCAGTCCGGCGGGGAGTCTACACGGGTGGACCACTAGATGCCGCCTGGGAGAAACTTAGCCTTTATCAAGCGGCTGGCTTTCGAAAACTCGCAGTAGGGCCAAAAACTGGCCGAATCAGGCCGAAAACCCTTGATCGGCGTGAACACCGGTGCCGGCTCGAACACCGCTCGCGTGTCATGGGAGTGTCACGGACCAAACACACTTTGTGCGAGTTTTCTTGTCGACCTCAGTCCAAGAACACGCGCAGCACCTGCCCCGCCTCGCGAAGGTTGACGGTTTTGGAACGCTCGCCGTCGATCACGCGATAGGTCCCGAGTGGAAACGGCCCGAGCCTTCGCGCGGTGGTATCGAGCTCTTGCGTGCTCACCCATTCACGCCAATCCGTGCCGGCTCGATCGAGAACATGCGGCGCGGCGCTAGACGGCACGTCGAGAAACGCACCGGCTTCCAATCGAAGCTCCAACGGTTCAGACGCTGCTGAATCGGACTCGGGCTCGACGCTGATCGGCCCCATCACCGCAGGCGCCGCACCGCTGGCCGTGGCGGCCAACCACCACGGCCCATGGTCGGGCAATTCGACGCGCACTGTTTCGTTCACGATCGCTGAGCGCGACAACGCGTTGGAACGCTCACCGCTGCGACGCATCGAAAGCGTCACGCTGTGTGCTGGCACACCCGGCTCCACCACGACGCGGATGCGCAGCGTTGCCGCCTGCACCAACTCGATCGACAACTCCTCGCTGCGGTCGATGGTGTTCATCGCGATCGAGTGCGGTTGCCAGGCCCGGTCCTCGACTGCCAAGGCGCGCGGACCAGCAACCTGCAGATTGGTGCACCAGTCGGGCAAGAACAGTTCGAATCGCCCGGTTTTTCCTGTGACCGCCACCGAAGCCTCGCCATCGAAGAGCGGTGCTGCGGCGAGTGCTTCCAACCACAGTGGCCCGCGCTGCATCGAGAGAAACGAGTTCGCGCCGCGCTGACAGGTGAGCTGCGCCCCGAGTAGCGGCTTGCGCGTCGCCGCCGCGACGACAAGGCCGCGAACTGTCGTGCCGACGAGCTTCAGTTGCAGCTCCGGATCGCGCTCTTGCGACGTCTGGCGGATGTCGAGCTTGCCGAAGACAACAGCATCTCCACGGCGTAGTGCCAGTCGTACCGGCGGCTCGACATCGCGTACCGGCAACGAGGCCTGGCCGTGTACCACGTCGGCATCTGCGATCACCACAAGCTCGGAGGCTGTCTTTCCGGTCAGCAGAAGTACTTTCCCCTGCACCAGAGGCTGCTCGTTTTGGAAAACCCGAACGGTTTGCAGTGCTGGCGGACCAAAGTCCAAATGCGTTACACGGTCGTTGGCAATTTGAACGCGCGCGCGCCGCCCACTGGGGAGCCGCGGATCGGAAAGTTGCGCTTGCCACTCACCTGCTGGAAGGTGCAGCACCTCGAAGCGGCCATCGTCGGCGACTCGGCCCGAGTGCTCGAGTTCGAGCGCGTTGACGGTAATAGTGGCCCCTCGCAGCGGTAACCGATCGGCGTCCAACGCTTCGCCGATCAACGACCCACCGTTCGTGAGCACGATCTCTGAGACGTTTGAATCCCACGACCACAGGCGTGCCGCGAAGTCCGGGTGAGCCACGATTGCCGGCGCAGAGTTCGCGGCGCTGCGGCACAGCGTAAGGTAGCCGCTCTCGCTCGACTGCGGAACCAACGCCAAGCGCGATTCCCACGAACCCAACAGATCTGCGGCCAGCGCAGCGCGCGCGCCAGTAACTGGCGCTCCGCTGCGATCGACCACGCGATACTCCTTGCAGCCACTCGCATCGAGTTGTGCCCTGACCCGCGCTGTCGCGCCATCGGGGACGGGCATGAATGCTGGCGCGTTACCTGGCGCCAAGACCAGCAGCAATCGTGTGCGACGATCGATTCCACCGACGATCGCCGTGCCAGTTTCCGCATCGCTCTCGACGGCGTCGACGCTTTCCAAGGAGAATGCCTGTGTGCTACTCGTCGACTCCAGCGCCTCTTCGTTCAGCGCGAGGACGCGAAATCGCAGAATGGGTGTCGTAGAACCAACAGCAACGGCGTCCACTGTGAGCCGACGCCCCGGCTCCATGGAAAGCCGCACGCTGTCGCGCAACTCGGTGACATCGATCCGATGTGCCACCCAACCGGCACGCGCTGCAAGCAGTGCGTAGGGCGGTGGTGGTGCGACAAGCTCGGCTTGCCCGTCTTGATTGGTGACCGCTTCGCTGTGACGTGACCACGCAGCTCCTTGTTTGGTCCAGCACGACAGGCGCACGCCAGAAACACCATGCTGTTGAGAATCAAACGCCGTCACGGCGAGTGTGGTGCCGTCGCCACAAAAAGTGTGCGGAACGAATGACACTGGTAACGATCCAACGAGCAGCGCCCACACCATGAGTCGCATTTGCTTGTTACCTCCTGCGTGATTCGTGCCGCGACTATAGATTGGTATGCCCTCTAGTCGTGCTGTGCGGCGGGCGGCGGATCAAGTGCGGTTCCGCAGGTGAGAGCTTCAGCAACGGGGCCTTCTGGTAGCAGTGTTGTGGTTTGGTTCCAGCGCGACTGCGGAGCCGAGTTTGTCATGATTGGCTCGACCGGTTGCGGTCTTTCTGGCCGGCGGTGGTCACACGCTGGGAAGCCCGCCGTCGAGCACCAACTCCCCGCACAACCAACGGTCAGCCTCTCGATCAGTGAACACGGCAGCTCGCCTTCGGAGCACCCGCTGGCTCCCTGCTCAAAGGTGGCTACACATCGGTCGTCAACGCACGCGACACAGGCAGTTGCCGAGCGTGGCGACAGCACACCCGTTATGGCCAGCACGACGAGCACACCGATGGATCCAAGTCGAGTTCTCATGCTCCGATCCTCCTGGGGCAAAGAGCCCCGGTTGCGGCAGCGCACGCTGCGTCTGCCTCCCTTGGATATCGGTTGGGGCGAGTGCCGAGAACAGCGCGACGTGTCGGTCTCGATGCAGAACGGCGATAGGCTGGTTTACGAGGGCGAGAGCATGCACTCCGGTCAACGCAGCCAATGCCGACTCGCTGCATCAGCGCGCGCGCCTGCAACAGGTCCTGTTCTTCCGAAGTCGCGGTCGTCAACACAGCGTCCCCAGCACGACAGCCGCACTTTGGATACACCATTCTCTCGAGAATCAAGCGCCATCACGTTAAGTGTGGTGCCGTCGCTACAGAAAGCGCGCGGCACGAATGACCGGGTAACAACCCTACGAGCAGCGTGCAGGCCAAGAGCCACGTTCGCCTGCTCTCCCGGCGATTCGTGCCGCGACTATGAACCCGTGTGCCTGTTAGTCGTGTTGTGCGGCGGGCGGCTGGTCGACTGCGGTTCCGCAGCTGAGAGCTTCAGCAACGGAGCCATCCGGTAGCAGCGGTGTCGCCGGGTTCGGATGCGACTGTCGTGCGGAGCTTGCTTTGATTGGCTCGACCGGGTCCGGCTTCACTGGCCGGCGGTTGTCGCAAGGAAGGTTCCCCGCCGTCGAGCACCAGCGCCCCTCACAACCAACCGTCAGCTTCTGAATCAGTGAACACGACAGTTCGCCGCTGGAGCACCCGTAGGTTCCCTGTTCGAAACCAGACGCGCATTCATTGTCCCCGCACGCATCACAGGCAGTCGCCGCGCTGGGTGACAGCACACTCGTCATGGCAAGCACGACGAGCACGCCGATAGATCCAAGTCGAATTCTCATGCTTCGATCCTCCTGGGGCCAAAAGCCCCGGTTGCGGCAGCGCACGCTGCGTCTGCCTCCCTCGGATATCGGTTGGCGCGAGCGTCGAGAACAGCGCGGCGTGAAGGGCCCGACGCAGAACCGCAATGGGCTGGTTTGCGAGGGCGAGAACCTACGCTCCGGTCAACGCAGCCAGTGCCGGCTCGCCGCACCACGGCGCGTGGCCGCTACAGGTCCTGCTCGACGTCACTGGACAGCTGTCGATCGTGGAGTTGGTCGGCGAGCTGCAAGATCTCAGTGCTCAGGGCAAGCTGCGCGCGCCACGTCGCTGGGATCGCATCTTCTCCGTAGAACGCGCCGGCAATCTGCCCACACACGGCCGCGGTGGTGTCGGCGTCGTCGCCCAAGTTCGCGGCCATCAACACAGCGTCGCGAAAACTGGATGTGTGCATGAAGCAGTACAGCGCTGATTCCAAGCTGTGGACCACGTACCCCGTGCCGCGCACTTCGCTGAGCGATTTCCTGAGATAGCTCCCACGCGCGATCTGCTCGATGGCGGGCGCTCCGCTAAATGAATCGGCGTCGGCAAGCACCATGTCCTGCATGGACTCGCCGCGTAGTGCGCGGCCCAGGACTCTGGCCAGCAGGCGGCAGGCATCGACGCACTCTATGGCGCCGTGCGTGGTTTTTGAACTTTCGGCCGCGTAGTGCTCGATGAGCTCGAGGTCTGGAAAGAAAAATAGCGAAACGGGTGCGAGCCGCATGATGCTGCCGTTTCCCGCCGAACGCGGATCGTTCGACCCCGCAAGCGGATTGCCAGTCGACTGAAATCGCAGCAACGCATCCTTCGTGGCGCGTCCAATATCAAAGCACTTGCCCGTGCTGCTTAGATAGCCGTCGTTGTGCCAGCGGCAGTAGCGTTGCATCTGATCGTGAGGATCGAATTGCTGGCGCGACAGCAGGCTCGTGGCCAGACAAAGTGCCATCGATGTGTCGTCGGTCCACTGACCTGGCTCCAATCCGAAGTGTCCGCCTCCCAGCATGTCGGTCAACGGTGGAAAGTCACCGCGCGGACGAAACTCGACGGTAGTACCGACGGCATCTCCGCTGGCTAGGCCCAAGAGGCATCCTCG
Organism: Acidobacteriota bacterium; assembly: GCA_031395565.1. Classification (GTDB taxonomy): domain Bacteria; phylum Acidobacteriota; class Polarisedimenticolia; order J045; family J045; genus JANNUT01. The sequence goes on along the minus strand of JANNUT010000237.1, from coordinate 16,804 downwards.
ATATCGCTGCCTGAGTTCCACGCTCATTTCCCTTGGTCAGCTTGTACCGATCGAACTGCATCTGCTTTCGAACAACTGCGCTTACGACTCCTGCTTCGCTACCTCGGCCGCCAGTCGCTTAGGTGCCACCACGCAATAGCTCCCGACGACGAAGTCCCGCACTTGCTGCCAGTCGACACGTTTGGTGTCGAGCCGCAGTCCCATCCACCCGTGAACTCCAATGTACGCAGGCCAGTAAAACCGCTCGGGATCGGAGGCGATCCAGTCTTTGTTCTCGCCATGCAGCGGGCGAACGCAGACTGAGACGATCCCATCGCCGTGATGGTTATCGAGGAAGTAGGCGAAGTTTTTCTTCCTCACGTGAAAACTGGCGTGCGTGTTTCGGAGTTGACGCGTGGCCTCGGGCAGCACCAGGCAAAGGCCGCTGAGCTTGGAGAGGCGTGGATCTTCGACGGGTGCCTTGGCCATTCGGGTGCCTCCTCGTGCGCAATCAAGGCCTGCAATGTACCCCCAAAAAGAGCTGTTTTCGCCCCGAGGGGGGGGGACGCGTTGGGCCGCAATGAACGGCTGTCGCCCTTTCGCGCCCCAGCCGCCTGCAATGCAGTAGCTTCATTGACGGAGGCTCCGATGACTCGTCGACTAGTGCAGGCTGCTTTATTACTTTCGAGCTTCTCAATGGTGCTGGCGTTCGAGCCTGCTGCCGTCGTGGGTCATAGGTTTCTGTTGCAGAACAATCTCAGTGCTTCGGTCAAGGGAACCGGCACCAAGCAAGCACTATGTGCGCCCTTCGAGTTGACGATCGATTCAACGTCGACTTGTCACGTCGATCTGCTCGCCGTCGATGCACAGGGTGGCTACTTCTACCCCGCCACGCCGGTCGTCGCGACGATTCCGTGCACCTGGACAGCACTCGATGCAGCGAAAGCTCAGGTGACGATGGATGACACCGCGCTCGCCGCCGCGCTCAGCAAGCTGCTCGCGAAACTGCGCGCCGGCAAGGGCGTGACCGTCGACTCGCTCATCGTTTCCAGCAACACATCGCTGGTATGGCCGCGCGACGACATGCGGCGCTCGCCATTCTGGATGCGCACCTCTACAACGTTGGCAACAACGACGCCCAAAGGCCCGAAGCAAAAACTCGCAACCTTCACGCTGGGCAGGAAGGTCAAGAAGCTCCCCGCGGAAGGAGCGCCGGTTGATTGGTCGACTCCTTTGTACCTGACGTGTCCAGCTGGCAGTGGCTATTCCGATGATGGCGGTTACGGAACAGGATACTAGGAGCGGTTTCACAACCTGTTTTCCGGCGAACCCGAGGATTCGCGGAGCGAGGCGAAGCGGCCGGTGCTTTGGACGCGGAGGTGTGGCCGGAGGCCACATCGAGCACACAAAGCAACGACCGCAATGCCGCAGCCCGCGAAGACCGGGTGCAGCCGAAAAGAGGTTGTGAGACCGCTTCTAATCACTACGGAGCTATTTGGGCTTGAAAAGGTAGTGCGCTACCCGCCACTGTGCTCCACCCTCGTACGCAAACGACTCTTCACACCCCATGAAAAACAGCCGCCACCGTTGTATCGCACGTTTCGCGTCGCCGATGCCGGGCACCGTTTCGAACAGCTGCAGCACGTCACGGCGTTGCCGGTCTAGTCGGTCCAGCCATGCGCGCAACGTCTTGGCATAGTGTTCACCGCTGACCGTCCAGCGCTCGACGAGTTGTAGATCTTGCTGATAGGCGAGATACAAGTCATCGCTCGGCATCATGCCGCCTGAGAAAAACTCGGACGACATCCACGCACCGTCGCCGGAATCGAAGGTATAGAAGAAGTCGCGATTTGTGAACACGTGCACGAATAACCGTCCATCAGGTACAAGCCAGCGAGACATGCGTGCGAACAGCGCCTCGGTATTGCGCGTGTGTTCGAGCATCTCGACCGACACGATACGATCGTAGCGTTTGTCCGTATCGAAGCCCGCGGCGTTGGTGGTGACGACCTGCACGTTGCCAAGCTGGCGCTCGCGTGCGCGGGCCAGGATGTACTCGCGTTGACCATGAGAGTTGGACAAACCCGTAATGCGGGCGTTGGGATAACGCGCTGCAGCCCACAGCGTAAACGACCCCCAGCCACAACCGAGATCGAAGATCTCCATGCCATCTTCGATCTGCGCGCGCTGGGCCGTTAGCTCGAGCATGGCCACTTCGGCGGCGTCGAGCGTCGTCACACCCGTCGGCCAGTAGCAGCACGAGTACTTCTTCATCGGCCCCAACACCAGGTGAAAAAACTCTGCCGGTACCTCGTAGTGCTGTCGATTCGCGGCGTCGGTTTCAATCGCAATCGGCCCGCTGCGCAGTTGCAACAAGAGATCGGCAGCACGCTGTTTCTGCTGCTGCGGGGTTCCGCGTCGCAGGTCGGCGAGCGTTTGCGTGAGCAAGCGGCGAATGCCGGCGCGAATCAACGCATCGGGAATGTAGCCAGCCTCTGCCCAATCGGTGGCAAGGCTCATGACACACCGGCACGCGGCGGCCACGGCACGAAGATGCTGGTGGATTGTTGATAACGGCGGTAGGCATCGCCACGGCTCTCTAGCATGTGCTGCTCGGTTACAGGAATCCCGGTGACCTTCCACAAGAAGTACAGCATCAATGCTGGGCCGAGCAATGTGAGCCAGCCCAACGGCGCGGTGATGCCAATCGCTACATACGCAAACCAATGCAACCACTCGAAGAAGTAGTTGGGGTGACGCGAGTAACGCCACAGCCCCGTGTTGCAGACGCCGCCTTTGTTCGCAGGATCGCCACGAAACGCATTGAGCTGTGCATCAGCGACCGCTTCTCCCACCACCGCCACCAGCCAAATCGCAACACCGAGCGCGTCGAAGATGTCGAGCGCTTCCGCCGGGCGGCGCATCGCGATGAGCATCGGCAACGCGAAGATCACGACGGTGATAGCCTGAAACTCGTAGAAGAAAAAGAAGAATGTCTGTGGGTTGTCTTTGTGCTGCTCGCGTAACGCTTCGTAGCGTTTGTCTTCGGGCATCGTCAACACGCGTTTGGTGATGTACGAGCCCAAGCGAAACGACCACAGCGCGCCGAGCGTGGCGACCAGTGCGCGGCGCGGCTCGTAGCCGCTGCTCAAGACACCAAACGCCAACGCGGTCAGGCCAATACCGTAGGGCCACGCAATATCGACGATCGACGCGTTGCCTGTCACGCGCTGTATCAACCAAAAGACTGCGAACGCGGCAACGGTGACGACTAGACCACCCACTAGCAATGTGAGCACGTACACCTCACGAGAGTTCTTTGGGCCTCGGTGCACCCAGCACAACCAACAGCGGCATGGCGATGGCCCAAATGACGGCGACCAGCGTCAGGCTCAGTACAGGTGACGCGCCCAGCGAGATCGCGCCCAGTCCAGCGCCCGCATAGTAACTAAAGGGAGCGGCGATGGCACCAAGCATGGCAGCCAGCAAGAGCCTGCCCTGTAGGAAGGCGAAGCCGTACGGCACTGCGCTGGCGAACATCCCCCACAGGACCCACCACCACGGCGGCATCCAGACGCCGGCCAAGAGCGGTGTGTTGAGCGCGAGCAGCCCGGCTTGTAGCAAGCCGAGGTCGGTGATTGGACCGAGCAGCGCGGCGAACGCCGCAAAGCGCAATGTCGTCTTGAAGCGGCCGGAGAGCATGGCGTTGATCACGATGACGGGAAGGCCGGCCAGCGCTGCCGCGACGCTGTGGCCATGCGCGGCGAAGATCGCTACTGCAAACCACCCCACCTGCGCCACGACGATCGATAGCAGGCGCGTGATCACGAGCGAGCCTCGACTCGGCGCAACGCCGCGGTGATGACCATTGCAGAGAGCGCCACTAGCGCTTTCTGGGACCGGGGTGCGGAACGATCGGTACGCGCTTGAGCCACAGTTTGAGCGCTTGCCAGTGAATCGCTCCCACCACCTTGGCGGTCATCAACGGAAATCGTGCGAGCGAGCCGGCCAGCGATGCACCCGAGATTTCGCGGCGCGTGAGCGAGATCGACGACTCGAACAATCGGCCTGCGGCTTGATCGCTATCGATCTGAACCGTGAGCTGCGCGCCAGGCGTGGAGACGCGAAATCGATAGGTAGCGTCCATGCCCATGAACGGCGAGACATGAAACTGCTTGGCTTGATCGAAGCGCAGCAGGCCATCGGCCGGGTGCTGGCCGCAAGCGTCGAGCAGGTAGAGATGGCGTTCGTTCCACGGTGTGTTGTGCACCTCGGCGATGACCGCTTGCACCTTCGCTGCGCTGGCGTCGAAGAGATAGAAGAAGCTCACGGGGTTGAACACATGCCCGAAGTGGCGCAGGTTGGTGAGCAACTGCACCGGTCCGCTGGGACGAAAGCCGGCATGCTCGTGGCAGAAGTCGCGCGCGGTTTCATCGAGCGGTTTCGTGGGGTCGCCGAAGTGATCGCTGCGCTTGAAGCGAACCAGCGCAGGGCGGCTGGTGGACCACAGCCACCGGCCCGCGAACACCTCGCCCAGTTCGCCAAGGTCCAGAAGCGTCATGTACACGTTGTACGCAAACGCGTGCTCTACAGGACGCAAGCGACGATGGCGAATGCGGCCGATGTAGAGTGCGCTGTTCACGCGCGGGCCATGGTGACCGCGCTGAGATCAAGATCAAAATAGCGTGTGACGGCGAGCGCGCTGTCGACACCGTCTTCGTGAAAGCCGTGCTTCCAATACGCGCCGCAGTAGTGAACTCGGTTGGCGCCGCTGATCTCTTTGTGGCGCGCTTGTGCGGCGAGGGTTTGTGCGGTGTACACGGGGTGATGATAGTGCAGGCGTTTGATGGTTTTGCCCGGGTCGATGCGCTCTTGGCAATTCAACGATACGAATAGTGGCGTCGACGATGGAATCGCTTGCAACAGGTTCATCCAGTAGGTCACGGCGACGCGGGCTTGAGGCGCGGCGGGGACGAGATAGTTCCAGCTGGACCAGGCGCGGCGTGAGCGCGGCATGAGCGACGCGTCGGTGTGTAGCGTCACGTCGTTGGGTTGGTAGGCAATCGCGCCGAGGATCTCGCGCTCGGCCTGGGTTGGTGCGCTCAGGAGAGCGAGCGCTTGATCGCTATGCGTGGCCAGCACCGCGTGATCGAACGGTACTTCGCTACCATCGGCGAGCCTTAGCTTCACGTGATCGGGATAACGGGTGAGGTGCTGCACCTTGGTGCTGAGCCGAATGCGGTTCTTGAACGGCGCAATGAGTTTGGACACGTAGCTGCGAGAGCCGCCGGTGATGAAGCGCCACTGCGGTGCCTTTCGCACGTCGAGCACGCCGTGATGGTTGAAAAAGCGCACGAAGTGGCGCGCGGGGAACTTGTTCATCATTTCGGGAGCCGCCGACCAGATCGAGGCACCGATCGGTCGGGCGTACTGTTCGATGAACTGCGGGGAATAGTGACGAGCGCGGAGGTAGTCGGACAGCCCGGTGCTTTCGTCGATGCCGCTGCTGTCGTCGCTGCTGCGCAGCAACTCGTCATATTCGCGCCCAAAGCGCAGGATGTCGCGAAGCAAACGCCAGAAGCGGGGACGAAGCAGATTGATGGGTTGCGCGAAGGTACCCGCGAGCGTTTCGCCGCCGTACTCCACGCCGACGATGCCGGTCGTGTTGGTGTGGCGGTCGCGATCATCGCGCACGCTGAAGCTCATCGAGGTGGCTTGCGAGGCAACATCGAGGGTACGCAACAACGCGATGAAGTTAGGGTAGGCGCGCTCGTTGAACACAATGAAGCCCGTATCGACCGTGTGTCGCTGACCATCGACCTCGACGTCGTGCGTGTGCGTGTGCCCGCCCACGTAATCGTTGGCCTCGAAAACGTCCACGTCGTGCTGGGCCGACAAAACTCGCGCGGCCACCAGCCCCGCAACCCCCGTCCCCACCACCGCAATCCTCATCCACACCTCGCTAATTCGGGGACGGTATACGAAATAGGGGGCCGGCGGTAATTCGGTGGCTGGGGTCGGCGGAGGGTGGCGATGCTGGTTGGCGAAACTTGCTCCTCCTCACGCTCGCGCGTGCGTCGCATCGTCTTGAATTGAGTCGGCGATGACGCGAGTGGGCCAACAACGGGGTCGGCGCTCGATGGTCCGATCGGAACCGAGCGACCCGTTGACTGACTTCCATTAGGCGTTGCGCCTATTCCGTAAACCGTCCCCGAAATAGGCGGGGCCGGACTAGAATGTGGGCATGAGCGACGCACAGAGATTTATCGAGTTGGAAGAGCGGTATGGGGCGCACAACTATCACCCGCTGGATGTGGTGCTCACCAAGGGGCGAGGTGTGTGGGTTTGGGATGTCGAGGGGCGCAAGTACCTCGATTGCCTGGCGGCCTATAGCGCTGTGAATCAGGGACACAACCATCCGCGCTTGGTGCAGGCGCTCAAGGATCAGCTCGATCGACTGGCGCTGACGTCGCGTGCGTTTCGCAATGATCAGCTCGGCGCATTTTGCGAGGAGTTGGCCGCCGTGTGTGGCTTGCCGCGCGTGTTGCCGATGAACAGTGGGGCCGAAGCGGTGGAGACGGCGATCAAGGCGGCGCGCAAGTGGGGTTACACGGTGAAGGGCGTGCCGGAGGGAAAGGCCGAGATCATCGTGGCCGAGGACAACTTTCACGGACGCACCATTACGATCGTCGGGTTTAGCAGCGACGCGCAGTATCGATCGGGATTCGGGCCGTTCGCGCCAGGGTTCGCGCGCGTGCCGTTTGGCGATGCCGAGGCCTGCGAACGCGCGATCGGGCCCAACACGGTGGCGGTCTTTATCGAGCCGGTGCAAGGCGAAGCTGGAATCATCATTCCGCCCGCGGGCTATTTGAAGCGGCTTCGTGAGATTTGCACGCAGCATCGCGTGCTGTTGATCTTGGATGAAATTCAGTCGGGGCTCGGCCGCACTGGAAAAATGTTCGCGCACCAACACGAGGCGGTGCTGCCCGACGGCCTGACGATTGGCAAGGCGTTATCGGGTGGCCTGTATCCGGTCTCGGCGTTTGTAGCAACGGATGAGGTTATGAACGTGTTCAAACCTGGCGATCATGGCTCGACGTATGGCGGCAACCCGTTGGCGGCGGCCGTCGCGCGCGAGGCGCTGCGAGTCTTGATAGACGAAGGGTTGGTGGAGAACAGCGCAGCGATGGGTCAGCGGCTGCGCGATGGCATCGCGAGCTTCCCGCAACCCAAACTCGATAAGATCAAAGAGCTGCGTCACATCGGATTGTGGATCGGCCTCGAGCTCAAGCACGAGCTTGGCGGCGCTCGCCCTTACTGCGTGGCGTTGATGCATCGCGGCATGCTGTGCAAGGACACCCACGAGCACACCATTCGACTGGCTCCGCCACTTGTCATTACTGCCGACGAAGTCGACTGGTCTCTCACCCAGCTCGCTGCCGTCCTGTAGCCGAGGACTGCGGGCAGTTTTTGAAGGGGGATTGATGACGGCGAGCGCTTGTCGCTTTGGGCCCTAGAGTTCGCAGCATGAGTACACGCGTCGTGCTTCAGGCTCGTTGCAGCTCCTCGCGCTTGCCGGGGAAGGTGTTGATGCCCGTCGCGGGAATGCCATCGGTCGTGTTGTCGGCCAAGCGTGCTGCAAACTCTGGGTTGGCGGTGTTGATAGCCACCTCTACCGATCCTGGCGATGACCGCTTGGCCGAAATTGTCGAGGCCGCAGGCTTCCCGGTGATGCGCGGCCCGTTGGATGACGTCTTGTTACGCTACGTCATGGCCACCGACGATCTCGACGAGAATGACATCGTCGTGCGTTTGACCGCGGACAACGTTGTCCCTGACGGACCGTACATCGACACGATGATTGCTGCGTTGGCGCGGCGCGACGCGCCGTACCTCGGGCCAAGTCACCCTGCCGATGGCATGCCGCACGGCTTGTCGGTCGAAGTCTTCACCGCGCGCGCACTGCGCGAGGCCGATCGATTGACGCCGCGACCTGAAGATCGCGAGCATGTCACGCCCTTGCTGCGTCGCCGCTATGCAAAAGCGGTCTTTCGCCCCGAGTGGGCGGGAGCGCAGTCGTCGGCGCATCTGGGCTGCACCGTCGATACGCGTGCCGACTACGAACGCGTCGCGCGGTTGATGGAGGGTGTGCGCGATCCGCTCACGATCTCGGCCAAGGATTTGTGCGTGCGTCTCGCTGTACAAGAAGAGCTCGTGCTCTGCACCGCATTCGTCGACTCGCTCGACGACGAAGCCGCCGAGGCCGCACTGCAATCCGCAATCGACGAAGGCGTCGTCCACTTCGTCGTGCCCCCCACTCACCTGCGCACCCAACAGCTCCTCACTCGCTTGCTCGCGCACCGCTACGAAGGCCACTCCTTCATTCGAATCGCCGCCCCCACCACCCACACCCCCTCCGAAACCGAGATCCGGGGACGGTTTACCGAATACTTTCGCTAGCGCGCTACGTCTTCACTCGCGGCTCGAGCGCGCTGGCCGCACCTGGGTTCGACCGGCGAATCGGCATCCGCACTTGATGGGCTGAGCCCAAGCCCGCTGCGCCAACTCCCCCAACGGCCCGGCCCCGCCCCTCGCGGCCCCGCACGCGTAGCGGCGGCCCCCCTATTAGGTAAACCGTCCCCGAAATAGGGGGGTGGGGGCGGATGGCTTTGGACTAGGGCGGAACTTAGGTTGAAGGGTGCGGAGGTTTCGGAACGTGGCTCGGAAGACGCTGGGGTATGGGCGGCAACTTGTTGATGAAGAGGACGTTGCGGCGGTGGTTGAGGTGCTGCGCGGGGACTCGCTGACGTGCGGGCCAGCGGTCGAAGCGTTCGAGCGGGTCGTGGCCGAAAGGTGCGGCGCCCGCCACGCGGTCGCGGTCAGCAACGGGACCTCGGCGTTGCGCCTCTTATATCGTGTCGCTGGCGTCGGCCCCGGAACGCGCGTCGGCGTGCCGGCAATCACCTTCGTGGCCACCGCCTCCCAAGCCCTCGCGCTGGGCGCCGAAGTGGTGCTGCTGGACGTCGACCCCACGACGCTGCTACTCACCCCGGAAATTCTCGAACGCTGCAGCGAGCGTTTGGATTTCGTCGTTCCGGTGCACATCGCAGGACGCTTGTGCGACATGCGGGCACTTGCCGACATCGCGCGACAGCGCGGCATCACGCTGCTCGAAGACGCCGCCCATGCGCTGGGCTCGACACTCGACAACGGCACACGCTGCGGTGACTTGTCCTTCAGCCGCGGCGCAACGTTCAGCTTTCACCCCGTGAAGAACATCACCACTGCCGAAGGTGGTGCGATCGTCGTCAACGACGATGCGTGGGCCGAGCGATTGAAGAGCCTCCGCCATCATGGTGTCTCGCGGACACAGTTCCACGGCACGCTCGCACCACAAGACGGCGGCGCGCCTTGGTTTCACGAATTCCACGAAATTGCCGGCAACGATCGTTTGTCCGACCTGCACGCCGCGCTCGGCAGATCGCAACTGCAGAAGCTTTCGCGTTTCAAAGCCGAACGCGCCGCGATCCACGCCAGCTATCGCGAAGCCTTCAGCGACATGGATGGTGTGTTGTTGCCTCCACCAGCTCTCGGCCAATCGCCGTGCTGGCACCTGTTTCAGCTTCAACTCGATTGGCACTTGCTCGGGCTGACGCGCCGCGAGTTCTTCGCACGTGCCGCGCACGCCGGCCTGCAACTGCAAGTGCACTACATCCCGCTCCATCATCAGCCAGTGCTCGCCTCCTGCACGCGCGCCAGCGCGCTCGCCGGCGCCGATCACGCGTATCAGCGGCTGGTGACCCTGCCTTGCTTCCCTGGCCTCACCTCCGCGCAGCACATGCATGTCATCGAATTCATTGCCTCGCTGTGCGAAAGGGTTACCGCATGACGCGCCTCTCACGCCCGCTCGACGACAAGACAGTGCTGATTACCGGCGGCACCGGTTCGTTCGGCCGCGCCTTTCTGCGCATGGCACTCACCGAACAGTCGCCGCGCAAGCTGATCGTGTTTTCGCGCGATGAATGCAAGCAGTGGGAGATGCAACAGCAAGACCCGCTGTTTCGCGACGAGCGGTTGCGTTACTTTCTGGGCGACGTGCGCGACGGCGATCGTCTGCTGCGCGCCTTCCGCGATGTCGACTACGTCGTGCATGCCGCTGCCCTCAAGCATGTGCCGGCAGCCGAGTACAACCCCACCGAATTCATCAAGACCAATATTCACGGCGCCATGAACGTGATCGATGCTGCACTGGATCGCAACGTCGAGAAGGTCATTGCGCTCTCTACTGACAAGGCGACCAACCCGATCAATCTGTACGGCGCCACCAAGCTGTGCAGCGACAAACTGTTCGTGCATGGCAACGCCTACAGCGGCGCTCACCCGCGCCCGTCGTTTGCAGTGGTGCGCTACGGCAATGTCCTCGGCTCGCGCGGCAGCATCGTGCAGCAGTGGAAGGCCAAGCTCGACGCGGGCGATCACGAGCTGCCGCTCACCGACCCGCGGATGACGCGCTTTTGGATCACGCTCGACGACGCCGTGCGCTTCACGATGCATGCCTTCGATCAGATGCTCGGCGGCGAGATCTTCGTGCCGCGCATTCCCAGCATGTCGCTCACCGATCTCGGCCGCGCGATCGATCCAACCGTGCGCTTTCGCGAAATCGGCATCCGCCCAGGAGAGAAGCTCCACGAGCTGTTGATCAGCGAAGACGATGCGCGCCGTACGCTGCGCTTCGACCGGCACTACGTGATCGCTCCCGAAGGCTTGGGCGAACGGTTCGCGACGCTTTCCAAGCTGCAACAGCTCGGCGGGACCACTCTCCCCGATGGATTCGAATACAGCTCCAACAAGAATGACGAGTGGCTCGATACGGCAGCGCTTCGCCGCTTGCTGGAGCGTTCGGGCGAACTTGCAGCGGCCGGCGCGGTGCCGGCATGACGCGGCGCGCCACGTTTCGCTGCGACGCCGGTCGCGAGTTAGGACTGGGGCACGCAATGCGGTGCCGCACGCTCGCGTCGTCGCTCAAAGCCTCCGGCTGGCAAGTCGATTGGGCCTGCCGCCCCTCGGCCGAATTGCTCCAGGTGCTCGGCCGCAATCCAGACCTAGCGCTGCCGGGGGATCCGTCGTTTGCACCGCTGCCGACGGCCGAAGCTGAAACGCTCGGCACCTTCGCGCGCGGCGCCGACTGGATCGTCGTCGACCACTACGGCGCTGATGCCGCGTGGTTGGCTCGCGTGCGCGAGGTCAGTCACGGCGCACGTGTCTTGCTGTTCGACGATCACCAAACACGAACCGGCGCCGACCTGCGCCTCGCACCGTTGCAGCCTCCCACCTTGCAGACGCTCTCGGGCCTCGAGTACTTGGTGCTACGCGCACCGTTTTGCAGCACGCCCGTGAAAGACACACAAGCCCGCAACGGTTTTGTGATTTGCATTGGCGGTACCGACCCGCAGCACCTCACGCGCCTGGCAGTAGAGCAACTGCTCGCGCGCGGCGATCAACTGCCCGAACTCACCGTGCTGAGTGGCGACACGCTGCTCGACGATTTACTCACGCGCTGGCCCGTTCCAGCCCGGCGACACACTTGGCTCGATGCCGATCCGCTGGCGAGCGTGCTGGCTCGAGCCGAGGGTGCATTGGTCGCCACATCGGGGGTAGCGTTCGAAGCGCTCGCCATGGGTGCACCGATCGTCGGCTTGCAATGGGCCATCAACCAAACACAACACGCGCAACGCTTGCTGGAAGCCGGCATTCCGGTGACGTCGAATGTGCATCTCGCCACGACGCTGCTGCATCGAAGGTGCGCCGTGAATGTTCGGCTTTCCGACGGCGGCGGCGTGAAGCGCGTCGTGCAGGCCATGGCAGCGTTGGTACCTGCGAAGGAAACATGGGCCGCACACTGACGATCCTGAGCGACGCGGGCGGTTGGCTCGAGCCTGCGTTGGTAACGCTGGCCGACGAGTGGCGTGAGCAAGGCCACACCGTTCAGCGGGTGCATGAGGCCGCGGCACTCCCGCATGGAGAGCTGTGCTTTTTCCTGGGGTGCGGGCAGATCGTGTCGCCCGAACGCTTGGCTCACCACACGCACAACTTGGTCGTGCATGAGAGCGCCCTGCCTCACGGTCGGGGTTGGTCACCGCTTACCTGGCAAGTACTCGAAGGCCAACGCCAGATTCCGGTGGTGCTATTCGAAGCCACGGCACGTGTCGATGATGGACCTATCTACTTGCGTACAACGCTCTCGCTGACGGGCGACGAACTCGTACACGAGCTGCGTGCAGCACAAGTCGAAGCGACGTTCTCGCTGTGCCGCAGGTTCGTCGCCGGATATCCCGCACTTTTGAACGAGGCGCAGCCGCAAGTTGGCCTGCCTTCGAGGTATCCGCGACGCACGGCCGCCAGCAGTCAACTCGACCTCGAGAAGACGCTGGGTGAGCAGCTCGATCTTTTGCGCGTTTGTGACCCGGAGCGCTACCCCGCCTTCGTGGAACGCAATGGCCAGCGCTTTTATCTGACCATTAGCAAGGAGCCGCCATGCCGCAAGCGGTGAGCTTGGGAACACGACTGATCGGCGAAGGGCAACCAGCACTCGTCGTCGCTGAGCTATCGGCTAATCACGGCGGCAGCTTGGAACGCGCCCTCGAGTTGGTGCGACTGGCGCACGCTGCAGGTGCCGACGCCGTCAAGCTGCAAACCTATCGCCCCGACACCATGACGATCGATTGCGACGCGCCCTGGTTTCGTGTGGAGGGCGGCTTGTGGCACGGCCGCACGCTTTGGGACTTGTATACCGAGGCACACACGCCGTGGGAATGGCACGAAGCGCTGTTTGCAGAGGCGCGCCGTTTGGGTTTGCTGGCCTTTAGCACGCCCTTCGATTCAAGCGCGGTCGACTACCTGGAGCGGTTCGATCCACCTTGCTACAAAATCGCGAGCTTCGAAGTGGGAGATGTTCCTTTGCTCGCTCGCGTTGCGAGCACGCATCGCCCGGTGATTCTCAGCACAGGCATGGCGTCGATGCCCGAGGTCGAGCAAGCGCTCGATACGCTGCAGTGTGGCGGCTGTCCTGCCGTCATCGTCTTGAGTTGCGTCTCGGCCTATCCGGCAGCGCCGCGCGACTTCAAGCTGCGCAATCTGTTGCTGCTCGCCCGCCGCTTCGGTGTGCACACCGGCCTTTCCGATCACAGCCGCGGCTCGTTGGTGGCGGTCGCTGCCACCGCGCTGGGAGCACGGGTCATCGAGAAGCACTTCTGTCGCGATCGCAGCGATGGTGGACCCGATGCCGCCTTCAGCGCCGAGCCCGCTGAATTCGCTGAACTGGTTCGCTCCGTGCGCTCCATCGAGTCGATGCTGCAAGGCAGCGGCCTGGGAGCGTCGGCTGCGGAAGCGGGCAGCCTGGTGTTTCGCCGCTCACTGTTCGCCGTGCGCGATATTGCGGAAGGCGCGTTGTTCACCAACGAGAACGTGCGCGTGATCCGCCCTGGCCACGGGTTGCCACCGCGTGATCTTCCGCGCGTGCTCGGCCACATCGCCGCGACCACGATCCTGCGCGGCACACCGCTGATGTGGGAGCATGTCGCCAACGCGACCGGCGAGGCTGTTGGAGTTGGCGCCACCTCCGCTGCCAGCAAACGGACGCCCCCGCGATGAACGACGTGATTGTCTTTGGTGCGCAACGCGACCTGATGCTGCCGGCGTTTCACGCACTCGCCGCTGAAACACCGTGCGTGTTGGTCCGCCGCCCGGAAGATCTCACGCCGTCAATGCTCGATAACGTGAAGCCGCGTTTCGTGGTGTTGCCCGATTGGAGCTGGATCGTTCCCGATTCGTTGCTCACGCGCGCTCTGTTCGTCGGGTTTCACGCCTCAGCGTTGCCCGACTATCGTGGCGGCTCACCCTTGCAGCATCAGATTCTCGACGGTGTAAAGGAGACCAAGCTGACGGTCTTCCACATGACGCCCGGCTTGGACGCGGGGCCGATTTTGCTCGACGCTCCCTTGACGCTGGATGGCACGATCGGCGAGATCTGGCAGCGCATCGCCACGTTGGTGCCACCGATGGTGCTGCGTCTTTTGAGTGGCGATGTCAGCGAACGCACCCAGAAGCCCAACGGCTTTGTGCGCAAACGCCGCACGCCCGAGCAAAGCGAGATTGTCGATCCGACGATGTCGCTCGCGCAGTGGTACGACATGGTGCGTGCGCTCGATGATCCGTACCCCAACGCATTCCTCCGCGTCGGCGGCAAACGAATCGAGCTGCGCAAGCCTCGCTACGACGGCAACGGGCTTGTAGTCGAGGCAGTGATTCGTGAGGAGCCGTCGCGATGATCCATTCGTCGGGCCCCGTGCTGGTGATCGCTGCGCATCCCGATGACGAAGTGCTCGGTTGCGGTGGCACCATTGCGCGCCTGGCTGCCGAAGCGCGCGAGGTCCACGTTGCGATCCTGGTCGAAGGACTCACCTCGCGCGATGACCAACGCGATGCCGACAAGCATGCTGTTGCGTTGGCTGGCCTGCGAAGTACGGCCCAGCATGTTTCCACGTTGCTAGGCGCGCGCGCGCTGCACACGTTTGGGTTGCCCGACAATCGGCTCGACACGGTGGCCATGCTCGATATCGTGAAGATTTGCGAATCGTTGATCGAGCGCATCCAGCCCACCGTGGTGCTCACGCATCACGCGGGTGACTTGAACGTCGACCATCGCGTGATCTCGCAGGCGGTGCTCACCGCGACGCGGCCGATCGCAGGCCGCCCGGTGTTGCAGGTCATTGCGTTCGAAGTGGCGAGCAGCACCGAGTGGGCGTTTCAACGCATCGAACCGCTGTTCCGCCCAAATCTCTTCGTCGATATCGAGGCCACGCTGCCTCAAAAGATTGCTGCCATGAAAGCCTACGACGGAGAGTGCCGTCCGTTTCCTCACCCGCGATCGCCCGAAGCGCTCGAGGCACAGGCCAAGCGTTGGGGCGCTACGGCCGGCCTGATGGCGGCCGAGGCGTTCGAGATTGTCCGGTCGATTGCACGCTAACAGTACCCCCTTGACTCCAGACCGCACTCGGGTGTTTAACCGGCTTCCGGTCGGTCACCGGAGATCTGGGGGCGGTCATGAAACGTGGGCTCGTTATCATCGCGCTGCTGGCACCGTTACTGCCGGTCGGTTGTGGCATCACCAACTATCCAATCATCACTGACGATCGAGGCGACTACTCCGGCATCATCCGGACAAGCCACAAGGCCTACATCCGGCCCGATCCGTTCGGGTCTGTGGCCACACTCTGGAGCGACGGGTCGGACGAGTTGTTCTCGACCGTGTCGCAGAATCAGTACGGCGACCAGATGCTCTACACGTTCAACAACTTTGATCCAACCGCG
Source organism: Acidobacteriota bacterium (assembly GCA_031395565.1). Taxonomy (GTDB): domain Bacteria; phylum Acidobacteriota; class Polarisedimenticolia; order J045; family J045; genus JANNUT01. The sequence goes on along the minus strand of JANNUT010000237.1, from coordinate 1,456 downwards.
TCTGTGATCTTCTTGGATCAGACCTATTGTGATTGGCGCTACGAGGGATGCGCGTTCGCCCGCGCCTGGAACCCGCATCAAGACAACATCGACGACCCCTTCGATTACGACTTCTACCTGGACTGCTCAGGCGCGCGCTCTTTGTCCGACTTCATCTCCTACTCGTCGCGACTCGGTGAGTGCGGCGACGGGCTCTTCGCCGGGAACCAAGACCTCGCAGCAGAGTTTGCCGCTCTTGCCAAGACAAGCTGGCGCGGCCGCAATGCCTACATCGTGCCGTGCAACGCAAACACACTTTCGATCACGTTGGATGGCGCCCAGGTCCCGATCTTCGGCCAGGTCTCGGGCTTGCTGACCGAAGACCTCAACCTGATGGCGACCATGACGCCCAACGTACGCCATTCCTTGCGCTGGCTCTCCGAATGGACCGAACTGCACGGACCGATAACGCCGGCGACGATCCGTTACGGCTCCTTCACCATGGACGTGAAGATCAAGCTTCACGAGGCTGGTATTCGCTACAACCTCGACCGCTTCTAGGCCCGAGCGTTCACCAGTGAGTGCGCTCCTCCCGCTGTGGTCCGAGCTGCGTCGGCTGCGGGAGGAGCGAGTGCTGCTGACGGTCGCGATCGTTACGGTTGCGGCGCTCTTGCTGCCGTTCTACGCACCACTTCGGCCACCCGCTTTGGGGCGCATGCTGCTCGGCTTTGGTCTTCCGCTCGTGTCGCTGCCACTCATCGGAATCAGAGTGCGGGACGTAGGGTTTTCCTGGGGCCAGCCCAAACGTTGGCTGCGCGATGTCGGCGTCTTGTATCTGTGCATGCTGCCGGCCTTGTTGCTATTGACGAGAAGCGCTGCGGTGCAACACCACTATGCACAAGGCGGTGGTGCCACCGCGGTAGCTTTCTGGACCCAGCAGCTTTGGACCATCGGCACACTGCTGTCATGGGAATTCGTCTGCCGTGGTTACTTGATGCTGACTTTCGAAAAGAGAATCGGCAGCGCGGCGCTGGCGGTGCAGCTGGTGCCGTTTGTGTTGCTGCACATTGCCAAGCCGCTGCCCGAGGTGCTGGTAGCCATCCCGTTCGGAGTTGTGGCGGGGCTCTTGGCGCTGCGTGAGCGCAGCTTCTTGCCGGGCGCCGTGCTACATGCGGCGTTGGCGGTAACGTTCGCGGCGCTTTAGCCGCGCTGCAAGATCATCTCGCACAGCGCATCGAGCCCAGGAAAGTTACTGGGCCCCAGGTCATGCAGGCGTTCGATGCGCGACCCAACCGGCTCCCACGTCTCTACGTCGATCGGCTCGAACGGCATCGACTTGCGGAAGTACATCGTGTACGCGTAGCGGCGCGCAATGTCTTGATCGGGGCGAAACAGCTCGCTGCCATCGGCGAGACGATCGAGTGTCTCGAAGTACTCGTCGCGTGTGCGCGGCGAGAGCACTATTCCGGGCTTGGCG
>JANNUT010000236.1:0-85854 GCA_031395565.1 Acidobacteriota bacterium | reverse complement strand
GCCTGGAAACCACTCATCTGGCACCCGCGGTAGACGAAACCGCCCGTTACGGAGCACCCCTCACTGTGGCTGTATTCGATCACGGGCTTGGTGAATGTCGGATCGTTACATGTCTTGGGGCAGCCGGTGGTAGGCGTTGGGTTGCTGCAGTTGCTCGATTGACTGGGATTGAAACAGTGGTTGCCTTCCATTTCGCGCCAACCGTAATTGCGCCCTTTGGCGTTGGCAGCGGCGACCCAATTGACCTCTTCCCAACAGTTCTGTCCGACATCGGCGATGTACCAGTCACCGGTCACCCGATCGATGGATGGGCGCCACGGGTTGCGCAGGCCCCACGCATAAATCTCTTCGCAGTTGCTCACCGAGCCTCCGGCGAGCGGGTTGTCCGCAGGCACCCGGTAATTGGTGGTTCCACCGCAGTCTGCATTGCGATTGGCCGGCGACATCGCCGGGTCGATGCGCAAGATCTTGCCGAGCAACGTCGTTGTCCCTTGTCCGTTTCCACACGTGCCGTGCGCGTCGTTTGAACCACCGCCGTCGCCGGTCGCGACGTAGAGATAGTTATCTGGCCCGAATGCGATCCAGCCGCCGTTGTGATTGCTGTCCGGTTGCGAGAACCGAAGCAGGCGCAACTCGGAGGCAGCATCGGCGAGGTCCGGATTCGCTGCATTTGCTGTGTAGCGCGCAACGACGCTGAAGATCCCGCCCGTCGCCTGCTCGGTGTAGTTCACGTAGAAGTAGCGATTGGTGGCGTAGTTCGGATCGAACGCCAGGCCGAGCAAGCCGCACTCGCCGCAAGCGCTCGCGTTGACCTTGGCGCTGATGTTGAGGAACTGCGTGTTGACGGTGGGGTCATCCCCACGTTTGTGGATGTGGATGTAACCGTTCTGGCCGAGCACGAAGAACCGATCGATGTCATTGACGGGCGCCGTCACGAACAGCGGCTTCGAAGTCAAACCGGAGACGACCACCACCGATTTGAGGCTGGTGTTGTTGACGACATGAACACCATCGCACACTGCAGCCCAAGCCGCTGGCGCCGCTAAACAGAACGAGAGGGTGGCGACCCGGACGAGCCAAGTCTTGAAGAGGAGCGACACTGAAGGAAATCTACTCGACACTGTTTTTCGACCGGACTGGGCAGTCGGGTCCGAATCCAGATGTTGTTCCGAGACGTTCTGCAGTAGGTGAGTGCCACAACGATTTCGCAACAGTTCGCTCTTGGTCTTCATCAATAGCTCCGTCTGGCGTCCGGATCGACGTGATCGGGGGGTCGTTGGTCGTGGGCCGTGTTGCGCGTCGCTGTTCAGCAGCCCCTGAAGCGACAGAGTCGACAGCGTCGGCGACCATTCGCAACTTAACGTGATGTTTCTTCTTCGTTCGATGTTTACTGCAGCGAAGCCTATGTCAGGAATGTACGCGTCCCAATAAGGTGTAACCCTACCGAGCATTCACCAAGAACAAGCTGCAGCGGACGGTAGGTGTCCTGCGCTGGAGCCACTTCATCGAGCTGCGTTGAATCAAGAAGTCTCTCGCACGCGGTTCCTGCGCGGAGAAGTGCCGCATTGAGTGCTGGGGTATTCGCTGTCTGCGAGTGAAGCTCGGCGGCAACTTGTGCTAGACCCCAGCACTTTCTAGCAAGCCGGAGTCCGTTCTCGCTACAGCAGGGCTCGGCCTATCGAAGCTGCGGGACTCGAATGTCACCAACGCGCCCGATGATCCCAAACGCCCACAGGAGCCACACGACGACGCAAATCACAACGACGATATTGAGGATCTTCTTGATCTTCCCGTCCATCGGAATGTAGGTATTCACGATCCAGAGCAGGACGCCCACGACGATCAAGGTAAGGACAAGTGAAATCAGCGACATTCTACCTCCCAGAGCGTCGAACCTGACTCGACTCGACGACTCGAGGATGGCCCGAGAGCGCTGGAAGCCACCATAGGGTGTTTACCCCACGAGGTCGTCGGAAGACCGCCAAGCAGAAAGCAAGAGTGGCTCCCCAGGCCGAACGGCCGAGGGAGCCATGTTCAAGCTCGAAGATCAATCGAGCGGTTTAGTGGCAGCCACAACTCGCGTCGGCGGGTTTGGAGCAGTTGAGTCGGTTCCACGCATCGCGGGTGGCGTGCTTGGCTTGCGCCCAGGCGAGTTTGGACTTCCCCTTGGCCGCCTCCCAACCGCGCTCGAGTTCGGTCTCGACCTCGTGGAACGCTTGCCGACCGAAACGGGCGTGCGATTCCCATCCGTATCGGAAGGCAGGCTGATACTCGGTGTACGGTGTGTCTCGCGAGGCGTACTCGCGCTTGCCATAGGCCTCGCTCCAGTAAGCATCTTCCACTGCGGGATCAAGCAACTCCGCCGCGCTCTGACCAGCGACGGCTCCCGTCGCCGCGCCGATCCCGATACCTAGCGGATGCACATCTGAGTCTTTGCCGACCGGCAGGACCTCGGAGGCGAGCTCGAGTTTTGGATCAACGTTGTTACTCATGGTTGATCCCCTTTGCGAGATGGGTTTGTATTCGACTCACTTCTTTTCTGCCAGCTCTAGCGCTCGTTCGCGCTTTTCCTGAGCGACGGCCGATGCCATGTGCGCACGGATCGAGGCCGCGAGCGGCCGCGCCGGTGAGGGCAGTCAGGACCGCCGCGGATTTCGGAGCAGCGCAACTGAGACTGCAATAGACAGAGATCGCATGGCTTGGTGCCTTCCCATTTTGCCCTGTAGGTGCTGCTTTTTTTGGACCCTGGAATACGACCGCACAAGGTTTGCAGCAGCGACAGGAGCAAGGGCCGCGCAAGAACTCAGACATTGTCCGAAATAGCCGCGCTATTGCGAGAAGCGATGGCCAAACGCCAGCAAGTGGCAGGGCGCTCTGTGCGCAAAGAGCGCCCTGCCTATATGAAGACGCTTTCGCGTCGATGGAAAATCCGCGTTCCCTGGATCGAACAGCACACCGTGCTTGCGATCACGCCGCTGCGCGGCTGGAGCGTTTCGAATCGACGACGAGCAGTACCAACCCGCCAACCAGAGCGACAGCTCCAACGATCGGCGGAAGCGGGATTCGGTTGGTCTTCTCGGTTGTCACCTGTAGCGGACCAAGGTCGAGTGTTTTCTCTCTCGTCGTATAGCTAATGCCTTGATAGGCGAGCGCGACGACCCCTACGGCCAGCAGCAGGATCGCAACCATGATTTTAGGTCTCATAAGAAACTCCAGCGTTCTCCCCGCGATCGAAGACGATGAGGGGTCGGAAATCACTTCAACTCAGGTACTCGTGAGCGATCGACCTTGGACAATTCGGACCAGTACCACAATCACGGCGAGCACCAGCAACAGGTGCACGAAACCTCCCATCGTGTAACTGCTGACCAAACCGAGCAGCCATAACAGCACGAGTACCACAGCGATAGTCCACAGCATGTTCCACTCCTTTCCGGCTCTGCCGACGTTTCTCGCTCACAAGCAACAGTTCTCGTCGGCTAATGGTCGCGAGTCGGCACAATCGGAATGTTGCGCTTCGGTTTGTAGTGTTGCGATGGGGTGTAACCCTACCGCGCTGCTCGCGACGTGGAACCAGAGCGCCAGCCCGACCGACCGGCAGGGTTCTGCCCCATCGATTTGTCGAGGTGGCAGGATCACACTCACGTCGATTTCGGTGTGTCTCCCGCAGGTACTCCCGGCGAGAAGCGGCACCATAAACGCTTCCGGCGAGGTGAAGCATGGCGCTACGCTCCAAACAGAGCAAAGACGGCTTGGCTCAACGCTACTCAGCGGCCTTGCAGAACGGGCTGGCGCAGGACGCGAGTGAGCAAACGGCCGGGTCGCTCGGGCGGGAAGCTATTGCCGCCGGTTTGGACTCGGTCGACTTATTCAAGATTCACCAAGTCGCCTTGGCGACGGCGCTGTCCTCTACTGCGGCCTCTAAGAAGAACAATGGTGTGGCCAAGAACGCTGCGAGCTTCTTTTGCAACGCACTCGCACCGTTTGGCAGTGCTGATGATGTTGCGATCAAACGCAATGGCGACTTGACGCAGGCAAACGCGCTGATGCACGAGCAGGCACTTGAGCTATCCGGCCTGCGCCGCCTGCTGAAACGGGAGATCGGCCAGCGCGAGGCGGCACAGGAAGCCCTCAAGACCAGCGAGCAGCACTACAAGTTGTTGCTCGAAAAGTCGATACGAATGCAGGAGCAGTTGCGGCGCCTCTCCCACGAAGTCTTGTCCGCACACGAAGAAGAGCGAAAAGAGATCAGCCGCGAACTCCATGATGCGATCGGCCAATCCTTGACGGCCATCAACGTCAGACTCGCCGCGTTGAAGAAGGAGACGGCCGCCAATACGAAGGGCCTCAAAGGCAAGATCACCGGCACCCAGCGCTTGCTCGAAGAATCGATGAACGCGGTGCATCGTTTCGCCCGCGAATTGCGCCCCCCACTGTTAGACGACTTGGGGCTCATCCCTGCGCTCAAGTCCTACATGCAGGAGTTCGCCGCGCGCAACCCAATCCCGAACTACTTCAAGGCCTCCGCTGCGGTCGAAGGGTTGGAGAGTGACAAACGCACCGCGCTGTATCGAGTGGCTCAGGAAGCACTCACCAACATCGACCGGCATGCGCATGCCAGCTTGGTGGAGGTGACGCTCAAGCGTGTTGGCGAGGACGTCCGCATGGAGATCCATGATGACGGAAGGTCATTTCAGGCCGCTGAGGTGTTCGCTGCCATCAAGCCGACGCCCTTGGGTTTGCTCGGCATGCGAGAACGAATTGAGATGGTGGGCGGCACCTTCAGTATCGACTCCGAGCCGGGAAAAGGCACCACGGTCCGGGCCCTGGTCCCGGTCCAAACCAGTTCGAAGCGGCGCCGAACACACCGCTTGATTCCCTGACATGAATGCCATCACCGCGCTACTGGTCGATGACCACGAGATCGTGCGTGACGGGCTCCGCGCGGCCGGGTACCTGGTCAAACAGGCCTCGGCTTTGATCCTCCCCAAGGCGATACGGTCCGTGCACGCGGGCGATCGGTTCCTCGACCCCTCGATCGCCCTGCGACATCGCGATCGCGAGCGACGGGCAGCCCTGTGAGCGCCGGGAGTCACTGCGAAAGTTGCAAGTCATCTGACCACGCGCGAGGTGGAGATTCCCCAGTTGATCGCCGAAGGCAAGGCGAACAAGCGAACCGCTGCGGAACTTGGGATCAGCATCGAGACCGTGGAGAAGCATCGACAGCACCTGATGAGCAAGCTGGACATCCACGACACGGCGGGTCTAACGCGTTATGCGATCGCCGCTGGCAGCATCGCGTCCGGCGTCCGCTTCACGCTCGAATAGCGGCCCCTCGCACAGGTAGCGAGCACTTACTCTCGAAGCGCTGAAGATCGGTGTGATCTGCTCCAGGACATGCACCTGGGCGGCTCGCGGCGCGGTCGGGGAAGCGGAGCTATCGAGCCGCGGCGCTCAGGGTTACGACTCATCACCGCACTTCGGCGACGGACACGTTGGAGTAGGGGCGAGATTTCCGAGGGGCCCCGTCGTACTGGCAATCGACCGCACAGCAGTACCTAACGAATGACACGTGGGCGCACGGGAATGTGCACCTCCGAATGCTTGGCAAACCATGGGGTAAACGGACCGTCCCAGTAAACCGCGTACGGCTCGCCGGAGGCTTCCATGCCTGGCTGTTGAGCGAGCCACAAGACAAGTTGATCGCGGGTCTTCTCGAAATTTTCCCGCGAGTAGCTGCCGCGCACGCCGCGGCTGGCGACGCGGCGTTCTGGAATGGTCAGCACTTCAACGCCTGCCGTACTACCGGCGACCTTGGCTTGCTCGGAAGCGGCAACCCAAAAATACATTGCGGCGCCATCGATCTTCGCCTCGACGGGCGTCGTCATCGCAATGTCGTGGGTGGAGATGTAGTTGAATAGCGGGCGAAACAGCTGGTTCGACTGATCGAAATAGCTACCCTTCCCGGCTGACTTGAGCAGGACTCCTGCGGGCAGAGTCTTGAACTCGGCAACGCCGGGCGCGGTGGGTGGGAAGGCTTGTTCGGCAGCCATGGCAGGCAGGATTGAACTCATCAGTGATAAAAGCAGTGCGCGAAATCTCATGCGCGAGGCTAGCATCGAATGCTGGGAACACAAACTGATCGCACCGAAATAGAGTTGGGGCCGAGACCACAAGAGCGCGAGGAAATCGATGGCGAAGCGACTGTTCGTTGCGGCAACAGAGCAACACTCCGGCAAGACCACGATTAGCGTTTGTTTAATGCATCTGGCGCGAAAACGATTTGCACGAGTCGGGTTTATCAAACCAGTCGGGCAACAGTACGTGCGAATTGGTGAGCTGGATGTCGACAAGGACACCGCGTTGATGGCGACGACGTATGGTCTGCACGATGACTTGCCATTCATGTCTCCGGTGGTGGCGCGCGAGGGGTTTACCAAGGATGTGCTCGACGGCAAGATTCGCACCGAGGACCTCGCGTCGCGAATCCTCGAGAGCCTCGCTGAGTTGGAACGCCGCCACGACTTCATCATCGTCGAGGGGACAGGGCATGGCGGCGTAGGTGCCGTCATGGGTGTCTCCAACGCGCGGGTTGCAAACCTTTGCCACGCACCGGTGCTCATCGTCGTGAAGGGCGGAATTGGGAGTGCCGTCGATGCCGTCAGTCTCAACCTGCCGCTGTATCGCAAAGAAAAAGCAGACGTGCGATTCGTGCTGGCCAACAAGCTGCTGCCCGACAAGCGTGAGTCGTCGTTGCACTACATGCGAAAAGCGCTCGATGCGGAGTCGGTCGAGATACTTGGCGGACTCGACTACTCGACAGTCCTGGCCAGCCCGACGCTCTCGCAGTTGGCCAAGTACCTCGACACGCCACTGCGCGGCGGAGATGCGGCGGGACCTCGCATCGCGCACCGCATTCACCTGGGAGCAGCCTCGACCGAGCGCTGCATCGATTTGTTGCGACACGCGACCTTGGTGGTTACCACCAGCAGCCGCGACGAGTTGATCGTGACGCTCAGTTCGCTTTACGCCATCGCCGAGTACAAAGACAAGATCTGCGGGTTGGTCGTGGCGGGGGTTGGCCCAATCAGTCCTCATACACAACAAATCCTCGACGCCAGCGGCATCCCTTATCTGCGCCCGATCCGTTCTACCGGCGAGGTGTTCGCGCTGGTGACGGACTACGTGGCGAAGACCGGTCCGGAAGATCGAGAGAAGATCGAGTGGATGCAGGCCCACGCCGAGCGCTGCATCGACTTCGATGCGCTGATCGCGGGCCTCTAACGAGTCTCGAGAGGTCTCTCAGGCGACGCATGGCGGTTGACGGCCGGGCTGGATCTGAACTACAAACCGCGCACGATGATGCATTATGCATAATGCACAGCCAGCCTCTCCCTCCCCGGAAACACCCCGGCAGTTGCGGCAGTGGGTAGTCGATCGCCTGCGTTCGGACATAGTCCGCGGGCAAATCCCATCGGGTGAGTGGCTCCGCCAGGAAAAGCTCGCCCGCGAATTGGGGGTGAGTCAGACGCCTGTGCGCGAAGCGCTCAAGCAACTCGCGGCCGAAGGGTTGTTGCAATACGAGCCGTACCGCGGGATTCGCGTGGTCGACTTTACGGCTGAGGATGTTGAGGACGTCTACGCAGGGCGAGTCGCCAGCGAAGGACGCGCGGCAGGATTTGCAGCCAAACTTATTACCGCCGCCGAACTGGACGAGCTACGCGCCATTCAAGCTGAGATCGTGGTTTGCGAGATGCCGCGCGAGTTATCGCACTATCGCGAGTTGAACCGCCGCTTCCACCTCGCCATCATTCGAGCCTCGCATCGCCCTTACCTGATTCGCGCGCTGACGCAGTTGTGGGAGACGTTTCCTACCATGCTGTGGGGCAGCGTACCCGACACCGCCGAGAGTTCAGCGCCCGGCCGCGATGCTCCGGACATACTCGAGCACGAAGCACTGCTCGCCGCGCTCACAGCCCGCGATCCAAAAGCCGCAGAACAGGCGCTCAAGCGTCATATCGAATCGTCAGGCCAGGCACTTGCTGCCGCCATTAGAGCGCGGCGCCGATGACTTACCACTTTTCTATCCGGCCGAGGGGGCTGGAGCATTGGTCGTTAGGAGGACGCATGAAACACACCATCCGTCTCGTCATGTTGTTCGTCGTGCTGACGGCCGCCTCGGTAGCCGCGTTCGCGCAGGGCTCGATCACGGGCGCCATTCAGGGTGTGGTGCGCGATGAATCTGGCGCCGCACTTCCGGGTGTCCTTGTGGTGGTCTCGTCCGACGTGCTCATCACACGCGAAAAGGCCACGACCACTGACGCGCGTGGCCTCTATCGTTTCCCGGCGTTGCCACCAGGGAGCTATGCGGTCGAAGCACGGCTCGGCGGCTTTGATACTGCCAGGCGCGAGGGAGTGGTAGTCCGGGTTGCGCAAACGATCGCGGTCGATGTGCAGATCAAGCCGACCGAGTTGAAGGAAGAGATGACGGTTACGGCGCAAGCACCGCTGATCAGCACAGTGAGCAATACCGTCTCCACCAACTTCGATCAGGAGTTCATCAAGTCGCAGCCCTTGCCGCGCAGCTACTATCAAATCGCCCAGGCTGCGCCCGGGGTGAATGTCGACTACACCAGCGGCAGTGGCAGCGCAATACTCGCGTTCGGCGGAACCACAGAGGGGCAAAACGCGGTAACGCTGGACGGCGTGAATGTCGCCGACGCTGGCGGTGGCGGTCACTGGCTACTCCCCAGCATTCAGTGGATGGACGTGATCGAAGTTGGCGGATTGGGGGCCAACGCGGAATACGGTGGCTACACCGGCGGCATGATCAACGGCGTCACCAAGTCGGGCGGAAACAAGCTCTCAGGTGATGTCGAGCTTTACTACCAACCCTCCTCGTGGGTCGCCGATAACACGCCCGAAACACCTGACGACACTTTCAAGTTTTCCAATATCGCCGTCAACGTTGGCGGGCCATTTATCAAGGACAAGCTCTGGTTCTTCGTGGGCGCTGAGTACTGGCGATTCGAAACAACTCCGTTGGGCGCTGAAGACACTTCCGACCGCAAGATCCCACGATTCTTAGGCAAGGTGTCATGGCAACTCGACCCTAAAAACAAGCTGATGTTCATGGCCGAGTACGACAAGGTGATTCACGATCGACGGGGCATTGGTGAGTTTACGTTGGCAGAGGCGAGTTCCAAGCAGCGCTCACCGGGAGCAACATTCGCGCTGCATTGGGAATCACTGGTTGACGACAACAACTTCGTCAGCGCCAAACTCACCGGCTATGACGGGCGTGATGACTATCTTCCGTTCAACGGCGAAAACACCCCCGGGCGAATCGACGATGCCAACACAGGAATCGCTTGGACCAACCAGGACCTCAGGCAACTAAACCATCGTCACATTGTTACGCTTGACGGATCGTGGAGCCTGTTCAAGGACGACCTATTCGGCAAGGGCGATTCGCACGCCTTCAAGTTTGGGGTGCTTTACGAAGACGCCAAGTCAACTGATTTCTGGCGTCGCAACGGTGGCTTCACCTATTTCGATGACTCGTCGTTGTGCGACTCCGAGGCGGACTACTTCGCCGACCCATCGTGCGGCGCTGACTTCATCGAGCGAGGATTCGGTGAGTACAACGCGCAGCCGAAATTCAATGGGTTGCACGCCTACGTGCAAGACTCGATGCAGATCGGCCGTTTCGCGATCAACCCCGGACTGCGCTTCGGACGATACGACGGCGGCTGGCGCGTAACCGGAAACTCCTCGGTCTACAAAGACACCTTCGTCGATCCACGCCTGGGAATCATTTGGGACATCTACGGGAATGCACGCTCGGCGCTCAAAGCGCACTGGGGCCGCTACCACGAGAAGATGTTCACCTACCTGTTCGACCGCGAAGCCTCGGGTCAAGCATCGATTGCCGATCAAGATTGTTTCTTCGACTCCGAGACCGGCGAGTACAGCGACTGCGACACACCCACGGCGATTCGCGCGGGGATTGGCAAGATCGATCACCCGTACGTCGATGAATTGGTGCTGACCTACGAGCAGCAATTCGGCAACACGATGTCGCTCGGCGTCGACCTCATCGATCGCCGCTTCCGCAGCATCATGGCGATGGTCAACGTCAATCAGGACTAAGACAAAGTGGTTGCCGTCGACAATCCAATCACGGGCGGAACACTGCCAATCTACCTGCTGCAATCGCCTCCGGAGTTTGTCTTGACCACGGACAATGGTGCATACCGCGACTACCGCTCGGCGGTCTTGCGCTTTGAAAAGCGATACTCCAGCCACTGGTCGCTGCGAAGTTCGTTGGTGTGGACAGACTTGGACGGCAACATCCTGAGGAACAACGGCTATGCGAGTGAATTCACCGATCGCAACGGCCTGACCAACGCCGACGGCCGCATCGACCTGTCGTTCAGTGAATGGGAGTTCAAACTCTCGGGATTGGTCGACCTGACCCACGGCTTCACCTTGAGCACGCAATACAACTTCTATTCGGGCTGGTATTGGACGCCGTTCGTGCGAGTCATCGGCCTGGGTGACTACTTCAATGCCAGCGCGCGCAACATCAACCTGACGCCGCGCGGCAGCGAACAACTACCAGACCGCAGACTGCTAGACCTGCGCCTCGCCTGGCAAGCGTCGTTGGGCGACCAAAAGTCGCTTACGTTGCAAGTGGAGTGCTTCAACTGCACCAACGAAGACACGACACTCGACATCTTCAATCGTTGGGGCGTATACGACCTGGAGGACGGCACATTCACCGGGCCGCGCAGCAGCTACGGCACGCCTTTCCAAATCGAGCCCCCGCGCCAAATCCGCGCCGGCGCACGATTCAGTTTCTAGTCTCTTCCTCTGAGGGCCGGCGATCGCCGGCCCTCATTGCGAGGAACCCATGCGACCACTGCTGATGGCACTCCTCGTGTTTGCGGTCGCAGCACTGGCGTGGGCTGCGCCACCGGCGACGCGCGGCCACTTGGTGCTCATCGGCGGAGGCGAGGTCGAGTCGACCGAAGCGATCCAGAAGATCGTCGAGCTTGCCGGCGGCCCGCAGGTACCGATTGTCGTGATCCCCACTGCGTCCGAAGATCCGGAGTCGCCTGCTTGGTACACGCGCCGCTTCACCGAGGGCGCGGCTGCGACGAATGTCACCGCGCTTGATCTCAAGACTCGTGAGGACGCATCACGCCCCGAGTTCGTCACCGCGATTCAAAACGCGCGCGCCATCTTCTTCGGCGGCGGTGACCAGGTACGCATCACCAACGCACTGCTCGATACACCGGTCGGTGACGCGATCGTCGCGGCGTTCGAGCACGGCGCGGTGGTTGGCGGTACATCGGCCGGCACCGCGTGCCAAAGTGCCTTGATGATTACCGGGGAAGGAAACTTCACGGTGATTCGTGCGGGCGCCGTAGAACTCAAACGCGGCTTCGGTTTCTTCCCGGGCGTCATCGTCGACCAGCACTTCGTCGCGCGCCAGCGTCAAAATCGTCTCTTCACCGTGATCCTCGAGCACCCCGAGCTGCTCGGTGTCGGTGTCGATGAAGACACGGCGGTGTGGGTCAAACCGGACGGCAACTTCGAAGTGCTGGGTGTCGGCACCGTCATGGTGATCGATGCCAAGCCTGCAACGATCGAACGGCGTGCCGGCGCTGAAGCAACGCAATTGCTCGCGGCACGCGGACTGAAAGTGCACGTGTTGCTGCGCGGCGATCGCTTCGACGTCAAGCGGCGCACCGTAACCCCGGCAAACCGCTGAGGCGGAGGCCGGGGTTTAGGTCAAATCCGGGCAAATCCGCCGCAGAAAGGCGCTTTCAGGCGATAAATCAGGTGGATTTCCAGTCTTGATCGGGTATTTGCCCGATGGTTGTAGCAGGCCTCCGATCGCATGATTCCTACGAAACAAAGGAGGTCTTCATGAAACGCTTCAACGCCGCCGCCACCGTCGAACCGGGCTTCTACTTCAACCTTCGTGAGTTCCAATTTGTCTCGCTCTCCGAAGCGGGCGTGTTGCCGGGCGACGCCGACAGCGTGTGGCACCGCGTGCCGGTGTTGATGCTGTTGTTGGTCGCACCGATCCTCGGCCTGAGCTTCGTGATCTTCCTTCCGTTCATCGGTCTGGCGATGGTCGGCTGGTTGCTCGCGCAAAAACTGGCGCACGCGAGCTCCGAAGCAGCGCATGCCACCGTGCGCGTGATGCGCCCGAGCTGGCGGCCAGCGATGGCTTTCCTGTTCCGTTCGAAACGGCCGGCCGCACCCCCGGCACCCACGGCCACGAAACAAGACGAATGGCTCGACGAAACCAAGCGCCGCGTTTCGGGCGATGACAAAGAGCACAAGTAAGCAACGTACCCGAAGTGCCCGATAATGCGCTTCGATGCCGTTCGTCTACATGCTGCGCTGCCGCGACGGTTCTCTTTACACGGGAGCAACCGTCGCGCTGGCGCGCCGGCTCGCACAACACAACGCCGGCACAGCGTCGCGCTACACCCGTAGCCGATTACCCACCGAATTAGTTTGGTCGCGGCGCGTACGCACTTGGAGTGCGGCGCTGCGCGAGGAACATCGCGTCAAGTCCCTTACGAGAAGCGCGAAGCTCGACTTGGTTCGGCAGCAGCAACGGTGATCTGATGCGCTGTTTCCCCTGAAGCGAATCCCTACAACCCGAGTGCGAGCCGGAGTCCTTTGTCAACTCCTTCCATCACTTTCGGACTGAGGCGCGCAATGCGCTCGTCGAGGAATGATCGATCGATCGTGAGCAGTTGCGAGACATTGAGAACCGAGTCCTTTGGCAGCCGGGACTGACGTCGTGACAGCAAGACGTTTCCTGGCGCTGCAGCGAGGTCGGTATTCGAAGTGATCGCGGCGACGACGACCGTCTGGATTCGGCTGTCATTGAAGGAATCCGCTTGGACGATCGCCACTGGGCGACGAAAACCTTGCTCGGAGCCGCGCGGCGACGCAAGCAATGCCCACCAAATCTCGCCTCGTTTCATTACCACTCCTCGTCGGGAAGAGAGGCTGCCTGAAGTTTGGCGAGCGCGGAATCGAGCCTTGCGGTGTTCCTTCCCGCTGCGTAGACGCGATTGAGCGTTTGTGTCACGTCGGGGCGGCCGTGGGCTTGCACGTACTCGCGAACAGCATGCTGGAACAGTTCACTGCGTGAGAGCCCGAGTTGCTTCGCGAGGCTCTCGGCAGCCTCGAACAGAGGGTCGGGAATCGAGATCGCTGTCTTCATGAACAGAGTATAACCCCGGTTATACCCAGGTCGGCAAGCCTGACGTCGCTGGGCGCCCCACAGAAGGTCAGACGTGATGGGCACCGTTCAAGGCAGCGAGTTGCTACCGCGCCCTGATGTGGCTCGCTTCGCATCCTGAATCGAAGCAGGGGTATCGTGCGCAGCGAGGAGTTCCGACATGGACCGTCGCCGTTTTCTGCGCCAGACCGGAATCTGTACGGCTGCGCTCGCGATTTACCCGCGCCTCCTGGCCGACCCATACGCGCCGTTGCCGCCACCGCTCCTCGGCCGCACGATTCGAGTGCGCGGCGCGGTTCGCACGGCGGGGAGTGGGATCGCCGGTGTGTCGGTGAGTGACGGGCTGAGCACGGTTCGCACCGCGGCTGACGGATCCTACGAGATGATTACAACGGCGGGGCGAAGCACGGTGCAGATCTCAGTCCCGGCTGGTTTCCGTGTGCCGGTCAACGCCACCGGCACAGCACGGTTCTATGCGCGCATCGAGCCCAACGCCGCGGGCGAAGCGACGGCCAACTTCCAGCTCGAAGCGCTCGCGGCCAGCGGCGACCACCACGTGGTGTTGATGCTCGGCGATATCCAAACACAGGATCGACGCGAGATGCGCCGATTCCTGGAAGAGAGCGTTCCGGACATCATCGAGACGCGGAAAGCGCTGGGTGATGTCGACGTTCTCGGTATTGCCGTCGGCGACATGATGTTCGACAACCTGAAACTGTTTCCAGACTACGAACAAGGTGTGAAGCAGATTGGTGTTCCATTCTTTCAAGTGGTTGGCAATCACGACCTCGACTCTGACGCTGCTGTCGACGAAGCCTCATCGCAAACGTTCGAGCAGCACTTCGGGCCGCGCTACTACTCGTTCGATCGCGGCGCGGTTCACTATGTCGTGCTCGACGACGTGTTTTGGTATGGAACCAGCTATCTCGGTTACCTCGCATTGGATCAACTAGCATGGCTGCAGTCCGATCTTGCCTATGTCGAAGCGGGGTGCACGGTCGTGGTCTGCACGCACATCCCGGCGCAAGGCAGCCTGTATTTGCGACGTGGCAATAAGACCGCACCCCCAACCACCTCGCTGATGAATCGCGAGATGTTGTTTCGCCTGTTGGAACCGTATCGAGCTCACATCGTCGTCGGTCACATGCACGAGAGCGAGCACCTGACGATTGGCAAGCTCCACGAGCACTGCTGCGGTGCCATCTGCGGCGCATGGTGGAGCGGGCCGATCTGCTCCGACGGGACTCCCAACGGCTACTCGATCTATGAAGCGCGCGGCAGCGATATCAGTTGGCGAGCCAAGAGCACCGGGTTGCCGCCCGAGCATCAGATGCGCCTCTACCCACCAGGCGCCGATCGATCGGCACCGGATGAAATTGTGGCGAATGTCTGGGATTGGGATCCAACGTGGCGTGTGGTGTGGTACGAAGATGGGCAGCGCCAGGGTGCGATGTCGCAGCGCAAGGGCTTCGACCCGCTCAGCGTGGAACTCCACAAAGGCAAAGACAAACCGAAGCACCGCGAGTGGGTGGAGCCCAATCCAACCGAGCACTTGTTCTACGCAAGGCCTGCGACCAAAGCAGCCAAGATCACCATCGAAGCGACCGATCGCTTTGGCAGGGTGCACACGCAAGAGTTGACAACAGCGAAGCGATAAGCGGCGTATATCGGCTAGTGCCCAGTGTGCGACAGCAACTGATAAACAGTCAGGACGATCTCGATCACGATCAGAATCACGATGTACCACTCCACACGCAGTGAGCGCTTGGTTTGCAGCAAATCGACGAGCGTTGCCACCGTGCGCGCAATCAAGTCGAGCTTGCGTTCCAGCGCCAGTCGCCGTTCCTGCAGCTCGTACTCGTCTTCGAGTCGGGCGAAGAGCCGGTAGATTTCGGGCAGATCCCACGTGACATCGGGTTTCTCTCCCACCTCTACTCGGCCGACCATCTTGTGTTGCGTCAGCAGCGTTTCGCCGATGTAGCGCAGCAGGTCGCGGTCCTTGGTAGCTGTTCGCCCTCCTTGGCGGAGCCCCAGCGCGAGCGGCTCGACAGCGTCGAACACAGTTGCCAGCGAAGCCTCGTAGTACGCGAGCACGACGCTCTTGGCCAGCACATCGGCAACCACTTGCAAGCGCTCGAGCGTTGCTTCATGCAGCACGATCTCGCCGCCGTGCACCTGCTCCTCGGCCGATGCGTCGACACTCAGTCGAGTCTCTTCTGTTTCTCGCTTGGCGTAGGGCTGCCCAACCAGCGGCAGGAGCTGGTTGACGAACGACATTTCCTGCAAGGCGTTGGCGCCAAACAACACCACGGCTCCGTAACGGAAGAGCGCCGCGTAGTGTCCTTCGCCAACAGAGATCACGAGCGGATTGGTCGCGAGGCGCTGGCCCGCCTCGAGGCCCTTGAGGTCGATTCGTTCGCCGAGCAGCAGAGCGCGGGCCGAAATCACACTCCCTTGTGGGAAAAGGCTGGCCATCTGAGTCTCCGCGAGCAGCCTACCAGATGCCGCGAAGATGAGCCGCCAGCCAAGAGCAATTGTGCGATGGCCCCGACTCGGCGAGACTCCCACGCGCATTGACCCTGGGAGGAACAACTATGTTTCGTAACGTCTGTCTGTTGTCGATTGGCATCTTGATGTCCGCACCTGTCTTGTCCGCCGAAAGCAAGACATACGGCGCCGGTGTCACCACGGGTAAGAAGGTCACCATCGCGCAACTCATCGCCGATCCCGAACAGTATGTCGACAAGCTCGTCCAGGTGGAGGGAGTCGTTTCCGATGTCTGCCCGAAGCGCGGATGCTGGATGACCATCACGAGCGAGAACGGCACCCAAACGGTGAGGGTCAAGGTCGATGACGGCGTCATCGTGTTTCCGCTCGACGTCAAAGGGAAACGCGCCACGGCAGAGGGAAAGTTCACCTATCGCAAACTCAACAAAGAGGAAGCGATCGAGTACCTGCAGCACATTGCGGAGGAGAAGAAGGAACCGTTCGATCCGGCCAGTGTCACGGAAGAAATGACGATCTATACGATCAAGGGGACAGGCGCCGTCATCAACTGACAGTGCCAGCGGCCTCGAGCGATCGGGGAATCCACGGCAGCGGGTTTGGCGTCCGTGGGTGCGGCGGGCTATCGACGGACCCTGACAGAATCCCGCTCGTTCCGTCTCTAGATCATCGCCCCTCGAATCGGGATGTGGGGTGGATGTACCGGTTTCTGGTTATCGTCCGCAACGGGAGGAATGAAAGTGTTGAGCAAAGGTATAGGAGCCACACTCTGCACGTCGGTCTTGCTGCTAGGAATTTGCTCGGCACAGCGCGCCCAAGCCAAAGAAGATCCGCCGGTCGCGATTCCGGTGTGCGACAAGAAGATCGGCACGCTCGCCGTGGTCGAGCCGGAAAACAAGTGGTGGCATGCCTACAACCTGGAATCGCCGGAGGCACTGATCAAAGTGTTTGTGGCGGAGTCCAAGTGCTTCACCCTGCTCGATCGAGGCAAGGGGTTGGCGGCAGCGCAGTCGGAAAGAGCGTTGGCATCGAGCGGCGAGATGCGCGGTGGGTCCAACATCGGCAAGGGACAGATGAAGGCAGCCGACTATGTGTTGGTGCCTGACTTGGTCAACAAGAACGCCAACTCGGGCGGCAAGAAGATCGGGGGAATGCTCGGCGGGTTGCTGGGCGGTGCCGCGGGTGCGGTCGTCGGCGGCGTCAACATGAAGAGCAAGACGGCAGACGTGGTGCTGACACTCACCGACGTGCGCTCCACCGAGCAGGTGGCGCTAGCAGAAGGACACGCCAAGAAGACGGACCTCAGTTGGGGCGGAGGCGGCGCTGCGTTCTTCGGTGGATTCGCTGCTGGCGGTGCGAGCAGCTACGCAAACACAGAGATTGGCCAAGTCGTGACCAAGGCTTATCTCGATGCGTACGTGAAGCTGGTGAACGAGGTCAAGAGCAACACGCCCGACGCCAAGGCAAACAACGTTTCGCAGTCGGTGGCGATGTCCAAGCCAGGCAGGATGTATGAGAAGCCTGACTTGAAAGCCAAGGTGGTGCGAGACCTCGATCCCGGGATGACGCTCTATCCAACCGGCGACAAGGAAGGGATCTGGTGGAAGGTCACCGACGAGTTAGGTAACGAAGGCTGGGTACCCTCGACGTTGTTCAACCTGGCGAAGTGAGCTCAGGAGCGTAGAGCCCACTCGCTCAGCGCTGATAGGCGGTGGTGGGCCGGACTCGAAGCTCCTTCTGTTCTGGAAGAGAATGGCTTTCAGTCGCGACCAATTCGCGCGTTGCGTTGTGGCGTTTTGAGGAGTCTTATCACGCGCCTATGAGCAAAAAAGTTTTGCTGACCAGTGTGTGTCGACCGCTGGGACCAGAATACGGTGATGCGCCCTCCGTGGGTTATGAGCTTTTGTACCGGCAGGTGACGCGCGCTCAAGGGATCTTCAGCCCGCGCACCGTCAACGTGCAATTTTCGATCGAGTACATCGCGGAAAATCTCGATGCTCCCACGGTCGTGCTGCAGTACCCGTCAAAGCGTGAGTTCATTCGCGAGTTGAAGAAGGGGTACGACTACGTCGGCATCTCGTTCCTGATGGCAATCTTCCACAGGGCAAAAGAGATGGTGGCGCTGGTCCGACAGTACGCGCCCCAGACCAAGATCGTGTTGGGCGGCTACGGTACGGTACTGAGCGATGAGGAGCTTGCGCCCTACGCGGACTACATCTGCCGTGAGGAAGGCGTCGGATTCATGCGGCAGCTACTCGGAGAACCGCCGATTGAGATGCCGTACAAGCACCCGCTGATCGTGAGCGATTTGAAGATCTTCGGGCTGAAGGTGTCGGGCACCGGCAAGATTTTCGCAGGGCTTGGCTGCCCTAACGGCTGTGACTTTTGTTGCACGTCGCACTTCTTCAAGCGCAAGCACATCAAGCTGCTGCCTCACGGCCAAGACATCTACAACGTCGTCGAGCGCTATCTGGACATGAACCCAAACCTCGTCTTCTTGATCATCGACGAGGACTTCCTGCTCAACAAAAAGCGCGCCATGCAGTTTCGTGATGCCGTCATGAAGAGCGGCAAATCGCTTTCGATCTTCGCATTTTCCAGCGTCAAGGCGATTAGCCAATACACCGTCGCCGAGATTTTGGAGATGGGGATTGATGGCTTCTGGATCGGCTATGAGGGCACACGGTCTAACTACGCCAAACAGCAGGGCCGGCCAGTGGAGGAGATCCTCACCGAGTTCCGCGAGCACGGGATCACGATTCTCACCTCGATGATTGTGGGGTTTGACTATCAAACACCAGAAGTCGTGGCGGAAGAATTCGCTGGGCTGATGAAGCTCAAGCCGGCACTGGGCCAGTACCTGATTTACGGCCCCGTGCCCGGCACGCCGTTCAACGAGCGCGTGCGGCGCGAGAACTTGATGCACGAGGAGTACCTCGAGCACCCCGACCGTTTGTATCGCCGCGCCGATGGCTTCACCACCACGATGAAACACGCCACGTTGTCGGCCGCAGAAATCGAAGGGCTGCAACAGTGGTGTTTCGAGCAGGATTTCCAGCGCTTGGGCCCGAGCATCTTCCGCGTGCTCGAAGGCCGCTGGCTCGGCTACCAGAAGCTGAAAGACTCGCCCAATCCACACCTGCGTCAGAAGGCGGAGGTCTACGCCACCGACTTGCGGTGCGCGTATCCGGTGTTTCTCGCTGGCCGGCTGTTGGGCCCCAACACCCAAGTGCGGCAATGGATTAGCGACCTACAACAGCGCATTCACGCCGAATTCGGCCGCCCCACGCTTTCGCAACGCGCGCAGTCGGTGCTGGCTGTGGGCGCCGCGCTCTGGACCGCAGTGAGGCTGAAGTTCAACTTGTTTCAACACCCGAAACTCATTCGCACGACATACCGTTTGCCCAGCGAACGCTGGAACGCCTTCCAACTGTGGGAGGAGCTTCCGAAGAAGTTCTCCCTGCCCGACTTCAGTGTTCACGTCGATTTGCAGCACGCCAAGCAACAGGTTTGGCTGCGCTTGGAAGGAGCGCTTTCTGCGTCGCACGCCGACGGCCTCGCTGCGCGAATTCAAGAATCGTTGGCGCGCAGCAAGAGCCGCTTGGTTTTGGACCTCAACAAGCTCCACTGGGACAAGGTCGACAGCCTGCAGCCGCTGCGCGAGAAGCTGGCGGCCCATCGCGATCGTATTCGGCTGGTGATGCCGAAAGCGTCGATGGCTCATCCGCAGTTGCTGCTGTTGGCCGCTGTGTTCCAGCACTACAAGGGTTGAGCGGCTGCCGACCGCGCCCCACCCTCAATCGACTCCTTGTCACAAGTCCATCGATCATTGCCCTTGTGACACGACGACGGGTACGCGTTCTTCAACTCCATCAACTCCATGATGTCGCACGGGCAGCCCTTGATGGTCGGACCGCAACACGGCAGCGTGGCGTTGCAGCAGGGCTCACCACCAGAGGTCAGCGGAATGCGCCATGTCACGACCGAGCGGCCACCCAACTCCAGCGTCATGTCATGCGCAGTGCATTGCAAGAAGCGCGTGCCCTGCAAGTCGTCGCGCCCTTGCACGCACGCAATCGTGCCGGTGTTACCAGGGTCACCGACAACCAGCTTCGGCTGCACGGCCGGCGGTGGCGCGCCGCCACAGGCGACCGCCCAGAGCGTGGCGATAGCTAGCACCGCGTAGACAAGTCCTGCGAGAATTCGATTGATCGACTTGGGCATCTTTCGCGTCTCCTGGGCAGTGGGGAAGCAGGACTATGTCAGCTTCACGGCAGCTTGGGCGGAACCCCCGAGGCGCCAGCGCGTATGCCCGTCCTCGCTGAGCATCAAGCAGCACCCCGCTTCCTGATCCAGATCAAGCCCCACGCCCAACACCCCCCTCTAACCTCCTCGCGATAATCCGGAGGAAAAGCCGATGTACTTCTCGCGTGGGCGGGTAGCGACGCAAGCACATGTCTCGCTACCGGCGGGGACCGTAGAAGAAGAGTACGCACGCAACGGGTTTTTCGGACGCACAGCGCACTTGTATCGCTCGCTGCCGCCAGTCAACTGGACCGACATCGACGGCCCACTCAAGCCGCGTCTGTACGACTGCACGCGCATGCCACCCGCCGGCGGCGACTATCTTGCGCAACGGCGCACGCTGCTGCACAACGCGCAGGTCTCGATTGGCTTTGCCACACTCACCGCACCGATGCCGTACCTGGTGCGCAATGCCGACGGCGACGAAACACTGTTCGTGCACGAAGGCAGTGGGCGCATAGACACCGACTTCGGCCCGCTTCAATACGAGAAGGGCGACTACCTGGTGATTCCGCGCGGCACCGTCTATCGGTTGCTGCCAGAAATGCCGACAGCTCTTCTGACGATCGAAACCGCGGCGGAAATTCGTATCCCCGACCGTGGGATTCTCGGTCAGCACGCACTGTTCGACCCCGCAGTCATGCGTGTGCCGGAACCGACGGGCCCGGTCGACGACGGTCGCAACGAATGGCAACTGTGCGTCAAGCGATTAGGGGAGTACACGCGCATCACGTACCCGTTCCACCCGATCAACACGGTGGGTTGGAAGGGCGACCTGTGTGTATGGCAACTCAACGTGCGCGACATTCGCCCCGTCACCAGCGAGCGTTACCACCTACCGCCCACTGCGCACGCAACGTTCGTCGCCGATGGTGCGGTGATCTGCACATTCTTGCCGCGGCCCTTAGAAATCGGCGACCCAGAAGCTCTGAAGGTGCCGTTTTATCACGCCAACATCGACTACGACGAGGTGCTGTTTTATCACGACGGCGAGTTCTTCAGCCGCGACGGCATCAAGCCGGGAATGATGACGTTCCACCCGCAAGGGATTCACCACGGCCCGCAGCCGAAGGCAGTGGCAGGCGCGAAGGACAAGACTCGCACCGAGGAATACGCGGTGATGATCGATACGCGGCTGCCGCTGCAACCCACGACTGAAGCCGCAACACACGAAAACCCCGACTACTGGAGAAGTTGGCAAGCGGCACCGGTG
This sequence comes from Acidobacteriota bacterium, assembly GCA_031395565.1. Lineage (GTDB taxonomy): Bacteria > Acidobacteriota > Polarisedimenticolia > J045 > J045 > JANNUT01. The sequence continues at coordinate 64,555 of JANNUT010000236.1, read as the reverse complement.
GCCGCGCCGAGGAGTGCGCGATGAGCAAGCACAATCCGTTAGGACTGACCGGCATCGGCTTCGTCGAGTTTGCCAGCCCGTCGCCAGCCAAGCTGGAGGCCCTGTTCCGAGACTTCGGTTTCTCGCGCACACACGCGCATCGTCGCGAGAAGCTCGAGTGGTGGCGGCAGAACTCGATCAACCTTCTGCTCAACCAACAGCCCGGTTCCTTTGGCGCGCAGTTCGCCAGCGTGCACGGACCGTCGATTCCATCGATGGGCTGGCTGTTTGAGGATGCCGCGCGCGCCTATCGCGAGGCGATCCGGCGCGGCGCGCGACCCTACGAGCACGAAACACCGCTCGCGGCTCCCGCGATCTACGGCATTGGCGACTCGTTGATTCACTTCATCGAGAAGACAGCGTGGGAGGACAACTTCGTCGCACTGCCGCAGCCCGAGCTTGTCCCCGCCAAGGGGTTTCTTTCCATCGATCACCTCACCAACAACGTCATGCGCGGCACGATGCAGACCTGGGTCGACTTCTACAGCAAGATCTTCGGCTTTACCGAGGTGAGGTCGTTTCACATTCGCGGCAACACCACCGGTCTGCAGTCGTACGCATTGCGTTCACCCGACGGTTCGTATTGCATTCCAATCAACGAGGGCAGCGAGGAAAAGTCGCAGATTGAAGAGTATCTGCGCGACTACAAAGGCGCCGGTGTGCAGCACCTGGCATTTCTTTCCGATGACTTGCTCGACAGCCTCGATCACCTGACAGGGACCTCGATCACCACGCTCGATATCGACGACTCGTACTACACCGAAGCGTTTCAACGCGTGCCCACTCTGCGCGAGGACAAGGCGCGCATCCGAGCGCACCGGGTGCTGGTCGATGGCGACGAGCAAGGCTACCTGCTGCAGATCTTCACCCCACCGATCATCGGACCGATTTTCATTGAGCTGATCCAGCGGCAAAACCACCTGTCCTTCGGGGAAGGGAACTTCGGCGCGCTGTTTCGCTCGATGGAGCGCGATCAGGAGCGCCGGGGGGTTCTGTAAGAGCCCCCCGGAATCCGCTTGCCAAACGACGGCAACCGGCGCAACAACCTCGCGGGATTTCTGTGGGGACGGAGCGTTATGTGGGGCTTGTATCTCTCCACGCAATGGTTCAGGCGCGCCGAGGGTCGGCGATGCGTGTGCGCAACGTCCCGTGCAACCACGACCCGGCAATCGCCACAACCAGCCGCCCCTTCATTTCAGCTTGCAAGAAATCCGGTATCCGCCTCTTGGTCAGGATCAGAACCACTCTCCCGTTTCAACTCGCGTTCGCACGTAGAGGAAACCATGCACAAGACACTCGCACGACGCCTCGCAATCGCCGTCATCTTGGCTCTCGGGATTCCCTCCTTGGTCCCCGTGTCGTTCGCAAACTGTCCGTTGACAGTCCTGCCCGGAAACGGCAGCACTTCAGGCAATGCGCGCGCCCCAAGCACCCGATACCGTTTCGCGCGCTCTACTTACCTCATTACCGCCGCGGAGATGGCGGCCAGCGGTATCCAACCCGGGGTCATGACTGGAATCGGGTGGACCACCAGCACCGCCTCCGGAGTGGCCGGAGCGGCCCCGCTCAAGGTCTACCTCGAGCTCACCGACGATTCCGTCAACACCAAAAGCACGACCTGGGCGACCGCCATTAGCACCATGACGGAGGTGCACAACGCCACAACCTCGCTACCCGCCACCGTCGGTCAGTACGATGTTCCGTTCTCGGGCGGCACACCGTTTTCGTACGTGGCCGGCAAGGGTTTGTACGTTGGGTTCGATTGGGGCCAGCACACCGGCACGCTCTCCACGACGACGGTTATCGCGTGTTCCAACACGCTCACCAACGGGCTGAACGGAGCGCAGAGCACCACGGCGGCTCCAACCACGACAGCGGCCAGCAGCTTCCGGCCGGAGACGCGCTTACTCGGTCCGGCGCTCCCGACCGATGTCAGTGTCGACTTCGTCATCGCCAACGGTGCGATTCCGCTCGGTTATGTTGGCGCGCAAACGATTCAAGCCACCGTTTTCCAAAACGGTGACACAGACCTTACGAACGTTCCGGTGACGCTCAACATTACCGGCACAGAAACCATGACTGACACCCAAAATGTTTCATCGCTCTTGAAGTGCGGTACCGGCGGTTCACTCGTCACGTTCACAACATTCAGTCCGACACTGCTCGGCTCCAACACGCTCACCGTTTCTGTCCCGGCCGATGCCGCTCCGGCCAACGACACGTTGGCCAGACAACTGGATGTCACCGTCAACAAGCTCTCGTTTGAACACGCTGGAACGCCCGCCGATGGTGGAGCCGGATTCAGCGCAGCGGGCGCAGAGTTTGTCAGCCGGTTCAACGTCATCTCGACTCAGCTCGACTCCGCCACACTCAACTTCTTCTCAGCGACGGCCACTACCTATCGGCTGGTGGTTCGCGCCGACGACGGAACCGGGAAGCCGGGCGCATTGCTTTACTTGGACAGCGCCGATCGAACGGTGTTGAGCCCCGGACAAGTCACCATTGCGTTGCCAACGCCGATTCCGGTCAACGGCAACTTCTTCGTTGGATTCCGTCAGACCAACGTGACCAATGCCAGCATTAGCTTCAACTACGAGTTCCCGATTCGCGCCAGCACGTTCTTCTACAACACCACGCCAGACACGGCCGCTTGGACCGATCTATCGACGGCCGGCCCGTACTTCCAACTCAACATCGGCGTCACGATCGGCAACTGTCTGATTCCGCTCTCGGTGGACGTGACTCCGGATAACGCGAACGCGTGCGTGGGCGACAGTGTCTTCATGGCCACGACGTCGACGGGCACGGAACCCTACACATATCAATGGACGGAAGACGGAGTCGATGTGCTTGGCGCGACGAGCGACTCATACACACCTTCGAAAGCGAGCGCCGGAACTTACGCTTACAACGCCCGCGTGGCAGACGCGGGAGGTTGTGCCGCGGTGTCGGACCCCACACCCACGACAATCACTTGGGGACCTGGGGCGACCGTCAGTGGAAGCGCCACGATTTGCGCGGGTGGCTCGACCACGATTCAGGCAGCACTCACTGGGACCGGTCCGTGGAACCTGACATGGTCGGACGGGTTTGTTCAGAACGGCGTGACCACTAGCCCGGCGACTCGCGTTGTCAGTCCTGCGAGCACGACGACCTACACTGTCACGCTGGTTGGGTCCGGCACGTGCCCATCGGGCTCGTCTACTGGAAGCGCTGTGGTCACCGTCGACAACGTGGTTCCTTCAGAGACGGCCGCAGGTCAGGACTTCGCGAACCAACTCCAGTGGACCACGAAGCAGGATCTCGTTTGGCCAGCCAATCCAAGCGCGACCAGCTACGCACTCTATCGAGGCGTGACCGCCGATCTCCCGAACCTCCTCACTGCTGCGTTGGATTCGTGCACGCGGTATCAAGGAACGGCGGCGACTGCCACGGGGCTCACCGAAACGCCGGCGGCTGGTGATGCCGACTGGTATCTCGTGACGGGGAGAACTGTTTGCTTCGAAGGCTCGGCGGGCGCTTCGCGGGTGGTGAACAGTTCTGGGGTTTGCCCTTGATCGAGCTTGGTTACAGTTTGTAGTCAGCGGGGCCCGCTTCGGCGGGCCTCGTTTTTTTCGAGGGGTACACAGTTGGCCTGGCCCTGCTCTAAGGCTTGAGTGCCTCACGAATCGCGGCTAAGTCGCTATCACCCGTTGCTTGCACCGCCAGCTTTGGATTGAGCAACAGTGCTCGTTTGGCGGCGGCAATCGCGCCGCTTCGATCACCGTTGGCGAGCCGAATGACCGCGAGATCGTAAAGCACCTCGGGCAAAATTCCCGGCTGCGCTTCAGCGCGTCTGGCGCAGTCCTCTTGCCATCTCAACGCGTCGGGGAATCGCTTCTCGGTGAACGCTGTCCAACCGCGATTCCACAAGTCGTTGACCACACCCATCGCAACCAAGCGCGCCATTTCGTCGAACGGATCGGGATGATCATCGACGCGCAGATCGATGGCGCGATCGGTAAAGCCGCCGTAACCGCCACCCTTGCGCGCGACGATCAGCGCAGCCGATTGACGCCCGCGGCTATCGCCGCCGGCGGCGTCACCCGCTTTGAGTGCCAAAAACATTCGCTCGGCGAGCGGCTTGCCGTTGCTGGCCAAGAACGCTTGCTCCATCGCAACCACAACCGCTTCACCGGTGAGGATGTTGCCTTGCACCGCGTAGTTCGCGCCGTGCCGGCCGCCCGCCCATGCGGCGCAACCGCTGCCGGTGTAGGTCGCGGACGCGCCGCTGCTGTCGACGATGCCGACCTGACGACGATCGCGGCCGTCATCGGGCCGCAACAAAATGGCAAGGGTTTCATCGGGGCTTGCGCCGCGCGCCAACAGTTCGAGTCCGCGAGGACCGAAGCTGGTGTTGGCGAACGACTGTGTGGCGACCGCGCCCGCTCCGGCTTGCGCCCACGGCACCACACTGCCGACCGAGAAGAACCGGCTCGCGACCGCGACGCCGACTTCGCCGGTGGTGGGGTCGGCGGCGGCGATCGAGAAGGTCGATGGGCGTGGCGGTGCGCTAAAGGCATGCGAGATCAGCAGAACGGTCAGGGCCGCCAAAATAGAACTTCGCATCGCAGAATCCTCCTGCAATCATGAAGCACCGTGTTTTGGGTCACGATCGAGAGTGTCGCCGGTGACCACACGATAACGCAGCATGGTGGCAACGCGTGATGGCGACGGCGGGCGATATTGGGGACTCATGCCGGGCGAGTGGCCTCGGCACTCCAATAACGAAACGCTAGAAACTCGCTACGATGCCTCTCTTGCCGTCGCCGGTCGTGTGCAGAACCTGCTTCACGGTTCCTACCAACTGCGCGATGGTGTAGGGCTTGAGCAATGTCGCTGCTGGCTTGATCCACGGGTACAACTCGAGTTCCGCCTTTGGCAAGCTGCCTGTCGCCAGGATCGCAGGTACTGCCATGCTGGCGGCATGAAGCTTTCTGAGCAATTCGACGCCGGTTAGCTTGGGCATGCTGTGGTCAGTCACCAACAGGTCGTAGCGCCGCGCGGACAGGGTGTCCCACGCAACCGCCCCGTTTTCAGCGGTGTCGACCAGGTAACCAGATTGAAGCAAGACCTCGGAATTGAGCTGACGCATGCGCCTGTCATCATCCACAACGAGGATGCGGTGCAGCGGGCAGCTTGGCGGGTCGAGAACCGCAACTGCCGAGGTAGAAGTGCGCAAATCGTTTGGCCGCCTCATCGCTTGTCGAGAATGGCACGTTGCGCGGCACCCGCTATGGGGTTCTTACCCCAGTAGCTCCCGTTGTAACCCGGGCTCGAGACCCACCTTGACCGATCTCGATTGCGTCTGGGGCCCAAGGCAGGGAGAGTCGGCCCACAAGCCGACCGTTGCTCCGGCCCGATGGCCCTCGGCCGCTGAGCCAGGTCTTTGAGAGGAAACCATGCGTCGCCTCACGTTAGCCTTCGGTTCGCTGTTGCTGGCTGTCCTGACGAACATCTCAACATACAGTGCGTGGGGCGCCGAGGGATCGCGACCGCTCAGCCTCGATCAGCGCATCGAGTACCAACATCGGCTGGAAGCGGTGTGGCACAGTCATCGAATCTGGCCGGCCGGTAACACACACGCCAAGCCCTCGCTCGATCAACTGCTCCGCGAGGCCGCATTGCGCGCTCGCGTCGAACACGGCCTAGCGATGTCGGCCGCACTCGAGCACGTTTGGCAAGCACCGATTACCGGCGCGCAGCTTCAAGCTGAGAACAATCGCATGGCTGCCGACAGCAAGGATCCCGCAACGTTGCGCGAGTTGTTTGCGGCGTTGGACAACGACCCGTTTGTGATTGCGGAGTGCTTGGCGCGGCCACAGTTGGCGGAGCGCTTGGCGCGCAGTCGCTACGCGCGCGATAGACGATGGCATGCGGCGCTGCGTGGGTCGATCGAGTTAGAGCTGTCACGTGCGGGTGCAGCGCGCGACGCGTCGCGACTCGCGCAGCTTTCGGGTGAGTACACCGAGACGACGTGGCGTCGCGACGATCGAGTCCGCGTGCGCAATACGAACCTCGTGGGCGCAGGCCACGTCGACGTAGCGGTGCCGGGCAGTGAGTGGGCGCAGGTGGTGTCTCAGCTCTCACTCGAACCGTCGTACAGACTGAGTGAGGATGACGATGCGTTCATGATTTCGGCGCCGATCATCGCGCAGCCGGATCGCATCGTGATTGCGAGCGTTCGCTGGAATAAGGCTCCTTTCGACGAGTGGCTGGAAGCGCAACCGTCGGCAAGCAGCAGTGAGATCGACGCACCATCTATTCCGTATACCGTCCCCGAATTAGGGACGGGGTGTGTGCCGGATGGATGGGGGCGGATGCAGAGTGAGCCGGATGAGAGGTATCAGCAGACGGCGGTTTGGACTGGGACAGAGATGATCGTGTGGGGCGGGTTTAATGGAGCGGGGTCGCTGCAAGGGGGAGGGCGGTACAACCCGGCGACTGATAGTTGGAGTGACGTTGGCAATCTCAACGCACCATCGGCGCGCACACTGCATACAGCGATATGGACTGGAACCGAGATGCTGGTGTGGGGCGGTCAACAAGGCTCGAGCGCTTTGTCGTCGGGCGCGCGCTACAACCCGGTAACCAACAGTTGGACGGCATTGCCCGCGCTCGCAGCGCCGACTGCGCGTTACTACCACACCGCCGTATGGACCGGCACTCAAATGCTGGTCTGGGGTGGTTACAGTGGCAACACCTATCTTGCGACAGGCGCGCGCTACGATTTGGGGAGCGACAGTTGGAGTGCTATTGGCACGAGCGCTGCGCCGGAAGCGCGAGCACGTCACACGGCAGTCTGGAGCAGTACCGAGATGATCGTGTGGGGTGGGTTTCGCAGTTCAGTCTTGAACAGCGGCGCACGCTACAACCCGATCTCGGATTCGTGGACGGCCGTGAGCACATCGACCGCACCGGTCGCGCGACAGTTTCACACCGCTGTTTGGACCGGCAGCGAGATGTTCGTGTTTGGTGGGCAAGGCAGCGGCAACGTGTACCTTGCGTCTGGCGCGCGCTATGCGCCAGCCACGAATAGCTGGGCAGTGCTTCCCGACGCGAGCGAAACGCGCGCGTATCACACTGCGACGTGGAGCAATTCGGAAATGTTGGTGTGGGGCGGCCGCAACGAGCTTGGCTTGCTCAACTCCGGGGCACGAATCGATGCAGCGGGCACAGCGTGGAGCGCACTCTCGTCCGTGGGCGCACCCGATGCACGCTTTCAGCACAGCGCGGTATGGACCGGCAGCGAACTCATCGTGTGGGGCGGACAAGCCGCGCTCGGGTTTGTTTCGTCGGGCGGCCGCTACAACGCGCTGTCCAATGCGTGGGTGCCGACGATGACATCCGGCGCACCATCGCCGCGCTCATCGCACACCGCAGTCTGGACCGGTAGCGAGATGATCGTGTGGGGCGGTCAGGGTCGCGGCGGTGTGGCGCCAAGCGCGGGGCGATTCGATCCTGCGACCAATACATGGACGCAACTCGCCACGTTGAACGCACCGCTTCCGCGCGTGACGCACACGGCGGTATGGACCGGCAGCGAGATGATCGTGTGGGGCGGACGCGGTACCACAGCGCTTGCCGATGGTGCGCGCTACAGTCCCGCGAGCAACACATGGAACGCGGTGTCCAACACCAATGCACCGAGTGCGCGCGCACGGCACACAGCAGTTTGGACCGGCAACGCGATGGTGGTGTGGGGCGGTCAAGGTGCGGCGGCGCTCGCGTCCGGCGCGCTGTACGACCCGCTGGCCGACACATGGACAGCCACCAACGATGTCAATGCACCCGAAGCGCGCGCTGACGTCGAATCGGTGTGGACCGGAACAGAGATGCTGGTGTGGGGCGGGCAAGGAGTGAGCGGCCCCGTCGATACCGGTGGTCGATTCGATCCACTTGCCAACAGTTGGAGTGCGACCCCCGCCACCAACGCACCACAACCACGATACGGCCACAGCGCGGTGTGGGATGGCACCGAGATGATCGTCTGGGGCGGATCGAACTTGCTCGACTTCTTCGCGAGCGGCGGTCGCTACGTACCCGGCGCGGTCAGTTGGAGCGCGACATCGACGGCCGGTGTGCAGGACTCGCGTTACCTGCACAGGTCGGTGTGGACCGGAGCCGAGATGATTGCATGGGGCGGCTACGCTGATGGCTTCTACTACGCGATCGGTGATCGCTATCTGCCCAGCTCGGACAGTTGGAGCGCGACAGCCACTCAAGCGGCGCCCACGCCGCGTTCGAATCACACCGCCGTTTGGACCGGCAGCGAAATGATCGTGTGGGGCGGTGACAGCAAGAATGGCCATGTCGGCAGCGGTGGCCGTTACTGTGCGTGCACCGAACTGGTCGCACCCAGTGGTACGCCCTCGCTCACGCTCTCGCAGTCGGCCGGCGTAACGAGCTTGGCGTGGCCGAGCGTGGCTGCGGCGCATGGCTACGATGTGGTGCGCGGCGCACTCGACACGTTGTTGAGCAGCAACGGCGACTTCACCGCCGCGACCGGCGCGTGCCTGTCGAGTAACGGTGCCGGTCTCACGGCGCAAGACAGCGTCGTGCCGCCGGCAGGCAACGGCACTTGGTACTTGGTGAGGGCCCGCAACTGCCGTGGCACCGGCAGCTATGACGATTCAGGAGCAGGACTCGTGGCCAGCCGCGATGCGGAGATCCTGGCCTCGGCAAATCGCTGCCCGTAGCGAGTGAGCGGTAATGCCGAAAGCGCGACGGCCGGGGCCCCGACCGCGTCGCGCTCGCTTTCGTCGCCGTGTTCGCTTGGACCTGCGATACTCTCGGCGCCTATCGAACGGGTCCTAACGTTGCGACCACGTTCAACCGACGCAGCACAACCATCCGGCCGTGTTTATCAGAGGAGTCGAAAGACCATGACCAAGCTCTCAACCGCGCGGAATCTATTTCTGTTTGCTGCCCTGATCTCGTTCTTCTTGTCTGTCTCGCTGTGGTTTTTGGGGCACAAGCAACAGGGAATCTTCGTCGGGCTGTGGGTGCCTTCGATCCTCTCGCTGGGCGCGCTGATGCTCGCCGGAAGGGAGCGCCCCAGTGCCTGATCTCGGGCTTTTCCTCGTGGGCCTGTTGGTCACCTTCGTCGTCGTGGTGGCCTGCATCCTGGTCGGCCGAGCAGAGGCTCAGTCCGCCCTCGATCGCGCTAACGAGCGTCGCGCCGGCTCTGGGGGTTCTACCGGCGAATCCCGATGAACTAGCGCGAGTCCGCTGTTTCGCCCGCGTTTCAAGAAGAGTTGAGAGCACTCCTCGGCGCGCTGCGTCTAACCATCGAGACGCCGTCGCCCCGATTGGCGCCGAGGAGCCTCCATGAACCGCCGTCTCAGCTGTCGCAATGCCCTTGCCGTCGCCGTTGCCATGCTTGCGTTCGGCCTTCCCGCCGCCAACGCCCAAGACAGCACCGATTTGGCCGTCTTTAGCGAAGCCGGTCTCAACACGGCAGGGACCACGCGTGTCACCGCGCTCGATTTGGCCTGGAACGATGAGGGGACCGTGGTCGCCGCGTTCGTCGAAGAGCGCAACCCGCGCAGCACCGATCGCATCGTGCTGCGTAAGCGCGGCCGCGCCGATGCGCAGTGGACCACGATCTTGCGACAAGACCTCCCCGGCTTTCTCGCGATTCGCGATTTGGCACTGGCGATTCCGCGAACCGTGGCAGGGAACAACAGCTTCGACCGCGCGTATTTGGTGGTCATCACCGTAGGGCGTACGTCGTGCGGTGGGCCGCTATCGCAATGTGTGAGTGATAACTTTTTCTTTACGCACGCCGCGCTGGCTGCTGGGTCAACGCTGTCTACGCCGTTCAAACTCCACGCCACCCCGGCACGCTATGTCGATGAGCCACTCGCCGCGCACCCTGCGATTACGATCGTTCCAGATGCCGGCACGACCGGCGGCTACTTCATCGTGTCGGCCTATCAGTCGCAGCGAAACCCGTTCGAGAACATTGGGCCCAGCGGGCTGCCACGCGGCAACGTCTACCTTTCGGTGTTCAACAATTTCGGCGTAACGCCAATCACCGTCAGCGACCTCATCGCCGGCACCATCTCGAACATCTGGCGAATCGAAAGCGCTGTCCGCCCGGCCCTAACGAGCGACGACACCAACAACAAGTGGCTGCTTTCGTTCGAAGACCTCAACACTGGACTGACCAACGTCTTCAGTGCCTTGGCCCGCGATGCCAGCGGAAAGTACGAAACCCATCCGGCCACTGTGCGGCGGATCTGGGCGAGCAGCTCCACCTGCACATCGGCTTCGATCTCGATGACCGACGCGCAGTTCGACCTTGCCTGCTTCGGCAGCGAAGTGGGCGCTCACGGCGGTAAGAACTTGCTGTGGGTTGGAGTGGCGTTAGCGCAACAGTTGGAGGCCAGCATTCCGTTGGGAGCCGATTGCAAGGGCGACCCCGACATCGCCACGCGCTCGAGCCGCGCGTACTCGGTGGCTACCTGCTGGGGAGCCACCCCCAACACGTTCATCGTGCGAGCGTTCGAGCACGATCGCGCAGGCAACTCGTTTACCACATCGAGAATCAATGACAAGGTGTCGACCACCACTCGAGCCCGCGCTGCGGCGTATCGCGGCGACAGCAGTCGTCAGCCAACGTGGGTCAACGGACGATCGATGTATGGACACGCCACCGAGCGCACGTTTCCGGCGGCGGGGAATCCGATCGAGGCGGTGTTCGTCGATTTGTGACGTTCCGATTTGCCCGTTTGTGCGGCGGGAGTCACCCTTCGCTGCTGCATCGAAAGGAGTGATCGGGATGAATCCTCGATGGGCCGCGACGGTAGCTGGTTTGAGTTGTTCGCTGGGTGCCGGTGTCGCCTTGGCCGCCGGCCCCAGCGTCCCTGACAACCCTGCGATCGACATGCCCGGCTTCTTGCGTGTGGCCACCGAGGCGGCCAAGCACCGCGAATCGCATCGCGTCAGTGAGCAAGAGTTCATTCGCATCAGCCGCGAACCGAAGACGGTTGTGCTCGATGCGCGCAGCCGCGAGAAGTTCGCTGAGCTGCACATAAAGGGAGCAGTCAACTTGAGCTTCCCCGACATTTCGATCGAGAGCTTGGCGCGCGTGTTGCCCGACAAAAACACGACCATCTTGATTTACTGCAACAACAACTTCACCGGCGAACTGAGCGCGTTTCCTACTAAGGCCCCGTCGGCGTCGCTGAATCTCTCGACATTCGTGTCGCTGTACGACTACGGTTACCGCAACGTGTACGAGCTGGCGCCGCTGCTCGATGTCGGCACCACGAAGCTGGAGTTGGTCGGGAAGCACCATGACGGTCGACCGCCCAATTCTTGACGTCGATACAAGCCGCCACCCGACTTCAAAGTTCGAAGATCATGGAAAACGAGGGTGCGTCGCTAAGGTCGACAAGCCGTGTCACCCCAAACATGGGCCGCGCGTCGACGGCGCTGCCTCGCCCATAATCGGTGGGGCGTTGCGCAGGTCGAACTGGTTGACGATTGCCAGCAACAGCATCGGCGTGATGTTCCGCAGGTGAACGATCGGGGCGTCGTCGTCACGCTCGGTGAGAACTGCGGATCAATGTGTGCGCCGCAGTGGGCGTCCCAACATCGCCGGCGGTCGATCGAGCGAATAGCTCTTTCACTCGAGGGACTCGTTGCTGGCACGGAGGGATCGGTATTCGGAGAAATCTTGGTGCAACGCGCTGCTTCTGCTGCCGGTTGACGGGGTATGTTGCGGAGTCGAGATGGTCGAGCGTTTCGGGGCAACTGAGGATCCGCTGTTCGCTGCCTCAAGAGTCGGCGCGGAGTAAGATGTCGCCCGGGGAACATCTGGAGAGGGGAGGGGCGATGGGCATCTATACCGAGTACCTGGGCAAACGGTGGAGCTTCCCTGACCTCGAGGCAGAGCGCAAAGCGCAGTTGCGAAGAATCAGCGATTTGAGGCAGCGAGATGTCCTCGTGTACGCGGCCGATCCTCGTGTGGAGGGGCCCATTGATATTAGGCAAGAAGACATCCTCCCGCTCTGCGAACAGCTTACGTACTGTCAGAGGAACGAAATCGACCTGATCCTCGAGACTCCAGGAGGGTCAGGCGAGATCGCGGAGCAGATCGTCCGGATCCTCCGGGAGAGATTCGAGAGCCTGTCGGTGATCGTGCCTGGCTCTGCGAAGAGCGCCGGTACCATCATGGCTATGGCGGCCGACGATATCCTGATGGACGAAGCATCTGCCCTTGGCCCGATTGATGCGCAGCTGTTCTGGCAAGGAAAAGTGTTCTCAGCAGACGCGCTTCTAAAAGGCCTCGATCGGATCAAGTCGGAGGTCGAGCGGGAGCAGCGACTGAATCTGGCATACGTGCCGATCCTGCAAGCCCTATCTCCTGGCGAACTGGAACATGCGCACAATGCGCTGCAGTTCGCCCAGGAGCTGGTCCAAGAATGGCTCGAAAAGTACAAGTTCAAGTTCTGGATGACCCATACCTCAACCGGTCAGTCTGTGACTGACGAGGAGAAGAAGGTCCGCGCGAAGGAGATCGCTCAGCAACTCTGCGATCACTCGAAGTGGCGCACCCATGGCAGGTCAATCCGCCTGCCTGACCTCCAGTCCATTGGACTCAAGATCACGAATTTCGGGCTAGAGTCCCCGCTTGCAGACGCGATCCGAAGATACTTCGTGCTTCTCCAGATGACTTTCGACACGACCGCGATCTACAAGGTGTTCGAGACGCCGGTCTCGCAGATCTACCGTTTCATCGCACCAACACAGGCGGCCCCCGCAGGGATCCCCCCAGGACAGTTCATGAGTTCGTTGCTGACCCTGGCCTGCCCGAAATGCGCCGCAGAGATCAGGGTGCAAGCGGATCTCGGCGAGGCCCGCCCGTTGAAGCCTGGGCACATCCGGTTTCCAGCGGACAACCGGGTTACATGCAGTGTCTGCAAGTCGGAAATTGACCTCACCGAGGCCCGAGGCCAAATTGAGTTGCAATCGAAGGCTAGGGTCGTATCGTCCCCTGCGGAAGGAGAGGCCCAATGAGCGGTCCACAGTTCACGATTGTCTTCGAAGCCCTGCGCATCGCCGTTGAAGATGCCGCAAAACGTGGTGTTTCCTTCGAGATTGGGATCTCGGCTTCACAGGCCGCAGAGATCTCTGAACTACAGCGGCTTGCGGCTACGACAAAGCGCCCTCAGCAGTACTCCTGCACGACGATCTGACGTCCCATCGCCGATGTGGCGCGTCGCTTACGCTCCCAACGCCATCGGCACGGCTCGCGCATTAGTAGAGCCATCAACTTGAGCTTCCCCGATATTTCGATCGAGAGCGTGGCGCGCGTGTTGCCTGACAAGCACGCGACCATTTTGATTTACTGCAACAACAACTTCACGGGTGAGCAACGGGCGCTCTTCGTGTCGCTGTACGGCTACGGCTATCGCAACGTGTACGAGCTGGCGCCGCTGCTTGATGTCGGCACGACGCGGCTAGAACTGGTAGGGGCTGCCGCTAGGCACTAAACGGTCGACCGGCCCGACCGCCTGACAGTTTGCTATCCTCCCTCGCGATCGGGAAGCGGCCAGAGGTTGTGGCCGCGGGGGTGTCGGGTGAACGGTCCAGCCAGGTTGTTTCTCAGCTATTCCCACGAAAACGACGCACAGCGAATCAAGTTCGAGCAGGTGCTCGCCCCGTTGAAGCACGAACGCCTGATCTCGATCTGGAACGATCGCAAGATACTTCCCGGCGCGCATTGGGACGATCGCATCGCGGAGTCATTGCGCTCAGCCGACATCGTCGTGTTCTTGGTCAGCCGGGCGCTGCTCGCCTCGGACTATGTCCGCGAGAAGGAACTGCCCGAGGCGCTCGCGCTACACCATGAGAAAGGCACCGTCGTCGTACCGGTGATGCTCGAGTCGTGCGATTGGGAGACCAGTCCATTCCACGAATTGCAGGCGCTACCCAAGGATGCCGCGCCGATCGAGACGTGGGAACACGAGTCTGAAGCCTGGACCAATGTTGCCAAAGGCCTGCGCGCGTTAGTAGGAGCGCCAGTCGACAAGCCTCGCGGCGTCCCGGGCGCAGGCCGCCCCGCCGAGCCCGACCTCACCCGTTACCTCGAGTGGGTGCGCTCCGAGAACGACTACATCGAATTGCGCGGGATGGGCGCGACGGTCGCCGAGCGAATCCCGCTGGACGACGTCTACATGAAGCTACAGACACCAGTGATGGTGAATGAAGGGCGCGGTAGAGCGAAGGGCCGCCGGCCCAGGGTCGGCGACGAGCACTCACTCGCGGATCAACCACGGACCTGCACGCTCACGGATCTGCTCGCGCAGCATCGCGATGCCGTGGTGATCGGCGATCCAGGATCGGGTAAGACGACGTTCCTCCGATACGTGGCGCAATTGCTGGCCCGAACCCAACTCGGTGACCCGGCAGCTAAACAGAAGCTGCCGCTTAGCGGCGACCTGCTCCCCATCTTCGTCAAGCTCGAGCCGTTCGCCAGTCAACTGCCCAAGGTAGCCAGCACCAAGCTCTCGCCCGGCGATTGCGCTCCAAGCCTCTTCTACCAGTATCTCGATCAAGTCATGGTCGGTTACGCACTCCAACTCGGTGCGAGCTACTTCTCGGCGACGTTGAAGCGCGGCAACTGCTTCCTGTTACTCGATGGTCTTGACGAAGTCCCTGGCGATGCGCTGCGCGAACGCGTGCGCGCGATCATCGAACAGGTGGTGCACGAAGGCTCGCAGGTAGGCAACCGGCACTTGATCACGTGCCGCGTGCGAGCCTGGCGCGGCGCAACACAGCTCGCCAAGGTGAAGGCGTTCCCAATTGAGCCGCTCGATCGCGCGGCGGTTGAGCAGTTCGTCAGCGACTGGTCCCGGGCGCTCCACGGTGTCGCCACCGGGGATGACGCATCGGCAGAAGCCCAGAAAGCCCGCGACTACCAACAGCAACTGCAGCGCGCGATCGATACCAATCGCTCGGCACTCGATCTGACGCGCAACCCGCTGATGCTGACCGTCCTGGCGGTGGTTCATTGGAATCGCAAGGCGCTGCCCGAGCAGCGCGCCGAACTGTACCTGGAAGCGGTGAATTACCTGCTGAACACGCGGCCCGATCCGTGGCAGCGAACGCCGCTCCAACGCGAGGAATGCCTGCGGCGTTTGGCATTGGAGATGTCCGATCACGCGGAAGGGCTTCAGCGCCGCATCGGTCGCGACGACGCGGCCCGCATCGTGGCTGACGAACTGGGCATAGACCGTACGGATGGAGGCGCCTTCGTCGAAGCCGAGGAGTTGAACAGCGGACTCTTGGTGTCGCGCAGCGAAGGCGAGGTGGAGTTTTGGCACCTCACCTTCCAGGAATATCTCGCCGCGCGCGCGCTTGCCGACATCGACCCGCCCGGCCGGTGGGACCGCCTTCGCCCGCGGTTGAACGACCCGCAGTGGAATGAAATCGTCGCGCTGCTCGGCGGTTGCTTGAGAAAGCAAAGCCCCAAGGCTGTCACGAACTACCTGAACTGGATTCTGGAAGGGCAAAAGCCACTCCAAGAGCGGGCTCGCGCACTGACCGTTGCCGCGATGATCGTGCGTGATGTCAAGCCGTACGGCGGCGACCCGGCGCGCGGAACGCCGTTTCGCGCTTTGCTCCACGATGTGGCCAGCGAGTTCGACAACCCGCAGACGAGACTCGATGAGCGCACACGTTTCGACCTAGGCAACGCGCTCGGCATCGAGCACGATGGTGACCCGCGGCTCAGCGATCGAAACAGTCTGCGGATCTGGATCGAAGGCGGGAGGTTCACGCCGGGCGAGGGTGACCCTCCAATTGGTGAGCACGAGGTCAGTGGATTTTGGATCGGGAAGTACCCGGTGACCGTGGCCGAGTACGCGGAGTTCATCGAGGACGGCGGCTACTGGCAGAAGGATCTGTGGGTGGCCGGAGTCGCGCCCGATGAAGCAGTTCAGCCCGAAGACTGGGAGGAGCAGCAGCAATACCGGAACCGGCCCGTGATTGGTGTGTCGTGGTTTGAAGCCAGCGCTTACGCGCGCTGGCGTGGCGGCCGGTTACCAACGGAAGCGCAATGGGAGTTCTGTGCGGGTGGGTCTAACGGGCGCGAGTATCCGTGGGGCCGTGAGGAGCCAGACGAGAGTCGAGCGAACTTCGACTATCGGCTGAATGAGACGACCGCCGTGGGCGCCTACCCTGCGGGACGGACAAGAGAGGGCGTCTACGACTTGGCCGGGAATGTCTTGGAGTGGTGCCTTGATCGGTACTGGGACTACCCGCGGGAGAAACAGCGAGACTATGAAGGTCCGCGTGAGGGTTCCGCACGCGTTGTGCGCGGCGGGGCGTTCCGGTACGACCGGGATTGGCTGCGCTCCGCGTATCGCAACGGCAACCATCCCGGGGACCGCGTCAACGATCTTGGGTTCCGTGTGGTGTGGTTGTCGTTGGGAGGACCAGCTCGACCTTGAGCCTTGGATGCCCGCGCCGGGCGCGGGCTGCGTCGTCACTACCCTCGCGCGAATGAACGAGAGCGTCGCGGACGGTCCCACCGCAGCGAAATGTGAGGGGCCGCCAAAGCGCAGCCCCTCATCGCATAACCAAAGTCTCGTTACCCCCGTTCAGTGCACGCGATTGAGTGGCGTGTCCGCCTCCAGCTTCGAACACGGATCCTGAATCACGGAGCACAAGTCCTTCGCGCGGCGCGCCAAATCGTTGAAGTGGCGCTCGGTCACGAGGTCGACCGGGTCGGTGACATCGATGCCCAGCCCATCCTCGCCACCCAAGAATCCAGCTATCCCTGCGCGGTCACCCGGTGAACGCGGAAACACCTGAAGAAACCCCGTGTTGGTTTCTGCCCCATGGCAGGCGTTGCAGGTATTGAGTGAAAACAGATGCCGCGCCTGATTGTTGTTGATACGCGGCGCCGACCAGAAGTCGATGTCGTTGAACGACGAGCCGCCCAAGAAATTCTGGCCCTGGAATGTGTCGGGAACGACGATGGTGCCATTCAAGATTGCCGCTTCATTCGTGTTGATAAAGCTGGCCAAGAGCCGGGTGCCGTTGATGGTATTGCGATCGGGAGTTTCCTTGACCGTGACCTGCTCGAGTGGGCTGACTGCGGTCTGCCCGATGCTGGGCGTCAATCGAAATTCGCGCAGTTCCCACGGCAGGTTCAACTCCACCTCATTGCTGCGCACCTGATTGATGGCGCTGCCGTTGGGCTTGGACTTGTTGCGGCCAATATCGGTAAAGCGACTGGTGATCTTTTGCAACGCGACGTTGAACTTGGGTCCGAACTTCATGCTGCCGAGCGCATGCCAGTCGGCGGCCCAGTTCTTGACGTCGGTGCAGGTCGCGGCCTGAATGCCGTACTCGAAGATCACGGTGAATGATGGCGCGCTGATGGGATCGTCGATGCGCGTCACGCCAAACACGAAGCGTGCTTCGCCTGCGTTACCTGTGGCGTAGCCGCTGGGGACCTTGCGCAAGTCGAGCCGGTTGACGATTGCCAACAAACGAAACGGCGCCAGGTTCATGTCGAGCAGGCTGCCGCCACTGGCGGCAAGCCACGGTTGGATGAGGAAGCTGTCGATCTGCGTGCGCGAGGGGGCGGTGAACCCATTGACAGATTGATCCGCCATCCACTCGTCGAGCCAATTGATGACGAACTTGTGCAGCACTACCGGGTCGGTGGTGCCGGCCAGTCCCTCAATCATGTGTTTGAACGTCCACACGCCGCGTTGGTCGGCGGCGCAGAGCGCTGGGCACGCAGCATTCGTGCGGCAGCAATCCTCGACGACACTCAAGTCCCGAATCAGAAGTTCCTTCTCGCGGTCAACGACGCACGACTGCGCGGACGCATAGGACCCCGAGACCAGCGCCACGGCCGCAGCCAAAACGCACTTCAAGCGTAGTTGTTGCATCGATTCTCTCCCCTCAACAGCTGTGAGTTGTAAGCAGATGCTTGTTGGACGGACTGTTGATTTGTTACACAGTCAGCACTTAACGATTTGTTTTCGGTCGGCGCACCTCCGACCCGGTTCCCTGGTCGGACCGTACGCTTGTGCTCGCGCTATGGCAATGCAAATCGATGGCGCAGGTGACGCGCCTACAAGGCTCCACTACAGCGAAGTTGTGAGCGGCTGCTACTTATACTTCACCAGCGCCGTCTTCTCCGGGTCGACCTCGATCTTCGCCGGTGTCGCCACGAGCGGAATCGTCTGCGATGACGTGGCGCCGCTGACGAAGCACATCTTCGCTTCCTTGCGGCCGTCGCTGTACGTCAACACGATGGGGATGTAGAGCCGCTTGGCGTTCTTCACGTCGGCTTGGGTTGTCTTGCAAAGCAGCGCCAGCTTGCCGTCGCTGCTGGTGGTGGTTGTAGCCTCGACAGAAATCTCGGGCGTGCCGCCGGTTCGGATCCAATCGTCGACGAACCACTGCAAGTTGGTGTTGAGCACTTGAGACGCGGCCTTGGCAAAATCGTCGCTGGTGACGGGGCCATATTCGTTGTTCTTGATTAGTTGCTGGATGACGGCAAAGTAGGCTTTGTCCGACATCCAATTGCGGAACATGTGAAGCACCAACGGCCCGCGGTTGTACAGCAAACACCGGCGGATCGCGCCCGCATTCGCGTCCCGTAACCGATTGGCCGCTTCGATAGAAGTGTCTTTGTCGCACCACTTCCCGAAGCTGCGCCAATCGTCGAGCATCGCGCGCCAGCCTTTGACGTGCTGACCTCTCGCCACCTGGTCATCGAGTTTGGCGTACTGCGCGCCGATGCCCGACTGGTATTCGGAAAATGACTCGGTTATCCAGTTGTCGAGTTCGGAAGCCTGCCAGATCTTGTGGCCAAACCACTGATGCGCCAGTTCGTGAGCGATCAAACCGGGCAGGACGCGTGTACCTATGTTATTGGAAGCCGAATCAACGGTTCGGGTTCCGGCGTCGCCAAGCATCACCAGGCTGGCGGGGCTGATTCCGTATATTGCGTATGGCGAGTACCCCGGGATCTCGACGATGTCGAGTTCCTTGAATGGGTAGGCGCCAAGTTGGTCCTCGAACATCCTCAGAAAGACACTGCTGACGTTCGCGATCTCTTCGAGTCCTTTTTCGTTTACCAGGCCGTAGCCATGAACCTGAATCCTGACGCCGCGCTCGTTGGTCATGCTGTAGGGCGTGTACTTGCCCATGAACAGTGAAAAATCGTCGATGGGCGTATCGGTCTTTGCGACCAACACGCTCATTCCGTTCTCTTCCTTGAGTGAAACGGTTTCGCCGCTGCTCACCGGGTAGAACGGTTTCTTGCACCGGGCTGTCAACTCGAAGGTGAATCGCTCACCGCTCCAGCCGAGCGCCTGCGGATACCAAGGGAACATGTAGAGCATGACGTAGTTCTGGCCGCGCTCGTCATTCATCGCGGTAAAGACGTTCGCGTCACTCGCGACGGTCAGTTTGACCTCGCTACCAACCAATGGTGCGGTCCCCAGATCGATCATCAGTTCGTTGTAGCGATGCGAGTAGGCAAGCGGCTTTCCGCTGCCATCGGTAACGCTCGTGACAAGCAGTTGATTGACGGTGCTCGTCCAGTTCGCGGAGTCGTTGGAGTCGCGGTTGCTGGCTAACCGGAAACCGAGAATCCGTCGGCCGGCTTTCTGGAACTCGAGCGTCAGGGTGCTGCTGATCGTGCCGCGTTTGTTGTCGGGCGCATTCACGTCCCAAGCGATGTGTCGTGTAAGGTAGGGAGCAATCTGCTTCCGTTCAGCCGTCGATGTCCGCTGAATGGAAATCACACGGGGTATGCGATATTGCCGACCGGGCGGCTGAACGAATGCCCACAAACCCTCGCGAGACGTACGTGTGTCATCGAGGTAGTAGCCGAGGTCAGCCCGCTGCCCGTCGAGCTCGGCATAGGCGGAGAGCAACGGTTCTCCATTCAGAGCCGACTCGGCGGCCAGATGACTGAAGCCCCAACCATCCCGCTCGCATTTGGTGTATCGGTCTTGGTACCAACTGTTCGCGGAACCGCTGATCGGCCCCGCCTTCGCCTCGCCGAGCAACTCGGCGGCAAACGGCTTTGTTACCAAGATCATGGCGCGACCGAAGTCGTCGTAAACCGACGAAGCGGAGTGCCCCAGATTTGGAGCTTGGTCGGCAAGATTGCCAACCAGGGTCTGCAGGTCGCTCGGATCCTCGACGCGGTAGGTGTAATGCCCCTTTCCTTCGAAGACGTAGCCGAGCGTGAGACCATCGGCATTGTTGACCGGCCACAGCGTGCCGGTCGCGAGTTCGAATTCGATTCTCCCGACGCTGAGTTTCTTGTTGGTGGCGTCGAATCCGCTTCCTGGCGTCAGCGTGCGGAACGCGGAAAAGATGTCCTGCGCCTGTACCGAAGTGGAGGCTAACGTGATCGCGATAAGCACCAGCAGCAGTTTCGTTCGACTCATGTTTCCCCCTCGAGCCAGGACAGGCGTCGAGATTCTATGTCGGAAGGGTGTCATCGAACACGAAACTGCCGCCTCGCGCAATTGATTCCTGCTACCCCTGTGGCTCTTGGCGGCTAGCTCGGTGTATTCGAGCCGACGCCCCGTTTGCCCCGCTCATCGCGTTTCAATGGCGTGCCCTCAGGGAGGCCCAAATCGATTCGAATCCTCCTCCAGGCTTTGGTCAGTTCGGCTTGGTTCGGCTCTGAGAACGGTTCACCCAGCAAGCGCAGATGTTGCTCGAAGTTGGGGTCTGACAATCGCCGTAAGGTCCAGCCGATGGTGTCCGCAGTCCACCAAGGCGGAGGACTCTCCCTGACGAGCCCCTCGATCGCATCGACCGCGAGCTGAGTCACGGCGGCACTCTCCATGCGAGCCAGGATTGCGAGCATCATCGGGAAGGTGCGGTCCAGCGCAGGGCGAGCCACGAATGAATCAGCGAGTTGTTGGAGTTGCGCCGGGGTCAGTTGTTGTCGATGACTCGGATGAGTACCTTGATCGTAGTAGCTGTGAAGCGAATCACCCTCGGCATTCAAGAAGAACAAACCGTCCCAACGAGTGGCCGGATCGGCGGCGGCGCGAAGATGCCATTCGATCTTCTCGGAATCGCTGACGCCCTTGGCCTGCAGGCTTGCCGCCTCGGTGACACGGGCCCGAATGACGGGAAGATCATCGTTTGTTGGGTAGAGCGTCCCGTACGACAGATTCACGACAGACCACGCGCCCTTGTCCCTCCTCAGGAAGGTGAGTACGCGTTCGCCTGTTTCGAACCGCGCGGGCGCGGGGCAGATGAACTCCACGAATGGCACTTGGAGTTTCTCTGGAGCCGTTCCTTTCCAGGTTTTGATCACACGAAGTTCCGCGACCCTCGGGCAGAACGACTTTCCATCGCAGACCGGTTGGCCGACCGAGATTACGTCGGCAAGCACGATTACCTCCGCAGCACCCGACTGATCCCAAAGGGTCGCCGGCGGAATTGGGTAGGCACTGGCGAGCGGGAATACAAAGACGGCAATGAAAGCGGCGAGCACGGTTTGCAGGAGCGGTCTCATCGTCGACTCCTCCTTGTGCCTCAGCAGGCGTATGCGCGAGTCCATGCTAGGAATGACAGTCCGGCGTCGCCGAAGTTCCAAGAATCTCGCGCGGTGCCGGCTCAGCGCGAGTGCGAGACCCGTGAGTCGACGCACTCCCAACTGAGGGAGGGCCACTGGCAATAGGCCTCGTCCCTGCGGCACCACAAACCCAACGGGTCGCAAACAGGCTGATTCGTGAGTGGGCGATTCAACATGCGGCCGAACTCGAAATGAATTGGCGCAGAATGAAGGCTGGCCTCGCACTGGAACGGATCGAACCCCTGGAGTGACCACCCATGACATCTATCCCACAGGTGATTCGAGCAGAGTACCAAGGCGGTCACCGTATCCACCTGACATTCAACGACGGCGCCGAAGGTACGGTCGACTTCGGGCACTGGTTGAATGGTCCGGTGTTTCAACCGCTCAGGGATGAGTCGTTCTTCCGGCGGTTCTTCTTGGATGGCGGCACTGTGGCGTGGCCGAATGGTGCAGATATCGCGCCCGAGACACTGCACCAGCAGGTGACGTCGCATGGCGTGGCCTAGTCGACCCCATGTCGGCGGCCGCCGAGGCTCACGGTTCCAGGGGCGCCGGCTCACATCAGAAAACAGTGCACGATTGTTCCTCACACCGAAGCCACGTCCACGATTGTTCACCATTGCACAGCTGTTGTGAGACCCCGTAACCAAGGCGCTCACGTTGTGATCGATTCGCCGCACAGCCCACCGTTGTCTTTCACCTCCGGCTGCGTATCAGGCGAGATCGCAACGCCCCCCGAGCGCTTTGCTTGCGGGAGGTTTTGCCGGATCGCCGCACTGACTCGTTGATTCGCGCGGTCTGTCTCTGCCAAGATCGGGGCTCGGCGAGGCGGTGCGGCGTCCATAGGGCGCTAGACTTCCGCATCGTGTCGACGCGGCGTGCGCCCAGAACTGCTGTCGCAAGGGGACTGCTTCTGCTCATCGCGAGCGGGATGACAGTCGCCCTGCTTGTCGCGTTCAGCCGCATGCCGGTTCCTTCGCCGTCGCCGCGAGCGTTGATCGATGCGGGCCGATACGCCGAAGCCGAGGCGCGGGCGCGCACGCTGCTGACACAGTTCCCTGACTCGACAGAGACCATCGATCTGCTGGTGGAAGCGTTGTGGCGGGGAGGCAAAGCCGCGCAACCCGAAACGCAGCAGCTCGCGGCTCGTGCACTGCAACTCGAAAAAGGCGCGGGCGATGTTGCGGTCGCGGCCGGCCTGTACAACCGCGCCAACATCCTAAGGCTGCTCGGCAATCGCGACGCCGCGCGACTCGACTTCGAACAGGCGCTGCTGTTGCGTGAGCGCGCGTGTGGGGCCACGGCGCGCGAGGTCGCGCAGAGTCTGGCGGGGCTCGCGGCCTCGCACTTGGACGCGGGAGATTTGGCAGGCGCGCTGGCGTTGTTCGAGCGCGCGCTACAGATCCGGCAGATTCGCAACGGCCCTCGCGCCCCAGAAACAGCGCAAGCGATGAACAACGTGGCGGCGGTGCTGCGGCTGACGGGTGAGAACGCGCGCGCCGCCGATCTGTTGACTCATGCGATCCGCATTTGGGAGCGGACCAAGGGGCCCGATCATCCGCATGTCGCGCAGGCGCTCGAGAACTTGGCCGCGGTCTATCGCGCGTTGGGTCAGCCATCGCGGGCGCGGCCGCTGTTGGACAGGGCGTTGTCGATCAAGGAACGCACGCTCGGTGCTGCGCATCCGTCGTTGGCCGACACGCTCGATGCCGTGGCCGATGTCGCGCGGCTCGAAGGACGACTCGACGACGCGGATGCCGCTGCGACACGCGCGCTGACGATTGTCGAGCAAGCGCTCGGTGACGCTCACCCGCGCGTCGGTGCCGCTTTGCACACGTTGGGATCGATTCGCCTGGCGCGCGGTGATGCGGCCGCGGCGCAACCACTGTTGCAACGTGCCCTGGCGATTCGTGAATCGGCGGTTGGGCCGGATCATCCGGATGTCGCCGACACGCTTTGCAATCTTGCGCTCGCGCTGGGGGAGTTGGGTGAGGCGTCGTCGTCGCGGCAGATGTTCGAGCGTGCGCTGGTGATTCGCCGCGAGGCCTTCGGGCCAGAGCATCCGTTGGTGGCCGACGTGTTGGACAACTTGGGGAATGCCTGGCACGCGGCGGGTGACGATGTCTTGGCGCAACAACGCCTGGGCGACGCGTTGGCGCTGCGTCAACATGCGTTCGGCGCGCGCAGCCCCGCGGTCGCGACGAGTGTGCACAACATCGCCGTGGTGCTGCGCGGTCGCGGCGATTTGGTCGGGGCGCAGCAACGATTCCATGAGGCGTTGTCGCTTCGCCGTGAACTGTTGGGCGATGAACATCCCGATACCGCGGCCTCGGCGCACAACCTCGCGGGGGTCTTGAGTGAGTTGGGTGATCATCGCGAGGCCAAGCGGTACTTCGCACGCGCGTTGGCGGCTCGCGAGCGGAGTCTCGGAGCCAATCACCCCGCGGTTGCCGAGTCGCTCGACGGGTTGGCAGGCGAGCTGTTTCGCGACGGTGACTTGGCGGCGGCGCGCGGCTTGTATCAACGCGCGCTGGAGGTTCGTGCGCGCACGCTGGGCGCACAGCACCTGCTCACCGCCGAAAGCCACAACAACCTCGGGAATGTTTCGTTTGCGGCCAGCCGCTACGACGAGGCGGTCGATCAGTATCAACAGGCACTCGCGCTGCGGCGCGCACGCCTGGGTGATCACCACCTAAGCGTTGCAATGTCACTCGATAATCTCGCCGCTGCCTACGGTGCGCGCGGTGATCGAGCGCGCGCGCTGGAGCTGCATCGACAGGCGTTGACAGTGTGGGGGACTCATCCTGAATCGGCCTGGACGTGGGCAGCCATCGCGCGACTGTTGTTGGCCGGCGGAGAGCGCACCGCAGCGATCGACGCTGCACTCACAGCGGAGCGCATTGGGCGCACGTCCCTACGCGACACCGCACGACGTGGTAGCGAGCGCGTTGCCCTGCAGTTTGCTCGCGAGCGGTCGAGCGGAATGGATGTGCTGCTTCAGGTTGCGGCGCAACGCCCTGGTCGCGATGAGCTTGCGAAGATCTGGGACGCGCTGATTCAATCGCGCGGCGCAGTGCTGGACGAAGCAGCGCAGCGAGCGCGCGACCCGGGCGAAGCGAGCCGGCAGCAAGTCGATGCTGGTTTAGCGCAGGTGCGCCACGCGCTGCCGCACAACGCCGCACTGATCGCCTACGCTCGCAGCGATGAAAGCTATCTCGCGTTCGTACTCGATGTTGCAGGCGAAGCGCGCGTGGTGAACCTGGGTGCGAGCGAAGCCATCGACGAAGCGGTGCAGCGCTGGCGAACCGAGATCGACGCCGCGCCTGGTGCATTGTTGACGCGCGGCGGCGAGCCGGAGCGCCGCTGCCATCGCGCGGGCGATGCGCTGCGTTCGCTCGTGTGGGATCCGCTGGCCGCGTTGCTGCAAAAGGCAAACCTGGTCTTGCTGGTGCCGGACGGCGCATTGCAGTGGGTTGCATTCGGGGCGCTCCCTGCCGATGAAACGCAGTTTCTGGTCGAGACCGCGCCCTCGCTGCAACTGCTGGCTACCGAGCGCGACGTGTTGATGCCGCCGCCTCAGCATCGCGGGATCGGTCTACTAGCCGTGGCGGACCCGTTGTTCGCTGCCGGCAGCCAGCGTCGCGCACTGCCAGGCACACGCGAGGAGGCAGCCGACATAGCGCGGTCGTGGCGCGCGCAACCACACGCGGGCGACGTGACCGTGCTGCAAGGCGCGAGCGCCACGAAGTCCGAGGTATTGCGGCAAGCTCCTGGTCATCGCGTGCTGCATTTCGCCACGCATGGTTACGTCGATGACGTTGAGGACCCTGTCGATGCGTTACGCCACAGCGGAATCGTGTTGGCAGGTGATTCGCGCGAGAGCCTCATGACGGCAGAAGAGCTGGCGACACTCGACCTGTCGAGCGTGGAGTGGGTTGTGCTCTCGGCCTGCGATACCGCGCGCGGCTCGCTTCATCCCGGCGAAGGGGTGCTGGGCCTGCGACGCGCGCTGCACGTTGCGGGCGCACGCACGAGCATCACCAGCCTATGGCCGGTGCCCGATGCCTCGACGCGCGTGTGGATGCATGAGCTGTACGCCGCGCGACTGCGTGGTGAGTCGACCGCGCAGTCGATGCGCGACGCCTCGATC
The DNA here is from genome assembly GCA_031395565.1 of Acidobacteriota bacterium. GTDB lineage: Bacteria > Acidobacteriota > Polarisedimenticolia > J045 > J045 > JANNUT01. Next base: position 38,732 of record JANNUT010000236.1, on the reverse strand, counting down.
CACGCGCTCGCTGAACTGCGCGCTGCCGGAAGCAGCACGCACCCATTCCGCTGGGGCGCATTCGTGGCCGCCGGCGATTGGCGCTAACCCCAAAAGGGGACAGGCACTTTTTGGTTCGAGAGAGTGAATCATCGGGAGTTGATGTCGGATGGCAACTGGCATTCATGAGGCACGTATATGGTCGCGACTGTGCGAAAGCTGGCGGGACGAAGGCTTACGCGGGGTGTGGTTTCGCGGGCTCGGCTGCATCGGCTACCGTAGGCTGCGCATTTGGTCGCGACCGATCGGCGAGCATGCACTCGCGGAGTTGCCGCCAGGGTTTGAAATCATCGAGATTGGCCCGCAGGGACTCGATGGTTACCTGCGCTTCCGGACCGACCAGATCGAAGCGACGCTCCGGCAGCGCTGGCAACGCGGCGAACGATGCCACGCTATTGCTCACGGCGATGCGATCGTGCACTGCGCGTGGAGCGCAACCGGCATCGCATGGGTCGACTTTCTACGCTGCCGACTGGTGCTGCCCCGCGACGTTGTGTACTCGTTCGATGCAGTCACTGCCGCGGCGTATCAGCGTCAGGGCCATAGCGGGACACGCGCTCATTACGTTGCTGGCCTCTACGGTGCTCTCGGCTATTCGCGAGTGTGGAGTGCGACACTACCCGAGAATTCTGCCGCGCTCCGGTTCCAGCAGCGGCTGGACGCGCGTCCGATCGGACAACTGCGCCGCTGGCCGTGGAACGTCGGCTGGATCGATCGATCTTTGCCAGGTGGCTGATACAGGTCCCCGTCGTCGTGAGACTTCGCGAGCCGCTACTGTTGCGCGATGAATCGCGCCTCGAACAGCGAGCCGGAAGCCCCCGGCGCCACGACGCGCAGCAAATGCTCGCGCGCTGAAATCAGACTACCCGGCACCACCACCACGACCACACCCGAAACGCGCGCCTTGCGTCGCAGTTCTCCGGCTGTCATCGCTTGCGACCACACGTTGTCGATCGACACGGTCAACATCGCGCTATCGTCAACGGTGCTCGGCAACGCGGGATCAAACGCTAACACCACCTGCGATGCAATGTTGACCACGGGAAGATCGGTCGCGCCCCGCAGCGCACTATTCAACACCACGAGCGGCGAGGTGCTCCCGCTTTCCGCAGCCGGCGCCACGCCGCGCAGCCCACGCCACGCGGGAACGGCCAGCACCACAAACACAGCGACCGCAGCCACGGCCGATCGTCCGCGCGCCGATCGCCACAACTGCGTCAACCACGCACGCCGCACAGCGCTGCGATGCGGCGTGCGCTCTTGCTCGGCCATCGCCTCGCGCGTGGCCGCAACGTCATCGGAGCAATCGGCGCAGCTTGCCAGATGCACTCCAACCTGCCGGCGCTCGACGGCGGTCAGTGTGCCAAAGCCAGTGGCGTAGCTCACCAAGGCTTCGCTCATAGGATGCGTGGCACTTTGCGGCGCTTTCAGCGCACGCATCAACTGGCGATATGTGGTGCCCAGCGCATCGCACTCCTGGCATCCAGCGATATGCTGTTGCGCCTCGTCGGCCAACCGCGCGTCGAGTTCGCCATCCAGCAATTCTGGCAACAGTGGCACGACATCTTCGTGAGTCAGCATCATCGGGCAGGCCTCCGCAGCTTGGACATCAGCGTGCGAGCGTGGCGCAAGCATTCCGACATTTGTTGTCGCAGCGCAACCTCACTGCGCCCTTGCTCCTGAGCGAGTTGCCGGTACGGCTTGCTCTCCACGCAGTGCTGCTTGAAAAGCTCGTGACAACTCTCGCGCATGCGCGAGAGCACCTGCTGCGCCAACGCAATTTCTTCGCCGTCGGCCAACTGTTGTTCGGGGCTGCGACGCTGCTCCTGCACATCGACTTCCAGCGGCACGGTCCAGCGTTTGCGGCGGCGCCAGTCGATGCAACGACGGCTGGCGATCGAGCGCACCAGCCCCTCGAAGCTGTTGTGAAACGAGAACTCGGTGGCACTGACCGCGCGCCAGACATCGATCAACGCATCCTGCGCAATGTCGGGACGTTCATCGACCGGAATGCGATAGCCGCGCGCCGCGATGGTGCTGCGCACGGCGCGACGCGCAAGCTCGATCGCGGCAGCATCGCCGGCCAGGAACTGACGGAACAGCGGATCCTCGCCGCTGCCCACCAGTCGAAGCGATGAACGCTCCGGATCGCTCATTGGCAAACCGCTCCCGATTCCATCGGCTGATCGCACAGCCCCACGCCAATCGCTTCGGGGCGGCCATGCCCGTACGGCCCTTCGACCTGCGCATCCTGGCCAACCACCACGAAGTAAAACGCGCGCCCTGGCGGCGGCATCCCAGGATCAAACGAAGCGACGCCGCTGACACCCAATCCGCAGAACGATTGCACCCAATTCACGCCGCCAGTGATGGGTGCGATCCCCATGTACACAACATGATCGGTGGCCAAACACGCGGGTGTGTACGTCACGCGCAGAGCGCTCGGCGTAAACGGTTCGCGGGTCAGATCGAGTTTGCGCACCTCACCTGGGTTGGCGATGGCGTTCGAAAACTCGGACGTGTTTCCCTGTGGGTCGGTGGCGGTCGACGTAATCCATGTGCGAATGCCCGGCGCCACGAAGTTGAACGGCGCGTTGCCCAGCGGATCGGTGATGACGGTGGTGGTCCCAATCCACACGCGTCCTTCGCCGAAACCCGATGGATCGGGCGACGTATTGGAGAAGAACTCAATTTCAAAGGGCGTAGACGGTGCGCTGCGCAAGCGGCCAAAGATCACCGTGGACGTCTCGCTGGTACTGACGCGTTCGAGCAGCGGAAAGTTCTGCCGCAAGTTGGGCCCAAAGTCGGACTCGCCGGGGTCGTTGGGCGTGACGCCATCGGCGCCGAGATCGATTCCAAGCCGGTCGTTGGACGCAATCGTGTTGCCGCGAATCGCGTTGCCCACCGTGAAGTCATCGACCACGGTGACGCCATCGCGCGTGTTGTACCCAATCCGATTGCACGCCCCGTTGCAGAAGCCCGGAATTTGCCCAGATGTGCCGCCAATCACATTGTCCGAGGCGCGCAATTCGATGCGAATGCCGCTGCCTTCGTTGCCAGGCGTAATGGTAATCACCCCGCCTGCCGTTGTACCGACGTTATTACCCGACACCGTGTTGCTCGACGACCCGGCCCCGCCCACACGCACACCACTGCCACCATTGCCCGACACGGTGTTACCGCTGCCGCTCGTTGTGCCGCCAACCGTGTTGGTGCTGGTTTGCCCAGTCGTGCCGATCAGCCGCACACCATCGCCACCGTTGCCAATCGTGGCGGTGCCTGCGCGGTTGAGACCAATGTAGTTGCCCTGCACCACACAGTTGGAGACGCCGTCCAACTCGACACCATCGGCCGACAGATCACCGGTGCCGTTGCCAGAAATGACGTTGCGCAGGGTCGAGGCTGTGCCACCAATCGTGGTGCTGTTGGCGCTGCCCGTGGCGCGCACCCCGTCGTTGCTATTGCCAAGCGCTGCCGTTCCAGCAGCATTCAAACCAATCAAGTTGCCTTGCACCAACGTGCCGGTCGTTCCCGCGCCACTGGCCTCGATGCCACGTCCGGAATTTCCTGAGATCAAGTTTCCCGGCGGATCACCGACCGTGGTGGTGGCACCACCCACGATGTTGTTGGGCGAGCTATCCGAAATGGCGACGCCACTGCCGGCGTTGGCCAGCTTGCTCGTGCCATCGACGTTGGTTCCAATTCGATTGCCGCGCACGATGTTGTCGTGCGCGCCGCCAACCAGCGACACACCGGCCGCGCTGTTACCAGAAATCAGGTTGCGCGCGCTAGTAGCGCTGCCGCCGATGCTGTTGTTGTTGGACGCGCTACCGGTAAGCAGCAATCCGCCCCCCGTGTTCCCAGAAACGCTGCCCGCGCCGCTCGCATCGCTGCCGACATAGCAATCCTCGATAACGTTGCTCGCTGTTTCGATCCTGATCCCTACGCCCGAAAAGCGGTTGATCACGAGCGACTTGAGCGCGCTCGCGCTGCTGGTCAGAAGGCCGAGCGTGCCGAGCCGCAAACCATCGGCCGCAGCGCCCGCGCTGGCCCCGGAGATTTCAATCCGCGTCGCACCGCCGGTATTTCCAAGAATGCTCAGCGTGTCGACGATCAGTGGCAATGCTGAATTGGGTGCAATCGTCGGCGTGCCGCTGCCGAGTGAGAAGGTGATGGTGTCGGCACCCGCCGTCGCATTGGCTTCTTCGATCGCCGCACGCAGTGTGCAATCGCCGGTCGCGGTAGCGCAGGTGCCGTTGCCGAGGGCAACGTCGCTGGTATCGGCGGTGGAGTTGACCACGAACGTGCCGTCCTTCCCGCGCTGCGGTGGTGACGATGCAGTAGCGGGCAAGGCGAGCGAAACCCCGAGCGGCTGACGTCGCCACTGGTCGGCCGACTCCACCGGGTCACCGTAGGCGTGCCGCGACAGCTCGCGGTCGCGGCCCAACAGCACGGTTGCGCCATCGGCGCCGCGCAACACCGCGTCCCACCACGAATCGTCATCGACGCAACGCAGTTGAATCGAGTCGATCTCATGTCCGACCGGTATCGAGAAGGGCGGCGCGACCAGCGCACCGCGCGGTGACTCGAAGATCAACAGCGTGCCGCCGCGCACCGCGACCAACAGATCGGCGAGTCCATCCGCGCGATCGAACTCGCCGCTCGCGAGTGCGGTGATCGGTGCAGGCAGCGCAATCGTGATGCCGTTCCACTGCACGGTCTGTTCGCCAAGGGTTGCACTTGCTCGATCGATCGAGCCGCGCGCGCCCCAATCGCCAAACACCTCCCACTCCGCGCCAGCGTGCGCCTGCGTCGTGAGCAACAGCGCCGCGAACCAGAGGGTCACGACACGTCTATCGGTAGACCACTTCCGAACGGGTACGGCGCGTTCCCTCTGCCAGGATCGCGGCCACATGGAGGCTCCTGAAGCCGGCCCCACCGGCGCCCTCAGGGAGTTTTGGCTTCGAGAGGGAAGTATCGGGTGAGGTCGGTGTTTGTGAGGAAATTATTTCCAAGCGGGCGGAGCAGGGGGGGCACGTCACTCACTCCGCGCTCGCCGTTGTGCTTCTCCGCCTCGTTGACCGCGTCAACGCGAACCCAAGGCGCGGGTAATTAGTGACAGGCGTGAAATTCGACGGCAGAGGGCTCTAGCCCGTTATTCACAAAAGGAAGCCCTGATGTCTACCGCCCGACTTCACACCCCAACTCCGCCCGCCGCTCAACACTCCAGTAGCGCTCCGGTACCGCGCCACCCCTCCATCGAGTTCGATGCGGATCGGTGGCGCCTCGATCGCTTGATCGCCGAACAAGAACGGCGGTTCGTCGAGCAGCGCCCCATGGCAGCGAGGGCGCATCGACGCGCGATCACATCGTTGGCGGGAGGCGTGACCTCCAACTGGCAAATCTCACGACCGCAGCCGATTTGGATCAGTCATGGCAAGGGCTCGCATGTGTGGGATGTCGATGGACATGAATATGTCGACTATCACGGTGGCTACGGTGTGGGGATGGCTGGACATGCGCACCCTGCGATCGTGCGCGCGGTGAGTGAGCGTGTGAGTCGTGGAACGCACTTCGCGCAACCGACTCCCGACGCGCGCCTGGTGGCCGAGGAACTGGCTCGCCGCTTCGGCCTGCCGCTATGGCGATTCGGCAACTCGGGAACCGAAGCGACGATGGATGCCGTGCACTTGATGCGCGCGATCACGGGGCGGGATCGGATCATCAAATTCGAAGGGGCTTATCACGGCCACCACGATTCAGTGCAGGTCTCCGTGCTCCCCGAGAAGGGGCTCGGATCGCGGCATCGTCCGCGGCAAGTCCCGGCTTCGGCGGGTGTGCCGTGCGCGATGATCGACCTGACGCTGGTCGCGCCGTTCAACGACCTTGCTGCTGTCGAGGAGTTGTTTCGCGACTACCCAGGCGAAATCGCGGGCGTGATTGTCGAACCGGTAATGATGAATTGCGGAATCGTGCACCCTATCCCTGGCTTTCTCGAAGGACTGCGCACGCTGACCAAACACCATGGCGCGCTGTTGACCTATGACGAAGTCAAGACCGGCTTCACCGTGCACCCTGGCGGCGCCACGGTTCTCACCGGCGTCGCCCCCGACCTGATCTGTTTGGCGAAGGCATTGGGTGGGGGATTGCCATTGTCGGCCATCGGCGGCACCAGCGAGGTGATGGAGTACATCGCGCAAGGCCGCTATGAGCAGGTGGGTACGTTCAATGGCAACCCGCTCTCGCTCGCCGCCGCCAAAGCGAATCTGCTCGAGGTGTTGACTCCCGGCGCCTATACAGAGATTGCACGCCTTCAAGCGCGAATGGTGCGCGAGCTCCAACAGATCCTCGAAAACTACGAGATCGAGGCTCAAGTGATCGCGTTGGGTACCAAGGGGTGCATCAGCTACACAACTCGCCCGCTCAACAACTACCGGGACTTCCTCGCCGTCGACGGCCGCTACGCACACTGCGCCTGGCTGCATCAGTTCAACGGCGGTGTGCTGCTTCCGCCGTGGGCCAAGGGTGAGCAGTGGATGCTCTCGGTTCAGCACACCGACGACGATGTCGATCGCTACGTGGCGACGATGGATCGATTCGCCCGGGCGCTGAGGGGATAACGCCTGAAGTGTTGTGCAGAGCGCCGGAAATAAGCGCAGAAAACCTGAAGGGATCTCCCGCGAGGAGCGTCTGTCCTGAGAGCAGATACCCGCCGGAGGAGACTCGGAGGGAATTCCCGTTGAACGCGCGTACAGCATCTCCTAGTAGCCCTTCCTCCAACAGCCTGATGGCGCTGCTGCTCACCGCTTTGACCGCGCTGTGCGTTGTCATCACCTCGCACATTCCTGCGCAAGCCGGCGTCATCCCCATACCCGGGCCGAAAATCGGCTACGAAGGGGGTTTCACCGTCGACGATCCCGACAACAACCTGCGGACTATCCCTGGTGTCTTCACGTGGAAGTCGCACGTGCCTGTGTTCGGCTCTGGTTGGGCCGAAACATCCGTTTGCGAGTCTGTCCGCCCACATGCAACACCGTGAATGCCCTCGCTGCCAAGCCCCGATGAAGATCCTCGCGCCGATTTATCCGCCCGATACCACCCGCAGGATTCTGCAGTGCCTCGGGCTGCCGGCCCGGCCACCACCGATCGCAGTCGCACGCCCCGATCCGCAAGAGCCGCTGCCTTTTGATTCCGATGAGGCGGCGCCACTGGACTGACGACACTCGACCGCAGCAACAGACGGGACGTGGAACTCCGTGCTAATTCGGCCGTGATGGGACGACAGTTCATCTCAACGGGCGCGATCGAACCTAACGGCACTCACCGTACATAGGACGCGTCACTTCGAACACGAATTCCCCAGCGCCCGCCGGTCGGCGATACTCTGGCTCCGTTCACGAAACCACGCTTAAAACAACTATCCGCCAGTAGCCCTCAGACGGCAGCATCATGACTCAGACAGACTGGGCTCCGAAGAACTCGGGGCGGTTAAGCACTCAAACCGTCACCGTGTCGAACACGGGAAGCTGCGACTTGATCCTCACTGGTACGACGGTGACAGGCACGGGACTTTCCATCGACCCATCGCTGTTTCCTGTGAACATTGCGCTCGGCACGAGCACCGATTTCCCCGTCAAGTTCGCGCCGATGTCGGTGGCGCGTGCCATTACCGGGACGCTGACGTTCGTCGGCAATACGGCGCCGCAGCCGGCCACCGCGCTCAACTTCTGCGGGGAAGGCACGTACCTCGGGGTGCGCGTACTCGTGGTCAAGCCGGACGGAACGCCCTACCCCGTGGTGGATCAACTGCAACTGTGCAGCCACGGCGTGAAGCGCGAGGCCGCGACGCGCTTGCTCAAGGACCTGCCGCTTCAAGTGATCGATCCACCGGCAAGCTGCCAAACGATCAAGCAGCATTTCGAGATGCCGCTGTTGGTGTCCGACCCCGCCGATCCGAACGGAAACTACTGCGAGCTTCACGTGCAGGTTGGAGGCAAAGCGCAGACGGTGAAGTTCATGATGGCGCCTTGCGAGTTCAAACAACTCGTGGTGACTATCCCTTGAGTCGCGCAACGACGAGCGGGAGCGCTGCTGCCATGGGCACTCCTGCTCGCCTGCGTGCGCACGGTGCTCAAACGAGTCCGAGGTCCGGGCCAATCCGGGCGTCCGGTGTGATCTTGTCTCGCGCTATTCGGTAGCGGTGCTCTAGAAAGTCACGGAGCCAGGTCCACGCGTCATCTGGCGTCACTTGTTGTCCCGTTGCTTTGCAAGCCTCCACGATGAAACGGTGAAGGTCACCGACGGTGAAGATCAGAGCGGCATCGGCATCGGACAGAGAGATGCCGAACCGCTCCTCGATCTCCATCACGAGTTCCACCGTATCTAGTCCCACGCAGGTCTGTGCTCCGTGAGGCGAAGGGCGCTGCGTCGCGCCATGTACGAGGCAGCGGGTTGAACACAGTCACTTACGCCGAAGCCCTGTAACCGGCCACTGGCGGTGCCGAAGCCTATCGAATCGCCGCCTCAACCACCTCATCCAATCGCAACCGGACCGGCACGCTTCGCTCGCTCCCGTTGGGGAGCTTTACGACGGCAACCAATTCAGCGGCGGGGAGCCCACCAACAACGACGCCGCTTTCGATCACCGTCTTGAAGGGCTCGATGAGATTCATCGCGCGCGGCCCGTCGAGCCAATCGGTTCCCGCCGCATCCCGAATCGCGACCAACTCACCACCGCCAGGTGGCAACGAAAGGCGCAGCGACGTCGCGCGCGGAAGTGTGAATACGAGGTGCACGAAACCGTCATCGGCGAGCTTTGGGTTTTGCAGTACCTGCTTGATCGGAACGTATCCCTTGGCGCCTACATAGAACGTATTGAGATTGTTGAGATTGACATCGTTGATCGTGAATGGCGTGCCCATCGAGAAGTAGTTGCTGACAGACGTGCCGCCGCGAGAGCCGTCGCTCTCAACGTCCTCCGAGACATGAGAGTAAGAGACGACGGGAAGCGTCTCCCCGCTGCTCGAGCGCACATCCACCTTCAGCTTCGCGAGGCGCTTGGGCGTGAGCTTGATCACGAGTCCTTCAACGGCGGCGCCAGCCTTCAGCACGACATCGGGTATTTCGTATCCCCGCGGGAATAAGATCAGCGACACATCGGTGTCGCGATCGACCCAAAACTCGAAGGTCCCGTCAGGTCCGGTTGTGACCTCGTCGCGAGCGGAGCCTCCCGTGACGTCGGTGATCAGTTCGCCGTACTCGTTACGCCACGAGTTGACAACCGTGTAACTAAAACCGTTGAGTCTGCTCTTCACCGAAGCAAGAATCGTGCACGGGACGGGCGCCTTTGTGTCGCGGTCGATCACTTGCCCCGAAACGTGGCGCGCGGGCAAGGCGACGTCGACTCTCTGTTCGGCTTGTGTGCCAGCCATGATGATGCGCGTGAATGACTGTCGCCCTTCGGAAAGATGTACGGAGTTCATTCCAGGCTGAACGCCATCGATGCGAAAAGACCCATCCTGACCACTCACAGCCTTGCCATTGGTATGTGGAACGTCGCGGCGGCCGTGGCCCAATTCCGCAGGGGACATTGCAATCCCGATCTCGACGCCGGCGACGGGTAGTCCGTCACGGCTCACGGTCCCAAGCACCGAGACACCCATCTCGAACTCCACGCTCGCCGTTTCTCCGTCGGTCAACGTCACGATCTTCTGCTCCGATGACGACATCGCGGACAGGTCGCTGCGCACGATCGCTCTGTCACCGCTGGGCAAGTGCTCGAATCGGAAGGCGCCATCGGCGCCCGTCACAACCGTCGGTATGTTTCGCGTTCCGGCATCGACGTCGATCTTCTGATTCGGTACTCCAGCCCCGGATCGTTTGACAGTGCCCTCGAGGGCCGCTCCCGCACTTAGGCCAATGGTGACGTCGGCAGATCGATCGGTACCAAACGCGACCAGCTGTGTTGCCGGTGCAAAGTCGCGATGCGACACCGTGATCTCGGTGTCTCGTGGCTGCAGGCCTTCCAACTCGAAGCTGCCATCTTGGTTGGTGAGCGTTGCGTTGTCGGCGTTCTGAACTTCGCCCACCAGTGCGCCGCCAATCCCGCTGGCGGTGGCGCGCGCCACGACCCGTCCACGCACGGTCTGCCCACGCTCCAGCGTGACCACAAGCTGTTCGCGATGCTCGCCGGGCGCAATGTCGAGCGTCTCGCTCACGTTGGATCGCCACCCACGGGCCCAGACACTGAACCGGACTCGACCTGGTTCCACCGCTTCATACGTGAACCGGCCGTCAGTGTCGGTGCGCACCGCTTGATCGACGTGGTTCCAAGCCTTAGGGTTGCCACTCTCGTCGAGATACGACGGCGTAACAGAGGCACGAGCGATCGGTTCACCACCCGACGTGAGCACCACACCGCTGACACGCGACGCTTTCTCTAGCTCGAAAGCCGTTGGAGGGCCGTCGAGTCGAAGATCATCCTTGCGCATGCGCAGATACCACGCAGGTGGCTCGACCAATAGGTCATAGGTGCCCTCCAGCAGCCCGCCAACACTGAAACGCCCTTCTGCATCCGATGTCGCCATCCGTTCGAACAGGATGCTCGACCCGACGTGTCGCAAGGCGCGAACCTTCGCAGCAGCGATTGGCTCACCGTCCTTCGAGCGTACTGTTCCGCGCAGCGCGCGCCCTCGAGCTGGTCTCTGTGCACCCAAATCGAGAACCTGCCCGCTCTTGAGCATCACGTGGTCGAGCAGAATTCGCTGCCGGTCGTCGGGTTCGATCAGGACGCGCCACGCACCGGCCGCCATCGGCCTGAGTCGAAACGTCCCATCCTCTCCCGTGGTTACACCGATGTCGGACGGTTCGGTCAGCGCGCGCGCGCCCGCGCGTGCTTCAATGCGAACACCGCTGAGTGGCGTGTCTTTGTCTCCTAGCACGACGCCTCTTACCTCGGCGATCGCTGGGAGCTTGACAGTCAGTGGCAAGGCTCCACTGCGAACCACTGTTGTGAGCCGGGCGTGCGAAGGATGCGCGACCTCGAGCACGTAACCGTCGGCGCGCGGCAGGATTCCGAGATCGAAGCTGCCGTCAGCCCCGGAGGTTGCCGCGGCCTTGCCGTCGACCAGAGCGCCATCGTTTGCGCTGTCGCGGCGCAACGTGGCAGGAGTGTGCGTTGTGAGATCGACTCTCAACGTCGCCGACGCGACCGGCTTGCCCGCCGCGTCGAGTACCTTGCCGCCAACCTTCATTCCCGGTTGTAACAGGACACGCTCGGGGCAGTGCGAGAGCACCTCGGCGTACCGCAGGTGCACGGTTGCCATCCCTTCGGCGGCGAGATCGACGCGTGCCGTGCGCGCCACACCGACGGGTATGGTGAAGCGGCCGTCTTGTTCTCGCGCCAAGGGTGTTTGTTGTTCGCCCAAGACCAAAGTTGCCGATGCGGCATCTAGGTTCTTACCGTGCAGATCGGCGACCGCGAGTCGGCACTGAGTTGATTCTTCGCTTGCGAGGCAAAGGCACGAAGCCAGCAGCAGGAGTCCCGCCCCAACACGCAGTCTCATCCTGTACCTCCGGCGCGATTCTCAGGACCACGCCCGTGAGTTGCAACTGACTGAAGGTAGTCGCCTGCCCAGGGCCCACCGCGTGCCCCCCGGCTGCTCTCCGGCCCCGATTGCTACGTGAACGCGTAGTAGTCCGCCGGGCGCCACAGCGAATACTCCTGATCGAGCCGCTAGCCCGAACCAGGAGACTCCAATGCGCCGACTCGCGATCCCGACCGTACTGACACCAACCTTCTCGCGCCGCGGTGCCCCTTTATGGCTCGCCTTGATCGCGATGCTCAGCGTCACGTTCGCCGCCACACCTCCCAGCCTCGTCAACTACCAGGGCGTGTTACGCGACGCGAGTGACAAGCCCTTGAACGGCAACTACGACATGCTGTTCAAGTTCTTCGATGCTTCGACAGCCGGCACCGAGATTATGATCGATCAGCATGCCGCGGTGACGTCGAATGGAATCACTGTCTCGGGTGGGCTGTTCAATACCCAACTCGGCAGCGGAACGATCACCGATGGGAGCGGCGCCGGAACCTACGCGTCGCTCGACGCGGTGTTTCGCGACTACGCGACGGTCTACCTCGAGGTGAAGGTGGGCGCCGAGGTGTTGACGCCGCGCACGCGTGTGTTTGCGGCCCCATATGCGCTCAACACAACCAATGCGACCAACGCCAGCAATCTCGGCGATCAGCCTGGGTCCTACTACCTCGACACCTCGGCGACGACACAGACCAAGTCATCTGCGCTGACAGTCGATGCCAATGCCCAAGCCGGCTCGATCGCGCTCACCGGCTTCGGGACGATCGGCGGCTATTTCGCGTCGTCGAATGGCAACAAGGCTTGGGTGGGCGACAACAGCTACGGCGTGCGCGCGCTCGGTGCCAGCACAGGCGGACGCTTCGAAAACAGCCAGGCCTTCGGCGGCTGGGCACATCTCGCAGGTGGCAGCTTTGGCATTGAGGCCCACGCCGGGGACGATCCCCTCGCCAGCGCCGGGTATTTCACCAATGGCGTCGGCGAGGTCGCATGGATTGGAGACCGATCTAATGAGCTCGGCGTCCGCGCTGCTGGGCGCTACGCCGGCGGCTATTTCGAGAGTGGGAGTTCGTTTGCATACGTCGCAGCGAATAGCGGGGAGGGCAGCGTTGGTATATTTGCCTTCGGGGTCGACGTGGGTGGCAAATTCGAAAATCAAATCGATAGTTCCTTCGCACGACTCGCCTACAACAGAACTGCTGTCGTTGGCGAGTCCTACAATTCCGGCGAGAATCCCGCGTGGTTCGAGGATCATGCGGCTGGTTCATGGGCCGCGGTCGGTCAGGCAGGCGTCAAGATCAGAGGAAACGGAACAGTCAGTTTCGAGCAAAACGATCCCGACGATCCCTCTCGTGTGATCGTCTACGCGGCGCCTGAAGGTGACGAGGTCGCGGTCTATACGCGCGGCTCGGCGCGACTGGTCAACGGCATCGCGCGTGTTGCGCTTGGACCGACGTTCCGAAAGGTCGCAAACCCTGACCTGGGGTTGACTGCGCACCTCACCCCGCGCGGAAGCTTCGTTCCGCTGGCGGCAGAGTCGATCTCGACGACAGAACTGGTGGTTCGCGGCCCTGTTGGATCGGAGGCGACCTTCGACTACATGGTCTGGGGACTTCGCATCGGCTTCGAAGACAAGGCGATCGTGCAACCCAAGAAGCACGAAGCGATGATCCCGTCGCGCGATCCGGATGACTTGATCTACAGCGCAGCGCCGGACCTCAAGCAGTTCGCGGCTCGTCAGCGCTACGTGGCCGAACGCCGCACGCTGCAACCGGCGTCACGCTCGGTCGATACCGCACGCTCGCTGGCGCTCGAGCAGGCGATCGGCGTCTACAACAAGGAACGAGACATGGTGCGCGTTGCGTCGCCTGAGCAACTCGCCGACATGTCGCGAAGGGACAAGGAGCGCCAAGCCGAGCCAGCAGCAGGAGCGGAAATGCCTACGGGTTCTGAATCGGATTTCGACCGGTCCAAACTCCAGCGAGCCCCAGCATCAGCGGTTGGGCCGGCGGGCAGTGATCCAGTCGAGCGGCGTGTGAGTGCGTCGCTCGCAACCGGCGATGTCGTGGCAGCCGCATTCGAGGCGATCGACGATCCGCTCGAAGCAGGTGACCTGGTCTCGATCTCGGTCAGCGGAAAACTCGTCAAGAGCGCAACCGCCAGCGATCCGCTGGTCTACGGCATCGTGGCTGGGGCAGTTGGACAGCGTTTCACCGCACAGGCCCCGATCAAGTTGGCGGGCGCGTCGACGCTCTGCCGCATCGACGCGAGTTCCGCTCCGATTGCGGCCGGTGACCTGTTGGTCGCCAGCGCGTTGCCCGGCCACGCCATGAAGGCGCCACTGGATGCGCGGGGCGGTACCGTGGTGGGCAAAGCGCTCGAATCCCTTTCGGCTGGAACGGGTTTGATTCGCGTCCTCGTGGTGTCGCGTTGATGGGGGAGCAGGTCAGCGGATACCAAGGTGCCTTAGGCGATGGCCTGTCGTCGCGCGCGTCTGGACCTCGCGTCCTGCCACGCGATACCCCGCCGGCTCCACGAAACAGGGTTTTTTGGGGCTTTTCGAGGTTTCGGGCAGGCTCCGAAACAGCGTCGCGGGCAAAGAAAAAGCCGGGTCCTAGCGGAAACCCGGCTTTCTCGCAAAGCGGTGCGACCTGTGAGCGCAGGACTCAGGAAGTCGCGGCGTCCTTGAGTCTCTTCATCGGTCGGACCTTGACCTTGATGGTGGCCGGCTTGGCGGCGAAGACGGCTTCCAGGCCCGTGAACGGGTTGATGCCCTTGCGCTTGGGCTTGGCCGGGACGTTTACAGCGGTGATCTTCAGCAGGCCCGGCAGCACGAACTGGCCCGCGCCCTTCTTGCTGACCGACGCGTGGATCGCGCCTTCCAACGCTGCCATCACGGCTCGCACGTCCTTCGGCGCGACCTCGGTCGCACCGGCAATATGGGCGACTAGCGCGGACTTGCTCAATACGTCCTTGATTGGCTTCGGGGCGGCCATCTTGGTGGCGGCCTTCTTACCGGCTTTCTTCTTGGTTGCCATGTGCGTTTGGTCTCCTCGTCTAACGGTTGATGGGAATTAGCAATTCAAGCCTCGTCCCGTGAAACGCGCAGATTATCGCAGATTTCAGGCCGAAAGGTGCCAGTTTCGATGATCGTGATCACTGATTTTGCTAGATCGTTGTCGCTTGTCGGAGTGAAACTGCGCTCTTTTCGTTTCGATTGGGGCCCAATGTCAGGCCACCAGCACTTGCTGAAATGCCCTGTTTTCACGGGCTCCCGCTTGTCTGAGTCGCGATGCTGACGTCCAAGGACCGCTGAGACGATCGAACGCGTTCTCGAATTTCACCGGCGGAAAATCTCCGATCGGCTCGCGAATACGGCACGATTCGACCCCCATCGCCGAGTCGGAGTAGTAGCCTTGCGGGTGTTTCAGCTCCGCACGCCTGAATAGGGGGATCTATGAATCGTGCTGCTGCTGCACTCGTCGCGCTCGCTACGCTTCTCGTGGCAACCGTTAGCTGCAACCAGATCATTGAGGACAACGGCGTTCACCTCGGCATGGCGATCCTTGCGGGGGCGGAGCAGCTTCGTGCTTCCACCGATCTCGAGCGAACCGTCGTGTTTGAGCGATTGATCGGCAGTCGCGGGCCGTACAAGGTGACGATCGGCGCGCAGACTCCCGAGAATCAGCATCCCTATCTTTCGGTGTCCGGCAGTCGCAACGGCAGTACCACCTGTCACCTGCGCACCGTCGTGGTTCTCGAGCGGCTGAGCATCGACAAACAGGGAGGCACGACCGAAGTCGTGTTGCGCAAGAACGGCCAAGCGATCGAAGTTGTCGCCTTGCGCTAGCGCGAACTCTCGCGCAGTTGAAAGACATTCCCCTCCGGGTCGACGGCATTGCACGCACGAAAGCCGGGTCCATCCCATGGCTCGTGACAAACCTCGCCACCCGTTGTGCTGGCGTGGACGCTAACATCGGCAATGCTGGGAACGGTAAAGAAGAACTTGAGCGCACTGTCTTCATGTCGCTCTGGAGGAGAGGTGATCACGATCGTGGATGCGATTTGCGCCGGGATCGCGTGGACGATCAGTTGAAGTTCTTGCGACTGAAGTACAGCCAATTCGTCCGGGTCGAACAACCGGGTCATTCCTAGAATCGACTGATAGAACTTTGTGAGGCGTTCACGGTCCTTGGCGTAGATGAAGAGACCGGCCTTCGCTGGACCACTCATCTCAGTTGCTACGAGGGCTGCAGAAATGAGCGATCAACGCAACCAACGAGAACACCCGAGACAATCGTGCGTCTATTTCCCATTGCAGGCCTCCGCGTGAAGTGTGTGTCGCACACAAGAACAATAGAGGGGTTGAACGTGCTTCATGGCATTGCGCACGCTAGCCGAGAACCAGATGGCAATCAATCGCCGTTCTTTTTCTTGCTGACGGCAGGCACCAAGCGAAATGACGGCTGACGCTAACGATAGGTCGGCGCCAACCGGCGGCACGACGAGCGAGGGGGGCGACGCGTCGACGCTTGTCGGTGAGCCGCACGTCAAGAGAGTCCGGATTCCCAACTGGATCAAGTAGCCGGCTGCAGAGCACAGCATGCGACGGACAAAGGGTGTGAGCGCGCCAGGCGCTCACACCCACGGCTAGATCGACGTCGCTACTGGCACCGGTTGGCGTTGTAAGCGCCGGGCTTGGTCTTGCGCGATGTCGATACGTTTCCGGCGCAGTCGGTGGCCTCTACCGTGATCACCGGGTCGGCCCAAGTACTTCGTCGACACAGCCGTTTCAAGCGGCAGAGTTCATCCTCAGTCGCAGGCAGAGCCTCATCGAGCAACAGTCCATCGTTGTCTCCGTAGGCGTTACCGTCGTAGAACACGCAACCGTCGACGAGGATCCGCTCGCGCACGACCGGTCCCGTCGCGCCATCGTTGTCATGCGCGGAGAACGTCTGTTGGAACGGGATCATGCGCGGGAATGTCCAGCGGCTCGGATCGAACAGAATCTTCGTCACCGGTGGCTTTGTATCGATCGTAAAGGCCAGCGACACCGGGGCCGCGACGTTTCCATACGGATCGCGGACCGTCATCGCCACCGATTGATCGCCGTGCGAACTGAACACCGCCCCACCGGGGCGATCGTAGCTTCGTGACACATTCGCACCGCTGCAAACGTCGGCAAAATTATCGCGAGCGGTCACGGGCAATGCGCCCGGCCCTAGGCACTGCGCAGGTGCCGGGTAGGTGAACGCACCGCTCGGAGGACGTGTATCGAGAACATCGAGATGCACCGAGTCGATGCTCGTGTCTGCGATCGCATCGAAGATCGCCAGTTGTAGCTCGTGACTCCCGACCGCGAGCGGCACCTGAACCGTCGAGCCTTGTGCGAGCGTGACTCCGCGCTCGGACCAATCGAATCGCTCGATCGCGTCGAAGCCATCCATGTGGCGCGACGCTGTTGCTTGAAGTTGCGCGGTTGCGACATCGTGACCGTCGCACTCCAGTTGTTGCGGGATGCCGGCGTCGGCCTGCAACCGGACGACGTCGAGTTGGACCTGAATCGTGCTGGTTGGCTGGTGTGGATCGTTAGACGAGATCGTCAGTGACTGCTCGTATCGATCAGGCGGAAGACCAACGGCCGAAAGAGTGGTCGTCGCTGGCAACGTCTGACCGGCGGCGACGATTGCGCGTGAAGGCGCAAAGCTGAGCCAACGGATGAGACCGCCCGCCCCACTCTTGATCAAGTTCTCCAGGATCGGCCGGTGCGGGTAATAGCTCGCGTACGCACGTTCGAGTGTTTGAGTGGACACCACGACATCGCCAAGACCATGCGAGTAGACGGCCAGCGTCGGCGATCCGAACTCGTTGACGCAGACCAATTCCGCCGAGGAAGAGGTCCCCGCAATGCGTGCGGTACTGGCCGGGTAACCTGTGAACTCCAGAGGAACGTCGATCATGAAACGGTGTCCTGGCAGGCTGACTCGGTTCAGATCGGCGTACTCGAACTGTGTGGTCACCCCACCCGGCAACACGACAACGGAGGGGTCCCCGAATGTGGAGCCCCAACTGGCGCCGTGGAATTGCAGCGTTCCGCCGGTGGAGACCCATGCCTCCAGTCGTGGCATCGAGTTGGCGATCGTCTGATAGAACGACGTTGTTTGATCGCCCGCGACCATCACCAAGCGGTACGAACCGAGTGGCCACGAGGCCAGGCTCACCGATTGGATTCGGTCGTAGGCGAGCTCCGCGGCCGAGAGTGCGTCTTCGTTGGCACGCGTGAAGTAGGGGTAACGATCCTCGATCAGCAGGACCTTCGCGCCAGCCATCCGCAGTTCTGCTGGAACGGGTGAGTTAGGGTCCGACAAGGCGCTCATGTCGTCGAGCGCGCGATCCGGGTTTCTTCTCGACGGCTCAGCGACGGCCGCGTCATCGGCGAGAGGTTCAATTGGGACCGACGCCTTCGAATCAATCAACATGCCACTGCCACCGGCGTTAGCGATGTCGACCGGCAGTGAGATCACGTCATCCGGCAACACCGTGGCGTGCAGCGACGTGTGAGAAAGGTGGATCTGTGGCGGCGCAACCCCTTCGCCTTGAAGCAGGACCGTGAGCTGCGGCTCGTCCGGGTCGTCGCTGTCGATTGTCAACGTGTCCTGCAGCGACCCCGCGAACAGCGGCGCAAAGGTGACCTGGACCTGTTGCTCGCTTCGCGGCGGAAGGATCAACGAGGATGGAGTTATCGCAACATCCTTGGAACCGGCGCGGAGCGAACTCACCGTCAGCGGCTCCACCCCTCGATTGCCTACGGTAATCCAGGCGCTCGTCGAGCCGTCCGTGAACAGCCTTCCGAGTTGAATCACCGACGCCGGCCGCCTGTACTGCAGCGTCACGCGATGCAGTGGGTTTGGGCAGAACGAATCGACATCACCGCTATTGGCAACCGTGACCTCGGCAACGCCATCCGAAATCAGTTCGGCGAACCTGGTGGCACCAATCACGAACTCTGCATAGATCGTGTCGCAGTCGAAACCCGCGCGGCCAATACTCCCCAGCGACAATCCGTCAACGGCAACCGTCGCATACTCGGTAGATGCCGAAAAGTCGCCGTTGACGGCGACCGAGACCACAACGTCGCTAGCTGGTATCTCCTCGAATGTGAACGGGTGCGCCGTCGATGAGTATCGCCCGTAGTGCGGCGATGACGAGATTCGCTCCGCGAAATCGCCATAGAGCGCGATGTCGGGGACGCCGATGACGTGCATCGAGACGGGAATAGTCGCCGCTCGATGGGCCGGATCGTTGGTGGCCAACGCGAGGCTGGCGTTGAAGTCCCCCTGATCAAGATTGGTCGCATCGAGCCGGACCGTCAGGTCAGCGTACTGTCCGGCCGGAATGGTCAGGTGTTCAGGCTGGAACTGGAGCCACTCGGGACGCGGGCCATCGCCGATCACGACTTCGTCCCACCAGCTGGGCCGCGCGTCGTAGTTGTAGATTTCGGCGGATCCGAAGTCGTTGACCGAATAGGCATAGCGCATCGGGAGAGCCAGGCGAATCAGTGTGCCGTCGACATAGTAGTCAAACCGCTTGGTTGTGAAGTCGATGTTCTTGTACTCAACGTGATACCAGGTGTCGGGGACATACGGCACCGAGTCATCGCCGCCGACATCGCCGTTGATGTAGAAGCGGCCGGTGCTGCGCGCGAAGAAGAAAATCGCGTCCTGCCCTGCGCTATCGCGCAGCACGAAGTAGGCGGTGGACGAAGTACTCGACGACGTGCGGACCCAGAACCCGACGTAAGACGGCTGAGCCGGCGCGAATGTGAGGTACGCACCCGAGTAGTGACCGGCTCCTCCATCGATTCGCACGCTGTACTGAGTACCGGCAGCCGCGGTCTCCGAAGTGATCGACGCCGGGAAATTCCTCGTGACCCAGGGCGAGAGCGTTTGATCCTCGAAGCCGTCATAGAACGAGAACCCCGCCGACGGCAGCACCGGTACCTGACGTTGCTCACCGCCGATTGGTGACATCGGAACGCCCGGCCCTTCCTGTGGTTCCTGTGGGCGATACGAGGCAGGCCCTGTGGCGAGCGCTGTTCGCGCTGACGAACTGCTGCCGCTGGCGAAGGAACCGGTGACCCGAACCAGGAGATCGGAACCGCCTCGGTTCTTGATGCGGATCGGACGTTCCTCCGCGCCCAGAGCCGGCACGCTTACCGCCAGTTCGGCCGGAGTGAACTCGAGCTGTGGCGGAATCTTCGCGCTGGCAAGCACCGGGAACGACAAAGCGGGTTGACGCGGGTCGTTGCTGAGAAACACGAGCGCGCCGTCGATGCTGCGAGGCTCCGTGGGCGCGAACGTGACGGAGATCGTGCTTTCCCTTCCTGGCTCGAGCAGGAGTGTGCTGGGGGAAACGGAAATCGTCGCATCGCTCGGTTCGATTGACGACACCACCACGGCGTCACTGCCCGTATTCTCGAGCGTCAAGCTGCGGGTCAGTTGCTGGCCAACGAACAGCGATCCGAAATCGAGTCGATTGGGGTCTGCATCGGTCGTCAGCGACACGCTGTGTTGGTTGGTCGAGCAGTTGGCGCCCACCGAAGGGGAGTTGGTCACCGCGAATTCAAGTACACCGTCTTGAGTGGCGGTCAGCATCAACTGCGGGTCGAGCGGAATCGTCAAAGAGACCGGTGTGCAATCGCTTCCCGAGACGCCCAACTCGCCGATAGGCGTCCCCTCGAGGCGCACCGTCGCCGTTTCTCCAGCGTCACCGAAATCGCCGTGGACGACGACGTTGAGGCTCGCAGCGGACGGCGCGATGAGCGGTTCGAGCGTGAAGGAGTGATAGGTCGACGCACCATCGATCACGTAGTTCCTGACCGAGGATTGCGATAGCCCTTTGTTTCTCACCGAGAGGTGGGGAACACCAGTCACATGCAGCGAGACCGGCACGGAAACGACCGGCATGAGCGGATCGTTGGAAGAAACCAAGATCTCGGAAGCGTATTCACCGCCCACCATGCCAGCAGCGTTGATCGTCGCCATCAACTCCGTTGTACCGCCAGCGGGGACCGAGCCGCTGTCCGGCGCAGCGCTGAGCCATGCTGGTGTCGTGAGGCTCAGGAACGCCTTCATGATCCCCAGCATCGTGGCATCGTCGATGTATCTGCCACTCGTACTCGCCATCAGGAGGAAATAAATGCGGCGCGTCTCGCCAAGGTTGAACACACGCTGGTAGTCGGAATTCGTGTAGGTCGAAAACTCGTGAGTAATGCCAGGGGTGTCTCGGACGATAATCAGATGGTTGACCGACGGGTCAGACGCGTTGAAGACCCGCTTGACGAACCCGAGGTAGGGCTGCCCGCCCGAGACGACGCGGAGCACCGACCCATCCACGCTACCGCCGCCGTCCGCTCCTAGATCGCCACTCACCGAGTACTCCTGCGGACCGTTGAGGTCGGCGGCGAAGACGAAGAGACCGGGTAGCTTCTTGGTGAAGTAACGCCCAGCGCCACCGAGATCGACGTGCGGCAGGATCTGCCCGGCGGTGTAGGGCAAGTAGCTCCCTCCCACACTGAGATAGTTCCCGCCGTCATACATGTCGCCGCCGCCGTCACCGATCGAGGTGCCTGTGTCACCTTCCGCGAAGTTGAACCGGTTGGGAATCAACGACGTCACCTCTTCGAACCGCGCGGACAGATTCTCGAGCCATCGCTCGAGCGGTTGTTCCGAACTCGCCGACACACCCGGAGGCGTGGGGTTCTCGCGCGCGACGAAGGTGAACAGATCAGCCGGATCGACAGGATTCGGAAGGGCACTCGGATCCTTGGCAGCCTTCTTCGACGGCTCGCGGATGAACTCCGGGCTGCGATCGACCACGCTCGGTCCCATCGCCGAACCGATTGACGTTACGAAGGTCAGCTCGCTTCCTCCGAGGTTGCGGATCAATACAGGGATGTTCTGAGTCTCTCCGGAAAACAGGTCGGAGGTGAGCGACTGAGGCTCGACCTCGATCACCGGCGCGACGAGGCCGGTTCCGGAGAGCGCGATTTCGATCTGCGGCTGGTCTGCATCGTTGCTCACTATCGTGAGCGTCTCCTCGATCAACCCAGGGGTCGTCGGTGAGAAGCCGATCTCGAGCGTCACTTTCTGGCTTGGTGGCACCTGAATCGGCGCCGTGAGCCCGACGCGGAACGCGTCGCCCGTGAGTTGCAGCGCGTCGACGAACAGATCAGCGGTTCCCTGGTTGACGATCTCGAGTGAAGTGGTGGCTTGGCCCCCGATGAACACCGATCCGAAGGGGATCAAAGAGGCGGCCTTTCGCAGCCGCAGTTGAACGTCGTGTCGGTTCGGCGAACAGAACAGGTCGACGTCGGCGGAGTTGGTGAGTGACACGTTGACGAAACCGTCCTGCGTCGCCTGCTCGAGTAGGTCGGCAGCGATCGGGAAGGTACCGCGCGCCGCGGTGCAATCAGCGCCGGCACCGCCGACCTGGCCCACCACGGCCCCTTCGATCTGCACGGTCGCGAACTCAGAAGTGCCGCCGAAATCGCCGTTGGCCTCGACGATCAATTCGCCGCTGACGAACGGCGGCGGCCCAACGGAGAACACATGGTCCGTCGTCGCGCTATAGCTGGAGTACGCGCGCGATGAGGAGCTCACACTCTCTCGCCCGAGGACCTGGATGTCAGGCGCACCGGTCACTGCCATCGTGACAGGAATCAAGATCACCGGTTCATCGGGATCGTTGGATTCGATGCGGATGTCGGCCTGATAGAGCCCTCCAAACAGACCAAACGCATCGACGGAGACAGTACCGGAAAGCGACTGCTGAGGGTCGAGCGTGGCGTTACCGGGGAGGACCGAGAGCCAGCCAATGGCCGGCACCGCGAGGGCGAAGCCCGTTCCCAACTCGCCTTGTGCGAAGTAAACGCCGCGATTCGGGAGGAACGCGAGTCCGCCATCGTTGACGGTGAAGAATGGAATGGTGGAGACGCTCCATTGACCCGTGGCCAGACTGTATGAGTAGTAGTTCCTGCCGCCATACGATCCGATAGCCACGAGTTCGTTGCGTGATTCATCGAAGGCGGCACCGAGCGTCGATCCACCGGGGAGCGAACTGAGAGTCGACCAACGGTCCTCGGTCACCGAGTACTTCGCGAACGTACTGTAGCTGTTTCCTTGCAATCCGAAGATCTCGCCTTTGCGATAGACTAGCGCGCCCCAGCGCTCGAACGAGAAAGGTGGTGACGCAAGCTGTCGCGTCTGCCCCGTCGACGGGTCGTAGGAGAAGAACTGAGTGCCGTAAGCGAAATACAGCGTCGAGATCCCATCGCTGGCGATGTTCGCGGTACCGGTTCCAAGGGGCTGCGGGATCGTCGTCCAGCTGTCGGTCGCAATATCGTAGACGCCCACCGACACGAAGTTTTCGGGGTAGCTGGTGTAGATCCTGCCGTTGAGCAACGCCGCGCCGCCATTGTTTCCTGACGACAGTGGACTCGGTGTTAGCTCCTCCCAGACGCCCTCAGCGGCGCTGAAGCGATAGAAGTTGGACCCGGCGTTGCGTTGCGCATAGATCCTACGGGTCATTGGATCGGCGACGACACAGGTCACCGCGTATGGGCTGGAGTTGAGTTGCTTGAACACGCGCTCGGCAGGTAGGAAGGGCGTTTCCACCACACCCGCTTCCGTCTCGCTCGACACGCCATTGTGCACAGCGTGAGCCTCGCTGCGCGACAATCCTTGGAATCGCGACACCGTCGCCCCGGCGCTGGCGGGTGGAACGACGAGCAACGTGGCGTTGAGCCGATCCCCGCCCAGATTGTCCAACTGCAGCGCGCGCGTCTCGTTGGCACCGGTCAACAGATCGAACTGGAATTGCAGCGGCGCGACCTCGACATCCGGGGGCGTCAGCCCCACACCCGACAAACTCAACGTGAAGACCGATGTATCGGGATCGTTGCTTACTAGTGTCAACTGCGCGTCTCTCGTCCCAGTCGCCGCCGGACGGAAGTCGATCGTCAACAGCGCGCTCTGTCGCGGAGCGAGTGTCAGCGCTGAACTGGAGGGAGCGAATTCGGTCGAGTTCGTCTGGATCGAGGAGATCACGAGTGGATCGGTACCAGCGTTGCGCAGCTGGATGGCCAGCGGTCGCGAAGCGAGGATGTAGGTTGGCTCGAAGTCCAGTCGATCGACTGCCATTCGGTACGACAGCTCCAATGTGTGTCGATTGTCGACGCAGAACGTATCGACGGCTGGTGAGTTGCTGACCTGGACATCGACGACACCATCGCTGGCCCAGCGTTGGAGCACGACGTCGGACAACGGGAACGACCGCTGCGCGGGGGCACAATCGACCCCCATCGGCGCGGTCGAGCCGAGACTCTCACCCTCGACGAGGACCGTCGCTTGCTCGGTATCGTTGCCATAATCGCCGGCAGCGGTTAGCAACAACGTTCCACCATTCGCCACTGCCGGATCGAGTGCCAAGTGATGGGTGGTCGACGCACCGGACTGCCCATAAGACTGCGTGGAAACGACGCGCTGCTCAGTGCCCAAGACGCGCAGATCGGGCGCGCCGCTGACATTGAGCTGCAACGGGTGGTTCTTCAGTGGTTGAAGTGGGTCGTTGCTCGCCACCAATAGCCCAGAATCGTAGGTCCCACCATCGAGCTGACGTGCATCGAAGGTCAACGTCGCCTCGGCCGATTCCCCGGCCCAAGCGCGGCCGTCGAGCGGTTGGACCGAGACCCACCGCAGCGCCGCTGCAATCTCGACCACGAACGAGTCGCGCACGTAGCTCGTGTTGAAGGCGATCGGCAAGGCGATCAGTCGAGTCCCGTCCTGGATGCCGATCGTGGCGCCCGATGTCGGTCCACTCATCGTCAGATAGCGGAACGCGATCGTCCCGTCGGCGTAAAGAGAGACCTGGAACGTGTACAACGAACTTCCATCGCTGCCGCGGACCGCGCTGAACTGGACCGTGAACTGCTGCCCGTCGGTCAGATACCAGGCGCGCGAGGCGCTATCGAAGGACAGATCGTCCCAGAACGGCGAGATCAGGTACTCGGGCGCGGCCGGATTGGGGAGCGGTTGGTTGGTGAACGCCGTGCTATTGCTCGTAAAACTCAGAAAGCCGTTGGTTGAAACGCGCACCTGTTCGAAGTCGACGCCATAGAAACGAAACGGGAACCCGATTGCAATCGGTTCAGAGACCTGGTCGTCACCGCTGATACCCGCAATCGTGTGACCTGTCGCACTGATATCGCTCCAAGAAAACGCTGGTCCGGTCGGATCGTCGCTGTCGATATAGCGGTAGCCGAAGCTGTCGGGACCTCCGCGTCGTTGGATTGCTGGTGGCCCCTTGCGCGGATCGGCCTCTCCTTTGGCCAACTCGAGCGGTTCCTGTGGTGCCGACTCTGTGCCCCCCGGTGTAGCGATCGACGCGTGCCAATCGAGGGAGCCGACGCCAACGTTCTGGATGGTCAGCACGCGTTGCGTCGACTCGCCCGACAGCACATCGACGGTGAAGGAGTCCGGCGACGAGGCGAGCGTCGGCGGACCGAGTGTCGTGGTGCTCACGACGTTGCTTAATGCTGCCTGGTTTCCCCATTCATCGCGGCTTTTGATCGCGAAGTAGTAGCTGGTGGACTGCGCCAATCCCGCAACCTCGAACCGCTCGTTGGAGCCGTACGCGGAAGGGCGCGGCGTGTCCGGCGCGAGCGTCGCCGCATCGAAGCTGGTGTCGTCGATCGGCACCGTGGAGTAACGCAGTTCATAGTTGGCTGCGCGACCGATGGTCCCGTTTCCTCCCGGTGCCGTCCAGATCAGGATCACGGAGTTGGACGACGCGCTCTCGACCACTAGATCGAGAATCTGCGAGGGGGGAAGATCGTCTGCGGCACCTAGCGCCGCGCGCGCGTCCAACCGACCGCCGGTCACCGTGACTCCCGTCAGCGCCGGAATCTGGTCGACGTAGTCCAATAACTGTGTCCGCAGTCCCGACATCGTGATGTCGGGGGCGAGCGATTTGATCAGCGCGGCAACACCGACCACATGCGGCGTGGCCATCGAGGTGCCGCTCTTGTAACCGTATGACGAAGACGGGAGCGTGCTGTAGGTGTCGACGCCTGGCGCGCCGAGATCGACCGTCGTCGCCCCGTAGTTCGAGAAGTAGGCGAGTCGATCGTAGTGATCTGTGGCTGCGACCGCGAGGATGTTCGGCAGATTGTATGTGGCGGGATAGAACGCGTAGTAGTCGTTGTTCGAACTGTAGTTGCCGGCCGCCGCGATGAACAGAACGCCAGCGTCTCCCGCGCGCCCGATCGCTTCCATCATTCCCGTCGAGTAGCCGCCTCCGCCCCAAGACGCATTGATGGCCGTGACCCCGAGCCGCGCCGCATAGTCGATCCCTGCGATGATCGACGAGTCGTAACCGTAACCGTCGTCGCCCAGGAGCTTGACCGGAACGATCGAGACGTTCCAATTGACTCCAACCACACCGATTCCGTTATTCCCCACCGCCCCGATCGTCCCGGCCACATGTGTTCCATGGCTATGGAAGTCCGAGGGGTCGTTGTCGTTGTAGACGAAGTCCCAGCCATGTACATCGTCGATGTATCCGTTGAGATCGTCATCGATCCCGTTACCCGGAACTTCGAGTGGATTGGTCCAGATGTTTGCCGCGAGATCGGGGTGCGTTCGATCGACGCCGGTGTCGGAGACCGCGATCAGCACGGAGTGATCGCCGGTCGTCACGTCCCAGGCCACTTCCGCGTCGATATCGGCGCCGCTGTATCCGCCGGTTTGTCCCGTGTTCTTCAAACCGTAAAGGTTGGTGTAGTACGGGTCGTTCGGCGCCAACTCGACGCTCCGCCGATAGTTCGGTTCGACGAAGGCGACCAGCGGGCTGCTCGACAGCTCGCGCAAGGCGCGTTCGAGACTGGCCGGGTCGCGGAGCACCCAATGCTCCGCCCCGGAGGTAAAGCGCCGTTGACTTGTGGCGTTCCACCGCGTCATCAACGACAGACGCGCCGGGCCGGGCGCGTTGGGCAGGAATCGGATGATCATCTCGCCGGGCGCATGAGGCGACTTCAACGCTTCGCCGATGTCTCGCTTGGCGGCGGCGTCTGCGACCCAGAATCCGAGGACGAAGAGGACGATCGAAAGATAGAACCGGCGACGCGCATCGGACATAGACCCCCCCAAAGGGAGCGGTCAACGGACTTCTGAGCAGCGGGCTCCCCGGACGGCTGAATTCTACATCGGTCGGTGTGTGACTCGATGGTTGATCCAGGTCTAGTGCCGGCAGTCGAAGCGGTTCGCGGTCCTTAGGACGGTGTCGTCAGTTTGTTAGCCCGGCCCGCTTCTGTCCCCGCCTATCATCTCGGCTCGAGAGCAGTAGCGGTCGTGGACGCGTGAGGTTTTCGAGCCGTTGGCCACCAGCCGCCGCCGAGGCTCACTGGTTCAGTAGCTCCTCGAGCGCTCGTTTCCCGCTTTCATTCTTCGGATTCATCTCGATCGACTTTCGGTACATCGCGATCGCCAACTCCTTGCGGCCGAGCGCGGCCAGGATCTCACCATAGGTGTCATACACATTGAAGCTCTCGGGGAAGAAGGCGATGTTCAATCGCGCGACCTCAACGGCCAGGTCGTTGTGGTTCGGCGAGGTTCCCGCATAGAGCAGCTGCAACGCCAGGTCGTTCATCTCCTCTTCGTCCAGAAAATACCTCTCCGAGTCGGATCTCAGCGCGACGAGTTTGCAGAATGCGGCATCGCTTCCTGTTTCGATCAGCGCGCGAGCGTAGTCGCGAACCAGAGACTTCTTCCGTATTGAGACGGGCTTCCTGTTCAGGATGTTGATCGCGTTGAACCCGATTCTGTAGGTCTCACGATTGAACGAATTGTCGAGTACTACGACTGTTTGCAGCTTGCTGATGTTTCTCAAAAACATAGTGACGACTCCCGGCCGGCCGCCTCCGTGCCAGACGATCTTCCCGACCGATTCGGTGTCGAGAATGAACCAGCCGAGCCCGTAGAGAGCACCCAGAGTATCGGTCTGCGCACTCTGACCGTTGGTCAGCTTCGCCGGTGTGAACGCTTCTTCCAGTGTGTGTGGTTTTAGGAGTGCTCCGGAGTACAGGGCTTTGTCAAACCTCAGCAGATCACCCGTGGTCGAGATCAGTCCACCGTTCCCAACAAATCCTTGCCACTTACTCTTCTCCACCGGCTGCAGGTCCTTGTCGATAAGTAGCGGGTATTGCTGCTCCATCGCCTTGTTCGCATCCGGACTTGAACGCAAATCTGTGTCGAAGTAACTCTCTGTCATTCCGGCTGGCGCAAAGATGTGTTGGCGAACGTAGTCTTCGAACTTCAACCCGGATGACTTCTCGACAAGCAGCGCGAGCAGGCAGTAGCCAGGGTTCGAGTAACTCCAGGCCTCTCCCGGCTTGAAAGCCAGCGGCTGCTTCCAGCGAATGAGTGCCGGGATTACGTCGGCATTCGTGAATGTCTTGCTTGGGTCCGCTTCCACGAGCTCTTCGAAGATCTGGAAGTCCGGTAAGCCCGCGGTATGGGAAAGAAGCTGTCGAACCGTGATCTCCGGATACGGAAACTCTGGGAAGTACTTGGCGAACGGATTGTCCAACCGCAACTTGCCCTTGTCCAGAAGCTGTAGAACGGCGGTTGAGGTGAATATCTTGGTTACGGACGCGAGCTGGAATCTCGATGCTGCGGTATTCGGCCGCTCACGCTTGGCGTCCGCGAACCCGAACGATTTCTTGTAGATCGCGGTGCCGTGCTCGGCTACCAGCACGTTTCCATTCACTGGATAGAGCGGTGAGGTGAAGAGCCCGTCCAACTGTGCGGGAATATCTTGGGCCCACGTGACGCCCTGAAGAACAGCAGCGATGAGAAGCAGCGTTGGAATCAAACTCGGTCGCCAAGTTTCCATGTGGGCCCCTGTTCGCTGCGTCGCGCGGTCTCGGCGCAGAGTGCCGAGTGGCGCTCGCATTGGCTGGCATCTATCAGGTTATTCGGTGACCGTGGATCCACGCGCTCAGTATCACACCCATTCCGAACGGCTGGAGACTCATGGAGTTCCCGCCAGGCCGGCGTTTTAGCCGGTATCTGCGAACAAGCGATTCAATGCTCGTTGCATGGAGCAGACTGCGCGAACAATCCGCTCTGGCGTTGTCGTGCGATGACAGTCGCGACGAGGCAATCGGCCGTCGCGCGAGTTAGCGGCACAGTCGCACAAGCCACTGTCGATCGCGCGCAGGTGGCACTACTGGGGTATGCACTACGCATCGACGCGATCGCCCCGCTTCAACGAGCGCTGCTGGTCTGCGGACCAGGCGACTGGTTCCGGTTCGGCTTGTTGTTCACACCCACCTCACACGACAACACGGTCTGCGCCGAGACACCGATCTAGGCGCGGGCCGAAGCACACGGCTGTCGTTTTTTTTGCGGATGAGTGAGCCCCATCGATGAAGCTGCTCTCCCGTTCGAGTTGGCCTCGGGCATCGAGTTGAGAAAGGAACGCTCGCCACACCCGCAGCCAAGCGTCCAGTTCATCCCAGCGCTCGAGTCGACGCCTCTAACCGAGAATCCCTCCCGCTTCCAACTCCTTTAGAAATCGTGCAACTGGCAGCACATCGATCGAACCATCGCGTAGCGTCCGTTCGCCGCGATACACCGCAACTCCGCGAGTGAGTTGCTTTGCCTGCAGCATCTGCTCGAGCGCGGCCCCATCTTCCTGCCGCCAACGGGTTGTCGCCTTGACCTCGATGCCGATTGCGCGCGAACCACGTGTCCAAACGAAGTCGACTTCGGCGCCAGATGGAGTTCGCCAGTACGCAAGTTGGCCTCCCGTGCCCTGCCGGTCGAGACAGGCTCGAAGCTCGTGCAGCACGTAGGTCTCGAGCAGCGGTCCACGTTCGGCGTCAGACATTGGTTCGTGTAGGCGGCGGGCGAGTGCGCGAATGACTCCGGTGTCGAAGAAATAGAACTTGGGGTGCGCCAGTTCTTTGATTTTGGCGCGTGGGCGCCAGGCCGGGAGCCAGGTGCCAATCAACGTATCGACCAGTACATCGAAGTAGCCCTGCACCGTGGGCCGCGCAACGGCGGCATCGCGTGCGATCGATGAAACGTTGGTGACCTGCGCGTTGGCGAGTGCCGCGACCTCGAGAAATCGGCTGAAAGAATCGAGGCGTCGCACCAGTCCCTCTTGGCGGATCTCCTGGGTCAAGTAGTTCTCAGCGTATGCTTCGAGCAGATCGATTCGATCCGTCGAAGAGCCTCGCGCCATCATCACTGCAGGGAGAGAGCCAAAGCGGAGCACGGAGTCCAGTTCGAAATCAGATCCCATCTCTGCCGCGACGAGCGGGTAGAAACGCCGGTTGATCAAGCGCCCTGGAAGGAGGTTCACACCCTCTTGCTTGAGCTTACGTGCGCTCGAGCCAGTGAGCGCAAACCGGTAGCGGTTGGGAAATCGAGTCATGAGGTCCTGGATCTCATCGAGCAGCCGGGGGAGCTTTTGGATTTCGTCGACGACGACCCATGACCTGGCAGGCAGCGCGGCTACTTCCTGCGAAAAGCGGCTCGGGTCTCGAATTAGACCGACCAGTTCTCGTTCCAACAGCAGATTGACCCAATGAGCGTTGGCCAATGTCGACCTCAACCAGGTTGTCTTGCCGGTTCCGCGTGGGCCGAACAGGAAGAAAGAGCGGTCCGGGAGGGTCAGGGCGCGTGTATACATCGCCAGCAGAATAACGGTAAATCTGCTGGCGATCTATACAATTCTCTCGAGTACTGAGGCGTCGATGGATCCAAACGTTCGAGCGGCGTGGCCTCGAACGTCCTCACTTCTCCGTTTTCTGCGCAGAACTTCGAGTCGGGTACTGCGGCATGCGTGACGTCGATCGGGAAATTGTCCAGTCTCAGAGTCATCGCGGTGCTCATCCAAAGCGCATCGATCTGCGGGTGACTCCGCAAGCAGACAGCCAGCCAACCGTCACCCCAACCACGAAGGCGGGGTGTATGCCTTTCCAGGAATGCCACCCAGTGCCAGCACCGTCGCGCCGGTCGCGCCAGGTGTGAGCTTTCGCTTCACCGCCGGGCCAACGCGGGCCATCATCCCGGGCTCTAGCGTCGAGTTCTTTCCATCGACCGTCGGTACCACGTCTCCCTTGAGCACAATGTAGACCTCCTCCTGTCCATCGCCGGTCTCATCGTGCTCGGGATAGTCGGCCCAGTTCGGCGGCATCTCGAGCAGGTTCATTCCC
The DNA here is from genome assembly GCA_031395565.1 of Acidobacteriota bacterium. GTDB lineage: Bacteria > Acidobacteriota > Polarisedimenticolia > J045 > J045 > JANNUT01. The sequence continues at coordinate 7,817 of JANNUT010000236.1, read as the reverse complement.
CAGGACTTGACGCCGAGCGCTTTGGCCGCAAACAGAAATCGCCCCTCGCTGTTGTAGCTTGGCAGTTCGCTGAATCGCTTGATCGTGACATCAGACATGGCCGCGACCTCCCTTTGTTGACGCATGGCGACGGGCGCGAATGCCCAGTGAACCGAGCCGTCGGATCGATCTCGCCAGGGCGCGCAGAATAACCCAGTTGATCGATCGGCGAGGCTTGGGGCTCTCTCCTGCAAATGCGCAACGCTCGTGGCGTTGGTCCTTGGAACTTGACCTCGGCGCGCGTTCCTCGTGGTCCGAGTGCTCGCTCTTGAGTGCTCAGTTCGATGAGCGACCGCTGAGGGCAGCCTCCAGAAACCGGCGAGTTGTCTGGGCGTCCGAAAACCCGACGCTCTGGTGCGGACCTAGCCCATCGGTTCCCACGACGACGAGGGTCGGAAAGCCCGTAACCTTGTAGCGTTGCTGCAGTTCGTTCACCGCCTCCGACTCTGCTTCCGTCGCTTCGCGACGCTCGAGGACTTGCACTGCTACGAACTGCTCGTCGATCCACCGTGCGGTGGCTGGATCAGCAAAGACTTCTTCCGCCATTCGGCGGCAGGGCGCACACCAGTCCGCGGTGAAGTCGTACATCAACGGCTTACTCGTGGCCTTCGCGCGTGCGATGGAATCAGAGATCGGCACCCACTGCACGAGGGTCTTGACCGGAGCGCGTGCGGCACGGGCGTGACTGCTGATGGGCCACATCCGGTACCCGAAGTGGATGTTTGCGGCCCAACCGAGATGGATCAGCGAGATCGAAACGGCGATTGCGCCCCACGATCGCAGGGTCGCCGCAGAGCCCCAGCGTCGCCGGATCCGGGTCATTGCGAGCCACAAAAAAACAGCGATCGTCATCCCCAAGCCGGCGACATCCGCGCCGGCAAAGTAAGGAAGATCGATGAGGAACGCGAACGAAACGTGGGGGCGAACTATCTCGTACAGCTCAGTCGAAACGAACCTGAGGGCGCGTCCGTGCTCGGCGAGTTCAGAAGGCGCGATCCAATCGAATCTCAAGAAATCCAGTACGGGGATCACCAAGGCGAATGCAAGAAGGTTCCACGCACGAGGTACCAGCGTCGACAGTGCACACATGACCGCCAGCACTCCAGCGGTTTCGAATACTTGGCTCACCACGGACAGCCAAGGAGGGTCGACAGGCATGTTTGCGCCCAATGCGAAGCCGATGACCCATTCAGCACATCCTGTAATGACCACCAATACGGTGGCCACGCTCACCAGCGCCGACCATCGCGCGATCACGAACCGGGCTGGTGACAGGACGCCTGACGACGCTGACCCGCCGAGTCCTTGCGGGTCCCACGCGCGCGGTCCAAGTGCCGCTGCGCCGAGCGCCCACTGGGCTGCAGGAGCGGCAGAGAGGAACAGCGTAGCGCCTGTGTGAATCCCTTCGAGGGTTACGGCCAACGCCAAAATGGTCATGACGGCGGCGAGCACCCAACGCCAGCGGGAGCGCGCTAGTTCGCGCAGCGTCTCGATGAAGATTTCTCGATCCACGACGGGAGTTTACTGAGCACTATCGGCGCCGCAGGCGACACAGATCAAGTGCCGGTCCTTTCGCGGATGCGCGAGGCGCGCACAGGCCCTCCGCGGGTTCACTTTCTGTCGGGGCTCGCTTAGAGTTTCAGGATTGCGGTGGTGAACGAATCAAGCTGCATCCAGACCCGGGTCGAATCAACGGACGGGAGTCGAGAACGGGAGGCTGACATGAAAAAGGCACTCGTTGCCTGCGTGCTGGTACTGGCACCTGCAACCGTCGTCCATGCTCAAGATGCCGCGGCGAAGCCCGTTCAGATCGAGTCCTTCAAAGCGGGCGATACACCCATTGCCATTCCCCCGCCGCTCCCCGAGATGAGCGAAGTCGGATACGACAATCGGGAGTTCATGGAAGTCTTCGTTGCGCCGACCAATCGGCTGATCGCCGGCTTCGTGCTGACCAGCGCTCTTCCAACTCTAAGACAGGGTACCGATATCACCTTGTCGAAGTACGCGATGGTTCAAGTCCCCCGTCGTGGTGAATACATGGACTGCAAAGAGAGCGACTTCAAAGAGGTGACCGCCGGCTTCAAAGAGCAGTTCGGGGATGCGATGAACTCGTCGATCAAGGAGGCGGAGGCGGAGTTCAACCGCCGCATGAAATCGCTCGATCTGAAAGAGGCCACGGTGAGCATGGGAGCGCCGATCCAGCTCGGTTGCTTGTTCTCAGAGCCAGATGCCTACGGTTTCGGCATGGTCATGCCGGTCGAGATGGGTGGCCACACCACGAAGACGGGGATGGGCGGCGCCCTTGTACGCGTCAAGCAAAGGTTGCTGTTCGTGTACCTCTATTCCGAGTACAAAGACGAAGAGACGGTGAAGTGGCTGCGCAAGGCGACCGAGGACTGGGCGGACGCAATCCTCAAGGCAAATAAGTAAGGTTTGCTCACGCGCTGCTTTTCGGCCGCAAATGACTGGCATCATGCGTGCACCAGGGTGCGGTGCCTGTCAACAGGCCGCTGCGCCTGCGGCATCAATGCGTAACAAGCGTCAAGCAGGCGAAAAGGGGGCAAGCATTAGAGTTTTCGTGGCATTCGGCAATGCCCACTAGCCCAAAGCCACTGCTTGAGGGATCTGATGACTCGATCACATCTCCCGACGATTGCTGAGATCTGTACGAGACACGGCAACGACCAGTTCCGCTTGATGGATATCGTCTTGGATGTCCAGCGAGAACACAGGTGCATCGACGGCGCGGCGATCGATGTCATCGCCGAAGCGCTCGGGATCGCTCGGGTACAGGTCGAAGGCGTTGTTACGTTCTACGGCTTCCTCACGACTCGCCCAACCGGGACCTACGTCATTCGGCTCTGCAATGACGTCATCGATGAGATGAAGGGCTCCACCGAAGTCGCTGCAGCGCTTCAGAGTGAACTTGGAATCAGTTTCGGGGAGACGACCGCAGACGGCCTGTTTTCGCTCGAATACACCTCGTGTATCGGAATGTCGGATCAAGCTCCGGCGGCGCTGGTCAACGACGCCGTGGTCACCCACTTGCGGCCTGGAGCGGCCCGCGAACTGGTCCGCGCCCTGCGCGCTCAAGAGCACAAGGGAGATCTGGGGAGAGTCTTGAACCGCGCGTACGGAGACGGTAATAACGCGCACGACCTTGTGCGCTCGATGGTGGTCAACAACCTCAGGCTCGCCGGCAAGGTGATCTTTGCAGACATGCCGCGCGGCGCCGCGTTGAGTAAGGCGCTCTCGATCAGTCCGGCCGAAGTGATCCGCGAGATGAAGACCTCGCGACTGCGCGGCCGCGGCGGCGCCGGTTTCCCGACCGGCATGAAGTGGGAATACACCCGAGCCTCCAACGACACGCAGCGCTACCTCATCGCCAACGCTGACGAAGGCGAGCCCGGCACGTTCAAAGACCGCGTGATTCTCACCGAACGCCCCGACCTGCTGTTCGAGGGAATGACCGTGGGCGGTTACGCCATCGGCGCCAACCAAGGGTTGCTCTATCTCCGCGCCGAATACGCGTACCTCCGAGCCTTCTTGGAGCACGTCCTCCAGCGGCGGCGGAACGAAGGCTTGCTCGGCAAGAACGTCGGCGGCAAGGCCGGGTTCGATTTCGATATCCGCATCCAAATGGGCGGTGGCGCTTACATCTGCGGCGAGGAGTCGGCGCTGATCAACTCGTGCGAAGGACTGCGCGGCGATCCACGCACGCGGCCACCTTTCCCGGTGCAGTCGGGCTACTTGGGCAAGCCGACGAGCGTCAACAACGTCGAGACGCTCTGCTGCGCCGCGCGAATTCTCGAAATGGGCTCGGGCTGGTTCTCCGAGATCGGAAACCAGGGAAGCACCGGCACCAAGCTGCTGAGCATCGCGGGAGATTGCACGCGCCCCGGCGTGTACGAACTGCCGCTGGGAATCTCGCTGCGTGCGGTGTTCGATCTGTGCGGCGCGGAAGACCCGATCGCGGTTCAAGTCGGCGGGCCGAGCGGGCAACTGGTGGGTCCTGCCGATTTCGATCGCAGCCTCTCGTTCGACGACCTATCCACTGGTGGTGCCGTCACGATTTTTGGGCCTGGCCGCGACGTGCTCGCCATCGCCTCCAAGTTCATGGCGTTCTTCATTCACGAGAGTTGCGGCTACTGCACGCCCTGCCGCGTGGGCAACGTCTTGTTGAAAGAGCGCCTCGACAACATCCTCGTGGGTCACGGCGAGGCGGCTGACCTGGATTATCTCCAAGAATTGGCCGACACCGTAAAGATCACCAGCCGCTGCGGCCTCGGCCAGTCGTCGCCACATCCAATTCTCTCGACACTCGCCAGATTCCGGCCCGAGTACGAGCGGCGGCTGCGGCCGGGAACCGATGGAAACATCGCTGGTTTCGATCTCGAGGCATCGATCTCGAAGGCACGGTCATGAGTCAGACAATCACACTGAGCATCGACGGGACGACGATCACGGCCACCTTGGGTCAGACCGTGCTCGAGGCGGCCGAAAGTGCCGGCATTTACATTCCTCGCCTGTGCTTTATGAAAGAACTCAAACCAGCCGGCTCGTGCCGCGTGTGCACGGTGAGGATCAACGGCCGCACCGCAGCTGCCTGCACGCAACCGGCAGCAGCAGACATGTTCGTCGAGAACGACACCGACGAACTGCGCCGGCTACGGCGCAACGTGATCGACATGTTGTTCGTCGAGGGAAACCACTTCTGCATGTTCTGCGAGAAGAGCGGCGCCTGCGAGCTGCAAGCTCTGGCCTATCGATTCGGAATTACCGCACCCAAGTACCCGTTCCAGTTTCCGAAACGAGAGATCGACGCGACTCATCCTTCGATCCTGATCGATCGCAATCGCTGCATCCTCTGCGGCCGCTGTGTGCGCGCCTCGAAGGAGTTGGACGGCAAGCATGTCTTCGACTTCGTGGGCCGCGGGCACGGCAAGCGGCTTGCGGTCGATTCCGCGCACGGCCTCGGCGGCACAAACGCCGAAGCGAAAGACCGCGCGATCCAGGCCTGCCCAACAGGCTCGCTTCTCACCAAGCGCATTGGCTTCGCGGTTCCAGTCGGCCGGCGCCGGTTCGATCGTTTGCCGATCGGCTCGGATGTCGAAACGCCGCGAGAAGGGAAGTGAGGCAGAGCATGGCGAAACCGAAGGTCGCGACGACGTCCTTGTGTGGTTGCTTTGGATGCCACATGTCGCTCCTCGACATCGACGAGAGAATCTTGAAGCTGGTCGATTTGATCCACTTCGATCGCTCACCGATCAACGACATCAAGCGCATCGAGGGGCCCGTCGAAATCGGGCTGATCGAGGGGGGCTGCGCCAACGAAGAGAACGTCAGAGTCCTGCGCGAGTTCAGAGAGCACTGCAAGGTACTTGTCTCCGTCGGCGACTGCGCGATTAGCGGTGGCGTTCCGGCGCTTCGCAACATGATTCCTTTGAGTGAGTGCTTTAGCGAGGCGTACTTGAGTGGACCAACGGTCTGGAACCCCAGCGGCGCAATTCCGTGCGACCCGGAGATCCCTCAGCTCTTGAACAAGGTCTATCCGGCTCACGAGGTGGTGAAGATCGACTACCACCTGCCGGGCTGTCCACCCAGCGCCGACGCGCTGTGGGAAGCGCTGACCGCGCTGCTCGAGAACCGGCCGATTCAACTTCCTTACACGTCGGTGAAATATGACTAAGAGAATCGTCATCGAGCCTCTGACACGAGTCGAGGGGCACGGCAAGGTCTCGATCCTGCTCGATGCCGACAACCATGTCGAGCAGGTGCGGCTGCACATCGTCGAGTTCCGCGGCTTCGAGCGGTTCATCCAGGGGCGCCCGTTCTGGGAACTCCCCGTGGTGGTGCAACGGCTGTGCGGAATCTGTCCGGTGAGCCATCACCTGTGTGCCGCGAAGGCGGTGGACGGCATCATCGGCGCAGAGCGGCTCACCCCCACCGCGGAGAAGATGCGGCGGTTGATGCACTATGGGCAAATCTACCAGTCCCACGCGCTGCATTTCTTCCACCTGGCCTCGCCCGATCTGTTATTTGGCTTCGACGCGCCGGTCGCAAAGCGCAACGTCGTCGGTGTGATCGCTGCCTATCCCGAGCTTGCGACCCAGGGCGTGCTGATGCGCAAGTACGGCCAGGAGATCATCAAGGCAACGGCGGGTAAGAAAATCCACGGTACTGGTGCCATCCCGGGAGGGATCAACAAGAACCTCTCGATCGACGAGCGCGACGTGTTGTTGCGCGACGTCGATCAAATGGTGGACTGGGCCGCTGCTGCGGTGAAAGTGGCGAAGGACTACACGCTCGCGGATCTCGAACGAATCTCTGCGTTCGGCTCGTTCGAGTCGAATCACCTTTCGATCGTTCGAGACGATGGCGCGATGGACCTTTACGACGGCAAGTTGCGCGCGATCGATGCGCACGGCGCGACGCTGCTCGATGCGGTCGATCCTCAGAAGTACGTCGAGACGATCGCCGAGGAGGTTCGATCCTGGACCTACATGAAGTTCCCGTTCGTGAAAGCGATTGGGCCGGAACGCGGTTGGTTTAGGGTTGGACCGCTGGCGCGCTTGAACACCTGTAGCTTCATCGACACCCCACTCGCTGAAAGCGCACGCGTCGATTTCAAATCACTCTCCGGCGGCAAGCCCAACAACTTCACCATGGCCTACCACTGGGCCCGCATGATCGAAACGTTGCACGCGGTGGAGAAGATCCGCGAGCTGCTCCACGACCCGGACCTGCAGGGCGATGATCTTGTGACACCCCCTGGTGAGCGCCGTGGGGAATACGTCGCGATGATCGAAGCGCCGCGCGGAACGTTGACGCACCACTACCGCGTCGACGAGAACGACCAGGTGACGATGGCGAACCTCATCGTCTCGACCACATGCAACAACGAGGCGATGAACCGAACGGTCCGGCGGATTGCCGAAGACCATCTTTCGGGCGTCGCAGAAATCACCGAGCCGTTGTTGAACAACATCGAGGTGGGGATCCGCGCCTACGACCCATGCCTGTCGTGCGCCACACACGCGCTGGGGCAGATGCCGCTCGAAGTGACGCTGTTTAACCAACACGGCGCGATCCTCGACCAGAGGACACGGTCGTGACGCCGGTCCCAACGACCTTGATCCTCGGCTGGGGCAATCCCGGCCGTGTGGACGACGGCCTCGGTCCTGCGTTCATCGAAGCCATTTCGAAGCTTGCGCCGTCGAACGTTGCGCTCGACTCCGACTACCAGTTGACCATGGAGGACGCCGCCGAAGTGGCCCGCTACGATCGTGTCGTATTCGTTGATGCCGATCGCAGCGGCCCGGCTCCCTTCAGCATGCGGCCGCTCGCGCCGAGCACCGACGGCGGAAGCTTCAGCACGCACAGCGTCGCGCCGGGCGCGGTGCTTTCACTCTGTCGCGACCTGTTTCACGCCACACCCGAGGCTTGGATTTTGGGCATTCGCGGGTATGAGTTCGACCGATTCGGTGAAGGTCTGTCCGAGGGCGCACTCGCCAACTTGGACCAGGCTGTCGAGTTCATCCGGATGTCCTTCGAAACAACAGATCGGAAGGTTGAGCCATGTCAGACCCCAAGCGCCTGATCCTGTGTATCGACGATGATCCCGACATCCTCTCCGTGCTGCAGATCGTGCTGGAGGCTGAGGGTTATCGCTTTGCCAGCGCTGCTACCGCCGAAGAAGGCTTGCGTGTCTGCAAGGCCGTTGGACCGGACGTGATCATCGTGGACCTGATGATGGAGGAGATCGACGCCGGCACGAG
>JANNUT010000235.1:0-6283 GCA_031395565.1 Acidobacteriota bacterium | reverse complement strand
TCAGTCAGGTCAACGCGCTCTCGGGGAATTCTGGGAATACGTCGCAGGATCCGCTGTATGTAAATCGCGCTGCGTTTGACTACCACTTGCAGGCTGGGTCGCCGGTCATCGATGGCGGACGTGATGATGCGCCGAGTAAGGCGAGCGAAGACTTTGAGGGGAATCAACGGCAGAAGGACGCAAAGCCGGATTTGGGAGCGGATGAGAGGTGAGTCGAGTAGGTGCGGCAACGGTTCGAGGCGCGAGTAGTGGCGTGGAGTGAAAAGTCGACGAAATCAGAGCGACGCTGTAGCGCCTGGCTACGAGTTGTTATTGGTCTCGTTGTTGGTCGCGCTGTACTAGCGACAATGGCGGGGAGCCTTCGCACAAAGGGCGGATTTTCTCCGCGACCGAGGGTTTTCGGGCTCAACATGTCATGACTCTCGCTCGATCGGATCGGCTCCTTTCTCAATTTGACTTCGGACTCGCCGTTAGCTGAGGACAACCCGGCGATCTTCAAGATCGACAAAAGACTCGAGCGCCGTGCCGTCGCTCTATCGGCCAGGCGATGACTCACGAAGCCCCTCTCATTGTGGGTGAATCGAGTCGAAGAAAGCGCCAGTGCCAAGCGAGAAAAGTAGCCAAGACCCCGTTCCGTCAGAGCGTGACCGAGATCCCTGCCGTCAGCAGTGTTGTGGGGGCGTCGCAGGCCGCCAAAGCAGTCACAAGTCCGGCGGCACCCCAGCGCACGAGCTACGTTCGCGGCTTCCCTGATCGGACAGCAAAATCGATCTTCAGACCAGAACTCTTGGAGGGCTTGGGGTCGAATCTGCTGCGGTCGCGATTGCTAACTAAGGACTGCACCGCCAAGTTCCGTTCGCGGCTGGACCCTAGCCCATGCCGCTGTTCTTTTAACTCGAGTTATTGATTTGATGACTTCTGAAGACAAAACAGCAGAAAAATGTCCCCGAGTATTGACAAGTCGCATCTCGGGGCCAAAAATGCGCGTGCCCGTGAGCAGAAAGGGACCCACGAGCACGCCACCAACCGCTCCGAGGAGCACTTGGCCTGAACGCCGGGGAGTTACCTCTCTGTCGATGGCGGCGCCAACTCCCTATTCGAAAGGAACAAGAGATGGCGAATCAAACGCTCGACCCGACCAAAGGGCATCTGATCCCAGGCGTCATGGTTACCGATCACCAGTTCATTGCCTCAGTTACAGGAGCTCAACTGTTCCAGATTGTCGTGGATCCGAGGCACACTGAAAACCCAAAGATGTTCACCGACGATCCAAGTCTGGCTGCAGTTCGAGATGTGAGGTCAGAAGTCCAGCGTAGTTTCGAAGGGGCGAAGAAACGAAACGTCCCTCCGTACGCTGAGTACATTGGGCGACTTCACCGTGGAGAGCCGGGACTAACGCCCGCGATCATTCTTTGGAGTCATGAATCTTTGCTCACCGAGCTCGGCGAGAAAGGTGCGGCCTTGATTCAGATCCCGTATGGAGCGCAGATCATCGCAATCGACGGCGAAACGCAACTCGCCGCTCGATTTGAAGCTGCAAGGGCCAATCCCAACTCGAAGGGAGACCGCATTCCCGTGATGATCTGTCACGGCCGCGAAACAGCATGGGCACGCCAAGCATTTCATGACGTCAACACGTACGGAGTCAAACCGAATGCTGCACTCTCGATAGGCATGGATGCGCGAGATCCGTTGACCTCAGTCGCCCGGGATATCGAAAACGAGGTCGCGTTCTTCCGGGGTCGTGTCAATACCGCAAGTCGTCAGCTTGGCAAAAAGGACACAGATGTCATCACAATCACGGCGCTTCGCGGAGCATGCGTTACGTTTGCACAGGGCATCGGGGGCGTGAAGTTCGGCGCCAAGCCAGTCTTCCTCGACGCCGATCAAGTTGGACTCATCAAGCCAGCGGCAACGGAATGGTTTGGATCTGTTACACAGCTTCTCGGGCCCGCGATCGAAGATCGGGAGCGGAAGGTCGCTGGTGCTCCTCCCGTTCTAGCCGCGATTGGGGCACTTGGGCATGAGTTAGTTACCGTCCTTGATTCAGGTGTACGGCAACGGCGTATCCAAGAACTCCTCGATAAACTTCGTGCTGTCCGATGGGAGAAGGGTGATCACTGGGTAGGGATCGCAGGGAAGATGACTGCGACTGGCAACTTCTCAATTGGTGGCACGAAAGAAGTTGCGTATCAGGTGTACAGCGCCCTTTCCGACTCGACCGATCCTGGGTTCGCGTTGATCCGCCGCTAACAACGTGTCCACCTCTGCAACAGGCTGCGCGACACGGATACTCTTTCCATCTAGCTTGCAGGCTGGGTCTGGATTCTCAAACGAATGCAAGATGAGTGCTGCACTGAACCTCGGCCTTCGACCTCCGGACGACCCCATCAATCGAGGGAGTCCTGAGGTCGAGGGTCTCTCCGAACCGACACCGGCTTTCTACTTCGAAACTGGTCGTCGGTTTGCGGTAGAAGCGCACACAGCGATCAACTTGCTTGGAGACCACTATGGCATCCAATGATCGGATCATCCTCGATGAGGTGTTGAAGCAGCGCAAAGCCGAAGTCGATCCCTCGGCTGATGAAGGTGAGTTTTTTGAGATGTTCTCGGCTGAGCAGATCCTGAAAGACTTCGATCTCTCGTATGACGAGATAGAGTCCGGCCTGGTCGGCGGTAGCGGTGATGGGGGAATTGATGGGATCTACCTCTTGGTAAACGGTGAACTCGTCCAAGAAGACCCGGACTACAGCAATCTCAAGAAAAACGTCACGTTGGACCTTTTTATCATCCAGGCCAAGATCGGTAGTGGTTTTCAGGAAACACCGGTAGAGCGATTGATCACGGCGAGCGACGACATCTTCGACCTTTCCAAGAAGTGTTCTGCGTTGTCAGGCGTGTACAACGAGGCGCTCCTCGATGCGATCCGGCGGTTCCAACTCGTCCATCAGCAACTTGCGGCCAGGTTTCCGGCCCTCCGGGTCTCCTTTTTCTACGTCTGCAAGGGCTCGGACCCATCTACTAGCGTCACACGCAAGGTAGAGAAGCTGAAGGCTGTTATCGAAAGGTATTTCCCTTCCGCGCAGTTCCGGTTCGAGTTTCTCGGTGCGTCGTCGCTACTTGCATTAGCGCGTCGAGCTCCTCAAACAACTCATACCCTTACCTTGGCCGAGAGCCCTGTCTCATCGGGGGGGCAGGTCGGCTTTGTCTGCCTCGTCCGCATCCCCGACTTTTTCAGTTTCATTACCGACGAACACGGCGAACTCCGTAGGCAGATCTTCGAGGCCAACGTCCGCGACTATCAAGGTCGGACCGAGGTGAACGACGAAATCCAACAGTCTCTCCAGGAGAGACACCCTGAGGACTTCTGGTGGCTCAACAACGGTGTTTCAATCCTGGCCTCCAAGGCGTCCCTGAGCGGGAGAAACCTGACCATCGAGGATCCACAGATTGTCAATGGCCTTCAGACGTCGACTGAGGTTTTCAATTACTGCAAGAGACTCGGCCAGGCTGTTGAGGACCGCAAAGTCCTCGTTCGCGTTATCGTGCCAACAGATGCGGCCAGTCGCGACAGGATCATAAAAGCCACGAATAGCCAGACCGCCGTACAGCAAGCTTCGCTTCGAGCAACCGACAAGATTCATCGAGATATTGAGGAGTACTTGCGATCCAAAGGGCTCTTCTATGACAGGCGCAAGAACTACTACAAGAACGGTGGCAAGCCTCGTGACAGAGTTGTTGGCATTCCTCACCTTGCGCAAGCGGTCATGGCGATCGTCTTGCAGTGGTCTTCCCCCGATACTGCGCGCGCTCGCCCCTCCTCGCTCCTAAAGAGAGACGACGACTACAAGAAGGTCTATGACCTCAAGTATCCGATCCAGCTTTACTACGTATGTGCGGAATGCATGCGACGAGTCGAAGCGTTCTTGAAGTCGCCATCCTCCGCGCTCCTTGCAAAGGATCGGAATAACCTCCGCTATTATGTTGCGATGGCAGTCGTGGCCTCTATGGTGGGCAAGAACAACCCGACTCCGGGTGACATCGCAAATCTAGACATCACCAGCCTCTTGGACGCGCAGATCGCTAGTAGTTTGGAGTACGTCAAGTCTCACTACGATCAACTCGGTGGAACCGATCAGGTAGCAAAGGGCACCGTGTTGCTAGCATCCCTCGCGGCAGAGCGCATAGGACAATGAAGGCGATCGCTTGGTTGTCCTGCTCAAGGATCGTCCCGGATCAGTTCCGGCGACCGGGAACTGGTGAGGAGTCAGCGAGCGATCAAGGCTCTCCACAAGGTCGGAAAAAAGCGGCCTGGAGTCCCGCGCCAGCTAGCGGCACATCCCACGGTTTGCGCGCAGGTTCTTCGGCGAGCGTTCACGCCGGGCGCTGCTAGAAGCGGTCTACGGCGGGCCGTTCACGTAGGTGGCGCGACTCGGAGCCGGCTGAAAAGACACCTTTGCTGAGCGATGCGCACCTCGAATCGCGATCTGACATTGGCATCAATTCGCCGTGTTCGGCCTGCCGATAGTGCAGAATGTCCGCGTACTCACTTGGGGACCACTGATGAGTCGCTGTCGCTTGGCTGCGTTGCTTGGGGTAACCGCGATACTCGCGGCAACTAGCAGCGCCATTCCTCAAACGACCACGCCTTCCACCTCCACGGTGCCCGCTCCCACCGCAACCCTCCGTGCCGACTCGCTGTTCCGGGCCAAGGACCTGCAAGCAGACGTTGCCATCCTGCGGCAAGCGTACGAAACGCTGCACCCGGGGCTTTATCGCTACAACACAGCGGCCCAAATGGACGAGGCATTCCGCGTGTTGGTGGAGGAGTTTCAGCGCGACCGCACGCTGGCCGATGCCTACCTCGCTTTCTCCGTCTTCGCGGCCAGGGTGAAATGCGGCCACACCTATCCAAACTTCTACAATCAATCGCAAGAAGTGCAGCAGGCGCTCTTCCAGGCCGGTCGCGTGCCGTTTTACTTTCGCTGGCTCGATAAGCGAATGATCGTGACGCAGTCGTTTCTCAGCAAAAGCGATCCGCGGCTGCGGCCCGGCACAGAGGTGCTGTCCATCAACGGCATACCGGCGGCAACCATCCTCGAGCGCCTCATGACGGTGGCGCGCGCGGACGGCAACAACAACGCCAAGCGCGTGGCCTACATGCAAGTCCAGGGCACCGATCGATTCGAAGCGTTCGACATCTATTTCCCGTTGTTCTTTCCGTCCACGGCATCACGCATGTCGCTGAGCGTTCGCGGTCCAGAGGGGCGCCGGGTGAGTACGCTCGACGTGCCGCCACTCACGTATCAAGAGCGGCTAGCCGCAATGAAAGACGTCGTCGAGAGCGGTGACGATGAGAACCATCCCGTCTGGGAGTTTCGACTGCTCAACGATCAGCTGGCCTACCTTCGCACGCCGACCTGGGCGCTTTACAACAGCAAGTGGGACTGGAAGGCGTTTCTCACTCAGTCGTTCGAGACGTTGGTCACTAGCGGCGCCACCGATCTAATCGTCGATATACGAGGCAATGAAGGCGGCATGGATGTTGGCGACGAGATCATTAGCCATCTGACCACCAAAGAAGTGCCACGCCAGGCTGTGACTCGTCGCGTCCGCTATCGCAAGGTTCCCGATGCGCTGGTGCCCTATCTCGACACGTGGGATCCATCGTTCAAGGACTGGGGTGCGGCTGCGATCGACTCGACGAACGGGTTCTACAGACTGAGGCGAGACGCTGACGACGATATTGGCAGCGTTATCAAGCCGGCCCTGCCCACCTTCGCTGGCCGCATGTGGGTACTGGTGGGCGCTACGAACAGCTCCGCCACCTTCGAGTTCGCGGATACCGTGAGGCAGAACAAACTGGGCACGCTCGTCGGCCAGCCAACCGGCGGCAATCAGCGTGGCATCAATGGCGGTGCCTTCTTCTTTCTGCGATTGCCAAACTCGGGCCTCGAACTCGACCTGCCGCTGATCAGGCTGTTCCCAGATGGCGAGCGGCCGGACGGAGGTGTGCAGCCCGATGTGCTTGTCGTCCCGACGGTGCGTGACATTGCCCGCGGCCGGGATGCAGAAATGGACGCAGTGAGGACCCGCGCTCATCGATCACCTCGGAAGATAAGATAACCGCAGCCGAAGCAGGGCACGGCATCAGTCGGCGAAGAGGGCGGAGGTCGTCAGATGAACTACCTCGAAGAAATCGACTTTACCGCTCCGGCGTTCAGCGACTTGTACGATGAACTGCCGCTGTGGTCGGCACCATTCGGCCTGATGCTTCTCGATC
>JANNUT010000234.1:0-22802 GCA_031395565.1 Acidobacteriota bacterium | reverse complement strand
CCGATGATGTCATCGGGGCAGGAACCGCCGTCAACCTTTCAACATTTCCGGGGTCATCCCCGCGATCTCGTGACCAGCTCCGGGAGTGGACTGGATCCGCATATCAGCCCGGCAGCGGCGTTGTGGCAACGGGCTCGCGTGGCAGCCGCACGTGGGCTCACGGTCGACGCGGTTCAAGCTCAGATTGACGCCTGTACGGAAGGGCGTCAGTTCGGGATGCTTGGCGAGCCGCGCGTCAACGTGCTGTGCCTCAACCTGACGCTCGAAAGACAAACGCCGGATTCACAGCGCTAGCTGGCTGGTATCCGGCGCGCATGAACGAGCGCCGCCCGGCGAAGTTTTGCGGCGATCTGTCGTGAGAAGTCGCCTGCAGCATGCCGGCGCGACTGCGGTGATTACCCCATGGTGGCGGGCACGTCTCACAACGATGATCTCCCGAAGGAGTTCGCAATGACGAACCTCAACATCATGGGTAAGAGTCGCATTCTTGGCATCGCCTGTTGTTTGACCATATTCGGGGCGACTGCTCCCTCCGTGTTCGCGCAAGACACCCACTTCAAGTTCTACGGCGGACCGGCCTACATCGCCCCGCTGAGTGATTCCAATGTCTCGCTTGGCGACGTCACCGACAGCATCAAAGCCGAGAAGCAGGTCGGTTGGAACCTCGGCTTCGAAGCGCGCTGGGGCGATGTGATGGGGCTCGAGGTCGACTACGTCAACAGCACACAGGACGTCAAGTTCGGCGGCAAGACGATCGGTGAGACCGATTTCTCGCCTCTGACCGCGACCCTGAACTTCCACCTGATCCATACCGAATTGGTCGACTTCTACTTCGGCCCCTCGTACTCGTTCGTCAACTGGGGCGACATCGAACTCAACGCAGACGGTCGCAACTTGATCGACAACCAAGATCTGGGCACTGATAGCGCGCGAGGCTGGGGCGCAAGCCTAGGTGTCGACATCGGCCTAGGTAAGAACTTCGCGTTTACTGGCGGCCTCAAGTACTTGAACGTGGATCTACCGCTTTCGAATCGGCCGAACATCAAGTTCAACCCACTCGTCGCCCGGCTGGGCGTCGCCGTTCGGTTCTGACCACCACTGCTTCAAACACGTCGTCGGATTGCGCGCGGCTAGTACAGCTACGCCTCGGCATAGTAATTCCCTGCCGCGCGCTGCAGTTTTAGCCCCCGAAGCGAGTGCTGTGCGCACGGACGGCGCGTCGTTCGTAAGGCCCGTGTGCCCCAGCCGTTGTCGTCGCCGCGGCGAGAGCCAGCGCCTTGTGCGGCACGCTGTCGTAGAAGTTGGTAGAGGCTTTCGATTGCGAATTCAGACCCTTCGTAACCGGCATTTCCTCAGCCATCGAGCCGATAGCGACCCGGCATGACCGCAGTACCGATGACCTGGGCCCATTGATAAACCTCTGTCAGAGGTAGGTGACCTCTGTTGATAAACACGTTGGCGTTTCCAGCCACCGAGACAAACGCCAACATCGCGCGCGGGCCAAGCTTTCCCACGAACACGACTTCGGCGCCTCGCCGGCCTTGGACCCAGCGTGCGGCAGGCTGACTCGCTCAGCGAATTGTCGCCGAATCGCCATCACGAGCCGTCACGACCTCGCATATTTTTTTGCCGAACTGATAAGGAGAGCGTGCCCGTGAGGATCCCTGCTAAAGCGTCTTTCGTCGATTCATCGGCGCACTCCGGTGCGCACTCCGTTACCGCGTTTCTTGTGCGAATGGCATTGGCGGGAACAGTAGTGCTCGTTGGTACCCCACTGGCCCTGGCATATGGCTCGGGGATCAGCGGGCGATCAGGCAACCCTGCCACGAATCAAGGTCGCTACTGTTCCACCTGCCATGCAGGCGGTGTTCTCCCGACGGTCGCGGTCGTTGGCCCGACCAGCGTCGCGCCTGGTTCGACCAACAGCTATGAGTTCCGCATTACAGGCGGACAGCGGATCGCCGGTGGTCTCGATGTATCGGTCACATCGGGGAGTTTGACGGCGAGCGATCCAGGGACGTACCTCAACCTCGGCGAGGTGACACACAGCGCGCCGCGGCCGGCGATCAACGACGTTGTTTCCTTTGTCTTCAGTTGGACGGCACCACCAACACCGGGGGCGGCCACGATCTACGCGGCCGGAAACTCGGTGAACTTCGACGGTGATCGCTCGGGTGACGCGGCCGAGAAGACAAGCTTGGCAGTCACGATAACGGCGGCCGCCACCACGCCTGGCGAGGCATCGAGGCAGTCGTTGCCGCAACTGAAGGTCGACAGCTACAACAAGCTGACCGGGAACATGTCGTTGTCTTACGGTCCCGCCTGCGCGGCGACCAATCACAACATCCAATTCGGTCCTCTTACTGCGGTCTCGACCTATGGATGGAGTGGCAGCACCTGCGCGATCGGTACGTCGGGCGCTTACGGGTCGTTCAATCCTGGCGCTGGGTCATGGTTTTTTGTGATCACAGGCGTGAACGCAACCAGCGAAGGGTCGTACGGTGTTCGCTCGAATGGGGTTGTGACCTCAGAGCGCCCGCCAAATGCCTCGTCGACCTGCGGACAGTCGCAACAACTCGCCAACCGCTGTGACGCCACGCCGTAATCGAATCAAGTGGAGAAAGAAAAGCCGGCCCTCGCGGGGGCCGGCTTTTTTGATGCTAGACCGTGAAAGTTGCGCGCGACTTAGCGGCCCAGATTTGGATCGATGTACAACGCGAGCAACTGTCCACCTTCGACAAGTTCCGGATCGGGCTCGGTGAAGTGCGCCTGCACGTTGATCAGGTACCAACCCTCACCCAGCTGATCGAACGCATCGATGACGCCAGAGGCTTCTTCGTTGGTGGTGCGGAAGTTGGTGCCACCCACTGCGAAGTAGCGTGGATCGTGAGCCGCAACCTCGACCAGGTTCTTGTTGGTCAGGTCGTACATCCAAACCTTGCCGAGCCGCGCATCGCTGCCCACATCCTCAACCATGATCAAACGGCCGAGACGATCGAGAGCGATGTTGTCGAGCATCTTGTAGCCTTCGGTGCCGTTGAGCAGGATCTCGATCTGTCCACCCAGTTCCGGGCGGGTAATGTTGTCAAAGCGCATACGGAACAAGCGGCTGTTGCTGGAAACGCTAGCGGTGGTGACGAAGTAGAAGTCGCTTTCGAAACCCGGGCGGACATCCCAGGCACCATCCTCGATGCGCTGGAAGCGGGTCACGTCGTTGGCAATCGAGGCGGCCTGCAACTGATTGCCATCCAGCAGGCTGACGCGATCGAAGTTGTACAGATCAAAGCGGCCGCTACCGACATAGCTGGTCGATCCGAAGCCGAGCGAGTTGCTCTCTTGCGTCACCTTGACGCCGTTGACCGAGACGCGCGCCCCGTAAAGGAATCCGTCCACCAAACCGGCGCGCCAGATCTCGTTGCCACCCTTCTTCTTCTTGGTTCCGATGTAGATGTACAGCTCGCTCGGAGAAGGCGTTTGATTCGGATCGGTGAGACGGTCGGCATCGTCCATACCGACAACGATCGTCTTGAGTTGCGAATACGGGCTCGCGAGTGCGTTTTCCCAGGCCATGCGACCGAGCGCCGGGAGTTCCCAGGTGGTATTTGCTTCGGAGCCCGTCAGAACGTGAGCGTAGACGCGGCCATGATCGGGGCTGAACGGCGGACGCGTTTCCTCGCCCGAGAGGAAGATGCGCGAGGTCGTACCGGCGGAGAGGTACGAGAAGGCCGACACCGGAGGTAGATCGCCCGAGCAGAGACGCTCCCAGGAGTCGGCGCCCTGATTCCAGCCTGGGTTGTTGCGGTCGAAGGTGTAGACATCGTCTGGGGTGGTGTTGTGATCGCGGCCGGATAGGACGTCGAGCGTGATCGGGTCGATGGTCCAGCGGGAGACGAATGCACCGGTGGCACCGTGCGCACGCGTTACACCTTGGGTGGCGCCGAATTCGTGATTGACCACCAACTCGATGTCGCCGTCGAGCGAAAACGCGCCCATTCCATCGGGAATGCCGCTGAGGCGGTAGCCGCCCACCGCATCACCCGCCGTCAAGATCGAGGTCGTTGTGACCGAACCAGCAGGCAGGGTCGCGTTGGGAATGAGGTACGGATCGGTGGTCGTGCTCGGACCGACGGTCTGCGCGAGCGCAAAACCGCCGCCGAGGAGCGACGCCACAAGCGTCGCCGCAATTTTCTGAGTCGTCATGCGAAGAATCCTCCACGTTTCGCCTGAACAGGATGTTTGGCGGATTTCGGATGGTGCCGAGACTCTGCGACGGGCGTGCGTCAGCCAAGAAAAGAATCGGTAACAACCAGAGCCACCAAATCGCGACTTGGTTGTGACGGCCAGCCGCTACGATTTCTGTGGGTGAAGAAATTCACTCAGCGCACGGAGGCTTGCGCCGCGCGACTCCTTAGGAATGGCGAATGACACGAGCACGCTCGGCTGCCTCTTCACTCGGCTTTACTTGCTTGCTCTGGGCGATTGCCTTGGGCTTCTCCCAACCCGCACACGCACAACAAGGCGTTTGGCGAGTTGCCGAATTGGACGATATTGCGACGATTGCAGCGGTCGACGGCGCCGTCGAGTTTCGGCTGCAGGCCAGCCCAGAGTCGACGCGACTCACGACCGTGGTCGCGAGTGGCGCCGAAAGTCCCTTACTGCATTGGACCTTCAGCTCGGACGCGACTGCGAGGGTGCACCTGACCGCCGATGGCCCGCGACTGCTGATCGGGCGCGGATCAAGTACTGAAGAATTCGTCTTGAGTGAGCGAGGGCTCGAACGCCGGGAGCAGGCAGCAGACTTTGGCGATCGTCCCAGCATCCATGAGCTACGGGTTGGCACCCCGAACCTGGGCATGTCTGAGGATGAGATGAGCTTTGATTTCTCGGACCGACCGTCCGGTCTGCACTGGATGTTTGGACGGGTCAATGCACGTTCGACGAGCGGAGATCAGATCGCCGTGCGATTGCGGCGTGCACCATCAGCAACAGTGAGTGATGTTTTGCTGCGCTACGAGTTGCCGGCGAGCCGATCGAACGAGCGCTGGTTTGTGGCGAACGTGCTGAGTTGGACTCGGCTGGAAGACGTCAAGCACAAGCCGACGCCTCAGGGCGCCCGTTCACAGCTCGAGGTTCAACACGTTGATCTCGAGAACGACGCCCTGCTCGCGCCACCCGGCAACGACCAGTGCAACGGAGCCGAAGTGATTGCCGGCAACGGTCCGTTTCCCGCGTTGTCGGCGGTTTTCGATAGCCGCGACGCCACCAGCAGCGGCGACCCGGTGCCGAGTTGTCAAAGCGATGTCTCGCGCGGGCTTTGGTTTTCGTTCACACCTTCGACCGCCACGCAGTACACCTTCTCGCTTTGTCCCGAGGATGGCACCGGCACCACCGTCACCGACACGATCCTCGCGATCTATCGCGCCGACGCGAGCGGCTGTGCCGGTGCACTCGTAGAGCTGGCCGGCGGGTGCGATGACGACGGATGTGCCGAGCTTCAATCAACGGTGCGCGACATTACTCTCCAAGCCGGCACGCGCTACTTCATCGTGGCCTACAACTTTTCGAGTGTGCAGCCTCCCGCGGGGCAATCGTCGATTCAACTTCGTGTCTCGCGACAATCACCCCCCGGCCCCCCTCCGGTCAACGATCAGTGTTCGGGTGCGCTGGCAATTGGCGGCGGCCCGTTTCCGGTGATCAGCCCAACGACTTCCGATGTTTCGGGCGCAACCATCCTGGGCGACCCCGCATTGCCGACCTGCCAGCCCAACGTCTCGCGAAGCGTTTGGTATCGCTTCCGCCCCACCGTAACCGGAACGTACGAGATCGCGACATGCAGTTCGTTGGCCGCTGCCACCACGGTCACTGATACCGTTATCGCAGTTTTTCGCTCGACCAACGATTTGTGCTCTGGCTCACTCACCCAGGTCACGCGCGGCTGCGATGACAACACCTGCACGGTAGCCGCTGATCAATCGCTGATCCCCAGCGTCGCCCTCGACGCCAACACCAACTACTTCATCGTGGCGCACACCTTCGGAGTTGATCCGTTAGCAAGCGACCAACGCGCGGTCCAACTGCGGATCAACAGGACGGCCGGTCCGCCCGCCAATGATCAGTGCCCAGGTGCGATCGCGATCCCGTCGAGCGGGCCGTTCCCGTTTCTTTCGAATGTGGTGAATGACATTCGCGACGCCACCACAACCGGCGATCCGCCACCACCCAGTTGTCAGGTGTCTGTCTCGCGCAGCATCTGGTATCGGTTTGTCCCCAACACTGCCGGGCGCTACTCGTTTTCCACCTGTGCCGACCAGGGCACCGCGACTACCGTCAACGATACCGTCGTCGCTGTCTACAATTCGGCTGACGACACCTGCTCGGGAGCGATGACGCAGCTTGCTGGCGCTTGCGACGACGATGGCTGCACCAGCGAATCGCAACAAGCAGTTGTGCCGGATCTGTCGCTTCCGGCTGGTCGACCCGTTTTCGTCGTGGTGCATCAGTACGGCGAGGACCCACCCGCAGCGTCCGATGCGGCGGTGCAACTTCGTGTGCAGTTCGAGGGTGCTGACGTGGACTCCGATGGCGACGGCCGCGACAACGCGATCGACTGCGCCGACTTCGACGCAACGCTATGGTCGCCGCCCGGCGATCCGCGCACGCTGACGATCGCTCCGGACAAACGATCCTTGAATTGGCAACCGCCGACGGTGCCGGGCGGTAACACCGTGCTCTACGACGTGTTGCGAAGCTCAGCGGCTGCCGATTTCTCGAGCCCTGCCTGTGCGGCAGAGAATCTGTTAACGCCCTCCGCGATCGACCCGACGGTGCCAGCGAGTCTCTTTGCCTACTTGGTTCGCAGCGAAAACGAATGCGGATTGAATGCGGGTCAACGCTCCAATGGCGTCACCCGGTCAACAGGCGATTGCCCCTGACGGTAACGGTGGCTCCGAGTGCAGTAGCGTGACCGCCGATTGGCTCGTATCCGACTTTTGGTGGTCGCCACACTAATCGCCTTGATCGTGTTCGCAGTCAACCGACCGCAGTCCATTTCGAGGTTTGCGAGAGACCGCCAGGTCGTGACTCCGGTGGCGTCGTCGCGGATGGTTTGAGCGTGGGACAGCGGAGCGCTCAACGCGAGCAGGGTCATGGTTTGCCTCCACCCCTGAGACGTCGCCGAAGGCAAGGCGCTCTCGCCCGCCGCGCAAGTAGTCGCAGAGTCG
This sequence comes from Acidobacteriota bacterium, assembly GCA_031395565.1. GTDB lineage: Bacteria > Acidobacteriota > Polarisedimenticolia > J045 > J045 > JANNUT01. The sequence goes on along the minus strand of JANNUT010000234.1, from coordinate 15,582 downwards.
GATCGTTGTTCCGGCTTCACGCTCCTGCGACGCGCGGTTACAATCGCGCCCTGATGCTGCGAGAAGACCGATCGACGGGGGTTCAACCTCGCTGGAGCACCTGCATCGCGGGCCGGCCGGAGCCTGCTGAGCCCCCCGACGGAAAGTACCTGCTCGGCGTTCTCAGCGGAGAAGGGATCGGTCCGGAGGTGGTGAGTGCGGCGCTCCTCGTGCTGCAAGCGCTCGAATCGGAATCACGCCTACGGTTTGCTATCGAAACGGGGCCAGCCGTCGGCGACGCCGACAAACACCAGGGTCAGGCCTTGCGAGCCGATGCCATCGAGTTCTGTGAAGGACTGTTTGCGAGGGGCGGTGCCGTCTTGTGTGGTCCGGCCGGTGGTCGTTTTGTCTACGACTTGCGGCGTCGATTCGATCTCTTTTGCAAGCTCAGCCCACTGATACCTCGTCGACAACTCTGGCCCGCCAATCGACTCAAGCCCGAGTACCTTCACGGTGTCGATTGCATGGTGGTGCGTGACAATGCCGCCGGGATCTATCAAGGGACCTGGCACGCGGAAACGTGCCCTGAGCGCGGGCGCGTGGCGCACCATTCGTTTTCCTACGCCGAAAGCGAGGTGCTGCGCATTGTCGATGTGGCGGCACGCATCGCCGAGCGACGGCAACGCCGGCTGACGGTGGTGGTCAAGGACGGCGGCATCCCTACGGTCAGCGACTTGTGGCGCGAGTGCGCGACCGCCATCGCCCGACAGCGCGAAATAGAGCTGTCGTTCTTGAATGTCGACTACGCGGTCTACCGCATGTTGCAGAGTCCGAGTGAACTCGATGTGTTGGTGGCGCCCAACATGTTTGGCGATCTCTTGATCGATCTGGGTGGAATACTCACTGGGTCTCGTGGCCTGACCTTCTCTGGCAACTTCGCGACTACCTCGGCAGCGGTCTATCAAACCAATCACGGAGCGGCGCATGATTTGACCGCCAGTGATCGCGCCAACCCTCTGGGGCAAATCGACTCGCTGGCCTTGTTGCTGCGCGAGAGTTTTGCGCTGACTCGAGCGGCAGCGACGATCGAACGTGCGGTGTGCGCGGTGCTCGAAGCGGGTTGGCGCACCGCGGATATCGCCGAGCCGGGTTGTCGGCTGGTGGGTACGCGCGCGCTCGCCGAACGCGTGGCCGAAGCGGTGATCACGCTGGCGCGAGAACGCGAACTCGAATGAGGCCAGCGCTCCTGCTGGTCGACCTGCAAGCCGACTTTCTTGGTATCGGCGTTCAACCGTCCGCTCAGGAGGTCGTCAGGAAGGCGGCGACGCTGCTCACGCACTGTCGCCGTCGCGGGGTTCCGGCAATCCACGTTTGGACCACCGTCAGTCGCCGCGACGATCGAAGAATGCCGCACTGGAAGCGAAACGGGATCTGGCGCTGCGAAGCGGGAACCGAGGGGCACGCGACACCCCAAGCGCTTCAGCCCATTGCTGGCGAACACCTGATTCACAAGTCGGGGTTCAGCCCTTTCGTTGATCCTCAGTTGCAGAGCCTGCTTACGAAACTCGGTTGCGACAGTGTGTGGCTCGCCGGAGTACAGCTACATGCCTGCATTCGGATGACCGCGTTAGACGCGTACCAACGCGGACTGACTGTGCTGATCGCCGACGATGCCGTGGGGAGCGATGACCCGATCCACGCCGCGATCAGCAAGCGTTACCTCTCCGAACGGGACATCGGTTTTGTTGCCGTCAGTAGGCTTTGCGACAGCACCGATGTCGCGCTGGAGCCGACGTCAGGTACGTCGCTGTTACGCGACGTCGCAAAAGCGTGTGAGGGTGCGCGTGAGGCGCAACGTGCCTGGCAAAGGGTCGCGCTCGATGAGCGCGCCTCGCGACTGCTGCGTGTGGCCGCTCAGTTGACGGCCGACGCGCACTCGTTGGCCGTCGAGATGGCCCGCGAGGTGGGAAAGCCGCTGCGGTATGCGCACGCCGAGGTCGTGCGTGCCGCGGAGCTCGTTGCGGCGGCGGCGCGTCGCGACGATGGGTCGCTGCCAATCGCGTGCGGCCCGCTTTCCGCACGTCGTCAATGTCCGGTCGGTGTGATCTCGATCATCACGCCGTGGAACAACCCGCTGGCGATTCCGCTTGGAAAGTTGGCCCCCGCGTTGATGTACGGCAACGCGGTGGTTTGGAAGTCTTCTCCCCTGGCTCGCGAGGTGGCCGCGCGATTGATGGGAATCCTCGCGACGGCCGAGTTCCCTGCTGGTTTGGTGCAATGGCTACCTGGAGATTCGACCGTGGCGCAGTGGCTGGTTGCGAAGGGTGAGATCGATGCGGTATCGCTCACCGGATCGCCGGCGGCTGGGTATGCGATCCAAGAGTTGTGCGCGCGACGGAACCTGCCACTGCAGGCCGAGTTGGGCGGCAACAATGCGGCGATCGTTTGGTCAGACACCGATTCGGAGCGCGCGGCTGAACGCGTCGTCGAGGGGGCGTTCGGCTTCGCAGGGCAGCGATGTACCGCCACGCGCCGCGTGATCGTGCCGCTGCACGTTGCCGACCCGTTGATTGATCAACTGCGGCGTGCGGCGAGTGCACTGGTCTGCGGTGATCCACTGGACGAGCGGACGGTCGTGGGGCCACTCGTTTCTCAGGCGGCTCAACAGCGAGTGGCGGCCGCCATCGAGAGCGAACCAGTACTCTGGCGTGGAGCGGAGTGGTCGCACCCGTCGTTTCATCCACCTGTGTTGGTGCGAGCCGACGATCCGCTGTGCGCGATCGTGCAGCACGAGACCTTCGGCCCCGTCTTGGTGGTGCAAGTCGCCGAATCGTTCGACCAAGCGATCGCGCTCAGCAATGCGGTGTCGCAGGGACTCGTGGCCGCGTTGTTCAGTGACTCTCCCGCGCATCGGCAGCAGTTTCTGGATCAGGCGCAGGCCGGGATTCTCAAGTTCGATCGGGCGACCGCCGATGCCGATGCCGCAGCTCCGTTTGGAGGCTGGAAGGGATCGGGTGTCGGCCCGCCGGAACACGGCGACAGCAATCGTGAGTTCTACACCAAGACGCAAGCGCTCTATCGACCTGAGCACGAGCCGTGAGCGACGGGTCGATCGCGTCGCTGTTTCGATCGTTCCGCGTGGCTGCGGGGTTGCCAGCGTTTCTGCGTCGACCGCTCGACCCATCGCAGGCCAAGGCGATCGTGGCGCAGCGGATGCGTCAACGCGATCAGCGATTTCTCACCGCGGTCGGGGCGTCGATCTACGACTTCGAGGCGAGTCCGTATCTGCCGCTGCTGCGGCAGGCCGGCTGCGACCGAGCTGAGCTGCAACGACGCGTGAACAGCGACGGGATCGAGACGACGCTCCGTCGCTTGGCCGAACAGGGGGTGAGGATCTCGCTCGAGGAGTTCAAGGGCTTGCAATCGATCGAGCGGGGATCCCTGGTGCGGCCTACGTCCGAGCGCGACTTCGATCACCCTCAACACCGTCGCGGATCGCTGGATAGCAGCACTAGCGGCAGTCGCGCACGAGGCACACGGGTCGGGTACAACTGGCCGCTGATCACCGAGCACGCGGTCTCGGAGTCCGTGCTTTGGCAGTTGCACCAACTCGACTCGAAGGCACTGATCTTGTGGTTACCGCCGTTGCCGTCGATTGCTGGAATGCAGTACGCGTTGATGAGTCTCAAGTGGCGCCACCCGCCAGCGCAGTGGTTCTCACCGGTCGATTTGAGTCGCCTGCCGCGGTGGTCGACACAGCGGCTCGGAAATCGCTATCTGTTGTCGGCCTGCCGCTGGTTGGGGCACCCACTTCCGGCGCCGGAGTTTATCGACTTTGACGCGGCCGCTACGGTCGCGCGGGCCGTCGTGCGGCATGCGCCATGTGTTTTACGCACCTACGCCAGCTCGGCGGTGCGCGTGGCGCGCGCGGCAATCGACCGAGGCTGGCGACTCGATGGTTGCACGATGTTGTCGGGCGGCGAACCGTTGCTCGATTCACGCCGTGCGGTGATCGAGGCCAGTGGTGCCAACGTGTTCTCTCGCTACTCTGCGACCGAAGCGGGGTTGATCGGTGCTTCTTGCCCGTACCGCGACACGACCGACGAAATGCACATCTATCAGGATCGGATAGCGGTGATCGAGTTCGAGGGCCGGTTGCTGGTCACAACGCTTTCTCCACATGCCAGCAAGGTGCTGCTCAACGTCGACATCGGTGATCAAGCGGTGCTGCGTCACAAGGCGTGTGCCTGTTGGCTTGGTCAGATCGGGATGACCGCGCACGTAGCGTCGGTGCGCAGCGCCCTGAAGTTCACCGCCGAGGGGATGAACGTGGTAGGCGCTGCGCTCGAGCGGTTGATCAACGATGTTGTTGTCGGTGCTGGAGGCGGGGCCGACGATTGGCAGTTTCGAGAAGAAATCTCCGCCGAAGGGTCTGTGCGCGTTGCGATCGTGATCGATCCGGCACTCGGTCCGATCGACGAGCACGCACTCCACCAAAAGGTGATGCAGCAGTTTGTCGATGCGGGCCCGGGTGGAGCGCTGACCGCAGAGATTTGGGATCGAGCCGGAACTTTGCTGATCGAACGCCAGAATCCGCAGGTATCTGCGAGACACAAGCAGCTACGAATCGTGCGGCGTTAGCAGGTTGCGTCCGACAGTCCGGATCAATCCGAGCTCCTGCCGCGAAAACTCGCCGAGCAGTATCAACGTGACCGGAATGGCGAGTGTCAGCAGCGCCAGTTTCGGCACCAGCCACGGTGGTTCCATAAACGTTGCCGCCGCGTAGGCTGCCATCGCCACGACGACGCTGCGGAACAGACTGAGGAGAGGAAGCGTCACCTTGCAGCCGAACGACACCACACCCAGTGAGGCTGAAGCGGCGAGGGCACCGCACGCCAGCGTGACGCTGGCGGCACCCCGCGCTCCGTACACGGGAACAATCCACGCCAACAAAACCACGGCAACGAGCAGCATCGGCATCGCAATCGCGACGGTCCAACGTGGCTGGTCAAACCCAACCAAGATCGCTGCCGAGACTGCGACGACGACGCCTGCGATCGAGGCCAGTATCAAGCGCGCCAGCACCGGTGCCGCACCTGCATAGCCGGGCCCGGAGAGCAGCATGGCGATGGCGCCAGCGGCACCGCTGACGAGTGCCGCAAACGGCAACAACAAGCAGGCCAGCCGCAAGGCGTGGCTGGCCAGCTGTCGTGCCTCGTCGAGGCTGGAATGCTGCTGCATGCGTACCAACGTCGATTGAAGCAACGGCGCACAGGCCAGCGCCAACAGACTGGGGACGGTGGCGAGGTTTTGTGCCATGGCGTACTCGCCGGCTTGTGAGGCGCTCGCACCCCACGACTTGAAGGCGATCAAGTCAATGCGATTGAACAACCGCGCGCAGAGTGCCGCGATCAACAGTGGTGTGGCATAGCGAAGCAGTCGACGTGTCAGCGATCGGTCGCCCGATCCCCACGGAATTGCAACCACACGGCGCGCCATTACCAGCTCGACCACCACCGTGCCGATGCTGGCCGCAATCGCGCCAAAGACAGAAAAGCCACAGCCTACCAAGACCAGCAGCAACGCCAATCGTGCCAACCAACGCGCAGCGCTGATCCAGGCTCGCCGCCGGTAGTGGCCGCGCGCGATCAGCACCTGAATGTGTGCTTGCGCTGCGCAGAACAGCGGAAGCTCCAGCGCAAACCACTGCAAGTAGCGGCCGATCTGTGGTTCGTGGAGCCATGTGGCGAGCGGCGAGGCGAGCGACCACAACAACAAACCGGTTCCTGCGCCGGCCAACACGTACAGCCTCAGCGCCGCCGACGCTATCGGTTCCCAACTCTCCGTTTCGGCCACGAGGCGATTCGTGGCGCGACTGAGCATCGCGCTGAGGCTCCATTCGAGCCAGATCACGATCGTCGCCGCCAAGGTGAGGCGGCCGTAATCGTCACTACCCAACGTGCGGGTCAGAAACGAAAGCGAGATCAGCCCGGTCGGAACGGCGAGTGCTTCAGCGAGCGAGACCAAGACCGCGCCATCGAGTGTGCGGCGTGCGTGCTGAGTGGGAGTGGGGCGCATCGGTGAGGGGCGGACAGCATACTCGGTATGGGCGCGATCGAGGATCTCGGTCGCGCCCGTCGTATCGAGGTCGCTGGGCGACTTTCGATAGTCCAAGGTCGTCGTGGAGTGTGACATCGCATACGGGCAGACGTTGCTGGTGCGCTCGACCCCCGAGCTGCTCTTGCCGTAAGGCCCTGGTCCGCTGGAATCACGACCGCGGATCAAATACCAAAACGCTTGGCTTGGGTTGGGAACGGCGGTTTCCACCAAGCTGCTGGCAAGCAGTCCTTGGGCCAAACACTGCTCACCCGGTTGACCCACGGGCCAATCGCCAACCTGTCCAAGCAGCACATCATGCGCGGCGCCCAACGAACTCCACCGCAACGTCTGATGATCCGGTTGAAAGCTGACCGCTGTGATTTCGGCCGGAGTGAGCAGCGGTCCGCTGCAGGTCTCCGCAGCGTCGCACGTCGATTCGTCAGTGGCTGCCGACATTGCCGTTTGGACTGCGCTATCGCCTGGCCTTTGACGCTAGGTTGATTGCGGTCGTGCTCGCTGAGTTCATGCGTGCAGTGTTCAGTTCTTTATGTCGCCGCGCACGGCGTGAGCTTGGAATTACCAAGCCGCGCTGCGCTGAGGCCACCTTCCTGCAGCGCTTCGGCGATGCGCTCAATCTCAACATTCACCTCCACAGCGATGTGCTCGATCAGCGCGGACTTGGACCCGATGATGATCCCTGTGGCGCCGACCCACTGACCGAAGAGGGGTCGTGGCTTGCCGCACTCGCCGCGGCCTCGGTGCAAGGGCGCATCGCGATCCGCGCGCAAGGGACCTCTCCGACGGACGTGCCCCCTCGGTGACCGGTCAACTGCATGTGCTGCTAATGGACCACGCAAAGTTCTTAACTGAGCGCGTGTCGTTGAAACACTATGAAGCCATCAACTGTCCCGCCGACGTCTCTGTGCAGTGCACAGGAGTGGGTCGGACAAGCGCGACCGACCCTGCGATCCAAGCGCTGCTAAGCGCCACGGTCGCCGGTGGCGGATGCAGTGGAACGGCAAACGGGTACCCAAATTTCTTCACGCTAGGAACCACGCCCGTCAGGTCTACCGCGACGGCGCGAATCACAAGCAATGCGCCGGAGTTCTTCACGCTCGGCTCGACAACCGTTACCTTCACTGCTGAGCACCTTGGTGGGAATCATGCATCGTGTTCGACTACAGTTGCGGTTGCCGACACGCGGCCGGTGAGCGTAGCGTCTCTTCTGTAATTTCGCAGGGGGATCTCGCGTGAGCTTTCTTCCGCAACTCGATTCGTCGCGATCGAAGTTACGGATCCAGCCGCGTTGGACCAACGTATCCGCGCCCTTTCTCTCCAGCCGCATCCACGTGCCGTCAGGTGTTGTTACCTCGTAGTCCGCGGTACCGTCTCCTGACACGTCGCACGAGGAGCCGTAATTCATGCATTCGGGCGCGTTCGCGTCGGTACGCGAATCGCACGAGGGCGGACGCATACCTGACATCTCACACGCGCTTGCCGGTTCGGACGGTGGTCGGAAATACAAGGCGCGCAACGGGGGACCGGGAGAACGGCTCAAGTTCTGTCCGTTTTTCATACAGGTCACGCCGCCACGATAGATGTCCAAGTTCAACTTCGTCGAGGACCCGTCCGCTGACTCGAAGAAGTAGTCGCGACCCTTGTTGCACCATTGGACACCGGGATCACCGTAGTCGCCGCAGATCGAGGAGACCTCGCTATAGCGCGCCATCTTGTAGATGCGTCCCAAATGCACCTTCCACCCGTAGCCAACCCAGCTCTCGCCCTGGAGAAGACTCTTCCTCTCGCCTGCCGTGGTCCCGGTTGCGATCTGGACATCGATTACCGACTGGCTGTCGAACACGCGGGTCAGGCCGAATCCTCCACCACCGTTGATCAGGAAAGAAGGGCTACTCGGATGCGCAACGTGAAGATTCCCGTTGTAGAAAGCCACGCTCTCTTTGTTCTCAAAGCCTGAGTACGCAGAGGCCTCACCAAAGGCTGGCGCCGTGCTCACCACCGCTGGCGGTCGAAGGATGTCCGGTCGGTGATCGAGCCTGAGATTTCTTGGGCCCACGATGAGCCGGAGATTCCGACGATTGCGATGGCTGCGGATGCGATGACGCGGCACGCGACGCAACTTGCTTTTTTAGTCCCCCCGAAGGTAGACGAGCAGCACCCCAACACGTTTCGTATGAGAGTTTTGTGGAGCGGACAGCGCCGACGAAAAGGGTTTGCGATGTAGAGGCGGATGACCGTTCGCCCTCGACGAGAGGTTCGGTGACTGCGGCAGTAGGCAGCAACGAAGGAACCGGCGACGCCTTTAGAAGCATCATCGCGCACTCCTGGTTGGTTCTGTCCAGCCCACCCTGCTTGAACGGGATGCTACGCTTCGCGTGGAGTCCCGCAAAGCAAAAAGCGCTCGGTTTCACGAAGGTCATGCGGTCGCGTTACCGCACGCCAGCACGCCGACGTCCCGTGACGACATGGAGAGCTATGACCAGCTCCGCCCTCGTCGCACGGCACGAGTGCTCAGCGCAATCGGCATTCACCGGTACGCCGTTCTATGACCGCTCGCGCTTGGCCGATCGCGACAAGCTCCGGTCCGCGAACGCGATGACCTCGATCAACTGCTCCAGTGCCCGCTCCAATCGCGGGTCGCCCGAAGATTTGAGCACGACTTCCTTCGCGAACAGCGACGCCAGGTAGCGCAGCCGGAGCATCGGCTTGCTTGCGCTCGCAAGATGATCGGCGTGCCCAGCGTTGACCTCCCAGCGCTCCTCGCTCCAACGCGATCGCCAGGCGCCATGGCGATCCTCGATCAACACGGGTGCTGGGATTCCCTCGAGTGATGTTGCACGGTCGATCGAATCGACGATTTCGATTTCTGCCGTAGCGTCGATGCGGGTGGCTGCTTGTGTCGCCGTTGCACGCAACAACCCCGACGCGAACTGATCCCCCACCCGCAGTGTCGCATTGCGATCACCATGTTCGACCTCCAACGAGCAGCTGGGAAGTCCGTCCAAGACCCACGTGATCGAAACCGCTCCGGCACACGCGCGGCCGGTCACGTCGAGTGCTTCCACCCTGAACACGCGCAAGCTATGAAACGCCAGGCGTGCACGCTGCGGCACGATGCGCAGTTGCTGGAGCGGTCCCGGAGGCAAGAGCGAGAGTTGGCTGCTTTGCGGTGAGGGCGAGCTGGCTTCTTCAGGCTGCTTTTGGCGTTGTTCGGAGCTTGCGCTGTCTCGCGGAACCGCGTAGGCATCCGGCTGCGAGCCGGAGTTGGCGGCAATTGATTCGGCAGGCGCGCCAGGCACGCGGGCATCGCTTGGCGCATGCGGCATTTGGTAGCGTGGCTTGGCGCGCAGCAATTCGCGAAACGCGCGCCGCAGGTCGCGCAGCAGGGATCGATCGATCTCACGCGCACGCGTCTCGTCGATTGCGTCGAGCGCAGCCTGCACTTGTGGTTCGATCGACTTCAGAGCCTGCGCGAAACACTCGGCGAGTCCGTCGTTCACGATTCCACGCCGCGATCCAGGCGCGACCGTCAACTCCGGAAAGTCGACGAAGCCGCGCAATCGGGCGTCGGTCCATGGCGTGTGATCGAGATCCAGCCCGCCCAACTGGTCGAAGCTCTCGGCGACGAGCGTTCCTGACGCATAGACCGCCAGGCGCGACCCGTCGTCGCCATCTTCTGCGGAGGACCCAATGTAGAACTCCAATCGAATTGGTGCGTGATTCTCGATCGGAATCAGATCGAAGCCCGCCAATCTTTCCCCGCCAAACCGTACCGGCCGGATCGGGATTGACTTCTGCGCCGTGCCGCGCGCCATGCGGTCTTCGTAAACTACCTCGACACTTCGCGACAACAACTGCCCGCGCAGTTCAGCGGCCAAGTAGTCCGCCGCGCGCCGGCCGGCAAGTGCGCTCTGCGCCGCCGTATGAACACCAACGATGATGATTTCAGTGAACCGCTGATCCAAATCGAGCTTCCCGCGCAACGGTTCTATCTCGTAGTTTGAATCGTCGCGATGCAACACCAACTTGTGAGGCGCTTGACTTGGAACGCTGCTGCACATTTCGAGTCTTTCACCCAAACTCCAAAAACCAAGCAGGCCGATGCCGTATTGCCCCTGCGTCATCAGTTGCAGACGCTCTTGTGGCGACAGATTTCGCTTGCGTGAGTGCCCAATGTTGGTGGCAATGAACCGCAGTGCCTCGATTCGATCGAGCGACGGAATCACGCCTTCACCGTCGTCCCAAACACGCAGGCAGGCCACACCGCGCTCGCGAACTCTCTGAATTCGAACTCGCGACGCTCCTGCGTCGAGACTGTTTTGTACGAGTTCGGCCAACGCCTTGCGTGGATCGGGCTGCGAATACGCCAGCCAGCGAATCAACTCGAATGGATCATGCGGCCGAACCCGGCCGCGGGCGGCGACATGACGTGACTTGGACGGGGACTTCCGCGGCATCGGCGACGATTCTCAGGCTGGTTGGCGGCTTTCCGCAACAACCACGCACGCCTTGCGGCACTCGCGATCGATCGAGGGACCGATGACGCTGTCCTGATCTTGATGGTTCTGGTCGATGTTACGGTTACTAACAGGGCAGCAAACCGTCGCCTCTTTCTACGCCATCGCTTCGATTGCCCCACGACCCCTTGCCACCACAGCCATCGTCGACTCCGCGGAACAGAAAAATGAATGCAGCCCCGATTGGCGGCAACGCAGGCTCAACGAATGTGGTGTCCGCGCGGTCCGGATCACGGCCGTTTTGGCAGCTCCCGAAGCTGCCCTGAATCAGGGCGGAGACGAGTCCGCGTTCAACGTCGTATCGGCCCGCAGACAGTAGCGCTGTCCAGGTGAACGTAGTCACGGCTCCGCCGCTTGCGTGGACGGTCAAAACCTCCGGAGGCTTGCCCTGGGTGCGCTGATTGAAACGATAGTCGGATGAATCCCCCCACGCCGTCACCATCGCAATCAGTCTGGCTCGCGTCGCCGACCAAATCGCCGTTGTATCACTCTGACTCTTATTCGCGACCAACGGGCACCTACGCTGGTTGAGCGTGCAATCGAACCCCCAACGCCTTGATGACCTTCAGAACCGTAGCGAGACTAGGATTGCCGTTCTCGCCGAGTGCTTTGTAAAGACTCTCACGGCTCAATCCTGCGTCCTTGGCAACCTGTGTCATGCCTTTGGCTCGAGCGATGTCGCCAATCGCGCGCGCGATGCCGGACACGTCGTCGGGTGCTTCAGCGAGCCAAGCGTCAAGGTACGCCGCCATTTCCTCGGGTGAACGCAGTTGCGCAGCGACGTCGTAGCGAACTGTCTTGGTCTTGCGGACCTTCTTACGCGATGCCGTTGCCATAGCTGCTCCTAGAGATTCTTCGCAAGCGCGATTGCGGTCTGGATGTCCTTTCGCTGCGAGGACTTGTCTCCACCAGCGAGGAGCACAATCAAGACGCCATCTCGCTCGGTGTAGTACACGCGATACCCGGGCCCAAAGTCGATCTTGAGTTCGCACACACCGTCCGTGAGTACCCGATGCCGCCCAGGGTTGCCGTGCGCAAGCCTGTCGACTCGAACCTGGATTCGGGCGCGTCCAGCGCGATCGCGCAGCGCGTTGATCCAGTCTCGATAGATCTCTGTTGTCAGAGTGCGCATTTCTAGAATGTATCCTGCGGGATACAATAGTCAAGAGGAGATTTCTCGCGCTCTGATGTCGGGCATCCGCAGCGTGCATCTCGTGAGCAGGACCGCTTCGGCCTCGCCGCAACCAACCATTCGTACTCTCACGACCATGGCATCTTCGTTTCCCTCAACACCACTCGCACGTTCTCGGGATAGATATTCTCCGCGCGAGGATCCTTTGCGAGCATCTCCACGCAGCGTTTACCTCGGCCAATGCTTTGCGTGGATCTGGCTGCGAGTAGGCCAGCCAGCGAATCAACTCGACTGGATCGTGCGGCCGGACCCGACCGCGGGCCGCGACATGGCGCGACTTGGACGGTGACTTTCGCGGCATCGGCGAGGCTGTTCTGTTTTTGGTTGTCCTGTTCGGTGGGGCGGCTACAACGATGACTGCAATCCATCGCCTCTTCCCACGGGTTCAACGTCATCCGAGACGACGGCCTTTCACTCAGGAGCAAACCCCCTCAGTACCTCCGGCCAAAGCCAACCCGCAGCATCATCGGGTCGACATCGATCTTGAGCGTCTCGTCGCCAAACTGGGTTTGCAGATACTGAACCGTGGCCTCGAAAGTCCAACGCGACTTCTCGGAGAGCTTCACGCCCACGCCCACTTGCCCCCCGATCGCGACATCGCTCTCGGTGCTGGCAGTTTGATCATCCTCCAAACGCAAGTCACCCCACAGCACCCAACCGATCGAAGGGCCGAGGTAGACGTCAACGCGGCTACCGCGCTTGAGGAAGTGGTAATTAGCTCCCAAGGTGAATGGCATTGCGAAAGCTGAACCAAGCTTGGCGCTGCCTGCACCCGGACTGCAGCGTGTCGTGAAGATCTCCTTGATCTGTCGAGCGTTCATCTCCGTGGCAGTGCTGCTTTGCGATGTGGCTGCGGGCGCCAAGGTGACCAACACAGAGTTGTCTTGAAGACTATGGACCTGGATGGTCGCCTGCGAGAAACCAGGCGCACGTATCGAAAGTGTGAATTCTTCGCGCACGGGTGCCACCACTCCACCAACTTCGAAACAGCCAGACCCGCTGGTCTGGGCTTGGAAACTTGGCCTGCGAGCGTGCGGCTCGACTCGGCGTGTCCCGATGTTGCCCGATTCACGGTTCACTGGCCTGTACGCTGAGTGCTGCCTCAATTTCCTCGATGCTAGGCAGATTGGTATCGAGCGGCTCGGGAAGTGCCCGTACCAGTTGATACTCCGCCACGCCAATCGGCTTGCTGACCCCCGAAAGTGAGTACTCGGCAACCAAGCGATTCTTGGTCTTGCAAAGCAAGAGGCCGATGGTGGGTGTGTCGTCGGGCGCTTTGATCTGAGCATCCACCGCCGCGAGATAGAAGTTCAGTTGACCGGCGTGTTCGGGTTTGAAGGCCGAACCCTTGAGTTCTACTACCACGTAGCATTTCAAGCGCGTGTGGTAGAAGAGCAAGTCGATGAAGAACTCATCGTGATTCACTTCGAGTCGAAACTGTCGCCCAACGAATGCGAAACCCGCGCCGAGTTCCAGGAGAAAACGGGTGATGTGACGAACGAGGGCGTTTTCGATGTCACGTTCGTGGGCCTCGTCACCGAGGCCTAGAAAATCGAACAGGTATGGGTCCTTCAATGACTCGATGGCGAGTCGCGCGTGCGGCGAAGGGAGTTGGCGCTCGAAGTTGGTGACTGCGACGCCCTGACGCAGATGTAGTTTGTTCGTGATGTGGATATCCAGCGTGGTTCGCGACCAACCGTGCTGGGTGATTTGCGCCGCATACCATTCGCGTTCTGCCTCCACCGAGACCTTGGTGAGGAGCGTGACGATGTGGAACCAGGGCAATTGGGCAGCAGGCTGCTGCCCGATTAGCCCCGCGGGACACGCTTGAGCGAAAGCCTTCATGTACTTGAGGTTACGGCTCGAAAACCCCCTCATCTCGGGGAATGCCGCGCGAAGGTCTGCAGACACCCGGTCGATCACTTTGGCTCCCCAACCCTGGCGGGTCTGCCGTTCGAGGATCTGAGAGCCGATGTGGTGATAAAGACGGACCAGCTCGTGATTGACGGCAACCGTCGCGCGCTGTCTTGCGCTGGAGATAAGGGATTCGAGACTGGACAGCCACTCCGAATAGTCGCGCGGAAGGGGGGCTTCACTGCCGACCTTGGATGACGGCTTCTTGGCTTTTTTCTTGGCCGTCATATCCGAATTCCTTAGGTTGACTGGAGTGCTGCGGAACGCGGAGTTTATCGCGCGGTGCTTCGCGGCGCGCTGAGTAGTGCGTGCCTTTGAGTCATTCGTAGTCGATGTATCCCAGGTGCAGGAAGTTGAGGGCGCGGATGCGCATGCAGTGCGCCACACTCACCTTTCGAGCCGCGCATTTGTCGACATTGAACCGCCCGGGGTTCTCGGAGACCGCATTTTATGAGGCGGATAGTCGTCTTTAGCGTGGCTTCGTGAATGGCGGCAGAGTAACGCAGACCGACGGGCGCTGCGGGAGTCGTCTTCGAAGCGACGCGTCCTACGTATGGTGAGTGACTTTGAATTTGATCGCGGCGGTTGAAATGAACTGCCTTCCGGAATCGCGGTCACGTTTCGTCGGGCGGAGCCTCCGCCGGTGACGACAAACGGCTATGGCGTTGACGAAAGCGGAACTCGGCCTGACGGCTCCGCCCCATTGTTCGAGCCACTTTGGATCTCCATTCCTGGTGGGTGGGCCAGCGTAACGCGTTTCATCGTAGCCCCTCCCGTAAGGTTGTCTTGAGCCCGGTGTTGGGGTAGTCCTGGAAACCGTCAAGAACACCGTCCGGGCCGATGAAGAACACAACAGACTGCGCGACGTAGTACCCAGCAAAACCAGGAAATGGCATCCGTCCTTGAAGCACCGTCCGTCCGTCATTCAACATCATGTTTGTGACAAGGCTATTTTTTATTTGGAAGACGCCCACGATGATTTGCTCCGCATCGTAGCCCGGGAATTTCCAATTGTTAGCATCAAGAAAGGCAATGTATTTCATCGTCGTAGGGCACTCACTGCCGGCAAAAAACAAGGCCACGCGCTTCCCTCGAAACTGCTTGAGATTCACCGGACGCCCTTGGGGATCGGTGAGCGTCCAGTCGGGGAAGGGCTCGCCAAGATGTTTTGTGAGCTGCCTAACACCCAAGTCGTAGGCTTCGTCGATCTTACCCGCCTTGAAAAGCGCCATCGTCTCTGGTGGATACTCGACGTCGATGTGTCGACAACTGAAAGTCGTTATGAAGAGGGTTCCGCACACGAGAGCGGCCAGAACCTTCAAAGAACCCCTCAGTGCAGCCAATGTCATTGACGAGTACCCCCGCTCTGCTTCGGACCGGACTCCCTTTGCAGTGCATATTCCCTCAGTTTGGGGTGTCCACAAGATTGGGGGAAGCCCAATATGACGTGACTTGGACTGGGGCTTGCGCGGCATCGAGACGGTTTCTCAGCCGGGCTGGCGGCATTCGGCCACAACCTCGCGTGGTGGTACTCGCAATCGATCGATGGACCGATGAGACTGTCCTACTTCTGATGGTCCCGGTCAACGTCACGGTTACCAATAGGGCAGCAAACCGTCGCCTCTTCCCACGGGTTCAACGTCATCCGAGACGACGGCCTCTCACTCAGGAGCAAACCCCCTCAGTACCTCCGGCCAAAGCCAACCCGCAGCATCATCGGGTCGACATCGATCTTGAGCGTCTCGTCGCCAAACTGGGTCTGCAGGTACTGAACCGTGGCCTCGAAAGTCCAACGCGACTTCTCGGAGAGCTTTACACCCACGCCGACTTGCCCTCCAATCGCGACATCGCTCTCGGTGCTGA
>JANNUT010000233.1:0-16588 GCA_031395565.1 Acidobacteriota bacterium | reverse complement strand
CCGAGCTCGTCGAGTTTCCAGTCGTGCGCGGAGGTCAGGGTCGTGATCGTCGTACCGGCGAGCAGGCCTTGGTCGAAGTTGGTCAGGCGGGAGAGTTCATCGTAGGTGAAGATCTGTGCTTCGGTTTCCGTGGAATTGAGTCGGCCTTTCGGCCAGTCGATCCGCGTGACGCGATCGTTTTTGTCGAAGTACAGCTTCTCTTCGAATAGCTCCGCGTCCGCGGCGTTGAGGACCTTCGCATTCGTGCGTCGTGCCGCGCCGTCCCAGGCGGTGGCGGTGGGCGCGCTCCACTTGCTGTTATCGGCGCGCGTGGTTTGCACCAGGCGGCTGCCCATCGAGTAGGCGTAGCTGGCGGTGGTCTCGACTTCGGTGATGCCATCGGCCGCTAGATCAACGACGGCGCTCAAGCGGCCGTAGTCGTCCCAGGTGTACTTGAGCCGTTTGGTGGGCCAGGTGCCGTGCCCTGGATACGTCAGGTGAGTGCGCTGGCCGGTGGTGTTGTAGCCCGAGGTCACGGGCCACAGTGTATTGCCGGAGCCGTCGTTACCGAAACTCTCGCTGCGAATCCGGCCCAGTGTGTCGAAGCTGGCCTCGGTCACGATGTCATCGGCTTTCGAGCCGGTGGCGATTGGGTCGAGTGAATCGATCGTGCGCGTGATGCGATCAAGTGAATCGAAGTCGAAGTGTTGATAGCGAGCGCCTTGGGTGTTGTTGGCAGCGGCGACTGCACGGCTGCTCTTGGCGCGATGCGACGATTGCCGTAGATTGGCGCCGGAGCTTGTGCCAGCAGATGCGCAGGGTCCGCACCTCTCGCCTGCAGGAGATGCACCATGGCAGCTACCGAGATCGCTCCCGGAATTGTGATCGACGAGTCTGTACGGTCAGGAAAACCAGTTATCAAAGGCACCCGGGTTCCAGTGGAAGTTGTTGTGGGCCACCTGGCCGCGGGGGACACGGCGGGCCAGATCTGCGCGGAGTACGGGATCAGCGAGGCTGATATCCGGGCGGCGCTCGCTTACGCGGCGAGCCGGCTCGGTGATGAAACGATCCGAGCTATCGGATAGCCGGTGACGCCGGTGACGCCGTGGTCTCGGTTTCTGGTGGATGAGGATCTCCCTCGTTCACTCGCTGCGGATCTACGACTGGCTGGGGTTGATGCGGAGCACGTGCAGGATGTCCACTTGAACGGCAAGTCGGATGAGTTGGTCCGCGCTTTTGCGTCCGAGACCGAGCGGATCATCGTAACGCGCGACGTGGGAATGGTGTCGTTGCCCAGTTCGACCGGTCAGCATTCACCGGGTTTCGTGCTCGTACGACTTCCAACGTCGGTTTCCATAGTGGAACTCAAGTCGACGATCGTTCGAGCGCTCCGCTCCCTGACGCTGACGCCACCAGGTGCACCTGTTGTAGTCATCGAGCCTGGCAGAATTCGAATGCAGAGGCGGCCGCCAGCCTGACGCACAGGCGTGATCGATGAGCTGTGCGCCGTGTGAGACATCGGTCGCGGCGAGTGCTGGTACCGGCACGTGCAGGTCGATCCGATCGAGCAGCGGGCCGCTGATTTTTGCCACGTATCGGTCGACCAAGCTCTTGGTACACAGACAGTCCTTCGCCCCCGACCCATACCAGCCGCAAGGGCAGGGTTGCGTTGCCACCGAGCCACTCGATTTCCACTCGCCCCGACCGAACCGAGATCAAGCCGGAGCCGACTCGCATGCAGCGTATATTTACGGCGTCCCTACGAGGGGCAACCGGACATCCCGTCTAAATCAGCACCTCCGTGGGGACGGAGGGGCCATGCGTCACTCTCGAACTCTTCGGCTTTCTCTGCCGATCGCCGTGGTCTTGTTTGCGTCGACCGCTGCATCGTTCGCCGACCCGCTGCCCATTACCCCGATTCGCGCGCGTGCCAACGGATGGGAGGCGCAGGCCATCGGAGAAATGGTCTTCCGCTACTTCGGCATCCCCGCGTGGGACGGTGCGCGGGAATACCAATGCGGGATCGCCGCCGCAATGATGCCTGCCGAGGCCGGCTCGACATGCGCAAATTTCTGCCGCAACTGCGAACTCGGTTCGGGTTCACCGACCGAACTCACAACCATGATCGAGCACTACCCGCGTCGCGTGAATCGACAGCACGGCAATCCGAACGCATCGATGAGCGGTCATGCCGAATCGCTGGCGTTAGCGCCCGGGGCGTTGCGCGCGCAGTTGACGCGGAAGTTCCCGGTGATCGCTCTGCTCGGTGCGCGCTTGGGGACTCCGCGTGCCGTCTTGCTTATCGGCTTTCGCGACGAGCGCGATGACCTTTACGTGTTGCTGCTTGACCCAGCTTTCGAGCCGACGGACCGATTTTGGACTGACGCTGGCAGCGCCGCGGGCCCGAGCCCAGGTGCCTGGTGGGTGCCGTACCAAACTTTGCGCGGCGCACTCGAGTGGGATCACACGATCATGCTGGGCGCATCGGCTGAAGGCGAAGTACCGATCGCTCCTGCGGGACCTCGTTCCGGCGGTTAGCCGGACATCGAGGTGTCGTTCGATGGAAACGAGTAGCACACCCTTCCGGAGCCACTCGGCGGCAAGAAACCGATGTCAAGCGCTGGCTCACCGCAGCGGCCGCCTAATGCTCCCGGTTACTGGCGCGCCGGCCTTTCTGAAGGCGATCTCGACCTTCGAATCGGCGTGACCCGCGGCGCCGGGCGCGCACCCACCCCCACGTCATTGGGCGATCGGGAGCGAGACACTATGGCGAACAAAGAAGCAGATCTGGCTGGTCCGGGCATTAGTACCTACGGCGAGGTCGACAAGATCCTGCCAACCGGCTATCGCTCGATTCTCACGCCGAAGGAAACCCAGCGCGCGCTGTTCCACCTCAAGCGATTCATCGAGGATGGGTTGTGCCGTGAGCTGAATCTGTTTCATGTCGAGGTGCCGTTGATCGTCACCAAAGAAAGTGGTGTCAACGACTATCTCGACCGTGACGGTTCGCGCACGCCGATCGATTTCCCGTGCGGCTTGGGTCTCGAAAAACGCCTCGATTGCCAGGTTGTCCAAGCGGCGACCAAGTGGAAGAGAATGGCGCTCAAGCAGTTCGGCTGCGATCCAGGTGAAGGCATCAGCACCGACATGCGCGCCGTACGCAAAGACTACTTCCTCGATCACGACCACAGTGCGTACGTCGACCAGTGGGACTGGGAACGCGTCATGACGCCCAACCAGCGCAATCTCGATTTCCTCAAAGACGTCGTGAGCCGAATCTGGAAGGTGATCAAGGGCGCCGAGACGTTTGCGCACGAGATGTTCCCTCAACTGAACGACCCGCGCTATCCCAAGCTCCCCAATGAGCTGACCTTCCTGCATGCGGAAGAAATTCTCGCGATGTTCCCCGACCTGCCGCGTAAACAGCGCGAGACGCAGGTTCTGCAACGTTATCCAGCCGTGTTCATCATTGGAATTGGCTGGGTCTTGAAGGATGGCTATCCGCATGAAATGCGCGCCGCCGACTACGACGACTGGGTCACACCGACGATCATGAAGGACGGCCACCAGATGCACGGCCTCAACGGCGACATTCTGGTCTGGAACCCGATCACCAAGCGACGTCACGAACTGTCGTCGATGGGCATTCGCGTCACCAAAGAAACGTTGGTAAAGCAACTCGAGTTGTCGGGCCAGAGCGACTTCCTCAAGCTTCCCTACCACCAAGCGATCATGAACGACCAGATCCCGCTGTCGATCGGCGGCGGCATTGGTCAGTCACGCACCACAATGCTGCTGTTGCACAAGGCGCATTTGGGTGAGGTGAGCGTTACGGTCTGGCCGAAAGCACTGAAAGAAATCTGCGAGAAAAAGCAGATCCACGTTTTGGATTGAACGGTTCGCCATGAGAAGCGTCCCGGGGTGCATTCGCCCCCGGGGCGTTTCTCTGCGTTAGGCCCCAACTGTCATCTCGCCTGCGATCGGCACGTTGAGGCGCGTCTTCACGTCAGCGACGTCAGGAAATGTTCCCAGCAAGTACATCAACTTCACGGTTGCCGCTTCCAGCGTCATGTCTTCGATCCCCACGGCGCCGACATCGCGCGCCAGCCGTCCGCCCGCGTAGTGTCCAAGATCGACGCGCCCGTGTTGCACTTGAGATCCGATCGCCACCAACACGCCGTCGGAAACCAACTCGGCCAGCGCGTTGGCCACCGCGTGATCGCGCACCGGCAAGTTACCCACGCCGAACGCTTCGACCAAGAGCGCGCGCGTGCCCGATCCGCGCAGGCCGGCGAGACTGCCAGCCGATTGCCCCGGCAATAGGCGCACGCAGGCGACGTTACGATCGAACTGCCCTTCCAAACGAAAGGTTCCCTGCGGGCGATGCACGTGATCGTTGACCACCACGTCCGTACCGACTTCTGCCAGCGGCGTGAGATTGGGTGAGTGGTAGGCCGCCAGCCTGAAACTTGATTGCTTGGTGGCGCGATTGCCGCGCAACAGCACGCCATCGAAGTAAATCCCGACCTCGGGGATGTCGCGCGTCGCCAACTCGACAGCACCGACCAAGTTGCCGCGCGCATCGCTGCGCGGCTCGGCCAGCGGACGCTGCGAGCCGGTGAGAATCACCGGCCGATGCAGATCGCGCAGCACATACGACAACGCCGAGGCGGTGTACGCCATGGCATCGGTGCCGTGCGTCAGCACGATGCCGTCGTAGCTATCGACTTCGTCGGCGATCGTCTCGGCGAACACACTCCAGTGCGACGGGGTAATGTCGCACGAGTCGAGATTGCACAAGACGCGCGCTTCGACATCGGCGATTTCTTGCAGTTCCGGCACAAGCGAGAGCAGCGTCGGGCCGAACTCGTCCGGCGCGAGCGCCTGATCGGGTTGCCGGGGCCGCATCCCGAGCGTGCCACCGGTGTGGAGCAGAAGGACTTTGGGCATCCGCGCATTGTAAGGGCGTTGCTGCGATCGAGCCGGGCGCGCTGATCTCACCCTCGCCGATTGCCTTTGCTCAAGCGAAAAGTGCAGCCCGAGGTGTCAGTCTCTCCGTGGCAGCCCTACTAGCCTCTCCCTAGAGGACAAGATGCTCGTCGGCTTGGGCGTCGATCTCGTCGCAGTGCCGCGTGTTCGCTCCGAACTCGCCAGGGATCCGGTCGGCTTCAAAAACAGCCTCTTCACAGCGCGCGAGATCGCCGAGTGCGACCTTTTGATCCGCTCCGCGCAGCAGTACGCCGTGCGGTTCGCCGCCAAGGAAGCCTTCCTCAAGGCGCTCGGAACCGGCGCACCGAATACCGGCGCCTTCCGTCAAATCGAAGTGCTAAAGCAGGGTCAATCCCGGCCGCGAATCGTGCTCCACGACGCCATGGCGCACGAGGCAGAGTCGCGGGGCGTCCGCGCGATTTCAGTGTCGTTGGATCAGCGGCGAGAGTGGGCGGTGGCAGCGGTGATTCTCGAAGGCGTTTAGCACGTAGGAGGAATCGATGAGCGCAATGACTGGCGCGATGACTACATACGAAAAGCGGCTAGCCGGTTTTTCTTGGGAAATCGCCGAGCGTGAACTGGGCATCGCCCCAGGAGCACCACTCAATATCGGCAGCTACTGTGCCGACCGGCAGTCCGAGCTAGGGCGTGGTGCTGTGTTGGCCCTGATCTGGGAGGACCACCAGGGACGAGAGCGCCGTTACAGCTACGACGATCTGCGAGTGCTCACGAACACGTTCGCAGCGTTCCTGCGCGCGCAGGGCGTCCTGCCTGAAGATCGTGTCTGCCTCTTCATGGACCGCGTCCCAGAGTTGTACTTCGGGTTCCTCGCGGTGCTGAAACTCGGGGCGATTGTTCAGCCGCTGTTCTCCGCGTTCGGTGAAGAGTCGCTACACACGCGATTGAAAGACGCCGGAACCTCGACGATCGTCACCCAGCGCAAGCACCTGCCAAAAGTCCGGCGCGCCCGCGCCACGCTGCCCTCGCTCGCCCGCGTCGTCGTGGTCGATGCGGCGGGCGCAACGCTGCAGCCGGGCGAGGTCGCGCTCGAACTCGATGCGCTCGCACCGGTGACGACGTTCGATGTGCACCCGACCACCGCCGACTCCCCTTCCGTGCTGCACTACACCTCTGGAACCACCGGTCAGCCGAAGGGCGCGTTGCACGTTCACGGCTCGTTGGTGGCGCAGTACCTAACCTCCAAGTGGGTGCTCGACCTGCAACCGGACGATCGCTACTGGTGTAACGCCGATCCGGGTTGGGTCACCGGAACGTCGTACGGAATCATCGGCCCATGGGCCTGCGGCGTGACGCAGTTGGTGCTCGATGCAGGATTCAATGCCGAGCGCTGGTACAGCTTCCTCGCGAAACACCGCGCGACCGTCTGGTATTCCGCTCCCACGGCAATTCGATTGCTGATGCGCGAAGGTGACGAGGCGGCGCGCCGGGAAGATCTTTCGTCACTGCGTCACCTCGCGAGCGTCGGCGAGCCGCTCAACCCCGAAGCAGTGATTTGGTCGCAGCGGGTCTTCGGCCGGCCGTTCCACGACACCTACTGGCAAACCGAGACCGGCTGCATCGTGATCACCAACTTTCCCGGCATGCCGGTGTGTCCCGGATCGATGGGGAAACCGTTCCCGGGGATCACCGCCACCGTGCTCGATCCAATCACGCACGAACCGCAGCGCGAGACGGGGCGAACCGGGTTGATCGCACTGCGGCCCGGCTGGCCATCAATGATGCGCGCCTACTGGAACAACCCAAACGCCTACCAAACGAAGTTCGTGAATGGCTGGTTTGTGTGCGGCGATCGCGCGTCGATCGATGCCGATGGCTACTTCTGGTTCGTGGGGCGCGACGACGATGTGATCAACACGGCGGGACATTTGATCGGACCTTTCGAGATCGAGTCGGCGCTGCTCGAGCACGCGGCGGTTGCGGAGTCGGCGGCGGTCGCCAAGCCGGATCCGATCAACATGGAGGTGGTCAAAGCATTCGTCGTGCTCAAGCCGGGGCAGATGCCCTCCGCCGACCTCGAGCTCGAAATCATGAACGTGCTGCGCCGCAAGCTCTCCCCGCTCGCGATGCCGCAGGAGATCCAGTTTGTAGAGTCGCTGCCCAAGACGCGCAGCGGCAAGATCGTGCGGCGAGTGCTGCGCGCACAAGAATTTGGAGAACCGGTCGGAGACCTTTCCACGCTAATGGATGAGTGACGAAAGAAGGAGTAACCGATGGACGATCTCAGGCAGAGCATTCTTGATTACGTCGCCAAGGAGTACCTTGAGCAGGGAGACGATCGCACACTCGACACGGATACGGCGTTGATCACCGGCGGCATCGTCGATTCGTTCTCGATGGTTTCGCTCAAACGCTTCTTGGAGACTCGCTATCAAATCCGGATCCCGGATGCAGAAGCGACCCCCGCGGCGTTCGACACAGTCAACCGGATCGCGGAGTTGGTGGAACGCCACGTACAGAAAACAGCTGCGGGCCATTGAGGGAGGCGCACGATGGCATACGGTCGAGAGGTCAGGCAGTGGTACGAGCAAGAACTCGAGTCGATTCGCACTGCAGGTCTATTCAAACAGGAGCGAATCATCCACGGCGCGCAACAGCCAGAAATCGACGTCGAGTTTCCCGCCGGCTCGCCGCCGCGCCCAGTCATCAACTTCTGCGCCAACAACTATCTCGGGTTGTCCAATCACCCCGAGGTGGTGGCGGCGGCGCGCGCCGGGTTGGATCGGCGTGGTTATGGGATGTCATCGGTGCGCTTCATCTGCGGCACGCAGGACCTGCACCGCGAACTCGAGCAGAAACTCACCGAGTTTCTCGGCACCGAGGATACGTTGCTGTTTCCGTCCTGCATGGACGCA
Source organism: Acidobacteriota bacterium (assembly GCA_031395565.1). Taxonomy (GTDB): domain Bacteria; phylum Acidobacteriota; class Polarisedimenticolia; order J045; family J045; genus JANNUT01. Next base: position 8,747 of record JANNUT010000233.1, on the reverse strand, counting down.
AACGGTGGAGTGTTCGAGGCGTTGCTCGGCGAGCAGGACATCATGATTGCCGATCGCCTGGTGCACGCATCGATCGTCGACGGCATGCGCCTGGCCAAGGCGCAAACCGACACTTACAAGCACTCGGACATGGACCACCTCGAGGAGAAACTCCGCGAGCACCAAGACAAGCGATTTCGCCTGGTGATCACCGATGGTGTGTTCTCGATGGATGGCGACGTAGCGAAGCTCGAACAGATCGTCGAGCTTGCCAATCGCTACAACGCGATGGTGTGTGTCGACGACTCGCACGCGACTGGCTTCATGGGCGCGACCGGCCGCGGCACGCATGAGCACTGCGGCGTGTTAGGGAGCATCGACATCATCACCACCACACTCGGCAAGGCGTTGGGCGGTGCTTCCGGCGGCTGCGTGAGCGGACGGCGGGAGTTGGTGGAACTGTGCCGCCAACGCGCACGTCCGTATCTTTTCTCCAATGCTGTGGCGCCATCGGTCGTGGCCGGTGCACTCAAGGTGCTCGAAATCGTCACCCGCTCTCCTGAGCGACGCGACAAGCTCGAGGCCAACGCTGCCTACTGGCGTCGCTGTCTCATCGCCGCCGGGTTCGACATCAAGCTGGGCCAGAGCCCGATCGTTCCAGTCATGCTCTACAACGCGCAGCTCGCGCAGGAAATGGCGCGCGATCTGTTCCTCGAAGGAATCTACGTCGTCGGCTTTTTCTTCCCGGTGGTGCCCAAGGGACAGGCGCGAATCCGGACCCAAGTCTCGGCAGCGCACGAACGAGAGCATCTCGACCGTGGTGTCGAAGCGTTCGTGCGCGTGGGAAAAAAGCACGGCGTGCTCGGCAAGAGCAAGAAAGAACTCGTGGAGGCGTTCGGCGCCTGACGGCGGCCGCACGGCCTGGAGGTGGATCATGTCCAGCGGGAAGCTCAGTGACGTCGATCCTATCGATCGTGGCTCACTCAGCGAGGATGATCGCGAAATCGCTTCGGCGGTCGCGCAGGTAATCGCCGGACTCCACCACGATGCCGGTCGAGACTGGCGCGAGGTGGTGCGGCGACTCGAGTGCGACGACTGGGAGGTGAAGTGCCAGGTTGGTTTTGTGGCCGAAGCGCGGCGCGGAAGTCTGCACGAGGTCGCCTTCGGCCGGACACGTGAGCAGGCGGTCATCGAGTTGCTCAACCAGGTTTTGATGGACGACACCCGGCGCTGTCCATAAACGCGAGCACTGGCTGACAAACACGAGCGTTCGAAATGCGTCAGGCCGAAGTGCTCCCTTCCGCCTGGCCACACCCTGTGCAATCGCATCCTGCACGGTTAACACTCTCCCGTGCCACGCGTCCTTTTGACATGATCTGCCGGCTGACCGGAGAGTTCGCATTCTGAATATCGTGGAGTTGGTTCAATCGGCGCAGGCCGGCGATCGTGCCGCCTTCGGGGCGCTGTACGAGCGCTTCGGTGGCTATGTGTACGCGATTCTGCTGGCGCAGTTGCCGCGACAAGAAGCAGCCGACTTGGTGCAGGACGTGTTTGTCCTCGCGCTCGAGCGGCTGAATTCCCTGCGCGATCCGGCCGCGTTTCCCGGCTGGATTGGGGCCATCGCACGGAATCGTGCCGTCGAGACATTCCGCGTGCGGCCCAAGCAACGCATGACCGATGAACTGCGCGACTACGAAAGCCGCGAGGCTTCGCCGCACGCGAAGGCTGAGGCGGCGCAGGTGCTCGCCGTGATCCAGACCCTGCCCGCGGCCTACCGCGAGACGCTCGTGCTGCGGCTCGTTCAAGGCCTCACAGGCCCCGAAATCGCCGATGTCACCGGTCTGACGGCCGACTCGGTGCGTGTGAACCTGCATCGCGGATTAAAACTGCTGCGCAACGCGCTGGGAGCCGACGCATGAGCGACTACCTGTGGGATCGTTCCGGTGCTGTCGATCCCGACATCGAAGCGCTCGAGCAGCGTCTCGAACCGTTGGCCTTCCATCCGCAGCAGCATCCGCTCAACCTGCCGCGTCGCCGCCGTCGCTTCTCGCGACCGGCGACAATCGCGGCCGTGGCTCTCGCGGCCTCCGTCATCGCGATCGCAGGCCTCGGGGCGTTGCATAGCTGGCGGCTCAGTTGGCCAACGGATCGTGCCTGGAGCGTGAGCAGTGGCGGCAGTCTCGAGATTGGCTCGCCTTGGCGCGTCGACGACGCACCGGCGACTGTCGAGATTGCGCGTCTCGGTGTGCTAGACGCTAAGCCGGGCACGCAGCTCGAACTCAACACCACGGGGCCAACGCACCATCGTCTAACGCTGTCGCGCGGCGAGATCGATGTTCGCGTTTGGGCCCCGCCGGGGCGTGTCGAGGTGCATACGCCGGCCGGCGATGTGATCGATCTTGGCTGCATCTTTTCGCTGTCGGTGGACGAGGCCGGCGCTGCTCACCTGACAGTGCATACCGGCTGGGTCAACCTCGTGAACACTCACGGCAACTCGTTCATTCCTTCTGGTGCGTCCGCGAGCATGACGGCGGGTCGCGAGCCGCAAGTGCCGGTCTATGACGATGCCGCCGACACCTTCAAGCGCGCCGTGCGCGCACTCGAGTTGAATGCGGAGCTCGTCGATTCGCCGTCGATCCGCACGCTCACGCAACAAGCACGGCCGCGTGACGCGATCACGCTCCTGCTTCTTTCCAGCATCGACGGCCTCGACCGCGACACCCGCACAGCGTTGCTCGAAACCGCGAGCAAGCTTCAACCCGCTCCCACGCCCGACGCGGTCCAGCGCATCGTCAACGGTGACGCTCAGCTGTTCTGGCAGTGGTACGACTCGCTGCCGCTGCCGCCGCTCAAGAACTGGTGGGTAAACTGGCGCGACGTGTTTCCTCGTTAACGGTTTTCTGCGCCACGCTTCCTCCTAGCGACACCACGCACAGGAGGCTGCATGTTCCAGCGAACCCCGCGCTTAGTCCTCGCACTGGCCTTCGCATTGAGTGCAACTGTCTCGCCCATCAGCGCCGGCGGCGACCATTGGCCGATCGATCGTGCGCACAGCCGCGTCTCTTTCGTTGTGACGAAATGGGGATTTGTGGAAGTCGAAGGCCGGTTCCTCGACTTTTCGGGCGTAGTCGCTTACAACACGACGCGTCCGGAGGTCTCGCACATCGAGTGGACGGTGCGGATCGTAACTGTCGACACCGGCGAGACCAAGCGTGATCAGTCACTGCGGGCGCAGGAGTACTTCGATGCGGCCCGATTTCCCGAAATGCGGTTCGTGAGCGAACGTGTGAAAGCAGCCGGCGTAAACGAACTCGATGTCGTCGGGACTCTCACGATCAAAGGAGTGTCCAAGCCGCTCACCGTGCGGGTCGTCTACGGCGAGCGGCACGTCGTTCAAGCGGAAGGAACCTTCGATATGTTCAAGACCTCCTTCACGATCAACCGCTACGACTTCGGAGTTGTCGGCGGACGCGTGCTCGGACCGGCAATCTCGAAAGAGGTGAAGATCACCTTGGTTGCGGCCGCGCGGCAGCCTGATCGCTAGCGTTTTGGGGGATTTTGTTTCGCGCGAAGGATAGGCTGCCGAGGTGCTGCGTGCGCTCGCGACCTCGACCAGCGCTTAGAAGCCCGGATTGTCATCCCCCTCCCTCCTCTGACCTTCTATACTCTGCGCGCTTCGCGACACGGGCCGCTGGTTGCCTGCAAACAGCCTCGATGTTGCGAAGAACCATGACCGCACTGTTTCGAGCGCGCGCCAATTCTCGACAGGAAGGTGAAGGATGCGAATCGTTGCGATCACGATGCTGATGTTCGTCGTCACCGCGCCCGTTGCTTGGAGCGCTCCGCCGGTCACTCCGGCACGCCTGCGTGGACTGGACGCCTACATGGAGCAAGTCGTCCGTGAGTGGAACGTCCCTGGCATCGGCGTGGGGGTCGTCGTCAACGGTGAGTTGGTCTTCGCCAAGGGGTATGGGTACCGCGACGTCGGGAAGAAGCTGCCGTTCACGCCCACGACGGTGGTGCCGATCGCGTCGAACAGCAAGCTGTTCACGGCGGTTGCAGCGGGGCTGATGGTCGATGAGGGGAAGCTCACATGGGACGAGCCGATCCGGCAGAAGGTGCCGTCGATCGAGTTCTTCAACGACGAGCTGAACCGCAACGTCAGCTTGCGGGACATGCTGTCGCATCGAACCGGTATCACTCGTCACGACACCATCTGGTACAAGTCGGACTTCACGCGGCGAGAACTTTTCGAGCGGCTGAAGTATCTCGAGCCGTCGCAACCTTTCCGCACGACGTTTCTGTACAACAACATGATGTATGTCGGCGCAGGCTACTCGCTCGAGCTGGTTTCCGGCAGGAGTTGGGAGCAAATCGTACGCGAGCGGATCTTCGGGCCACTGGGGATGACGAGCACAACGTTTTCCATCGATGAGATGGTGAAGCTGCCGGATCACGGCGTGCCTTACACCGAGCGGCGCGACTCATTCGAGTTGTACGAGGAACCGTACTATCAGCAAGAAGAAGCGATGGGACCTGCGGGCGCCATCACGTCCAATCTCGAAGACATGTCGAAGTGGGTCGCAGCACTCTTGGGCTCGGGCAAGGTCGGCGACAAGCAGGTTCTTCCGGCCTCCGCGATCCAAGCGACGCTGCAGCCGACCATTGCCATGCCGAACGCCTCACTCGAATCGCGCGGCTGGGGCGAACTGCTCAACGCCGCCTACGGCATGGGTCGCTGGACAGGGTCTTATCGAGGGCATTTGCTGGCCTATCACGGCGGCGACATCAACGGCTTTCACTCGCAGGTTTCGGTCATGCCACAGGACGGCATCGGCGTGATCGTGCTCGTCATCGGTGATCACTGCGCGCCGCTCTACAACGTCGTCACCTACAACGTCTACGAGCGGATGCTCGACATGAGCCTCACGCCGTGGAGCCAACGGCAGCTCGACATCCGCCTCAAGGGTAAGGAGGCGGGCAAGCTGGCGCGCACGAAAGCCGGGGGTGAGCGTGTCGCAGGCACGAAGCCCTCGCATCCGCTCGACGACTACACCGGCGAGTTCGAGCATCCCGCGTACGGCGTGGTAACGATCGGGCGCAAGGCCGATGCGCTGAGCTTCGCGTTGCACCGCATCAGCCTGCCGCTCGAGCACTTCCACTACGATCGCTTCGACACGCCCGACGACGAGCTCGACGGCAAGTGGTCGATCAACTTCATGACCAGCCCGACTGGCGAGATCGATCGCGCGACGATGTCGCTCGACGAGGCGGAGGTGACGTTTACGCGGCGGGTGCCGGCGGAGCTGTCGAGCCCCGCGACGCTGCGCATGTACGTCGGTGAGTACTCGACTCCCACGGGCGGGAAACTGGATGTGGAGCTGCACGAGGACGGGAAGCTCGGGATCGTGTCACCGGGGCAGCCATTCAACGAAATCCTCCCGTGGCGGCCACGCAAGTTCCGCATCAAGGAGTTCGCGGACGTGGTGATCGAGTTCGTCGTCGAGGGCGACAAGGTCACGGCGATGAAGCAGTCCGATCCCTCGGGGGAATACAGCTTCCCGCGGCAGTAGTGGCAAGACGCTCACTCTGAGCGAGGTATTTCGTGGACACCTCCCCGGGGTTGGCTCCGGGGGGGTGGGGCGTTTGCGTTTCTCGGCACCAGGCCTGAGCTTCTAGGGTGGAGGAACTGGGCGTCATGAAGATCACCAAGCCGGGCCTGTCGCTTGTCATCTCGCTGTCTGTCTCGTTGCTCGTGAGCCCGATCGCCAGCAGCGAAAGCGACCGCGTCGAACTCGATTGGAAACGTGATCCAAACGCGGCGCCTCCGCGGGGCGAGGTCAGCGCCCCCGCAGCGCCGGAACTCCCCTCCGAGATGACAGTCGCCCCCGCGGCAAACACCCCACAACCCAATGCGTCGCCCGAACGACGCCCTGCCACCTCGGTCGATGAACTCGAGAGTTTGGCGGCGCGCGCCGGAGAGGAAGCGGCCATCGAAGCCGCGCGTGAACGCGGCTGGCGGCAGTATTGGCGCGCTGGTTTCGCGCGCGGCGTCGCCAGTGCGCTCGATGATTCCCGGCTAGGCGCATGGGATCGTGAGGAAGGTCGCCGCTACGGCCGGCGCGATCTGCGTGCCGGCGTGCTTGGTGCTGGGCTTGCCAACGAAGTTGCGAAAGACATTGCAGATCGTGATGCAGAGGCGCGCGTTCGCGATCAATTCATGGACATTGGGCGCGAACCGCGACGTGATAGGACCGACACCAACGCACCACCGCCGATCGCGACGGCGCGCGAGCTGTCCGGTCCGTGGGCAGTTCTTCCCGTGCTCGAACAGGTGTTTGAAACTTACCCATTCAGCAAGGCACCGCGACTTTCACGCGAGGGGCGACGCGCGCTGGAGGATTGGAACATCAACCCTTCACTGTTCGCACGAAACGATCGCGGTGCGTCGCCGTACGATGCGCGCTGGAAAGATCCCGCCATTGCCTACGACAACTGGCGCGACCGTCAGCGCCCCGGCTCGCCCTGGTCGCGATTCACGAGCGTGCAGCGTGAGCAGTTCCGTCAGGTGTTCTTCGATCAATTCCTCGCGACCCTCGGTTCGCTCGATCTGCGCCCCACCTACGCCGGTTGGCGCATCGGATTCGACGACGGCTGGCGCTACGGTGCTGCTGTTCAAGCCGAGTGGGCCTATCGACAGGGGTATGCCGAAGGGTTCGACATTGGCGTGAGAGAAAGCGCCCTACTCGCCTTTCCATTTGCGTACACCCATGCATTCGACTCCGCCTATGACGCGCATTTCGACGATTGGTTGCGCCATCCGCACCCTGACGTTCTGCGCGTTCGGCTGAGCGACGAGAGCGACGACGGCGTGTTCGAGCCCGGCGAGCGTGTGTTTGTCGATTCCGAGGTGGTCAACTACGGCGGCGGCGCCGGTACATTTCAGTTGAGCGCGTCGGGCCGTGAACTCGATGGACCGGTCCAGACCAGCATCAAGTTTTCCGGACGCGGCCGTGCGGCTGCTGAACAACCGTTCGTCCTGCGCATCGACGATCGCGTGAAACCGCGCACCGGCTTGTCGGTAACCGTCGCGATTGGCGACGCACACGTCGACACACCGCTCTTCGTGTCACGCCCGCTGGCGATCGACGGCGAGCCGACCATCGATGCCGACCGGCTCGCGGGTCGCGTTACATTGACGTTCGCTGTAACGAATACGAGCCGGCGCGATGTGCCTGGTACCTTGCGCGTGGAGCCGCAAACTGGCTCGCGCGCAATCCAGAGCGACGAGCTTGGAGTAATCGCCGCGGGGCGCTCACGCCAATCGACGATCACGTTCGAGGGGATGCGTCCACTGACGCTGATTTCGGGGCAGGCTCGCTGGACCGCCACCATCGCTCGCGGCGAAACACTCGACGACGTGCGCGAGATCGGGATCGCGCCGGTCGTGGCCGATCTGCGCAACTCCGACCTGCTGGACTTCATGCTGACACTCGCGCAAGGCACACGAGTCAACCGCAACGACGTGCAAGAAGCGCGCGCGCTGATGCTGGAACGCCTTCGCGCCGACTGGTCGCGCGCCGCTGCTGCCGACGGAAACCCTTACAAGCGCGACTACGAATCGGAGAGCACCGAAACTGCTCTCGGTGCGCTCGTTCGCGCGACCAAGGGCCGGCTGCGATCGTTTTCGAGCCCGCAAGTTTTCGATGGCCTGGATTCGGAGGTGAGCGCGCTCACAGAGGATCTCCCTGGCGCGCACCCGCTGTTGCGCAAGTGGATGAAGAAGCTCGCCAAGCGCGTGGGATAGCGAGCGCCACGAAGCCGGTTCCGAAGAGTCACACCCCGACGGAACGTCAAAGCCCGTGAGACATGCAGGAATGACAGATTGTTAATTCCATAGGCTGACGAGCGCGCGCGTCAGGGGCGACGCCCGAACCCGCGGCCCTCCGGCAACGCTAGCGCCGCTCGCAGCGGACACAACGGACAGCACCGTAACGCCGCGTCCTGGCCCGCGCGGTCCCAAAGTCGCTGGTTTTTACGTGTCCCGCCCCCCATTCCTGGCGGGGGCCCTAGCGCTCAACCGGCGGCACGGGCAAACTCCGCCGTGTAGAAAGCTGGGTTGGGTGGCCGGGCGGATGTCCGGGGACCGCTCATCCTTTGGCTTCGGACGGAGGCACAACGTTGAACGTCATCCGGATTGCCACGCTGGATGTGACGCTCGGCGCGGGGTTCGCGTTCGCCGAGAACACGGGCGATGCATTTCGCGTCCACTTCGACAAGGGCAAGGTGTTTTACGCCGCCGGCAAGTTCGAAGAGGCGGCTGCCGAATTCGAATCAGTGCCGGGCGTTGAAAAACAGCTTGTGACGGTCGGAGAAGTTCAAGTCCAGCCGGCCCAGGTAGTTATAAAAGTCATTCTTTTCGCCATTGGTCATTGAAATGAAGTTGTCTTGACCATCCGGGCGGCCCGGCTGATTAGGATCCGGGTATAGTTTCAGATAGTTCAACGCAATCGGCGAAATGCGGCTAGACGGAATGATGTTATTTGCAAACGGCTGCCGCCGCACGCGAGCGCCTTCCGCCACGCCTGTCGCCGGGTCGAAAATCTGGTACGCCGCGCCCTCGTTCAGCAACGCCGAAAGATTCCCGCCCTTCTCCGCTACCGTCGGAACGGTTGTCGTCGCCGGCGCCGGCAGCGCGTCCTTGATGCCCTCATACGCAAAAAAGAAAAACACCTTGTTCCGGCCGTCAACGATTTTCGGGATCAGCA
>JANNUT010000232.1:0-33819 GCA_031395565.1 Acidobacteriota bacterium | reverse complement strand
GCCTATCGGGCCAAGCACTACAACAACACCAGCGAATTGGCCGTGGCGTGGGGCAGCTCCGTCTATCAGCTTGCCGAGCTTATCGACGACCGGTTGGTTCCGGCAGCCTCGTACGTCGTCACCGAGTCCACGCCGGCCACGGTTTGCTCCTACGCCTTTGGCGAGCTGCCGGCTCCAGGCTCGACAGCGGGCAGCTACTTTCATCCCGCGCACGTCGTCTGGGTTAAGCGTGCGCAGAAGGTCGTCGCCAAGCTCGGCCGAGACAGCGCCTATGAGAGGTTGAAGCAATACTTCGAAAAACAGCTCCAAGCCGCGCTCGCCGAACTGGATTCAAGCAAGTGGCGGCTGCACGACAGCTTCAACGACGATGGCTCGGTAATCGCCAGCGGCCTGCGTACCCGGCTCGATTCGTACTGGGATCACTTTCTGCGTGGGACCTTCGGGTTGTGTGTGGCGCGTCCCGATTCCGAGTACGCGATCATCGAGAAGGAAGTGCTGCAAGAGGAACTCACGGCACTGAGCGACAACGGAGCCAAGTCGAGCTTCACGCTGGGCGAAACCTCAACACTGCTCGAGTTGATCGTCGAGTACGAGAGAGTGTCGATGCCGTTTTCGCCGATCGAGTATCCGGTGAGCAGCCGCAAGCGCTTGGTCGACGACCTGCGTGCGCGACTCCTGGCCGCTCGATAGCAGCGGAGGATGGTTCACGGAATCGAAGGAAGCTGCGCAAGCGCTCATGCTGCCGGCGGTCCAGGAGACATGACATGAACAATCTCGTCATCTTTCGAGAGTTCAGTTCCCGCCCCGAAGCAGAAATTGTTGGCGAACTGCTCACCGCCAACGGAATCGACGCACTGGTCAACTCCGACGACTGCGGCGGCCTCGACCCTGCGCTGCAGTTCGGTCAAGGAGCGCAGGTGCTGATTGCAGAAGGTGACGTCGCGCGCGCCGAGCAGTTGTTCTTGGACAGCATCGCGGAGGCCGCGGCGCACAAGCCTCATCCTTGAGCGATGCGACGTTCTCGCTCTACAAGCAATCTGCCGCCATGAATCTGCTGATCCTGACCAGCCGCTACCTCTCCACGACTCGACAGCGCTAGAAGCGGCGGGGGATACTCTCGCCGTCATGCCTCAGGTCGTGGTGATTGGTGGTGGATTCGGCGGTTTGGCCGCGGTGCGTGCGCTGCGCCGCGCACCGGTAGCGATTACCTTGATCGACCGCACCAACCATCATGTATTTCAGCCATTGCTCTATCAGGTCGCGACGGCCGGCTTATCGCCCGCCGATATCGCGGCTCCGATTCGCAACATCGTCAGTCAGCAGAAGAATGTGCAGGTGCGCATGGGCGAGGTGATCGGCATCGATGTCGCGGCGCGCGACTGATAACCGGCGAAACCAAAAGCCACTAGCAAGCGAGGGGCTGCGCCACAAGACGCAGCACCCCACGTTGTGAAACCGCCACTCACCGCAACGACTAAGCCGACGGCCACAAGAAGTAGAAAGCTGCTCCGGTTGCCATCGCGTAGACCAGTGCGTCAAAGAGCGAGCGCGCCGTGTTGCCCCACGGCTGCATCATCCAGACTGAGTTGATCAAACTCGAAACGCCATAGCAACCAAAGGCTACGACCGACGTGATACGCATCGCTTCTCGTGGAGCGGTTGTCGGCAGCAACGAGTGCCTCGCCACGTACGACGCCAGGAAGCTCACAAGCAGCGCCACCAAGAACCACAGGAACAGCTGCTTGCCCATCGAGAACTGTCCGTTGGGCGCGATGGTAATAAACCCGACTGGTCCCTTCTCGCGCTTCTCCACGAAGGCTGGTTCGGCCATTTGCTTGTGATCGTCGCAGTACGGCGTGACATACAAACCGGGCATGAGTTTGGCCTTGCCCATGACCTCGCGAATCGCGTCCTCGTTGGTCAGCTTCTTGTAGTCGGCCTTGTGGTACTTCAGCACCATGTGCAACACGGAGCTGAGCAGAAACACTGCGATCGCAGAGACGACCACGGGCAGCCACAGGGATCCAAACGGCATCGGGCACCTCCTTTGGCGCACGCTCCCGCGCACGCGTCGGCCGGTATTCTAGGTCGGTGCTCGACGATTTCGGGGGCCGCGGCACCTGCTTTTGTCCCGCCAGGCGATTGCCAGTGGAGGGCAGCATTTGATCTGATACGGGCGCTCCAAAGACGTGGCGATTGGCGGGTTTCGCGCGACCGACGTTTCCGGAGGACCACGTGCAGAAGATTGACTTGTTGACCCTGTTTTACATGTTGATCTTCGGCGCCTTCTTGCCGGCACAGGTGATCAAGTCGGTGCGACGGCACCGCAGCGGTGCGCCATCTCCCCCGCGTGCCCAGGTCTGGCGCACCGTGCTGGTCATGGAACTGTTCCTGCTGGTGGTCGCCTTGCTCATCGCGCGCGCGGCTTATCTCGACCTTTGGTCGGTGGGCAATATCGGTGTGGGCACTGTGCTGGTTGTCCTCGCGATGCTCGCGGTCGCGCTCGTGTTACAGCGGCTCATCTGGAACGCGACCAGCGATGAGTTGCGCGCGCGATTATTGTCGGCACGCCCACGCGAGTATCGCGACATGGGTTGGTGGACGTTGATCAGTTTCGCCGCCGGCACCGTGGAAAAAGTCGCATACCGCGGCGTGATGCCGTGCCTGCTCATGGCAGCGCTTCAACGATGGTTTGGCGGCGCCACGGACGCGTGGACTGAACCGTTGGCGGGCGACCTTTCCGTCACTTGGTGGATCACGGTCGCGATCTGTGTGGCGGCGTTCGTGATGGCGCACTTCGGGCAAGGTCTGCATCGTGCCTTGTTCTTGGCGGGATTCTCGGTCGCGTGTCACGTGCTGGTGCGCGTCACCGGGTCGCTGTATCCAGCGATGGCGTTTCACTTCGTTTACGATGTCGCCGCTGGCCTGAACGCCGTTCGCTTCGCGAAGTAACTTCGGAGGATGCAATCTTCACGACCCGAACCCAGCCTGCTGAATAAAGGCGGTGCCTATTGGTCCGTTGGCCGGCTCGTCGCGCGACGCTTGAACCCTTCGACTCCGAGCATCAGCACGAACGCCGCGTAGAGGATGTTCTCGACGCAGACCGCGACATGATGTCCATACCGGGGGTTCAGAGAGTAGCCGTGAAGTGCGTTCAAGAACGGCGTTTGCTGGTTGGACGCAGGCAGCACGAGGCTGCCAATAACAGCAGCCCACTCCGCAAGTCCGCCACTGGCTTCGATGAGTTGCGGCAGCTGCGCCTGCGATAGAGAAATCCCCAACATTGCGAACGCCCCGACGATGGCGCTGCGCGCAGCACCCACCGACAACGCGATTGCTGTCACGAGACAGACGAGACTCATGTGCTGAAGGAGACTCAGCCAATAAAGGGGCGGGACATCTGTTCCAGTCACGATCACAAGCGCTGGTCCGACAATCGCTGTCGCAGCACCAACACACGCCATGACGAACAGCGTCCCGATTGTCTTTCCAAGAAAAAACACTTGCGGTGAGATCGGCCTAGCAAGGAACAGGTCCAAAGTGCTGGCGCGATACTCCGACACGAACGCTCTGATTCCCAACACCATCGCCGTTGCAACTGCAAGCATTTGCATCGAGTCCTGGACACCAAGAATGATGCGCGGCCACTCCGAAACGAGCGGCGCTGCGCCATGACCACCAGTGCCCAGCGCTAATTCCACAGCCCGTTTGGCGCTTGGAAAAACCCCCACCACTCCGCCAACACAGAACAGTGCAATCGCGCCCTTCGTCACGAGCATGCGAGCGGAGTACCTCGCGATAACGAACGCTTCCTTCATGGTTGGCGCCTCACAGCCTCGAGGTAGAGTTCCTCGAGTTTTCGTCGCGTCGGCCGTTGCGAAAGGACATCGATGCCAAGCTCACGCAGCAGGCGGTCGAGTTGCTCGCGACGATCGTTCGGACAAGCGAGAACCACCACTCCCTTGTCCCCCCCGCTGATCGCGAATCCTGCATTTGTCAGTGCGGTAGCCTGCGCCGGTTGCGTCAGCACGAGTGTCCACTCCTGCCGATCCGGCAGTGAGACGAGCGTCTCTATCTCGCCTTGGAGCAGCACAGCACCCGACTTGATGACTGCCAGCCGGTCGCAGGCCCGCTCGATGTCAGGCAGAACATGTGAACTGATGAGAATGGTCGAACCTCGCGCGTGCAGATGCGCGATGGACTCGAACAGTACTTCGCGGCCTTCTGGATCAAGCCCGCTCGTTGGCTCATCTAGGATCAGAATTTCAGGATCAGCCAGCACGGCCTGTGCGAATCCGATCCGGCGCTTGGTTCCATTCGAGTAGGACCCGAAGGGCCGGTCGAGCACCTTCTCGACGCAGAGTCTTTCAGCCCAGACTGTGATCGCGCTTCGCAGCGGCTGCTCTTCCACGCCGGAACACCGGCCCAGCAGAAGTAGCACCTCGCGCCCGCTCATCCTTCCGTGGAAGGAGAATAGCTCCGGGAGGTAGCCGATTCGCTTTCTAGCAAAGACGTTGCTCGGTCGGAGGTCGAAGAGCCGAACCGTACCCCGATCTGGATGGATGAGTCCGAGCAAGATGCGCAGGAGTGTCGACTTGCCTGCACCGTTAGGTCCGACAATCCCCAAAACCGAACCGCGAGGAACCGTTAGGTCCACATCGACGAGCGCTCTCACCTCGTGCCGCGTGAGGAAGCGGTATGTCTTGCTCACATACTCCGTTTGAACGGCAATCGAACTCACTTGCGGCCCGCTCCCCACGCGGTGGCCACCCTGCTGGGGAGTTCAGGATCGAATCCGATCTGCGAGATAGCGACTCGCCCGTCGACGACTACATAGCTGTGCGGTATCGCGCGTACGCCATAGAGCCAGGAAACGCGCTTGTTGGTGTCGAGTAGCACAGGCAACTCGAGACCGGTTGACGACGCGAACCGCTTCACGTCATCCCGACTCTCTCCTACATTGATGGCCAGCACCTGAACGCCCCCGCGTTCGAGCTCGCGATACTGTTCTCCAAACGCTGTTAGTTCTCTTCTACACGGTGCACACCAGGTCGCCCAGAAGAGTAGTACTACGACACGATGCTCACGGTAGAGGGTCGATGTGTCGTACACGGCATCAGTCAAGGAGGTCAGCACGAATTGAGGTGTTTCGGCTCCGCTGGCGAGTCGACGGTCTACGGGAGCGCGTTCGAACAGGCCCACTTTGATCGTCACGGTGGCGGCGAACAGTATCCCGATGATCATCCAGCGCATTCGTCTTCCCCCGTTACACTGTTTGACTCAATACGCAGAACTGGTGGCCTACGGCACTTCATCACTGGCTCGCCAGGAGAGACGATACTGCCACTCGACAACCCGTCACATTGCCGTAGCTCAAGCACGCGGCGGGGATTTCTGGCCCTGCATCTAGTCCACCGCGAGGGCTCGTGGTATCCAGCAATGACGTTTCACTTCGTTTACGATGTCGCCGCCGGCCTGACCGCCATTCGCTTCGCGAAGTGACTTCGGAGGGTACGTGAACCTCACCGCTTGCCCGCTATGACGCGCCCGCTCTCGCGTCGATCGTTTTTGCAACTCAGCGCGCTCGCCGCTGCCTCGTCCGCCGTCAACCCCACGCCACTGCCGCGCAACGACAGCAAGCCCAAGCGGGTGATCATCGTCGGCGCTGGGTTGGCGGGACTTGTCGCGGCGCACCAACTGGTCGAAGCGGGTCACGAAGTGTTGGTGCTCGAAGCGCGCACACGGCCAGGCGGCCGTGTGCTGACCGTGCGCGACCCGTTTGCCGATGGTCACTACGCCGACCTCGGTGCCGCGCGTGTGTTTAGCAATCACGATCGCACGCTGCGCTGGTGCAAACGATTCGGCCTCAACTTGGTGCCGTTCTTCCCAGCCAAGGGCGATGCCGTCCATCTGATCGACGGCGTCAGCGTGCGTGTCCCCACCGGCACGTCGCCCGACATCGCGCACTATCCGCTGTCGTTTTCCGAACGCGAACTCAAGCTCGGCTACGACGGCATTGTGGCCGAGTCGGCAAAGGTGTTGCTGGAACTAGCCGGTGATGTCACGCGCGCCGATTGGCCACCCGCAGCGCTGGCCAGTTTCGACGCACTCACGATTCGTCAATACATGCTGCTGCAAGGCTGGACCGAAAGTTCCGATCGCGCGCTCGACTTGGGCTTCGGCGATCCACAAGGTGGCTTTTACTCCACGCTCGAGATGCTGCGCGAGATCGCGCTCGATCCGCCTGGCACCCAGCGGCTAAAGATCGTGGGCGGCACCGACAAGCTGCCGCTGGCGTTTGCTGATGGACTGCGCGATCGCATTCGCTACGGCGCACACGTGGTGGGACTCAAGCAAGACGACAAGGGTGTGCGCGTCATCATTAGCCGCACCGGCGGCTACGAAACATTCCCCGCCGATCGCATGCTGGTGACGTTGCCGTTTACCGTGCTGCGCAGCGTCGACATCGACCCTGCGCTGTCGGCCGGCAAGCAACGTGCGATTCGTGAGCTGGCGTACTTGTCGCTGAGCCGTGTCGCCGTTCAGGTGCACTCACGCCCCTGGCAACACGATGGGCTGTCGGGCTGGGGCCTCACCGACACACCGTCGGAGGTATGGCACACCACACACGACGCGCCCGGCCCGCGCGGCATCGTGCACGCGTACTTCCGTCAATCCGCTGCCGAGCGCATCGCCGCCATGAGCGCGGACGAGCGCATCGACTATGCCGTTCGTCATCTCGACACCGTGCTGCCGGGTGTTGCCGAAGAAGCCGAAGGCGCCGCGGGGCACGCGTGGGATGCCGATCCGTATGCGCGCGGTGGTCACGCGTTTTGCGCACCGAATCAAGTCACCACACTCATGCCGCACGCCGCCACCGCTGAAGGCCGGATTCACTTTGCCGGTGAACACACCTCGGCGTGGCACGGTTGGATGCAAGGCGCGCTCGAATCGGGCGAGCGTGCTGCGCTGGAGATTCACAACGGCGCGTAGCAGCGAACAATCACGTCGCCCATCGGAGATCTCTATGTCGACTCGGCTAACCAACTCACTGCCCAACATCTTTCCGAGCCTTTACTACCGCGATGCAGCCGCTGCCATCGAGTGGCTCACGCGCGCCTTCGGCTTCGAAAAACGCATGGCCGTCGTGGACGGCGATGGGTCGATCCGTCACTCAGAATTGACGCTCGGCCCCGGCGTGATCATGGTCGGGACCGCCAGGCCGGAGCGCGGCTGTTTGAGTCCGCTCGATCTTGCCGGCGTGAATCAAGGTTTGTGTGTGCGTGTCGACAACCCCGACGAGCATTACGCGCGCGCCAAGGCCGCGGGTGCCGAAATCACGATGGAGTTGAAGGACGAGGACTACGGTTCGCGTGGCTACATGGCCAAGGATCCCGAAGGGAATACGTGGTACTTCGGAACCTACCAGCCCGGAGCGTATTGGGAAGACTCGGACTGAACGTCCGTCCATTTATGGGCGCTTGCCGCGTGGACTCAGAGCCGACACGATCGCGAGCCGGCAAGCAAACTCGAACGACACGTTCGACTATCCCGCGCGGGGCCGCCCGCGTTAGCATCGAGATCGTTGAGTCGGGCGAAATCAGTAGGGTCTCGTTCACCGAGGAACCGATCGATGGTTTCAGCCTGTTCGAGTCGCACGCTGATCGATACCCGGATCGAGTCGCTGCGCCTGCAGGCGAGGTTCAAACACGGCAAGAGGGAGTACTGAGTGGCCACTGATCCTCCGCAGCCGGACGAGGCACCCGGGGATGTGACCCGCTTGCTGCTGGAGATCGGGCGCGGCAACGAACAGGCGGTCGATCAACTGATCCCTTTGGTCTACGGCGAACTCAGGCGGCTCGCGAGCGCGCGGATGTCGCGCGAGCGTCCTGGGTCGACACTGCAACCGACGGCATTGGTGCACGAGGCGTATTTGCGTCTGGTGCGCGACGAGGCTGCACGCTGGGAGAACCGCGCGCACTTCTTCGGCGCGGCAGCCGAAGCGATGCGGCGGATCCTGATCGAGCGGGCGCGTAGCGTGCGGCGCCTCAAACGGGGCGGCGGAGCGGAGCGGGTCTCGCTTTCTGAGGTGGCCGTCGATCGCTCGCTCCCCGCGGCCGAGGACCTGCTAGCGCTCGATGAAGCGCTGACACGTCTCGAAGCGCGTGACGCCGCCATGGCGCGGGTGGTGAAGCTGCGCTACTTCGCGGGGATGTCTGTCGAAGAGGTCGCCGACGCGCTGGCGCTGGCGCCGCGCTCGGTGAATCGGCTTTGGACCGCTGCCCGTGCTTGGTTGCATCGCGAGCTCAGCCGCTGACGGCTGTCCACGATGAAAGGCGATCCGTGGGCTGTCGACTAGTCAGAGCCGGGGGGGCGTCGCGGCGTCGCGCGCGCAGCGGCGAGCAACTCCTCGGCCTCGGTGATGCGTTGATCACCCTGCTTCAGCGCCGCGCGACGGATCGTCACCGCCTCCTCGGCCGCCTGCGCGGCTTCACCGAGGCGATGAGCGTCCAGTAGCAGTCGCGTCAGAGAAACGAGTGAGGCCGCCAGATCAGGGTGTTGCGCGGGCAGCGCAGCGCGGCGAATGGCGATCGCCTCCCGCAGCGCGGTCTCCGACGCTGGCAACTCGCCCCGGGTACGCAAGATTCCACCAAGCAGCGTGAGGTGAAAAGCGACATCGGGATGTTTGGGTCCGACCGCCTCGGTCTGGATCGAGAGCGCCTCGCGTACGAGCAGCTCCGACTGCTCGACGTGCTCGAGGTCGAACTCTGCCAACGCGAGGTTGTGCAGCGCCGAGGCGACGTTGCGATCCCTAGGGCCATAGATTTCGCGCCGGCGCTCCAGTACCTCGCGATACAGCTTCACCGCCTCGGCGAGCCGGCCCGTCTGATGGAGCAGCAGTGCGAGATTGCTCAACGTCGAGAGTGCTCGCGAGTTGCGCGGGCCTTGGATTCGCTGCCTCAACGCCAGCGCCTCACGCAACAGCGACTCAGCACGCGAGTAGTCGTGGCGCTCCAACAGCATCGCTCCGTAGGCGTTGAGCAGGTTGCCGCGCACGACTGTTTCCGCTGCGCCGTCAGGAGCCTGCAGCGCCGTTTGGAACACCGCTTCGGCATCGGCAAAGCGTCCTTGACGAAGCAGCACCGTTCCCAACTCGGAGCGCAGCCCAGCGGTAAGTTGCGACGCGGCACCGGCTGTCTCCGCTGGACCGGGCATCAAAGCGGCTCGTAGCAGTGTTTCGGCGAGCAGAAGATCCCCGGCCAGTCGCGCGTTGGTTGCGAGCCGGAGTGTCGCCTCGAGCGTGTCGGGATGACGCTCTCCCAAGGCACGCAGTCGAATCGAATGCGCTCGTCGCAGCAGCGGCTCGGCTTGCCTCACCTGGCCGCGCTGCAAGTGCAACGAACCGAGCGCCAGCCAGCTGCGCGCCGTCTGCAGGTGATCATCTCCGAACTGCGCGCGGCGGATGTCCAGCGTTTCCTGCAGCTGCGACTCGGCGGTGTCGAGCAGTTCCAGGTTGCGATAGGCACCGGCCAGGGTCTCGAGCAGGTCGGCACGCAACTCCGGCTTGTCGGCGTACTCACGGCGGACTCTTGCTGCGCGCTCGTCGAGCAGTTGGCGCGCCGTAACGGTTTCGCCGCGTTGCGCCACCGTGTCCTGTACCGCGAACAGTTCGGTGAGAAACGAGGAGACCTGCTCGGCCCGCTCCAGTTCGGTGCTCGCGCGGGCACGCTGCCGCTCCGTTTCTTCGAGCAGCCGCTGCACTCGCTGCGCCTGAACCTGCGCCATCACGGCCACGCCCGCCAGCACCAAGAACGCTGCCACGAGCAACCCGACGGCGAATCGATTGCGGCGCATGAAGACCTGCGCGCGGTAGACACGACTCGGTGGCCCAGCGCTGACCGGTTGGTCGTTCAACGATCGTTCCAGATCAGCGGCCAGTTCACTCGCGGTCTGGTAACGGCGCGCAGGGTCTTTCTCGAGCGCTTTCATCACGATCCAGTCCAACTCGCCGCGCAGCTGCCGGCGCAACGAGACTGGGTCGGTTCGGCGACGTGCGGCGATCGCGGTTGCATCGGTGTCGCGCTTGGAAATTCGTGTGCTCGGAGTGCGCGGGTCTTCTTCGCGCAGGATCCTCTGCGTCTCCTGCTCGTTGGCTTGCCGCAAACGCTCTGTTGGGAACGGAAGGACACCGGCCAGCAGTTCGTAGAGCACGACACCCAGCGAGTAGATGTCACTGCGGGTGTCGAGGTTGCCGCGCGGATCGTATTGCTCCGGGCTCATGTACTCGGGCGTGCCGATCACCCGTCCAAGCGCCGTCAGCCCCATGCCAGACACCTGCTCATCGGCAACCGCCTTGGCCACGCCAAAGTCGATCACCTTCGGGATCGGTCGTCCCTCAAACTCCGCCACGAGAATGTTCGATGGCTTGAGATCGCGATGCAGTACGCCTTTGAGGTGCGCGTGCTGCACCGCGCGGCAGACCGGGATCAGCAGTTCGAGACGTTCGCGAGTGGTGAGTCGACGTTCGTCGCACCAGCGGGTGATCGGTGCACCGTCGACCAGTTCCATGACGAAGTAAGGGCGGCCCGCGGTGGTCGCGCCGGCGTCGAGCACGCGCGCGATGTTCGGGTGTTCCATCAACGAGAGTGAGTGACGCTCGCGCTCGAAGCGAGCGAGTACCTCCCGCGTGTCCATCCCGGCCTTGATCAGCTTGAGTGCGACTTGGCGGACTAGCGGCTCCTGCTGCTGCGCGGCGAATACGACCCCCATGCCGCCCTCTCCAAGCTGGCGCGTCAACAGATACGGACCGATTTGGTCCCCAGGGTTCGGACCAGCCTCGAACTCGAGTATCGAATCGAGTTGCTTGGACGTATCCAACGGTCCCGCGGGATCGTCGTGCGCGCGCAAGAGCGACTGGACTTCGGCCAGCAACTTCTGGTCGCCGGCGGCAGCGGAGATGATCCAGTTGTCGCGCTGCTCTGGGGAGCGCTCGAGCACTTCGTGGAACAACTCGAAGGCGCGATCCCACAGGTCAGCGTCACGCGACTCGTCGGTCACACGTCCAGACCTCACCCACGGGAGGTACTCGACGGGATCAAGCACCTGTTCCCCCGCGATTCTAAGGGCGAGACGTTTTTTTTGGCGCGTTTTTCCGGCGGCTGTCGCATGTCGGTGTGAAGGGGCAAGGGGCCCCAGGGTGTCCGGTCCAAGGGGCCGAGGGATTCCGACCGGACCGGACTCACGAGGAGAAACCATGAAGGCCAGACAGCAACCTAGACGAACCATGATCTCCGCACTACTCACCGCTGCGCTGTCGCTAAGCCTCGCGTGGGCGATCACCGGCAACGTGCAGGTCTCGGTCACCGACGCCTCCGGCAACCCGATCGCCGGTGCGTCGGTCCGGCTCATTCCCAAGGCGACGGGCGTTCCCGGAGCGATCGTGATCACCGACAGCGCAGGGGTTGCGACGCTGACGGGCGAGGAAGGGAGCGCAACGGTTGTCGTGCAGCAAGACGGACAGACCAAGCAGGTCGCGGTGGTCGTGCCGGGCGGGGGAACGGCCAACGCAGCGGTCAGCATGCCTTCCGGTGGAGTGCCGCTGATGCACGGCGCGCCGGGAGTCGGCGGCGAGGTTTGGACCGTCCGGCTGAAGGACGCCGATCTGACCAAGGCGTTCGACAAGTTCACGCTCGACGGGAGCGTGATCGGCGAGACCGACGGGGATCTGGAGGCACTGAACGAGAAGTTCGATCACGACATCGATGTGTGGGGCGCCGGAATCGGCGCCACGTGGCGCTTCGGCGATGACCAGGCGCTCGGTGAGAAGGGGCACTTCGCTCCTTGGATCAGCGGTCAACTCGGGTACATCGGCGTCGAGGTGAAGTTCGACAACAAAGAGTCCCCTGAAGACAGTACCCGCTACGACGACAAGGGATTGCTGCTGGGGATCGGGGGCGGGACGCTCTACACGCTCGGCAACAATTGGTACATCGGTGCCGGAATCGAATACTCGCGCGCCAACGACATCGAGGCAGATCGCGAGCCGCACGTCACGATCGGCGGCGGGGGCACGCTGGAGCGCGACTCGGCGAAGATCGACTACACCAACCTCAAGCTCGAGTTCGTCGGTGGTCACTCGTGCGGCAAGGGGAACGCGTGGTTCGGTTTCGAGTACTACAGCACCGAACTGAAACTCGATGGTCAAGTCAAAGGGGAATTCTCGAAGGGAGGCATGTTTCAGATCGACTTCACCAACGAGATGAAGGAGGACGGTGTTCGCTTCGTCGGTGGCCTCGACCGGCGATTCGGTCACACACCGTTATTCGGTGGCGTGTCGTTGTCGACCGATGGCGACAACACCGAACTAGGCACTTACCTCTACTACCGGTTCTAACCCGCAATCGAACAAGGAGGGCCGAACGATGTTTAGCGAACGAACGATCTACACAGCGCTGGTCGTGACGGCCCTCCTCACCGTAACCACGGTTGGTTTTCAATCGCGCGCCGAGGACTCGGCGGGGCAACACGGCAGCATTTGGAACCTCGGCACGCTCGAAGCGGAGCAGACCTACCCGACCACGGTCGCTGCGATGAACCGATCCTGCCGCGGCTCGCACACCTTCTCGATCGCGATCGAGGGGCAGGCGACAGCGTTTCTGAAGCTGGTTGGTCCCTCGGAGTTGAGTGGCGTCCGCGAGGGAGAGACCCGCACCACCGACGCGCTCGTCGACCTGCGTGGGGTCGCCGCGGGCCGCTACGATTCCGGTCAGGTGGTGGTTCGCTGCCTGAGTTGCCCCAAGCGCTGCAATCAAGACTACGAACGGCTCACGGTGCAACTCGTCGTGTCGGCACCACAATCCGTCGCAGCGGCAACCGCAGGTCCCGTGATGGCCCAAACGGCCGGCCAGGTTGGTTCGACCCGCACACGCACGCCGTGTCCTGATCCCGCCAAAGAGTGCGACGAGTTGAGGCAGGCCGCCGAGGCGGCGGAGCAACGCGCCAAGACTGAAAGGCGTGAAGCGGACTTCCTGCGCGAGCAGCAGGCCCAGCGCGATGCTGACGCCTCCGCGCTCGACTCCGAGTCAGTCAAGGACGTCGCCTACGCCGACACACTGCGCCGGCAATCTGCCGAGTACGAGGATCTCGCGCGCGCCTCCGAGGCCAGCGCTCGTAAGAACCACGAGCGCGCGGCGGCACAGCCGGAAGGGAGCCGCTACCGCACGGAATGGGAGCAGGCGGCCCGCTTCGATGAACTCGAAGCAGCGCGCCGTCGAGCCGAAGCAGAGCGCTTGGCCGAGGAGGCGAATCGCGTGCAAGGCGGAATGCACGACAAGCGCGAGCGCGCCGATGCACTGCGCAGCGCCGCCGCGACAGCCGAAGCAGAGGCGGTCGCCGCCGAAGCTGAAGCGCGCGCCAAGCGCGCCGCGTACGAGAACTGTCTCAAGCAGGTGGCGGAAGAGTGCAAGCGCGCGGAAGCAGCGGCTGCGGCCGCCGCAAGTGCGGCGCAGGCCTCGACCGGTGGCGCAGGATCTGTCACGAGCACGAAGTCGACGCCACCGCCGCCTGCCGATCCTTACGCGCCCGGCGGCATGCTCTCGGAGTACCCAAAGCCACCGCTCCAGAGTTCGAATCAGATCGTGTGCAAGTGGGTCGAGCACGAGATCGGGGACGTCGATGATGAGATCGAGAGTGTCTACGTGAGCGACACCACGGGCGATGCCAAGCGCGTGGCAGGCGCGAATCCGATCACCGTGACTGAAGGGGTCGTGGAGCTGGAGGTGGTGCCGCGTACTGCGCGAAGCGGACCGCGGATCCGGATTCACTGCACAGCGGCCGGGGTGGCGGTCGTGCATGTCGTGTACCGCGAGTTCGAGACGCGCCGCCGCGATCGGGCGCACCAGATACTGAACAGCACCCGCCGCGTCGAACGGTTTCTGGTTGGCTGCAACGACGAGGAGTGAAACCGAGATGAAACCGACGAACGTCTCAGCTGTGGGTTGCATGGTCGCGCTGCTTGCGCTGTGTGTTGCGCTCGAGGCAAATGCAGGTGTCGATCCGGATCGCGACACGCCCATTCCGGTCGATGTCGTCAGTCGTGAGGACCTCGCCCAGTTACCGCTCGACATCACGAGCGTTTTGGATCAAGTGCGGGCCGCGCCATTGCCTCCGCCGGTCCTTGGGACCGAGATCGTGCTCGACGAAACCGACCTCGGAGAGATCCCAATCGATATCGTGGAACAGGTCGAGGTACTGCGTGGCCCAAGTGGAGCGGTCTGGGGCGCGAGCGGAGACAGCCAGGCTTGGTGCAGCTACACCGGTGGGGTGATCAACATCATTTCCCGCCGCTCGCCCGAAGGGCTGTTCGCACCTCCCAACGACACCGATCCTGCCGGTGATCCACTCGATGAGTTCATGCGCGATTGGAACCGAACGCAGAGTTCGTTCCCTTGTAGCGACGACCCGCCGGAGCAGCAGCAACAGCAGCGAGAGGTCGAGGACCCGCAAGCGAGCGCGTCGTACATGCACGAATTGGAAGAGTCGTGGAGCGGCCTGAGCGCCGAGCAGATTGCCGTGGCACAAGCCGCAGAGCCACTGCGCAAACAGCTCGCCCAGGCTCGAGCCGCGGGGAACTCACAGCTCGCTTCTGCTCTTGCGGCAAACGTCGCCGCACTCGAGCAAGTCGAACGAGCGCTCGAGCAGGCAGGCACTGCGGTTGCTGAAGAACTGAACCGTCTCGATGCCGAAGTGCAGGCCAAGACCGACGCGTTGCGCGACCAGTTGGCGCAGGCGATCAACAAAGCGGCGGGACCTGAGATCGATCGCCGAATTGCCGCCGCTGACTCGTTGCAAGGGGTCAAAGAAGGGGTGACCGGCGTCACCAGTTACCTCTCCTCCGGCTCCGAGATGCAATGCGAGACGGCGAAGACCACGCGCCTGGCTGATCGGGAACGGATCACTGCTGAAGAAAAGTTGACCGCAATCGACAAGCAGCTCGCCGATCCGGCGTTGCCGGCCGAATCCCGCGCGATCCTGCAGGGGATGCGCGCGCGGTTGCAGTTGCAACTGCAAGGCGCCGAACAACTGCTCGACGCCAACGGGACGCTGACGTTCTATGGCTACTGTATCGACGTCGGTTCGACTGTCTGCGGAGCCAAGC
Organism: Acidobacteriota bacterium; assembly: GCA_031395565.1. GTDB lineage: Bacteria > Acidobacteriota > Polarisedimenticolia > J045 > J045 > JANNUT01. Next base: position 18,662 of record JANNUT010000232.1, on the reverse strand, counting down.
TGGTGCAGGTGGGAGAACGGCTGCTTGCGAAGGCACTACTGCGCGGAGCAGCGCGGCGTGCGGTAGCGCGTCAGGCGGCGGCCGAGGCCGTCGAAGGCGGCACCACCTCGATTGCGACCAAGGTGATGAAGCGCCCGCCGATCGATGCGCGAACGATCGGTGAGAAAGAGGTCAAGGCCGCGGTCGGGCGCGCTCGTCGCTTGGCGCGTGAGAAGTACGACGGTGACTTCCACAAGGCGCTCGACGAGGTGATGGATGAGGTCCTCGGCACCGACGTATTGAACCTACCGATCACCGCCGAAACCGAGGCGGTTCGCAAGGCGATGGACGCGGCGCGCGAACTGGCGCGGCGCGCCATGGCCGAGCGCGCCAAGCAGATCGCGGAGAGTGTTGCGACCGGACCGAACGGAACAGGACTGCTGTCCGGGTTCTGGAAGTCAGCGGCCGGTGAGATCGATCCGTACGGGATGACGACGGTCTTCGGTCTCAGCGGGGAGTGGCTCGCGTGGAGTTGGCTACAGTCCGGCTTCGATCAGGATCCGGTGCTGGCTGAGCGCACGGGGCCGGACTCGTTTCGCGTGATGTTGCCGTACCAGGCATTGCTACCCAACGAGGATCGATCGTTGAGCTTGAGAGAGGCGGCGCCGCTCACCAAACTGTGGTCGACGAAGATCGGCTCGTATCCACCGGCGCATAGCCTGAAGCTGTCGTTCGACATCGGCGGCCTCAACTACGAGGCGACACCTGAAACGGCGGAGGCGCCTCCAGGCGCCACCGGACCCGCAGAGCGGAATGTCTGTCGCGACAAACAGATCGCAGCGCCGCCGGAGTGGCGCGACGGTGCTGTTGCTGTGGCATTCGTTTCTGTTGATCAGGCGCCGGCAGAGGCGCGCGTGAGGCTGGTGCAATGATGGCCCTGGCGAGTCTGCTCTTGGCTGCGGCAGCGTGGAATGCACCGAACGACCCGTTTCTGCAAAGCCGCGGATCATGGGGGCAGCCGTTTCCCGATGCATGGGCGCTCGAGCGGGTGGGACTGACCCTTGCTCCCGACTCGGCGTGGACCCAACTCGGCCGATCGCCATCGCCGGTGCTGGTCGCGGTAATCGACACCGGCCTCGATTGGCGTCACCTCGATCTGCACTCCCGCTCGCTTTGGCGCAATCCGCGCGAAATCGCAGGCAACAAGCTCGACGACGATCGCAATGGTTACGTCGACGACGTGATCGGCTGGGACTTCATCGGCCGCAGCGATCGTCCTTGGGATATCGACGGCCATGGGACGCTCGTCGCGGGGATCATCGCCGCACAACACGGCAACAACCACGGGATCGCCGGCGTCAATCCCTACGCGCAACTGATGGTCTTGAAAGCGGTCAACGATTTCGGCCGCACACGCGCTTCGTTTCTGGCCGAGGCGCTGGTCTACGCCGCCGATAACGGCGCGCGGATCGTGAACCTCTCGGTGGGCGGGCCTCAAACTACCTCCGCCGAGCGCGCCGCCGTCGCCTATGCGACGAAGCGCGGGGTGCTGATCGTGGTGGCCGCTGGCAACGAGGGAAAGGCGTTGACCGACTATGGAATCGCGAGCCTGCCAGGTGTAATCGTCGTCTCTGCCACCGGACCCGACGACGCGAGACTCGGTTTCTCGAACTTCGGACCGCAAATCGCGATCGCAGCGCCGGGGCTCGACGTACTCAGCCTGCGGGCGCGTCGCACCGACACCATGCGCACGCTGAGCGGGATCGACTACCGCCCGGGGTCGGCGTACGTCGGACGTGACAAACGCTACTACCGCGCTACCGGAACCTCGTTCTCCGCGCCGCTCGTGACCGGCATCGCGTCGCTGCTTTGGTCACAACGACCAGAGCTCACTCGCGAGCAGGTGACGCGAATGCTGTTGAATTCGGCGCGCGATGTAGGAGTGCCGGGGGTCGATCAGCACACCGGCTACGGCGTGGTCGACGCACGCGCCGCACTTGCCGCCGACCCGGAGCAATTCATCGAGGCGCGCATCGACGGCGTGCGTGCGGTCGAAGGCCCCAACGGTGTGACGGTCGAGGTCACGGGCGCGGCGGCGGCCGACCAGTTCGTGACGGCAACACTGGAGATCGGAGTTGGGGACAACCCGCAGCAGTGGCTCGCTCCTGCAGCGCCGCTGTCGAGGCCGGTCTCCACAGGCGTACTCGGATCGATCCCGGCGAGCGCGTTCAGCGGCGCGACGCGATGGACACTCAGGATCGTGGTGCGGCACCAAAGCGGGCGTTCGCGGGAGGCGCGCTTCGCGCTGACGCTGGAATGAGTGGGGAGAGTCGGTTTGGGTCTGCGCGAGGTCGGATCGCAGGCTGGGCCGGCGTGACGATCTCGACACTGCTGGCAACGCTCTGGTCGCTCTGGGGGATCTTCGAGAACTTTCACGAGGGGTGGTACCACCGCGAGCTGTGGCCGAACGTGCAGTTGATGTTCGACCAATATCTGAGCGTGCCGCTGTGCATCATGCTCGGCAGCGCGGTCGCGATCACACGACCGCGTCTTGGTGCTCTGGCTTATCTCCTGTTCGCGGCGTTTGCAGCCTGGGAGTTTCACAGTGCGCCGGGCCAGGCGTGGCTGTTCTTTATCGCAGCCCCGTTGCTTGCACTTGCGTTGCTCTCTTGGTGTGCAGACGTGCGGCCGCGCCGTGTCGCGTTGTGGATTGCACTCGGATTACCGCTGGTGACGATGACCGTGGCGGCTGCGCCGAATGCATGGCGCGTAGCGCACAGAGTCGATGACGGCAGTCGCGAAGCGCGGTTGATCGTCGGTAACGAGGTCGAGTTGGTCTGGGCGCCAGCGGGACCCGGTTGGCCGGAAGACGGACTCTCCTGGGAACAAGCACTGGATCGCTGCCGCCGTCTGTCTGCCGACGGTCGAACGCTTGCCGATCAGCCGCTCGACATCTGGCGACTCCCCACGGTGGAGGAGTTGATCGCTTCGTCGGTGCGTCACGGCCAGAATGCCGGCGGAAGATGGAACGATCGGGCGCAACGCGCGACGTTCCAGGTCACGCCTGACAAGGAGGCGCCGCTGTGGGATCCACATTCAAAGGTGATCTACTGGTGGACGTCGAGCGAGACTGCGGATGGCAAGGCGCTGCGCGTTGCCTTCAACGGCCACGTCATGCCGGTCCCTAAGCATGTCGGTTGGGGATACCTCGGGTTTCGTGCTGTTCGTTCCACCGCGATAGCTAAGCCCTAGACACGCCTTGGCACGAGGACAAGTGAGCGACCGCTCGAAAGCGGCCGCCCGATCCTCACGGAATTCCTACTTGCCGAAGTGGTACTGCACTCCGACTGAGATCATCGTTCGGTCGTACTCGTGACCGGAGTTGTCGGGGTCTCCGACGTCTTTGAACATCTGGTAGTCGAAGTGCACGCCCCACTTGGCCCCTTCGCCGAGCGTCACCTCACAACCGAGCCCATAGCTGAGGCTGGTGCCGCTGTCGTTGTAGGGATAAAAGCCGCTGCTATCGCGATACGAAACATCCTGCTTCCACTTGAAGAAGCCCACGGTGGCGAAGATCCCGAATTTCTTCTGCTGACCGGGCGCGATGCCGCCGACAAATGAGAAGTCGAAGCCATCGGCCTTGAGTGTGTCGGTGAACCCCCCAAACGCCGGGCCGTCGTAGTCCGCTTTGCCCAGATCGACGTAGGAGACCACCACGCCGAGATTGCCGTTGAAGTTGTATCCACCGAAGACACGAAACGCCTGGTCGGTTTCGTCCGTGTTTGCGATCGGCCCCCCGACTTCGTAGTCGTACTGCTTCGCTTGCCCGACGGACGCACCCGCGACCCATCCTTGGGCCCCTGCAACCGATGTCCCTCCGAGTACCAAACCGACGATCGCGATCCAAACTCGACTTCGCATCGTGACTCCTCTCATCGAGCCCTCCTAGCAGGTGCGGCCCGCCCAAAGTTGCCGCGAGGTGCGGCAGTCAATCCAGAGGACGGCCGACCTGCATGATCTCCCCACCTCGTTGCCGATTTCTACCGCCTGTCGCCCCGATCGACGGGGCATGATCGGCCCGTCGTGGGGACCGACGCGCCGCTGGTCCCCGCGTATCGTTGCCAAGGAGGAGCGCATGATCCGGTTGTTCATCGCCTGGCCGATTCCTGCGCACGCCGAACAAGAGCTTGCGCGGATCATCGGTCTGCTCAAGCAGGAAGGCGGTCAGGTGAGTTGGGTCAAACCGCAGAATCTCCATCTGACGGCTCGATTTCTTGGAGACAGCGACGAGGCGCTGATCGGCCGCCTGTGCGAGTCGATCGATCGAGTGGCGGCACGCTCGGCGATCGCCTCGCTCACCCTCGACGCGTTGGGTGCGTTTCCAACCACCGCAAGGCCGCGCGTGATCTGGGCAGGGCTCACCGGAAATACCGGGCTGCTGCAAGCGACTGTCGATTTAGTCGAGCGCGAAGTGTGTGAACTCGGTTTCCCGCCCGAGCGCAAAACATTTCAGCCACACCTGACGCTCGGCCGCGTGCGCGAACCGCGCGGTAGCGCGGGGCTGATGTCGGCCGTTCAACGGCTTCGCCCCACGCAGTCCCCTCTCTCGCTCGACCGTCTCGTGTTGTTTAGATCGACGCTCACGCCACAGGGATCGATTTACGAGTCGCTGCACGAGCAGAGACTGGGAACACCAAGCAGTCCTTCAGGCTGAACCACGTCAACCTGCCGTTGGGAGCGAACGTCGCACGGCTAGACAGCGGGCTTCACATTCGCGTTCAGCCGGAAGAGGTTTGTCGGGTCGTATTGCTTCTTGAGTGCTTGCAACCTGGCGAGGTTCCCCTGGTAGTTGGCGTCGACGTATCGCTGCGCTTCGTCGGCGACTTCGTTGGTGTAGTAGCCATCGGTGAACGGCTCGAGGTTGTTCCAGTAGTTCTTCACGTATCCGACATGCGGCGCACCGTCGATGGTCATGGGCCACGAGACGACCGCGAACATGTTCGCGCGCGCCTTCCGGTGCGGGAACGCGGTCGCATCCGGCGCGACCCGGCCGATGGCACCGCCGGAGTGTTGAAAGAACATGGTCGTATCGCGGTCGGGGTGCGGCGTGAAGCCATCCACGATCGTGCTCACGAGCTTTCCGGGGAAATCATTGATGAACCCCGATTTGAGGTACTCACCGTCGTTGCGCGGGTCGGTATTGTCCCAGCTGCGCTGGAGCTTCACGTAATCCACAGGCTGAATGCCGTCCTTGAGCGGCGTGCCGAGCTTGCGCAGTGGCGCGAGGGCCTTGTCGACTCCCGCCGCCGGGCCTGAATAGCAGGCGTTGAAGACGAACGCGCCCTCCTTGCCGGCGGGCGGACCGCTCATCGCTGCGTCTAAGTAGAGATCCTCCGGCGCCGCCAGGCTGATCTCGGCGTAGGCGGCGAGCAGCTCGCGTGCGCGGGAGATCGGGAAGACGAGATCACCGCCAACGACCATGCGTAGCATCGGATGCAGTGCGAACTCGAAACCGGTGACGACGCCGAAGTTCCCACCGCCGCCGCGCAGGGCCCAAAAGAGATCCGGGTTCTCTGTGGCGCTGGCGTGCAGAAGTCTCCCGTCCGCGGTCACGACGTCCGCGCCCTTGACGTTGTCGAGCGCGAGGCCGAAGCGACGTGCCAACCGCCCGAAGCCTGCGCCGAGCGTCAGCCCACCGACGCCGGTGTGCGACACGGTGCCCGCGGTCGTCACGAGTCCAAGCGCCATCGTTTCGTGATCGAGTTCTCCGAGCAGGCTTCCCCCCGCCACGTAAGCCGTCTTGCTATGCGGATCGACACGCACGCTTCGAAAGCGTGACAGGTCGATCTGCATACCGCCGTCGCAGGTCGATTTCCCGGCATAGCTGTGGCCACCGCACTTCACGGCGAGCAGCAGTTCGTGCTCGCGGGCGAAGGTCACGGCGGTCCTCACATCTGCAACGCCCGTGGGTTGCACCACCAAGGCGGGATGCTTGTCGATCGAGGCGTTGAGTACGCGCCGCGCTTGATCGTAGCCGGGCTCGCCCGGCAGGATCAGTGGACCACGCAGCGCTTCTCGCAGCGCCTGAAGCGCAGACTTTTCGAGAACCGTGGCCGCGCCGCTGCCCTTGACCGCTTGAAGATCGGTATTGATCGGTTGCAGGGCGGCCAGCAGACGGCTGTATGGAAGCGTGGCCCCCGCCGCAGCTGCCAACGAGGACAAAAGGAAGCGGCGTCTTTCCATGGTTTCTCCTTTGACTATCAGCAGCATCGGACGAGCCGGCGGAGAGTCGTTTGAAACCTCGTGCGTTGAAGGGCGGAGAGTATCGCAGTCCTGCCAACGGTGGAGATCGGCGCCGACGAGTCTCTACTTTGTGACTAGAGAGCTGCTCACACTAACGAACGTGTTAAGCAGCACCAAGAAGCCCGAACCGCGCGTGGATTTGCGCGCCGCCCGGATGGGAACCGCAGGTGGCGTTCTTCCCCTTGCCCCGCCGCTGGCCATGCGAGAATCCACGACACCGAAAGGAGCAACTCATGAAATGGCAATTCGCGACCGCAACGGTACTCGCGTTCACACTCTTAACCCCCGCCGCATTCGCCGCCGAGGAGCACGATCACGCCAAGCTGCGGCCCGTCGAACAGACCCCGGAGTGGCAGAAGTTGACGTCGCTGACAGGCGCGTGGACCGGAAACGTCATCATGGAAGGCAAGACGCTCAATGCCACGGTCGAGATGCGGCTCACCGGTGACGGCTCGGCGTTGATGCACGTGTTGGGAAAGGACGGGCCGTACGAGATGGTCACGATGTTCCACCCCGACCTGAAGCGCGTGCTCGCGACGCACTACTGCGCGGGCCACAACCAGCCACGCATGGCGCTCGTCCCGTCGAAAGAACCGAACACGCTCGCGTTCGAGTTCATCGACGGCACCAACATCGGGCCCGGCGACAGCTACATGGGGAAACTCGTCATTACGATCCTCGACGCGGATCACCACGACGAGACGTGGACGCAGTTGGCCGGGGGCAAGGAGATGTCCTCAACCGTGTTCCACTTCACGCGGAAGAACTAGACCGCGCGACTCGACCGGCGCCGTCTGGGCGAGTGAACGTAAGGCGGTTCAACTCGTTTATCCTTGCCGCCGGGAGGAGCTGTATCAAACATACCTGCGCGCACTGCGTTGCAAGATTTCTGTTGATCGGCGCGTCGACCACCGCGCTCGCGGCTCCGCCGGCCACGAACTATGTCGAGGCGTCCGCTGGTCTCACCCCACCGACGCTCGACGGCGGCCGCTCCGAGGTCGAGATGGGAGACGTCAACGGCGACGGTAATCTCGATCTCGTCTCGGTCGGTGATCACGGCAACCCGAACATCGGTACCGACCAGCACGGTGCCATCGTCTGGTTCGGCGACGGCCGCGGCGGTTGGACCGCGTTCCAGTACGGCAACTTCGGCTACGGCGGCGTCGCGCTCGGCGACCTCAACGGCGACCGGCTCGTCGACATCGCTTACGGAATCCACCACAACGACTCGGGCGTCCCGCTCGGCGACCAGATTCTCGAGGCCGCGCTCGGTGACGGCACGGGACGCGTTTGGAACGCGTGGGACGTGGGTCTTGCAACCAACGGCGAGAACTACGGTATGTTCGGCACCGACGTCGCCGACGTTGATGGCGACGGGCGCCTCGATCTCGGGGCGATCTCGTTCGGCTGCTGCTCCGGCGTGCACGTGTACCTCAACCAAGGGAACGGGACGTGGGTCCAGTCGTTCGGTTTCATGAACGGCAACTCGGACCAGGAATTCGTGTTCGGCGACGTGAACAACGATGGCTGGCCCGATCTCGCGGTCTCGCACAGTTTCGGGACGGTCTATATCGGCGATGGCCGCGGCGGATTCGCACTGGCCGACTCGAACCTGCCGCCGCTATCGGCCACGGGGCGGAGCGGCGTTGCGCTCGGCGATGTGAACGGCGACGGCCGCGACGATTTGGCGTTCGTCAACGACAGCGGCGGCCCCGAAATATGGGCGCGCGATCCGGCGGGGAGTTGGATCAGCTACAAGGGCACGCTACCGGCGACCGGCACATGGGAATCCGCGCAACTGTGGGACATGGACGGTGACAGCACCGTCGACCTCGCGGCCTTCGGCAATCGCAAGCTCAACTTGTGGAAGGGCAACGGTGCGGGCGGATGGACGCCGCTGTTTTCATCGACCATGCCAGCCCCCGGTTACTCGCAAGCCTTCCGCGTCGGCGGCGACGCGGATCACAACGGCTATCCGGACATCGTGCTGATCTCGTACGAAGGCACCGCCTTTAACCAGCGCAACCACCTCCGCTTCTTCAAGGAGAGCACCGCGCCCGCAGCGCTTCGCGTGCGGCTCGTTCACCCGGGGCCAGAGGCGCGGCTTCGCACGGGCAGCGTGTGCTTCATCGACTGGGCCGCCGAGGTTCCAGCGGCAGCATCGGGAACCGCGCGGATCGAATACTCGCTGTCGGGCACCGCAGGGCCCTGGCACTTGATCGCGGATGCAGTGCCCAACAGCGGCCGCTACCAGTGGAGCGTCGTCGACGCACCCGGGACCGATGCCCTCCGCCTGCGCGTCACCGTTACCGCGGGCGGCAATAGCGCGTCTGGCGTCAGCGTTGCGCCGCTGCACCTTGTCCCCGGGCGCGATCCGCTGCAGCTGGTTTTCTCCGGGCGCCATGCTCTGGCATGGACCGACCGAATGAACCGTGGATTCTTCAACGTCTACCGCGGAGATTGGCAACGCTTCGCCACAACGGGTGAGTACACGCAGGACCCGGGCACCGTGCCGGGTGCGGCAGCTTTCTGCGGATTGACGACCACCTCGCTCACCGATGAATTCACGCCGGGCCCCGGGCGGCTCGCGTTTTACGTCGTTAGCGGGATCGCCGGCGGCGTCGAAGGCTCGCTGGGTACGCGCTCCGACGGAACCGAGCGCGCGAGCGCCCATCCCTGTCCCTGAGCGCAGATTCATCCACCCGAGACCACGCGCAAGATTCTGCAGTGCCTCGGGCTACCCGCCCTGCCGCCACCGATCGCAGCAGCGAGCCCCGATCCGCAAGAGTCGTTGCCGTTTGATTCCGATGAAGCGGCGCCACGAGAAGATGACGACACGCGCCCGCAGCAAGAGACGGGACGCGGAACTCCGTAGCGCGCGTCGGTCTGCGATACTCTCGCCCCATTCACAGAACCACGCTTAAAACGACTATCCGCTGCCAGCATCAAGGCGATCGTCACCGAGGTTGTTGAAACCTCTGAGACGAGAATCACATCGACCACGAACGAAGCGTTCGCGGCCGTCGAGCAGCGGCTCGGCGCGGTTGAAGGCACGCTAAGCTCCGTGGAAACGCGCCTCACAAACATCGAGAGTGACGTTGCGCAGACCAGAATAGATATCACCACGGTAAACAACCGGCTCGGGAACATCGAGGTGGGTATCGGCGATCTTCGCGCAACCGATGGCGGCATCGTTGATGCACTCGCTCGGAAGAAGATCCTCTCTGAATCCGAAGCGCACGATCTCAGGCACCGCAAACCAGCTCGACACGCAGCCGCCGCATGACGCACCAAAAACCTGACTTTCTCGCCATGGACGGCGAGCAAATCCTCGAGATCTACAACCGCCGTTTTCCAAAGTGGCCGTATGGCACGCCTGAATCCCAGGAGGTGCTGCCGTTTGCGTTGGAACTTGCAGTCTTCTCGTTTGACCAGGGAGTGGTTATCGGGCGGAGGCGCGACCGGCGGCCGCGGGACGCCAACAGCTGATCGTGACCGCTCGCCCGAAGGCCTGCCTGCGCGCATAGTATGTTGCTGTCGAGGGGGCCTTCTTTCGGTCTTGCGCCCCACAAAGTCGGCGCACTCCCCCCCTGCCGATTGCATGTCGAGAGTTTGGCTCCCTCGATGATTGTGTTGAGAAAAAAACCACCCGGTGCTCGGGTGGTTTTTTTCTGTCTCTCCACTAAGCTCCGTCGGAAATGCGATCAAGGAGACTTCTCGACTTAGGTTTATCACCCGGTCCACGCAAGGAGCTTCGTGGGTGAAACAGCGACTTGTGGTAGGCCTCCCATTAGTTCTTGGCCTTCTTTTGAGCCTGCGCTGCAGTTGCACCATGCGGGAGAGCGAGGCCTCGGCAACGGTGATGGTGACGTCGAGGCACCTGTTGCCAGATGGTGTACTGCGGTTCGACCATCTCTTTTTTGAGACAAGCAAGGGGCGGACATTCTTGCCCGCGGCTCTCACTGCGGCGTCACAAACAACCCCTCTCAAGAATCAACTCACGATGCCGGATGGCCGGACTGTCCGGATCTCGCTCGAACCAGTTGGCGATCACTTCTCGATTCGATTGAATGCCGAACCCGATGCGGACATCGTCAAATGGGGTTTGGCGATCGAGGCACAACGCGATGAGTACTACACCGGGCTGATGGAGCGTGTTGTTGATGGCCCACAGGAGGCGTCGTGGAAGCCCGGCATCGAGCAAGCGATGAACTTGCACGGGCAACGGGTGGAAATGCTTCTCAAACCGACAACGTCTGTATATGCCCCCTTCTATCTGTCCTCTCGTGGCTATGCGGTGTTCGTGAAAGGGACGTTTCCTGGCTTCTTTGATTTCGGCGTTGATGACCCAGAGCGCGTCACGATCGAGTTTGAAGGGCCGTCATTCGAGATGATGGCTTACACGGCTGACAATCCAGCAGCCTTGATTTCCGCCCACGCACTCGATGCGGGACCGCCCTTTCTACCGCCGAAATGGGCCTACTCCCCGTGGCGTTGGCGCGATGAGCATTCGCAGCGACCAACCTACTACGACGGAACCCCTGTCAGCGGGCCCTTCAACGCCGAAGTCATGGAGGACGTCCTGATGATGAAGGCCTACGGCATTCCGAACGGCGTCTATTGGATCGATCGCCCGTGGGGACGCGGCACGCCGTGGGGCTACGACGATTTCGAGATTGATGAGAAACGGCTACCGCATTTCGCAACGATGGTCAGATGGCTCAATGCAGAGGACACAAGGCTTCTGCTTTGGATTGCGCCGTTCTACCAAGGCACGATGATGGAAGAAGCGTTGGCAAAAGGCTACGCACTCGAGGGGCAAGAACGTCGCAAACGCGGCAGTACGTTCCCGATCGTGGATATGACAAACCCCGCAGCCCGTAGCTTCTGGCAGGATGGGGTTGCGAAGCTGCTAAAGCTCGGTGTGGCTGGGTTCAAACTTGACCGCGGCGAAGAACACATCCCGGAAAGCGGACCCTACAAGGTATTCGACGGCCGCTCGATTCGAGAAGCTCGCAACGCCTACCCACCACTGTTTGTCGAGGCCGCCTACGAGGTAGCACAGAGGCATCGCGGTGATGACTTCGTCCTGATGCCACGCGCCGCATATACAGGAAGCGCTCCGTACGCGGTGTTCTGGGGCGGGGATATTGGTGCAACTCAAGAAGGCCTGCGCGCTTCGATCATTGCGGTGCAGCGAGCCGCGGTGATGGGTTATCCGAATTGGGGTTCGGACACGTGCGGGTACAGCGAGGAGCTGTTGGATCGTGAGGTGTGCGGGCGCTGGCTGGCCTTCAGTGCGTTCACTCCCATCATGGAGGTGGGGCCGACTCTCAATGTTGGCTTTTGGAACCTTCCTCGGGATCCGAACTATGACGCGACGCTAATCGCAACCTGGCGACTCTATGCACGCTTGCATCAGCGTTTGAGCGAGTACAGCTACCGATATGCGAACGAGGCGAGTGTTTCTGGAATGCCCATTGTGCGTCCGCTGTTCCTCGTGGACCCGAAACAACCCCAGGCTTGGAACAATTGGTGGACCTACCTCTACGGCCCGGACATCGTGGTGTCGCCGATTTGGGAAAAAGGAACTCGCAGCCAAGAAGCCTATCTGCCATCAGGCGCTGAGTGGCGCGACGCGTGGCAGCCTAAGAAAACGTACCAAGGCGGCCAAACGGTGACTGTAACAGCCGAGGCGCATCAGATTCCGCTGTTCATCCGTGTCGGTTCGGAGGTCGACATCGGTGATTTGACTCGTGAGTGGCAGGAATCATTGAGAGTTGCCCAGCAGAAGCCGGATTTGAAGTCCCTTGATGCTGAGGTGACCGCCTGGTTCGAGAAGAACAACCAGAACCGCTAGCTCAACTGCGTGGGCGGCTCTCAAAAACGTCCCGACTTTCTAACGACAGAAAAGGCGCGGCGACGTCGCCGCGCCTCAACTGTCTCGCCATGACTTTGCGCTATCTGCGACCGGAATTCGCCTTTACGTTGGTCACCATCGTGCTGTTAGCGGTGTCGGCCGTGTAGGTGTAATAGGTGCTCGGGGTGAAAACGGACCCTGGGTTGCATTCTAGGCTCCACGCCCCGTTCAAGAGCTCGTTACTCACTGTCTTGAGATACCCGTTGGCTTCACCACCTGCCGTGCAGTCGGTCGCTTCCTCGTCTTCGTTGCCATTGAAAGAGTTCTTCTCAACGTACACTTGCGCGCCTTGGGTCGATCGAACGGCATCGTGTTCGGCGCTGGACCAGTTCTCATAGACGTTGTTGAACACATGAGCCTTACCGAACTTCACCCATGGCAGGCGATAGTCGAGGTTGTGGAAGTAGTTGTGATGCACCGTAACCGTGAGGTTTTGGTCATTTGTGCTGGCGTCGTTTGACCAGCCCAGAAGCATTACCTTGTCGTGATCCGAGAACTCGGACCAGGATACCGTTGCGTTGTGTGAGCCTCGGCCGATGTCCAAGAGCCCATCCGTATAGTCACTAAACTCGCAGTGATCGACCCAGATGTCGTAGCTGTTGGTCCTGACCTCGATCGCCTGGATGTCGTTGGTATTCTCAACGGCGTCGTGGAACTTCAGATTCTCAACAATGACGTTGTGCTTGTCGTTGATGTTCAGTCCGTACCGCATGATCCTAATGCTCGCACCGCGAGCATCGATGGTCTGATTTGAAAGCAAATCGATATCACTCGTCAGCACGATGTCGCCATTGATTCTGAAGCGGATCCATCGCGAACCACTTGAAACCGCGTCACGAAGCGTCCCTGTGCCAGAGTTTGCGAGACTCGTGACATAGACGATCGACCCATTCAGGCCACCGGTAGTGCTCGCGCCGAAGCCGACGCGCTCGGCGAGGAGGCTTGAAACGAAGGAGCACGAACTCGACGCAGTGCCGCTGCACTCTGCCGCGCACGTCTCGTCCCATGGTCCGTCGCAGTCGTTGTCTTTGCCGTCGCACAGTTCGGTAGCACCAGTGTAGATCGACGCATCGTTGTCGTTGCAATCACCACAACCGATCTCTCGTTCGTAGCCATCGCCATCGTTATCAATGTTGCACTCCGGTGGCAATGCTCGTGGTGTGCCCACAGTCAGGCAAAGCGCGGACGTCAAGCAGACTAACCACGTTGACATTTTCATACACCACCTCCTCCTGCGCATCGCGCACGATGAATTGTGAAGGCTGGGAAACTGGCGTCCGAGAAGTTCGAGGCTGTTTGGACAGCGCGCAATCCTTTGACAACCACACTCTTGTGCCATACCTGCTGTTGTGCCTGCGGCATGCAGTAGGTCGGTGGCCCAGTTTCCAACCAACACACTCCGACAGATCACACACCCACACCTTGGCGCAGCAGCTGCCCACCGCTCCGCCACGTTGAGTGTCGCCACCAGTGCACACGCTCCGCCGACACGAAGCGGCGTGCGTGACGCTGGTTTTACTTTGTTTTCTCCCCCGCTCTCAAGCGTAACAGAGGGCAGGCACGGGCTCCTGCGGCTGACTCTACTAGCGCTAGGATCGGCGTGTCGATACTAGAAGAAAGAACTGTGAATGCAGTTGACCAACATCACAAGCTCTTGGATTCTTTGCGAGTTCGAGCCCATGCGCGGTACTCACGTGTTGTAAAGAAAAATCACCCCGAGAACCAAGGGTGGTTTTGTTTCACCGCTTCACTGCCAACAGCTTCTTTGGTTGAAAGTACAAATCTCGTTCGATGCGCAATCGCGCAGGACCTCGCGCGTCACGCATCTCCTGCAGGCTGAAATACCCAAACTCGGTTTCGTGTCCGACCACGAGACCAAAGAACGTGTCGTCCCCATCGAACTCGGTTGCATACCAAGTCCATGACGAATCCGGTGTGAAGAACTTGATCCACACGATCGGATCTTCGACTTCTTCGTTTGCGTAGAGTTTAGGGATAATTTTCCGCACGACGTCGGGAACGTAGTCATGCGCGTCACCTGACGGGCCGAAAGCTGTTTCAAAGGAACGGACGAGCTCGTCAATCACGGAATCATCGTTGCCCGCGCCAGCTTTTAGCTCCCGTCGGTCTGCGATACTCTCGCCCCATTCACAGAACCACGCTTAAAACGACTATCCGCAAGGCGTGAGATCACTACCGATCCTGCGCACCGGAAACGCTGCCTCGCGATCGGGCGGGCCAGATGCCGGACAGCGCGGATGGACCCGCTCGCTCACGACCGCGGAAGCGCGGACCGGATACGCCAATGACGATCACTCCCGCGGAAGATAACAAGGCTGAAGCGCCGCAGGGCCGCCCACCCCGTCGCGGCGTGCTCGACTGGATCGAGTGGTTTGGCAATCGACTTCCCGAGCCAGTACTCCTGTTCGCACTTCTGTGCGCAATCGTGATCGCCCTCTCCGGCATCGGTGCGTGGGCCGAGTGGAGCATTCAGCCGGTGCAGCCGCGCATGGCAATGATCACCGAGACGGGAGACGGCGGGGCACCGGAGTCGCGACCCAAACTGCGGGCCGATGGTCATCCCGAGATCGAGCTGGTGGCCACCGGCCAACCGGTGACGCCGCGCAGCCTGCTCAACGCCGACGGCGTTTACTGGATGTTGTCGTCCATGCTGCGCAACTTCACGACGCTGCCGGCGATCGGACTGATCTTCGTGGCCATCCTCGGCATCGGTCTGGCAGAGAAATTCGGATTCTTCTCCGCGTTGATGCGCGCGCTGGCGTTCCTCACGCCACGAGCATGGCTCACGCCAATGATCATCTTCATCGGCGCGAATGCGTCGGTGGCCAGCGATGCCGGTTACGTGATTCTGCCGCCCCTCGCCGCGGCGCTGTTCCTCGCCGTCGGACGACATCCGCTGGCGGGACTAGCGGCCGCTTTCACCGGGGTCGCAGGCGGCTTCGGTGCCGGTTTCTTTCCGTCGGGTGGCGACGGCGCCCTCGCCGGCTTTGCGCAAGACGCGGCGCATGTGATCGATCCGAACTACAGCGTCAGCATTCTTCACAACATTTACTTCAAGACCGGATCGGCGATTCTCGTCACGCTGGTTGGTTGGTTCGTCACCGATCGCATTGTCGAGCCCCGTCTTCAGCGGCTCGGCGGCGCGGCGCTCCCTGCAGCGGGCGGCCTCGCGCGATCGCTGGAAACGATGGCGCTCACCGTTGGGGAGAAGCGCGCGCTCGGTGCATCGCTGGCGGCGATGCTTGTTGTGCTGGCGCTCTTCGCCGGGCTGATTTACGTGCCGGGCATGCCGCTGCATGGCACGGGGCTCCCGACGCTTCCCGATGGACGGGCGACTGTTCATCAGCCCGTCAAGGTGGTGCCGCCGGAGACACTCAAAGGTCTGGCCGCAGACGACATCTTGGTCCGCGAGCCGCTGGCAATCGTCGAAGGGGCGGGTCGCGCGCGACTCGTCGAACCTCCCGGCAATCGCTGGGCACATGTCATCGTGCCGATCATCTTCTTCGCGTTCCTCGTGCCGGGGCTCGTCTATGGAAGACTGACCGGTGTGTTGCGAACGCAGAAAGACGTCGTCGAAGGTTTTCACAGCGGCGTGCGAACGATCGTCCCTGTGCTCACGATCGCCTTCTTCATGGGACAGTTCGTCAACTACTTCGCGTACACGCGGCTCGATCGGATGCTGGCCTATGGGGGTGGCTCACTGTTGGTCCAAGCCGACCTCCCCGTGCCGCTCCTGATAGCGCTGTTCGTGCTGCTGGTTGTGATCGGCGACTTTGCGATCAGCGGCATGTTGAGCAAGTTCGGCGTGCTCGCGCCGATCATCATCCCAATGTTCATGATGGTCGGCATCAGTCCCGAGCTGACGACGGCCGCCTATCGAATCGGCGACTCGGTCGTGAACATCGTCACGCCGCTCAACTCATACCTGCTGATCATCTTGGTGGTGTTGCAGAAGTACAAACCGGATGCGGGGTTCGGCAACCTCGTGTCGCTGATGCTGCCCTACTCGGTTGCCCTCGGCATCAGTTGGACGGTGTTCCTGCTGGCCTGGTACATGCTGGGCTTGGGTTTGGGGCCGGGCGCGCCTCTCGATTACATTCCTAGGTACTGACCCGTGCTGAAAAGCGATTCAAGTCGCGCCTGCGTTTCCCTGGTGGAGTCCGCGCTCGATCGTGCTTGGAGCGCGGACACGAACCGTGGGCCTTGATCACCACCGAGTCAGAACAGAGTTCCATGTCCCGCGTGCGGTCGTAGGCGCGTGTCGCCTGTCCACAACTCTCGCCTCGGGCGTCTAGCACACCTGACGGGTCTCAGGGATAGGCCGGGCGTAAACATGAAGTACAGGAGTCCTTGACCGCTTCGGGACGGTCGAAGGTATAGTCATCCCTCCCGCGCATCAGGGGCCGAAATGAGATGCACTCATCAAGGTCGACAACAGCGATCCGTCCGCTCGTTTTCGCGTCGGTGTGGTTCGTTCGTTGGCGCGCTTGCAGTCGGATGCACTCTGCAGTTCGCTCACGCTGTCCCGCCTGAAAGGGCACCCCTACCTTACGATGCAGCCGCTATCGTTGACGGGAAGACCCTCCTAATCGGCAATGGCGAAGGACTGTGGAGACTAGAGCTTGAAGGCAACGGCTCCGCGACCCCAACAGAGATCGCATTTCCCGTCCGCGACATCTCAGTCTCAGAAGGACGGTCGGTCTGGGTGATTGGAGGATGGCACCGCATCCACGAGCCCACGGACTTGTACATTGCGTTCTCAGGGGACGGCGGGGATACGTGGACTCAGATCGAAGAGCGGGATACCCGTTATTCCAACATGCGGATTTTAGCTTCTTCCCAGGACTCAGCTTTGATTCTTGGAGACGATGGCTGGCTCCGGACCGCGAGACCCAGACGAGTTGATGCCCGTGGTTCAGGTGGCGCCATTTCGATCGAGACGCTGGGTAGTAAGACGCCCCGGGTGTGGGGCCTGCTCGCCGGCGCGAGAGCCGGCAGCGTGATGTGCGTGCTCAACTCTGAAGCCGTGTGGCGGTCGTTCGATGATGGAACGACATGGACGGAGTTCAAGTTCCGGTTTCCCATCGTGGTGGATTGTTCTCTCGACGAGTGTGCGGTCGGGGGTCGCGAGGAGGTCTTTACACTCGATCACGCCACGTCAACACTCCGAAAGGTGTTGACGGCCGATCCCGACTACGAGGTCAGAGACGTTGCGATTTATGGCAACACTCTCGTAGTGCTACTCGGAACCGGTTCCACACAAAAGGTGATCTCCGTCGATCTGGTGAGCGGTAAGAAAAGTGGGTCAGAGATCGTCAAGAAAACTGAGCACGGGTTACTGGTTGGTGGACCAGGGCACTCCGACTTGCTTCTGCTTGCAAACGATGTCTACCAAAGGAGCCAGACCGGCTGGAAGCTGATCCGGCGCTTGCGCCCCGTCGAGCCCAACACCTCATCCCAACCGAAAACCCCATCCAAGCAGAAGTGAGTTAGTCGTGAGGTAAACATGCGATCGCGTTACTGCCAGCGATTCTTCAAGCTCTTTTTGTTCTTGGGATGCATGAGTTCGAGCCTATTGGCGTGTGCGATGCCGCCCTCAGTTCGCACTCCAGCAACAAAGAACGAGATCTGTATCAATTCCGAGTGTCAGCCCCTACGGCAGGTGATCGAGTTCCGGTCGCGGAGGATCCCCGCTGCCGACTTGCTCAAGCTCTGGAGTCTGAACGCGAATATGGATTCGCTGTCCCGTGCTCCAAAGAGAAACAGCTTGGTTCTCGCCACGTTGAACGATGAGTCGGAAACCAAGATCGGGCTGGTCATCGAGGATCGTGCCTCGTCACTCGCATATGTCGCGCTTGGACCCGTCGCCGACCAATGCCTGTTTCGCATGGCCGCGTACGCGGTCGAGCGCGGAACCCGAGCAGAGGGTCAGGACTGCAAAGGGAGACAAATCACCATCGAACTAAATTACGAACCGAGCGAATGGTCTACCGGCGATTGGGGACTATACAACTCTGACACGGATGCCTGTGGTTGGAACGTGAGCACAGACCCCGTGGCTAGTCGATCAGCCGCACTCTCCGCGCCAGAGCCGACTGGCGGCGCGATCTCGGCGGCACGCCACCGTGAGCCAGACATGCATGCGGGGTGGGAAGTAGCGAGTGATGGAACTCTGTTGTTCGCCCTTTCGGCCTCCATGGCAGATACGCTGCGCGGTGCTATCCGGGAGTGGGACATTTCTACCGCGAGCCCTCAAGCTGTGGTTCTGCATTGGTGCCGACTGGATTCAAGTCGCCAGCTTGTTCAAACCCGGACTCCAACAGAGAACGTCGTCATCACTCGGAGCGGGAAGCACATAGCGATGGACGGACCCGATTTCTCTATGGATCTCGAGCTTGATCCGTTGTCGGAGTTCAAGTATCGCGACTGGCTCAACGGT
>JANNUT010000231.1:0-20288 GCA_031395565.1 Acidobacteriota bacterium | reverse complement strand
CGGTTTACGGAATACATGAGTCAAGACCGTGGCCACGGACATGATTCATGTATTCCGTAAACCGTCCCCGAAACTCCAGAGCCCCCTATTAGGTATACCGTCCCCGAAACTCGTCCCCGGATTAGCTGGTCTCTTGCTGGAGAGAGCCGAGATAGGACACGAGTGCGGCGTGGCGGCGCGCGCCCTCGGTGCGCGCGGAGGGGAGGGTGAGCGTGGCTGCGATCTTCAGCAGCTTGACTTGAAAGTGATCGGCAGCGATCAACGCATCGTTCAAGCTGCGGGCAGTCTCGCCGAGTGGATCGTCAGGATGAAACAGGCAACTGCCGGCGCCGGCCATCGCTTGGTGCGTGGCGAAACAGCGCGCGATGCCAATCGCACCCAGCGCATCCAAGCGATCGGCCTCTTGGAGTACGAGCGCCAACGCATCGTGCGCCGGCTCGCCGCGTGACCAGCCCGATCCACGCACCGCGGCGCAGATCGGCACGACGTCGGTCGATTCGTCGTAGCCCGCGCTCAGCAGCAGCGGCGCGGCAAGGCCGGCCGACCGCTCGCTCGACATGCTCCGCTGCGGAGAGTTCTTGGGCGTGGCATCGAGGTCGTGCACCAACGCGGCGGCACCGGCCAGGTCGATGTCGGCGCCCGCCTCCGGCGCCAAGCGCAAGGCCCAGCGATAGACGCGCAACACGTGGTGAGTGTCATGCGCTAAATCACGATTGCCGTAGTAAGGGGCACACGCGGCCCACAGCGATTCATGCCGCGAAAAACGCAGGGGCGAGCCACCGGCCCGCCCCTGCAACACGTTTCGATCGAAAGCTTCAGTCACGCGGCTTTGGGCGCCGAACCTTTGCGCAGCAGCATCCCGATGCCGAACAGCACGGCGCCGGATGCCAGCACGCCCAGCCCCACCATGTCGGCTTGATGCGCCGAGACGTGAATCTCTTCCCACTTCACCATCGCAGGGTTGAGCACGTTGAACTCGGTAAGCGCCCCCAGCAGCGTCATGAAGAACCCGTTGAACACAACCAATGCACCCAAGATCGTAACCAAGTTGGCGAACCCGCTCATGGTCGAACGGCGAGCGAGTTCTTGAGCGTCGGCCAACGGGCTGTGTCTTCGGCCATAGAACCAGTAAATGAGCATTCCCAAGTCGAGCCACACCAAGAACCGAATCCAGGTCAACACCGGCAAGCTGAGCATCAATGCCAGCGAGCAGAGCACGCCCAACACCGGAATCACCCAACCGCCCGGCACCCGAAACGGTCGCGGCGCGCTGGGGTTTTTTATACGCAGTACGATCACGGCCATGCAGACCACCATGAACGCGAACAACGTACCGATGCTGGTCATCTCGCCGACGGTTTGGATCTTGGTCAAGCCAGCCACCAACGCCACCACGAGGCAGGTGATGATCGTCGTAATGTAGGGCGTGCCGAAGCGCGGATGCACCTTGCTAACCTGTTGTGGCAACAGCCGGTCGCGGCTCATCGCGAAGAAGATGCGCGGCTGACTCATCAACATCACGAGCAACACCGACGTGATGCCGGCCACCGCTCCCGCAGAAATCAAACCAGCTGCCCAATCCAAGCCGATCTTGCTCAGCGCATAAGCGACCGGCGCGTTGAGGAACTGCGCGTCGTCCTTGAGCGAAACCACTGGGATCAAACCGGAGAGCACCAGGCAAACCGCCAGGTACAAGACTGTGCAGATCACCAGCGAGGCAATGATTCCAATCGGCAAATCGCGTTTTGGATTTTTCGCCTCCTCCGCCGTGGTGCTCACCGCATCGAAACCGATGTACGCGAAAAACACCACCGCCGCGGCGCTCATCACACCCGAAAATCCGTACGGCATGAACGGCGTCCAGTTGGCGGTGTCGACATGGCTAAATCCCATGAAGATGAAAAACAAAACCACCACCAGCTTGATCGCCACCATCAAGGCGTTGAAGCGCGCGCTCTCACGCACGCCCACCACCAACAGCACCATGATCAAGAGCACAATCCCGACGGCCGGCAGGTTGATGATCGAGCCTTCGAACGCTCCCGGTGACCCGGTCATCCAGACCGGCAGCGAGATATCGAAGAAGGTATGGAGCATCTTCTGCATGTAGCCGCTCCAGCCGATCGCGACCGTCATCGACCCCACGGCGTACTCGAGGATCAGATCCCAACCGATCATCCACGCGAAAATCTCGCCCAAGGTGGCGTAGGCGTAGGTGTAGGCGCTGCCGGCGATCGGGATCATCGACGCGAACTCGGCGTAGCACAGCGCCGCGAACCCGCAGACCAACCCAGCCAGCACATACGACAGCGTGATCCCCGGCCCGGCCTGATTGGCTGCCGCAGTTCCCGTCAGCACGAAGATCCCTGTGCCGATGATCGCGCCGATCCCGAGCAACGTGAGGTCGAGCGCGCTGAGTGAGCGCTTCAGCGACTTGCCCCCGTGCTCGACGTCGCTCATCAGCTTGTCGATGGACTTCGTCTTGAGTAGATGTGAATCCATGCCACCTCCGGGCGGAATCATACGAGAAGCGGCCGATTTGAATAGCCTAGATCGACGCAGATTCCCCGGACCCTGAAACACCCCTGTGGGGTATGTGACGGCCTGCCCCGAGGACGGCGCGGCCCCCGAGGGGCGTTTTAGGCACCGATCCCATGACCGTCCCAGGGCACCATTCCCGGGAACCCTACGGCAACAACTCCATCACGATCTTGTTGACCAGTTTGCCGTCGGCCGCGCCCTGCAACTTCGTCAGCGCGGCCTTCATGACCGCCCCCATTTCTTTCTTCGATGTCGCGCCCAACTCCGCAATCGCGGCCTGCACCGCAATGCGCACTTGATCGTCGCTGGCGGCTTGCGGCAAGTACTCTTCGACGATCTTCAGCTCGGCTTCTTCTTGCGCCGCCAACTCGGCGCGACCGCCGGAGCGATAACTGTCGATCGATTCACGGCGTTGCTTGGCGTACTGACCCACCACGCGCAGCGTCTCGGCGTCCTCGAGTTGATAGTCCAGGCCCTTCTTCTCGCGCTGCGCAACCTCGGCTTCGAGGATCTTGGCTTTGAGCATGCGCAGCACGCCGAGGCGTTGCGGTTGTTGGGCCTTCATGGTGACTTTGATGTCGTCCAAGATTCGTTGCTTCAAGCTCATTGCGAAATCTCCCGCGGCAGTTGGCAGCGGGATGGTAACAGAGCGATGAGCGTCAGCGTGGGAGATGTGATCGCCTCGCTCTTGGCGGCGGCCGTCATTACTGTTTCGCTGAGCAGCTCCCAGCGTTCGGCATCGCGCGGCCGGCCACCGCGTCGTAGCGCTTCCGAGAGACAACGAAGGGTGCGGCGGCGAAAGCGCTCGTCGGCGGTATCGAAGTCGGAAACCAAGCGAACGAGCGATTCCTGCGCGCGCGTCCATGCGCCGCTCGCGAGATCGATCTCGGCGCGCGTCAAGACGAAACGCATGCGCACGCCCAGCGGTAACGAATCGGGCGGCTGCTCCTCGGCCATCGATAGCCACACCGCTGCGAGTGATGGGTTGCCATCGGCCAACGAGGAATCAGCGAGTGCAAGCAGTGAATCGGTGCGGTGCGTGCAGCCACTCGCCTGTTGATAGACCGATGTTGCCGCGAAGGTGGCGAGGGCAGGGAAGCCCATCGACGTCAGTGCGCTGGCCAGTGTCAAGAGTGCCGCGTAGCGATCTTCGTTGCGATGCGAGGTTTGTGACGCGAGATCTGCCGCGGCTGCTGCAGTCGTGTGATCGTCGATCGCAAGTGCGCTGCGTGCACGGTCGAGCCAGCGTTCGTGCGCGGCGCCATCGAGTTTGCCGACGAAGGCAGACTCGACCAGTGGGGCGACGCGCACGCGCTCGGCCAGAGTCCAGGCCGGCACGCGCAACGCGTTGGCGAGCGCTGGCAACACAGCTAACGATGGAAAGCGATCGCCGATTTCCAAGTCAGCCAGCAGCGTAACCGTTAGAGGGCGCGTCGACTTGCGTCCCGCAAACGCAGCGCGCCGTCGATCGAGTCCGAGTGATTCACGTCGTACGCGCAACCATCGGCTGAACCATCGCGCACCCTCTGGCTTGCGCGCTCCACGCAGTCCCTGTCCGCTCATCTGTCGCCCCCGTCACGGTCGTCCTGCTTCTCCGCCGCGCCGTGGAGACTACGAGACTCCCCCTCGCACCCCGCGCTTCGCCCCCCCCTCGCACCACCCCTTACCCGTAGTCCAGTCCACCCCCCCCCGTGCAACCGCTACACAAATTCCGGGGACGGTATACCTAACTCCGCGCCGCGCCGCGGGATTCAGCGTCGACCGGGGCCCGAAGAGGCGGTCGATCGGTCGCCACCCGATCGCGAGCTATTCCGTATACCGTCCCCGAATTACTTGCGGTGGTAGAGGAGGTCGTAGCTGGGGGCCCAGGTTTTGCCGTCGTCGAAGGAGTCTTCGCCGACTTGATGGACCGTTCGGGCGTCGATCGGTGTGAAGGTCATGCGACGCACGACCGCTTTCCCTTGTTGCTTGTCGGGCGCGAGATAGATCATCACGCCGTTCTTCATCTCGCCCGTGAATTCGAGCAACTTGCCTTTGTCGTCGACCCACGATTGCCGCCACGATCCAGCGTTGGTGTTGAACACGTTGAAACTCTTGCCGCTCATGCCGGGCGAAGTCCAATTCTCGAACACAACACACGCGCCCAAGATCGATTGAACGCTGCTCTTGCCCGCCGGCTGGCCTTGCGGCGTGGTGACGTCCCATTCGCCAACCCAAAAATCGAGCGCGCGAAAGCGAGCGTCGTTCTTGCACGGATGGGCGATCGTCTCGGCCTTGAGCAATAGCTCGGCAAATCGCGTGTCGCCGCGCAGCGATACGAGATCCTCATCACTGGCCGCCGCCGTCGCACCGGTGAAGCCGGCGTCGATGGATTTGCCCAGCCACTCCAGCGCCTTGTCCTTCATTCCAGCGCGCGCAGCGGCACACGCCGCGTTGTACGCCGCGGACGGCGGCGCCTTCAATGCGACCGCTTTCTCCCACGCGATCAACGCGTCGCGATAGTTGCCCTTCGCATGCAACTCGGTGCCGCGCTTGATCTGATCCGCCAACTCGCTCGCATCGTCTGCCACTGCTGTCGCCATCGCACCCAGCACCAACAGCACCATGAGCCCTGTAAATCGCCACATTCGTCACCTCACACCCCGATGCTACGGCCGGCAACCCCCCGGGTCCGCAAATCCTGGTAAATCCTTGCCCGCCGGAAAGAACGCTTGAGTCGCGCCCGCTATTGCGTATACCGTCCCCGGAATTCATGTATACGGACTCGCACTGTCATCTGGATCACGCGCCGATGCTCGCGGAGCAAGGCGACATCGTGGCGCGCGCGCGCGCGGCGGGCGTGAGTACGATCATCAATATCGTCAGCGGGTGCGGTGTCGAGGCGGCGACCACGGCGCTGGCGACGGCGGAGAGGTACGACGGCGTCTACGCTGTGATCGGTGTGCATCCGCACGACGCTGCGAAGGCCAGCCCCGAATTGTTGGCCCAGATGAAAGCGCTCGCTGGTCACCCAAAGTTGGTGGCGTGGGGTGAAATTGGCCTCGACTACTTTTACGACCACTCGCCGCGCGACGTTCAACAGCAGGTCTTCGAAGCGCAACTGGATCTGGCGCTCCAACTCCAACTGCCGTTTACCCTGCATGTGCGTGATGCCGCACCGGAGTTGTTGGCAACGCTGCGCAACAAGCGCTTGCAACACGGCGCTCCACTGCGCGGCATCTGGCACTGTTTCTCCGAAGGCCCTGACGAAGCGGCAGCGGCGATCGAGCTTGGGCTCTACGTTTCGTTCTCTGGCATCGTCACGTACAAGAAAGCGACGGCGATCGCGACCACCGCGGCCCAACTCCCGCTCGACCGGCTGCTGGTAGAAACCGACAGCCCGTTTCTGTCGCCCACTCCACATCGCGGAAAGCGCAACGAACCAGCATTCGTCGTTGAGACGGTGAGGTTCTTAGCACAGCAACGCGGTCTTCAACCCGAGGAACTCGCCGCCATCACCACGCGCAACGCACAACTGGCCTACGCACTGTGATGCTCTCGCTGCCTGACGCTCGGCGCTTCGACGCTACGCCCGTCTAGCGATCAACAGCGAGTTGCCAAACGGTGTGCCGGCGCTCATCGGCTTCGTCTCCACCGTCAATCCATGGGCCCTCAGCAAGTCGCTCCACTGGGCGCAGCTTCGATAGTAAAACCGTTGCCGCCACGCACCGCGTGTCAGCGCGCGCAGCCGCTCGAAGATCGTCGTCATCCAAAATCGCCAACCGGCGTTGGCGTCGGCTTCGCGCACCAACAACACGCCGCCCGGCAACAGCGCCCTTGCGGCGCGCTCGATGACGGCGTTTTGCAGCTCGACCGGCAAGTAGTGCAAGACATCGGTCAACACAATTGCGTTGGCATGCGGCAACTCCAAACCCGCAAGGTCCTGCTCCAGAATCGACGCATCGGTCTCCAGCGCTAAACGCGCCGCCTTGACGGCGCGCGGTGAGCGCTCGATTCCAACCAGCGTGACGTCGCGTGGCGGCGGCGGCCAACCGGGCGGCCAGATTCCTTCTGCATACAGCGTTGGTGCGGTCGCAAACAGTGCGAGCGCAATTCCTCGACCGCATCCCAGGTCGACAATCGTGCTGCCGCTCTCGACATACCCTCCGCGCATCAGCCCCAAGTAAAGCGGATCGAGCCGCAGCTTGGCGCGAACGAACTCCCATTGCGAAATGCCAGCCGGCACATAGCGCTTGGCGGTGCGCTCTACCAAGCCGCCCACTTCGGGAGTCACGTGCGTGCGCCGCAGCCAAACGTAGACGAGCAATGCGAAGCCAAGCCCTAACACTATTGCCGTCACCACACTGCCGAGCACCAAGTCCAGTCCGAACGCTAGCGGCCCCTCTTGCCGCAACCCCTCGAGCGTGAGTGGCACCGTCTCGCCGAAGCGCAGCCAATGGCCCAGCTGCAGTTGGCCGAACGTGAGAAACAGCGCCGACACAGGATTGTTGATGTACGCCGCGAAGTAGGTAAGAAGCGTGTTGAGCTTGAACAGCCGCGCTGCCAACAGACACAGTGGAAAATGCAGTCCATAAAGCGGCAGACACCCAACGAATACGCCTGCCCCGATTGCAGCAGCTTGTTTGCCTGGTGAGGCGTGCTCGACGCGCAGCTTGTACAACATCTCGGGCAGCGCGTCGCGAAAGCGTCGTTTGCCGGGGACAGGCACGTTGTTCATCGCCGCCCCTCGGCCAAGGTCACCGATCGCAACGACGACACGCGCATCCGCTCCAACAGCACCGGCAACACCTGCAACACCGCAGCATCGGCGTGACGCGCGAAGCCGCCGTCGTGCATGACCAAAATCGCGCCAGGAGAAACGGCAGGCAAGAGGCGCGACAAGACGCGATCGGCGCGATGCACCACGGCGTCGTATCCACGGCGCGTCCAACTGACCAACTGCAACCCGCTACGCTCCAGTTCACGCTGCAACAGCGGGCTGCGAATGCCCGCCGGCGCGCGAAAGTACTCCGGGCTGCGCCCACACAACTCCCGCACCATGGCCTGCACCGGTTCGATTTCTTGGCGCAGCGCGCGCGGCGTCCGGAAGTAGAACGAGACCGGGTGCGTGGTCGAGTGGTTTTCAACGGCATGGCCGCGCGCGGCAATCTCGCGGATCAGGCCGGAATGCGCTCGGGCGCGATTGCCGATCACGAAGAACGTTCCCTTGGCGCCCGCTGCATCGAGCAGGTCCAACACGCGCGGCGTCAGTTCGGGATCGGGGCCGTCATCGAATGTCAGCGCGAGTTCACCGCGCTGTGCAGCATCAGGCGAGAGCGAGCGGATGTTAGGGCCCAGCCAGGTGCAGCGCGGCAATAGTCCTGCCGCAATCACGGCCGAGTGGCTGGCCACGCACACACCCAACGCCCAGGGCCAGGCTCGCGGCGCGGCAATCACGGCGCCCCCCGCTGCGCCGTGCACCGCCAGGGTCGCGCGCCATAACGGGCGAATGTTCAGCCGCGCAATAGTTTTCACGACGACAGCGCCACGCGATCGAGTTTGCCGCGCTCCGTCCGCGGCAACTCCGGCACCAACAGGACGCTGCGCGGAACCTTGTGCTCGGCAAGCCGTGACCGACACCACGCGACCACGGCGTCATAGCTCAACTCCTGCAACGTTGTCGCCACCACGGCACGAACTACGGCGACATCATTGGGCCCCGCCACGCTCAAAACCGCGACATCGTCGACACCAGGCATTTCGGCGATCACCGCTTCGACTTCACGCGGGCTGAACTTCTTGCCTTTGATGTTGATCACATCATCGGCACGCCCTCGCAGAACCAGCCGGTCTTGATCCCAAACTGCGAGGTCGCCGCTGACAAAGCGGCCCGGCTGCAAACGATCGCTACCGTCGCCAATGTAGCCGCTCGCTACCGCCGCAGACAGCACACTCACGATCCCCTCGTCGTCGAGTTGGATCGAAACTCCCTCGACCGGTGTGCCGACACTTCCGTGCTCCGCAGCATCACCTTGACGATCGTAGGTAATACCGCCGCACTCGCTAGCGCCATAGAAGACGTGCACGGGCGATCCGAAGGCGCTGCGAAAGTGCGCAGCGACCGCAGCAGGCAGCACGGCGCCGGCCGCCACCACCAATCGCAACGAGCGCGGCCAGGGCGGCGGCGATCCGATCTTCACCAACGCGGCCAACCATGCCGGCACGGTGGGGAAGTAGGTGGCGCCACAGACATCGGCCGCGTGCAGCGGCGTCAACGGACCTGGCTCGTCCGCCATGACGAGCGTGGCGCCGCGCATCAGCGCGGGCAAAAGCAACGACGAGAAACCGTACGAGTGCGTGAGTGGAATCGACACCAACAGTTTGTCGTTGTGATGCAGTTGCATGCTGCGCCACAGTTGATCTTCGTCGGCAGCCAACGCCGCCGCCGTCGCGACGACACCGCGCGGTGCTCCGCTGGACCCTGAGGTGAGTTTTACGGCACCGACATCGCGGCTCATCTCACGCGCGGCGACCAAGTCCGTTGTCGCCTCGAACGAGAAGCTGTCGCTTTGTTCGCCCCAGGCGCAGCACGCACGCAAGCTGCCGCTAGCGCCGAGCGCTGCCGCTGCCCGTCGCTTGTCATCGATAGGCGCCGAGTGGTCGAGCAAGAGCGGCGCGCATCCACAGCGGCGCAACGCCACGTAGCCAGCCAACAGGGTTGGCCCGTTGGGGGCGTCGAGTCCAATCAACCGGCCGGGCCCGCACGACCCTTGCATCAGCACGCCGGCCGCGCGGCGCGCCAGCGCATCCAGCCCCGCCGCATCCACGCACTGCGATGGTGCCTGCACGATCGCGCACGCGGGTCGCGTGTCGAGCAAGCGTTCGAATGCGGAAAGAACGGGATCGATAGGCATGGGCGGAGAGCCGGCGCGGAGTATACGCAAACCCCGGAAATCACCTACCCGACGAGGCTCAAGTCCGGTACAGGTGCAGGGCCGTTCGCGGGCAGCAGACCCGTCACCGCCAATCGCAACGGATTGACAGAATACGGGCCTTCGAGGGGCGCGCTGCTATACTCCCGGGCCTAGAAACGGACCGCCCGCCGGCTTTCAGGACAGCGCTTTCGGACCCGGCTCAATGCGAACGAGCCTCGCCTTCCATGCAAACGAACTTGGCGGAAAGTCCGCCAGAGCGGGTCAGCCCGACCAACGACCGGCCTTGTTTTCCACTTACTGCGAGATTGCCTAAGCCATGAGCCAACCGCTGCCACTTCGCATCAAGCAACTCCTCATCGACGCGCTGCACTTGGAAGGAATGTCGCCCGAATCGATCGAAGACGACGCGCCGCTGTTCGGTGCTGGACTTGGACTCGATTCCGTCGACGCGCTCGAACTCGTGGTCGC
This sequence comes from Acidobacteriota bacterium, assembly GCA_031395565.1. Lineage (GTDB taxonomy): Bacteria > Acidobacteriota > Polarisedimenticolia > J045 > J045 > JANNUT01. Next base: position 10,365 of record JANNUT010000231.1, on the reverse strand, counting down.
ACTCGAAAAAGAGTTCGGCATCAAAATCCAAAGTCATGAGGTGGGCAAGGACGCGTTTGCTTCCGTTACCGCCTTGTCGAGTTTCGTCGAGAGTCAACTCGCCGCCAAGCAAACCTCGTAGCCACTGGCCATGCGCGCACAGCCGGCGGCCATCACTGGTCTGGGGGCGGTCAGCGGTTGCGGCTTCGGAGTAATGCAGCTGTGGCGCGGCCTGCTCTCCGGCCACACCACCGTTCGCGAGGTCGCGCGCTTCGATCACCAGTTGCATCGCACCCACAACGCGGCCGAAGTCCCGCTCTTCGAATGGCCCGAATCAAACCTCGAGCAAAGTCAAAACGCACCGGCGCATGCGTCGCTGTGCGACCGCTTCGCGCTCTTGTCGGCGCGTGAAGCCTGGCAACAAAGCGGCATGCCGGTGCCGCACCACGTGCAACCTCGGTTGGGTGTGTTCTTCGGCAGTTCGACCGGCGGAATGCTCGAAGCCGAAGAGTGGTTCGCCGCCATGCTCGGTGGTTCAGGCCGCAGCCGCATTTCTTCCATGGCGGCGCAACAAACCAATGCACCGGGCGATTTGGTAGCGCGCGTCTTCAACGCCGGTGGTCCGGTGCTCACCATCTCCTCGGCGTGCGCTTCCGCGACACTCGCCTTGGGCTCGGCGCTCGATGCGCTGCGCGCAGGCGAGGTCGATATCGTACTGGCCGGTGGTGCCGATTCGTTGTGCCAACTTACCTACGGCGGTTTCAATGCGCTGCGCAGCGTCGATCCAATCGCGACGCGTCCGTTTCGCGCCGATCGCGTGGGATTGTCGCTGGGTGAAGGTGCCGCCGTGTTGGTCTTGGAATCTCTCGATCATGCGCGCGCGCGCGGCGCGACGATTTTGGGCGTGCTCTCAGGCGCCGGCGCCTCGTGCGATGCGCACCACATGACCGCCCCCGATCCCAGCGGCGGTGGTGCCGCTCGCGCCATTCGCGCGGCACTCAACGATGCCCAGTTGCCCCCTGCCGCGATCGATTTCATCAACGCGCACGCCACCGGGACGCCGCACAACGATGCGGCCGAGTGGGCCGCATTCTCCGATGTATTCGGCGATCGCGTCGCGTCGCTTCCGATCACCGCAACCAAGGCGACCGTCGGTCACTTCCTCGGATCGGCAGGCGCCGTCGAAGCGGTCGCGACGGTGATGTGCTTGCGCGAAGGCATGCTGCATCCGGCCCCCGTTGGGGGCGAGATCGACCCCGACGCCCCGGCCGATTTGGTGCTCGGTTCGCCGCGCGAAGATCGCACGCTGCGTCACGCACTCTCCACCAATCTCGCGTTTGGCGGCAGCAACGGCGCCGTTGTTCTGTCGCACGCCTCGTTGGTTGAGCGGTGAATCGCACTGTTGTCGTGACTGGATTGGGTGTCGTCGGTCCGGCCGGCGCCGGTCGCGCTGCGTTTGAAAGCTGGCTCGCAACCGGTGCCGTGTTGAACAAAGAAGTCGATCGCAGCGCGGGGCATCATCGCAGCGGTGGTGCTCGCGAAGCACTGTTGGTGGGAGCGCTCGATCTCACGCCATGGGTTCCGGCGATGACCGCGCGTCGCATGAGTCCGCCCGCGCGCTACGCGCTCGCCGCCGCGCGCATGGCGCTCGACGATGCGTCGCTCGGCCTCGATCACCCGTCGCTGTCGCAAGCCGCCGTAATGATGGCGACCGCCTTCGGGCCATCGTCATTCACCGAGAAACTATTGAGCGGCATCCTGCTCGAAGGACCCGAAGCTGCCTCGCCCGCGTTGTTCACGGAATGCGTCGCCAATGCCCCCGCGGCCCAAATCGCACTGGCCTGCAAGGCGCATGGCGCCAACGTCACCATTACGCAGCGAGAGGCCGGATCACTCTTGGCGGTGGCCTCGGCCGCGCGCGAAATCCAGCTCGGCCGCACGAAGGTGGCCTTGGCCGGCGCGGTTGAAGAGGTCACCCCGCTGCTGCACGCGATCCTCGATCGGTTTGGGGCCTTGGCGCATCGCAGGCCGGGAGACACTCACGAAATGGCCCGGCCCTTCGATCGGCGCCGCAATGGCTTCGTGGTTTCGGAGGGAGCTGCGGTCTTGGTGCTGGAGGAAGAATCGCAGGCGAGGGAGCGCGGCGCCCCCGTTTTAGCCCGCCTCTTGGCCGGTGGTTCGGCCTTCGACCCCACGGCGCCAGCCACGTCTTGGGGCCGCGGCGGGGCCAACCTGGCGCGAACTGTTGCCACCGGCATGGCGGCCCGCGGCCTGAATGCGGGCGCGATCGAACGAATCGTGACCGGGGCGAGCGGTTCCGTTATGGGTGACCGCACCGAAGCCGCGCTCGTTGCGGAACTCTCGTCAGCAATAAATGCACGCGAGGTGCTTTCACCGAAGTTTCTTGTCGGAGAATATGCGGGCGGATTCATCGCCAGCGCGATGGCCGCCGCCCGCGGGCAACGGATGGCTGTACCGTCCGGTTTCGAGATCGACCCCGAGTTGGGACTCTATCCTGACGCGGGGGGCATTGGGCCGAAGCCGACGTTGATCGTAGGTACCGCCGCAGGGGGTGCTGCGGCGTGGCTGGTCGTGGAGGGGGTTTGAAGCTCGACTTTAACGAAGTCGCGGCAGTAATTCCGGCCTATCAGGCGGCGCCTTCCGTGGCGGACGTCGTGCGCCGCACGCGGGCTGTGCTTCCCAACGTGGTGGTGGTCGACGATGGATCGACCGATCGCACGGGACCCGAAGCGGCCGCGGCCGGAGCCCGAGTCATTCGGCTCGAACGCAACATGGGCAAAGGCAAAGCGCTGCGCACCGCGTTTTATGAATTGTTCCCCAAAGGCTACGCCGCGATCGTGACACTCGATGCCGATGGCCAGCACTTGCCGGAAGAAATTCCCAAGTTGATTCAAACACTCGAAGAAAGCGACGCCGACTTGGTGTTGGGCACACGCGAGCGCTTGTTTGGCGAGATGAGTGCACTGCGCCGCACGAGCAACAGGTTGTCAACGTGGGCCATCGCGAAGGTGGCGGGCATTAGGCTGGCCGATGCGCAGACCGGTTTTCGTTTGTACACCGAGCGCATGATCGTGCGCACCGGCTTTCCCGAGATGCGTTTCGAAGCCGAAAGCGCCGTGTTGGTGCGCGCCGCTCGCTTGGGTTTTCGAATTGCGACCGTGCCGGTGAGACTCGGATTTGCCGATGGCCGTTGCACCAGTCACTACCGGCCGTTGCTCGATAGCTTGCGCATTGCGGGTGCGGTCACGCGCGCGCGCTTGGGGCCGATACCGCGTTAGTGATCTACCGCCTTCCAGCGTGACCGTATTGCGAGTCGTCCAAACGCTGCATGTGGTAGCGATACGCCTCGTCGCTGACGTTGGTCTTCCAGTGGCCCGTCACCTGCGCGGCAATCACAAACGCCAAGAACACGCCGGCCACGGCCACCCCGAATCGCTTAGCTGAGAACTCCCAGCCGCTGCGCGTCGACATCGTCAAGCACTGGCCCACAGGGCACGCTTCGGTGCACTGCAAGCAGCCGGTGCATTCGACCGAGCGAATCGAGGGCTTGGTAGCGACTGGCAACCGCGAGGGGCAGACGCGCGCGCACTTGCCGCAATCGATGCAACTCTCGACCTTGCGGCGAATGCGAAGCGGCGAGGCCCACGACACCAAACCGAGCAGTGCGCCGTACGGACATCCATAGCGACACCAAAAGCCCTGCACCAACACGCTGCCCACCGCCAACACACTCAGCACCACCAAACCGAACGTTCCGATCTCGACAAAAAACAGCAGCATTTTGATGTCGGCGATTTGGTTGTAGGGGCTATTGGTGAAGGCGGCGATGCCGGCCGCGCCCATGCTGTAGAAGGCCCACAGAAAAAACCCAAGCAGCAAGTACTTCACGCTCATCAACATCAAGTCGAGCCAGCGCGGCAATAGGAAGTTGCGTCGCAACAGCTTGCGACCCACAAACGCCAGCGCCTCGGACAGCGTCCCAACAGGACAGAGCCAACTGCAAAACGACTTGCGCAACAGAAAGGCGAGCGTCAGCGCGCACAGCACCAGCACCGCGGCCGCCGGGTGGACTGGGTTCAACTGGCCCTGCGCGACCCAATCGATCAACCCCATCAAGCCCGCAATCGGCAGAAATCCTTCGACGCCCGCGGGGCGTGCAGGCAGCGGCCCGCTGACCGTCGTTCTGGCGGCGTTCACGAACAGCGTGAATTCGTACCCGAGCCACAGGCACAGCACCGCCATCGCCACCTGCAGGCCATGTCGCGGTGTGAGTAGCGTCGCGCGAGCCTTCGGTTTGAGGGCGGGCAGTGGGCGATGTTGCGGTAGTGGTGCGCTGGTCACGGTCAACTCTCTCGGGTCGGACTTGCGATATGGGAATACTCCGGTCTGCCGGCCAAGAAAGCCCTGACCCTGCTCAGTTGACGAATTGACGTGAATCAAGGTTGGTGGATCGGATGACCGGTCTTCCTCGATCGGTGGGCTATCGCCTGCCCCGCCCGGGGCCGCTGGAGAAATTCGCTGCCGGCCGGCGCGGTTTGTGTCTTCGCGCGGGCATCGCGCGGCATAATCCGCCGGCAATGAAAATCCCTGGACCAGTACTCATCACCGGCGGCAGCCGCGGCATTGGGCGCGCCCTCGTCGAGGCGCTTGTCGCTCGTGAGGTTCCGGTCGCGTTCACGTATCAGTCGTCGCACGCGTTGGCCGAAGAGATCGTGGCGAAAAGCGATGGGCGCACGCACGCGTATCGCTTCGATCTCTCCGATCGCGAGCGCACCGCGAGCTTGGTCGAAGAGGTCGAGGCCGCGATTGGACCGCTATGGGGATTGGTAAACAACGCAGCCGTGAGGCGCGATGGACTGATGGCGCTCTACAGCGATGCCGATTGGCAATCGACCATGGAAGCCAACGTCAACGGACCATTTCGACTGACGCGCGCGGTGTTGAAAACGATGATGCCGCGTCGCAAGGGCGCCGTCGTCATGATCAGTTCGCTGACGGCGATTCATGGTGTGGGCGGACAAACAGCGTACGGGGCGAGCAAGGCGGCGCTTCTCGGAATGACGCGCTCGCTGGCGCGCGAATGCGGCAAACGGAATCTGCGGGTGAATGCGCTCGTGCCTGGGTTCGTGCTGACCGAAATGACGGCGCAGTTGTCGGAAGAGCAGATCAAGTTGCTGCGCGCCCCTGAGTGTTTGCCGTCGGGCGTGACGCCGCAAATGGTGGCCGACGCGGCGCTGTTTCTGCTGTCGACCGCAGCGGCTGGCATTACCGGACAGACGCTGGTCGTCGACGCTGGCACCTCGGCGTGAACGATTCGCAGGGCGTGTTCGCGCGGTTGGGCAGATTTATCGCAGCGTACCCGTGGACGACGCTGATTGTGTCGCTGGCGGTGACGCTGGCAGCCGGTGTCACCGCGCTGCGCTTTCGGCTCGATCCATCGTTGGTGGCGATGTTTCCCGACACGCCGGCGGCGCAGGACTATCGCGAGTTTCTCAGCACGATGGGCGGTGCTGAGAAGGTCTTTGTCGTGCTGCAAGCCGACGCCGCGGCGACCGCGAACGCCGACGACTCTGCCGACGCGTTGGCGGAGGCGGCGCAAACGCTCGCCGATGCGTTGGCCACCAGCGACGAAGTCGAAAGCGCGCGCGCGGGAGTGAGCCAAGCCGAAGAGCAGTTCTTCCTGCGCAACGTGTTGCCCGACGCCCCGTACCTGATGAGCGATCAAGAACGTGAACAGTTGCCCGCCAAGCTCACGCCCGCAGCGCTCGCGGCACGCGTCGACGCCATTCGCAATGCGCTGCAGAACCCAGCCGGCGGTTTTGCGACCTCGATACTGCAAGCCGATCCGTTGGGGTTGGCCGGGCCAATCTTGGCGCGGCGCTCGGGCGCTTCGGCAGCGATCGTCGATCCGCTCACCGGCGCGTTTCTGTCCAAGGATCGCGATGCCGCGCTGGTGGTGGTGACGCCGAAGCGCAGTGAGGTCGATCCCGAAGGCGGGCGCGCCCTCGAAGCAGCGATCGCCGCAGCGGAAGTGCAGACGCGCCGCGAACACAGCGACGTGCCGTTTACGCTGCATGCGATTGGCGGCGCGCTGTATGCGGCGCACGACGAACGGATCATGCGCGATGACTTCAAGGCGACCGCGGGCGGGAGCATTGGCGGCGTCACGCTGATCTTGATTGTCGGATTCGAAGGCGTGGTCTTGCCGGCGATCGGGTTGATTGCCTTGCTCGCCGGTGTTGTGTGGACCGGCGCAGCGATTGCCTTGCTCATGGGGCCGATTACGGGTGTCGGCGTCGGCTTCGCGGCGATGTTGATCGGTCTGGGTGATGACATCGTGATTCATGGTTGCTCGCGGTATCGGCAAGAGCTCGCCGATGGCCGCGACGCATCGTTGGCACTGACGCGCACGTTCGGAGCGTTGGGCTTGCCAATGACCGGTGCGGCGATGACCACTGTGGTCGCCTTTGCAGCCTTGGGGCTGGCGCACTTGCGGCCGATCCGCGAACTGGGTTTGGCGATTGCGATTGGTGTGACGCTCACGCTGCTCGCCGCCGGTCTGGTGGGCGGTGCGTTGTTGCGCTTGGCTGGTCCACGTTTGGCGCGCCGCAAACCGGGGAAGATTTGGCGCCTCACCGAAAAGCTGGTGGACGCGATCACCGGTTTGGGGGTGAAGCATCGCGCCGTGGTGCTGGTTATAACCGGTGTGTTGACGGTGGTGGCGCTGCTCGGCTTGCCCAAGCTGCATCTCACCACCGATCCGCGCGCGCTGCGCCCGGCCGATAATGCGCTCTCGAAAACCGAAGAGTTGGTTCAGTCGAAATTCGCGCTTGGTTCAGAAACGACCACGTTCGTCGTGCCGGCTGCCTCACTCGATCAGGCGTTGGATGCCTCGCTGCGCGTGCGCACTCTGTTGTCGCCGTCACTCCCCGCGGGAGCCGAACTGTTTGCGCCCTCCGATTTCGCGTTGAGCGCCACCGAGCGCGCGCGTCGTGGCCGGCGCCTGCAGGCAATCGGACTGCCTATGGCGCAGGCCGCGTTTCAACGTCAAGCAGCCGCAGCCGGATTGCGAATCGCGCCGCCCGCTGCAGCGGCTGCCAACGACATCGCGCAGTGGCCGGGATGGTTGCGTGAAACGGTGCGCGAGCACGATGGCCGCACGTGGGCGGCGATCCATTTGCGATTGCCGCAGGGCGCGTGGCCACAAGGTCCGCCCGATGCCGTGATCGCTGCGGCGAAGCAAGCGGTGCCCGGCACGTTGATCGCGTCGATTCCGAAGGTCGGCGTCGAGTTGCGACAGGCGGCCGCACGCGACTTCGCCGTGCTCGGCAGCCTGGCCGCAGCGCTGATCGTAGTGGTGGTGCTGCTTCAGTTTCGCGGCGAGTTGTTGTCGTTGTGGCTCGGGTTCGTGCCGGTGTTGGTGTCGACGATTTGGATCTTTGGACTGTGGGGTTGGTTGGGGCGTCCGCTCGACTTGATTTCGCTGGTGGTGATTCCGGTGGTGTTAGGTGTGGGCATCGATGACGGCCTGCACATCGTGCATGCGGCCCGGCACGACAAGGCCGCAGGCATCGTCGGTGCCGCGCGCGAAGCGGGCCGCGGAATTTTGCTAGCGAACTTGACGACGATCGGTGGCTTCTGGTCGTTGACCGCGTCGCACATGCCCGGACTGCGAAACGCCGGCGCACTCATTGCGCTGGGAATCGCCGCCTGCGTGCTGACATCGCTGATCGTTCTCCCTGCGTGCGCTACAACGCGGAAGCAAAGAGCGTACGAGTAGAGCCGTTCCACGGCAGCGCGCGTTCGGGCTGCATGCCGAGACGACGGGCGACGCCCAGGGACGGAACATCATCGGGATGGATCACGGAGACGAGGCGGGAGTAACCGAACTTGTCGCGTGCCAGGCTGCGCACCGCAAACGCCGCTTCGGTGCCATAGCCACGGCGCCAATGTCGCCGGTGAATCAAATAGACGATTTCGATTTCCGCGGCGTCGTCGATGGTCTGCGCGACTAGGCCCACCACACCGACCGGTTTGCCGGTTTTCTGGTTGAGTACCAACCACATGCCGGGCTCGCCTGCCTTGTAGAGGTCGAGCTGCTGATTGAGCCAGGTGGCCGCTTCTTCGGGTGTGTACGGGTTCTGGTGAAACCGTGTGACTTCAGCATCGCCGAGCAGTTCTGTAATGAAGGTCAAATCGTCGTGACATAGTTGACGTAGCGAGAGTCGTTCGGTGGTAACTACTGATTGCGTTGCGATATGCATGCCGCCAAGGTGACATGCCACCGCCCATCCGGCAAGTGAGCAAGCTGTCACAGCGAGGTCGCTATGGAAAGAGTCTTCATTGCGCGACACCCTGCCGAAGCGCAGTTCGTGAAGGGGCTATTGGAGAACGAAGAGATCGAATGCGAGGTACAGGGCGCTGCTTTGTTCAGTGTGCGCGGCGAAGCGCCGGCGACCTCCGAAACGCTCCCCTCGATTTGGATCCTCAACGAACAACACGTCGCGTTGGCGCGCGATATCGTGGCCCGCTACGAGCGCGACCCGCCATCGACCAACGCCTTGCCGTCGTGGCGTTGTCCCCGCTGCGGGGAGTTGCTCGAGCCACAGTTTTCCAACTGCTGGAACTGCGATACGGCTCGCTCCGATGCACCCGAGGCTTAGTCAAGACCCTGCCTTCTGGTTTACTGTTGTGCGCGCCGGCCTGGCCGGAACAGGTGCCCCGTGAACGCAGAGGAATTTCGCAGACTCGGCCATGAGTTCATCGATTGGATCGCTGAGTATCGCGAGCAGATCGAAGCGCTTCCCGTGATGAGTCCGGCACGCCCTGGCGAGATCCGTGCGCGCTTTCCCAAGCACCCGCCTCAGCACGGCGGACAGGCAGCGCGCGCGTTGGCTTTGCTGCAACAAGACGTCATGCCTGGAATCACGCACTGGAGTCATCCCAGCTTCTTCGCGTACTTCCCGTCCAACACCAGCTACGCATCGATCTTGGGAGATATTGCCGCTTCGGGTTTGGGCGTGCAGGGGATGAGCTGGCAAACCTCACCTGCCGCCACCGAGGTCGAAGAAGTGGTGATGGACTGGCTGCGTCAAATGGTGGGTCTCAGCGAAGCGTTCACCGGTGTGATTCACGACACCGCCAGCACGGCGACGCTTTGTGCGTTGATCTGCGCGCGCGAGAAGGTTTCGCAGTTCTCGCAGAACGGTGCAGGGTTGCAGGGCGGCGACGCCCCGATGGTCGTGTATGCGTCCGAAGAAGGGCACAGCTCGATCGAGAAAGCCGCGTTGCTCGCCGGATTCGGCAAGACTCACCTGCGCTTGATCGGTACCGACGACGCGCATGCGTTGCGCGCCGACCTATTGCAGGCCGCGATCGCGCGCGATCTTGCCGCCGGCCTGCGGCCTTGTGCGCTTGTCGCCGCGGTTGGAACCACCGGGACAACGGCGCTCGATCCTGTCGCCGCCATGGCGACCCTCGCCGCACAACATGGTCTTTGGTTGCACGTCGACGCGGCGATGGCTGGCACCGCGATGGTGCTCCCGGAATGCCGCTGGATGTGGGAAGGGGTCGAGCACGCCGATTCGGTCGTGTTCAACCCGCACAAGTGGATGGGTGTGGGGTTCGACTTCTGCGCGTACTTCGTGCGCGACCCGCAACACTTGATCCGCGTGATGAGCACCAATCCTAGTTACTTGCGCACCGCGCAAGACGGCGAGGTCAAAAACTTCCGCGATTGGCACCTGCAACTGGGGCGGCGATTTCGTTCGCTCAAGCTGTGGTTTCACTTGCTCGATGTCGGTGTCGAAGGGATTCAGGCGCGGCTGCGGCGCGACTTGGAAAATGCCGCTTGGTTGCACGCCCAGGTACGAGCAACCCCGGGCTGGGAGGTAATGGCGCCTGTCCCGCTGCAAACGGTTTGCGTGCGGCACATCGTCGCGGGTTGCGATGAAGCCGGGCTCACCGCTCACAACCTCGAGATTGCGCGACGCATCAACGTCGGTGGCAGCGCCTATCTCACACCCAGCGTGCTCAAAGGCAAACAGATGCTGCGCATCTCAATTGGCGCCGAGCGCACCGAACGCCACCACGTCGCCGCCCTGTGGTCCGCCCTCCAGCAAGCCGCCGTGTAAGAAGTGGCGCGCAAAAAGGGGCCCGCAAAAAAAGGGCCCGCAAAAAAAGGGCCCGCAAAAAAAGGGGCCCGCAAAAAAAGGGGACAGGCACTTTTTTCCGAAGTCGGGGTCGTGTACCGGCGAACGCTTCGTCGGAAAAAAGTGCCTGTCCCCTTTTTTTGCGGGCCCCTTTTTTTGCGGGCCCTTTTTTTGCGGGCCCTTTTTTTGCGGGCCCCTTTTTGCGCGCCACTTC
>JANNUT010000230.1:0-4232 GCA_031395565.1 Acidobacteriota bacterium | reverse complement strand
CCCAGCAGAAGTCCGAAGGACGGCCCCGCCACCATTGAAGACACCGGAATCCGCTCCAAATCCCCTCGCGGCGGCAATCGCTCCCGCGGTCTCACAAGCTCCTGCGTCGCGGGTCGAGATCGAGTCAGTGCCAGTCCCCGCAACTCCTGCCAAGCCTGCGCCAGCGTCCATCGGAGATACGCCGCCGCAACCGCACCCGTCTCCCATCGTTTCACCGCCCGCGACCGCGGCGGCCGAGTGCATCCCGGACGCCAACGAATTGGGCGTCATTGCGGGTCGTATCGACGATCCAGCGGGATTGGCCGCGGAGTTGATCGTGCATGGACCGGACAACGTTTTGCGCGAAGCAGCGCGCGTCGTGTTGCAGCCGGCTGTTGGGGGCGCTTGCTTTCGCATTGCGGGGTTGAATGCGGGCCGGTATCGGGTGCAGGTGATGGGTCTCGGTGGCGCCTCGCTTCGCACGCGTCCTCAGTTCGTCATCTTGGATTTCACTCCTGATCGCGCCGCAACAACTCACTTCACGGTCGATGGCAGACTGTGAACAACAAGGAGAATCTCATGCGACCACTCACTCTGGTGCTGATTTCCCTTTCGGTCTCCTCAGGCTGGGCCGCGACACCGCCTCCTCCACCGGAGGCACGAAAACCGATTCCCGCCGCGGATCAGGTTGGCGATGCCGTGCGCCAGTCGACGCGTGACCTCTACATGCTGTCGGTGCAGTGCACTCGTGACGTCCTGGGCCCTTACATGATCGGAAAGATCGTACCCGAGGGTCAGGCGCCACAGTTGAGCCCCGGCGACAAGATCCATCGGCAGCGCGGCCCCTTTATCGAAGGCAGCCGCTATTTCAGTACGCGAGAAGCACTCACCTGTCGCGACCTCGAATCGGCGGCATTGGTGTTGATGGAGAGTGCTCAGCGCATCGGTAGCAAGCAAGCCCTGCGCGAGATGATTCCCACGATCGAATCGCGCTTCAAGGCTGCACCCGCGTTCAGCGACAAGACCAACCTTGCCAAGGAAATCGAGGCTTTGAAAAAGCGGCTATAGGCGGCGGTGAGGGTCAGTTCGTGGGATCGATCTGCGCATGCTCGAGCATGTGCATTCCGATCCACTGAGCCATGATGTCCGACGGTAGAGCGCCGAGTGTGATTGTGATCACTCGTTCCTTCGCACCGCGCAACACGGTGTACTGCACGTTGCTTCCGGGGCCTTGCTTCGAACGGCGTTCAGCGATCTTGTCGCGGGAGTTCGGGTTGTCGAACCGCAGGCCGTCCATGGCGATCAGCACGTCCCCCGCAAGCAGGCCTGCGGCCTCGGCTGGACTGCCGGGTACAACCCGGTAGATCCGCAGTGGTTTGCCACTGGTCGAGTCGTCGTACTCGATGCCGATCCACCCGCGCTTCTTGAGCGATGACACCATTTCGTTGAGACAAACCTGAACGTCCTTGGTGCACTTGTAGGCTTGCTCGGCTGCCTGTGCGGGAAGCAGCCCTGCTGCCATCAAGCAGATCGTGAGCGCGATCGCAGAAATCAAATTCATTCGTCAGAGTCCTCGTGCGGGACCAACTTCGCCATCCCCTTGTGAGGGAAGACTACGGCCTAGGCCCGTGGATCGCTGCCAAGCGCCGTAAAACCTTCTCGATCCTGTCAACGCCATGTAAACAGCGCTCAGTTTCGCCCGGCCTGCGCTTTGTAAAACGGTATAGTCCGGTCGGAACAGCGAGTAAGCAACGTGCAGCAGTTCCTCCGACGTCACTCCAATGCCGCGTTCGTGATCCTGGTGGCTCTGCCGCTCGCGCTCTTGCTCGCCCTTCAAAGTTGGTGGCTCATGAAGCTGCAACAGGCGGCTGTCAGCGCCGACAGGGCTACGCTCACGAACTACCTAGACACGGTCATGGCCGATCTGGTCAGCGACTACGGACCGAGCGCCGATCGGGCGCTACGGTTGCCTTCTGAGCTCTTCACCGGCAACAACCTCAACCGCGCGACTGAGACGTTCCGGCGTGCGGATTTTCTGGGGGTCCGGACTTTCTTCGTCCGGCAGTTGACCAGCGGGCAGCCGCAGACCCTGCTGTTCTACGATCGGGAGCGCGGCGAAATGGAGGTGCGCCCACCGTCCGCTGAAACACGAGCCGTGATCGTGGCGTGTAAACCATACGAGTCATTCGCTGTCAAAGGGATCGAACTCGATCGCAGCCGATTGTCCGTGGAGGAACGCGACCCGGACCATCGAATCGTCTTGATGCCGATCCTGGGAAGCGACTCGAGAGTCATTGGCGTCGCCGGATTGGTGTTGGACGAGGCCTACTTTCGAGAATCCCGGTTACCGCAGTTGGTGCGGCAGTCACTGCCACGGTTCTTCCCCGACGATATGCGCGAGAACGTGGTCGTGCGCGTTCTCGATGGCCGCGGCTGCACAGTGTTCGAAACCGTGCCGGCCGAGCGCGGGAACGACGATGTGACCCACCAACTCTCCTTTGTGTTCACTGACTGGCAAATCACAGCGGCAAATCGTTTCGCACACCCCAGCAAGATCGCGCGAGCCAATCTGTGGGTGACCCTCACACTGTCCGGGTTGGCCGCCATCGTATTGGTGGCAGGCCTTGGACTTGCCTTGCGTACGACGACGCGAGAGCTTCGATTGTCCCGAATGAAGAGTGACTTCCTGGCGAACGTCTCACACGAACTTCGGACCCCACTGGCGTCGATTCGTGTGTTTGCCGAGTTTCTCAAACTCGGCCGCGTCGGAGACGGGCAGAAGATCCGTGAGTACGGCACGTTCATCGATGCCGAGAGTCGAAGACTGTCCAAGTTGGTCGAGAATCTACTCGATTTTTCGCGCATCGAGTCCGGTCAGAAGCGATACGTTTTGCAACCCATGGACCTGCTTCCAGTGATCGAGGAGACCCTCGTTTCGTTTCGAGTTCGCGCACAACAGAGCGGGACGCCGTTGGTGTACGAGCCGCCCGACTCACCCGGGTTGAATGTCGATCTCGACCCAGAAGCGTTTTCACAAGCGCTCTTTAACTTGCTCGACAACGCACTCAAATATTCCCCAGCGGGGCTCCCGGTTGAACTCACCGTGGAACGGCAAGGGCACGAAGTCGTGGTCGCTGTTCGTGACCGTGGAATCGGTATTCCTGCCGACGAGCACGCGAAGGTATTCGATCGATTTCACCGAGTGGGCAGTAGCTTGGTGCATGACGTGAAGGGCAGCGGGTTGGGTCTTTCGATCGCCAAACACATCGTGGAAGCGCACGGCGGACGTTTGACACTCGAAAGTGCGCCGGGCCAAGGCAGCCTGTTTCGACTACATCTCCCCGCTTTGGGGTAAGTGAGGACACAGCGATGGCAAAGGTACTGATCGTGGAAGACGACGACTCGATGTCGGTAGCCTTACGAGATGGGTTCGAGTACGAAAAGTACGCGGTCTCTTTGGCCAAGGACGGCGAGAGCGCATTGCGCATGGCGACGCGTGTGTCTCCTGACCTCATCATCCTCGACGTGATGCTGCCGAAGATGTCTGGCCTGGATGTGTGCAAGCGCCTGCGAAGTGAGCGCAATGGCGTACCGATCATCATGCTGACGGCACGAGGGCAAGAGATCGACAAAGTGCTCGGGCTAAAGATCGGAGCCGACGACTACGTCACCAAGCCGTTCAGTTTCATGGAACTCATGGCGCGCGTCGAAGCGGTCATGCGCAGAGCTCACGGCCAGATCGAGCCGATCGAAGAACTCCACTTCGGCGATGTCTCTGTCTTCTTCAAGCGCGGCGAGGCCACCAAAGGTGGTGCGCCGATCGATCTTTCTCCGCGGGAATTCACGCTGCTGCGTTTCCTGGCCGAGCGGAAAGGTGACGTCGTTTCGCGAGAACAACTGCTCACGATCGTATGGGGCTACGACTCTTCCTCGACGAGCCGCACGGTGGACGTCCATATCGCCAAGCTCCGGAGCAAGATCGAGACTTCGCCGGAGGAGCCGAAGTTCATCATTACCGTCCACGGGATGGGCTACAAGTTCATGGGTTAAGAGGTGTCCACGAAATACCGCGGCCGGGGAGATGCTTGTCATTCGCAGCCGCGGGAGACAGAGGTTTAGAAGCGCCAGCGCCTAGAGGTTCCGCATGCGACGTTTTCAAACATGCCGAGTCCACCGCAGAATCCACCGTTTTGCCCCAATCCGCGCTGTCGCTTCCACGACGCCACCGATCTCTCGGCCTGGTGTTATCAATC
>JANNUT010000229.1:0-2406 GCA_031395565.1 Acidobacteriota bacterium | reverse complement strand
CTATCCGCTCGCAGACTACGACCCGAACGGCAACATCACGCGCGAGCAGCGCTACCACCTGGGCCAGCTCGTCAGCGAGAAGAACCACACCTACGACGCCCTCGACCAGCTCGCGACGAGCCGTGTCCGCATGGACGGCGTCGAGCGCAAGAACGAGCGCTTTGCGGTGGACCAGGGGAACGTGACCTCGGTCGTCGGCGCGGGTGGCAGCTTCAGTTACGGCTACACCGACCCGCAGAACATCCAGGCCGTGACCGAAATCGTCGGCCCCGCAGGCACGCGCTTCATCGCGTACGACGACGATGGCTGGGTCCAGCACGACGTGGAGATAGGGGCGGAGGTGCACGAGCGCTCCCTGTCGTTCGATGCGAGCGGCTGCATGCGCGAGTCACGCGTGACGTCGTCGATAAGCGGCGCGCGAGACGAGACCACCGTGACGCGCAACCTCTGCGGTTCGGGCGGCACGCGGACCTATCGCGAGACCACCAGGCCCGACGCCAGCGTCGAGCGCGTCTACTACCTGCCTGATGGCAGCGAGCTGCGGCCCGATGACGACCTGTTCGTCATGCAGCTGCCGGTCGCAACGGCCACCGTGGCGACGCTGGCGTGGTCGCTCACCGACGGCAGCATCGTTCATGACGAGAGCGGCTACATTCACAGCGACCTGCGTGGGAGCGTGGTCGCGCGAACGGCGCTCGACGCCGCAGACGTGCGCATGCCCGACCGCGAGGCCCAGTACGAAGCCTGGGGGCAGACGCTCGCCTACGACGGCGTCGCGCTGCCGCGATACCAGTTCACGAACGAGGAGCCCGAGCCGGGGAGTGGCTACTACTACTTCGGTGCGCGCCCGTACGACCCGACGCTGAGAAGGTGGCTGGCGCCGGACCCGGAGGTGATGGGGAATCCTGAACGAGGTGCCTCCGCCGGCGAACAGCTCAACCTGTACGCTTACGCTGGCAACAATCCGGTGGTGCGCACGGATTCGGACGGGCGCTTCTTCGACGTGATTCTGGATGGGCTCAGCGTGGCCGCTGGAATGGCCACCATTGCCTCGTGGGACGACAAGACGTCCACACTCGATAAAGCGCTCGATGTCGGCGGCCTCGTCGTCGATGTCGCGGCGGCCGCGATCCCCATCGTTCCAGGTGGGGTCAGCCTGGCTCGCCAGATTGCCACCAAGGCCGACGACCTCGTGGACGCCAGCAGGGCGCTCGGGAAGGTCGACAACGCCAAGGACGCGGCTTCCGCCGCGAACAAGGGGGTCGACGCGGCGAATGCGGGCGAGAAGGCTGCGGATGCGGGCAAGGCGGGCGGCGCTCCGACGGGACTCTGTTTCGTCGAGGGCACGCTAGTATCGACGTCGCAAGGGCTCGTCCCAATTGAGACCATTATCGTCGGTAACCGCGTTCTGACACTCGATGAGACGCAGTCGCGCGACACCGAAGTGGATGGAGAGAAGTGGAGCCTGGTTCGGCTCCAGATGCCGAATCCTGATGGGAGCGCGGATACGCTTCGCATCGAAGTTCTGCGTTCTGTCGACTGGATCAAGTTCAACCACGCCGTGGTCGGTAAGGACGTTCACCTTGTCATCGAGGACATGGGCCTTGAAGGGGCCGCCCGCGTCTTGGCCATCGATCCCTGCCCCGAGCTCGATCACGACGATGGGCGGGTCGTTCTCTCGACCGTCACGCACCTCAACGCGGACGTGTTCGTGCTCGATTTCGAAGGGGTCGCAGCGCGACTCGAGCCAACGGGATCTCATCGTCTCTTCTCGCTAGACCGAAACGAGTGGGTGCCGACCAGGGATCTCGTCGTCGGGGAGAGCCTGCGGACCGTAGATGGTGCGGCCAAGATTGCATCAATCGAGGCGAAGCCCGGTGTGCACCGGGTCTACAACCTCGAGGTCGAGACTGACCACTCATACCTAGCATCTGAGCTTGGGGTCCTCAGCCATAACGCGAACCCGTGTGCGGAGACGCCTGAGGCGAGGGCGAGGTCCGATGCGAAGGCAGACATTGCCACAACAAACGACCCCGATCTTGGCCCGCGGACACCACGTGGCGAACCGCCACAGCTCGCTAGGGGAAAAAGTGCTCACGAGGCTGAACCCGTTAGGCCTGGCGAAAAAGCGGAGGTCCGCACACCATCGGGGAAGAGAATGGACCGGTATGATCAAGAGAAACGTCACATTCGCGAAATCAAACCAAACAACGAACGCGGCAGAAGTGAAGGCAAGAAGCAGCTGGACGGATATCGCCGAGAGATGGAAAGAGAAACCAAGAAGCATCACACGACAGAGTTGACCACCTACGATTGATCGATGTTTCGGAGCTAGATCAAAAATGGTTAATCGCGTGATATCCCCGACGGGAAGCTACAAAATTGAGGTTCCGTCGCGAGTGGTCG
>JANNUT010000228.1:0-11697 GCA_031395565.1 Acidobacteriota bacterium | reverse complement strand
CGGGGACGGTATACCTAATAGATCCGGGGTCGGCACAAAGTGGCGAGCCTATTCCGTATGCCGTCCCCGGATCTATTAGGTATACCGTCCCCGTATCTCCTACCTTCCCCGAAATTGCGACGAATTAGGGGCAGGGGAAGGGGAGTAGAAGGCGCGCGGGATCGCTGGAGCGGGTGACCTCGCCTTGGGGGCTTGCAGCGGCGACGAGGTAGAACAGGGCGGTGCCCAGCGACGGAAGTTGTGGGTCACCGCCGGACCACGAGGTCGCGGTCGACTTGAAGATGCACTGGAAGTTTCCGTTGGCGGTGCTCGAACGATAAACGCGGTATTGCGCGATGGGGTGCCACGACGAGCGCTTCAAGTCTTCCCAACTCCACGCTGTCGTTCCCAACAGGAATTGATCAGCCGTACCGACGCCCGTGCCCGAAACCTCGAGGTCGGTAAACGGGGGCGAGATGCGAAACACCAAACCGTCGCGATCGGTCATGAACATTTCGCCGCGCGAATCCACACCGAAACTCGTGAATGAACTCGTCAATTCGCCGGTGGGGTCAAGCGCTGTGGTCCAGGTCTCATGCTGCGTCGCCGTGCCGCCCGACACGCGAAACGAACGAATGAAACCATCGCAGTAGTCACCATAAAAATACTTGCCGCGGAAGTTCGGCATTTGGCAGCCGCGATACGGATAGCCGCCGACAATCGAACAGCCGCTGCCGTGACCGTACTGCACCAGCGGCAACGTCAGCGCCGGATCGTTGCATGGGTTGGGACATCCGGTCGTCGGCGTTTGATTGCCGCAACTGCTCGCCTGATCGTGGTTGAAGCACTGCCGCCCTTCCATTTGCCGCCAACCGAAGTTCTTGCCCGACCCAGTACCAGCCGCGACGAAGTTCACCTCTTCGGTGCAGAACTGCCCGACGTCGGCGATATACAAATCGCCGGTGAGGTCGTCGAACGCGTTGCGCCACGGATTGCGCAAACCCCAGGCCCAAATCTCTTCGCAATTGGATCCGGCCGTCCCCACCAGTGGATTGTCGGCAGGCACACGGTAGTTGGTGGTTCCGCCACAATCGGCAGGCCGATTAGCTGGGTTGTTGTAAGGGTCGATGCGCAGGATCTTGCCCAACAGCACCGTGGTGGACTGGCCGTTGCCGCACGTGCCGTGCTGATCGCCCGCACCACCGCCGTCGCCGGTGCCGACATATAAATAGCCATCCGGCCCAAACCCGATCCAACCACCGTTGTGATTGGTCTCCGGCTGCAAAACCCTCAAGTACTTCAACTCGCTCGACACCACCGCCAGATCCGGATTGCTGGCATTCACGGAAAAGCGCGACACGGTGGTGCCAAAGCCGGTGCCGCCGGTCTCGGTGTAATTGACATAAAAGTAGCCGTTGGTCGCATAGTTGGGGTCGAAGACCAGGCCCAACATGCCGCACTCGTCACACGTCGGCGTGGGCTGCGAAACCCTTTGTTGAATGTCCAAGAACACGCTATTGACGGCTGGGTCATCGCCCGCCTTGTGCAGGTAGATCTTGCCGTTCTGCGAGACGATGAAGATTCGATACGGGTCGTTGGGCGGCGCCGCGACATACAGCGCATTCGGAATGCCGGTCGCGATCTGCAGCGATTTGATCGTGGTGTTGGGCGAGGGGTGCGCGCCGCTGCAATCGATGGCGGCGACAGCGCGGCTGCAAGCCAGAGCGCTGACAACAAGTGCGACGGCAAAAACGAAACGGCTCGAAACCATGGGCGATCGTCCTGGGAATAGCGGAGGCGGGCAGCCTCAGCGGGCGGCGGGAATCTACGCTGCTTTGCCTCGAAGGGTAGTGCGATCCTGCGGACCAAATTTCCCGAGCCGCATCGCCGCAACTCGCGACCGATTCTGCCGGTTCAAACCCTCCCAACCGTTGACGGCGGCAGCGCGCTCGACCCCCCCCCTGGAACTGCTTTCCAGGGGGGAGCTTCGAACACCGCGCTGCCGCCCTCGATCACACGCGACTACCTAACTCAACCGCAGTTGCAACTGGCGCACTCGCACGGGCTGCACGCGCACGGGGCACACTGACACGAGGCGCACTGACAGTTGCTGCATTCACACGCACAAGAACTCACGGACGGACATTGGCAACTCATGGTGATCTCCTTGGGGCTGGTCGAGAGCCACAAGCCAACCGTTGGCCTGCAATCTCGCCGCACTTCACCCAGGCAGACGAAGACCCCTCCCAAGCATTACACCCCAGGGGGAGGGCAGCTCCCGGCCGGCGACTCGTCGCAGGTGCAATCCAGGCAGCCATGCGTGGCGCAGGTCCCGCAGCTCAATTCCAACTGGCGCTTGAGCGCCAACCGCGCGCGATGAACCCGCACCGCAGCATTGTTGGGCGTGATCTGCGCCTCACGCGCGTACTCGGCAACCGCCGCGCCTTCGAGTTCGATGCGCCGGAGCGCGCCGGCATATTCGGGCTTGAGGGTGTCGACGAGGTCGGTGAGACAGCGGCAGACCTCGGTATGAAGCTCTTCGTCGAAGGCTCCGGTGTCGCGCTCGGCCTCGATCGCCGCTTCGCGCGCGAAACCTTCGAGCGCGCGACGTTCGCTGGCCTTCTTGCGGGCATGATCGATCAGCGCATTACGCAGTAGCCGATAAAACCAAGCCACTGCCGACTCGTCGTCGCGCAAACTCGAAAGCCGATCGATGCCGCGAATGAACGCCTCTTGCAGAATGTCCTCGGCAACTTGACGCGATCGAACACGCCGCTGCAAAAACGCCAGGAACTGCGCGTGATTGCCAACGAGTCGCTTCAGTACGTCGGGTTCGGAAGCTGGTCGCGTTGCTTCAGATGTGGACATCGGACCCCCGTAATCCTTCGCCGCGCAATTGTCGGCACCCGAGCGCGCGATAGCAACCAAAAGAAAGGCCCCCTTCAAAACGAAGGGGGCCCGTTGTCATGCCACTAAAGACTGCGTTTAAGGCACGCAGGCCGTCACGTTGACGTTGTCGATAAACCAACCATCGTCGGTAGTCGAGCAATCGGTGATCGAGGTAAACGCCACACGCACCGATTGACCACCACACCCTGCGCTGCCGCCTGTGATCGAGTTGCAGACCGCATCGAGATTCACTGTCGTGCTAACGAACGCTGTTTGGATCCCGGTGAAAATCGATACACCCGCAGCACCGGCTGGCGGACAACTGTTGGAAACCGCCCCGTTGTATGTGGCACCCGCTGTAATCGAAGTGGCCGCTACGAACGTGTAGTTGGTGCCGTTGAGCGAAACCGCCAGCGTGCCGCCGTCGAAGCCGCTCTCATAGCGGCGGCGATGACCGAACGTGAGCGTCGCTGCGGTCGAGCCGGCCGGGACCACGATGCCGCTCGATCCATTGGCCTGCGCAAAGTTGAAGTTGTTGTTGCCGTAGTTGGCGGTGCAACCGTTACCGCCGTAACGGAAGATGTTGCTTCCCGTTTGCGCCGTGCACGCTTGCACGCCGCGCCAAGACACCGTGCTGCCGCCCGCAAGGAAGGTCCCCGTGGTCCAACCGGCCAAGCCGGATTGACCCTCGAAGCCGTTGGTGTAGAGCGTTTGAGTCGTGCACGTTCCACCACCGCCCGCCGCGGTGGCGGAGGCTTGATTGGAATTGCCCGATTCACATGATGCGAACGAACGCACGACGTAGTAGTACGTCTGTCCGCCGGTCAGGCCGGTGTCGCTGTAGGTCGTTGTGGTTGTGACCGCGATCTGCGAATACGGCCCGCCCGAAACGGTGCTGCGCAGCACGTGGTACTCCGTCGATCCGGCGACCGAGCCCCACGACAAGTCGATGCGGCCCACACCAACAGCGGTCGCAGTGAGTCCCGCGGGTGCTGTTGGTGGTGTGCATGCGACCTCGGTCAGCTTGGCGGTCCAGATCTCTTCCTTGGCCGCGTTACGACGATCGGTCCAGGACGGGAAGAAGACCCCGGCGTTGCCGGTCAGCGCGTTGTAGTCGCCGTACTGATTGCCGCTGTCGGCACCGGCAACGGTTTCATCGGTCTGTGCCGTGGTGACCTTCGTTGCCGCCGACCATGTGGCTCCATCGTCGCTCGACGTTTGATACCAGACGTCGGTCTTCTTGCGGCCTGCGTCACCGACGGTGTCGTAGTACATGATCCCCAGTTGCCCGTTGGTTTCGTCGACTGCAAGCCACTGGTTGAACTGATCGTTCAAGCCGGCTTGATTGTTGATCCTCGTCGCGGCCGACCAGGTGGTACCACCGTCGGTGGAACGCGAGAACCAGATGCGTGTCTTGCATGAGGAAGCGGTGTTGGCGCCCGGTTCGTTGGCCGCGGTGGTGCAACCCGTGTTGCCCGACAGATCGGTCCACGCGGCGTAGACATTGTTCTTGGTGCCGGTCTTGTACGCGCCGCCCGAGACGTACAACAAAATGCGCCGGTTGTTGAACGACGGCACGCCAATGTCGTACGAATCGAACGTGGTCACGATTTTCTTCGGGACTGCGTAACTGCCGCCGCCGTTGGTCGACTTGACCATGTAGATGCCGCGGCTGCCGGTGTCGGGGTAAAAGCCGAAGACCTCACCCGCGCTGTTGCTCTTGATGTCGGAACCAATCGCGGTGCCCGTGGTTTCGGTGCTCGAAACCTGCACCGGCGACCCCCACACACCACCGCTGCGACGGACGATGTAGCACGGCGCGCCGTTGTGGTAGATCACGTAGATGTTGTCTTTGAAGGCCGATGTGGCGCTGTGATCGATCCACATCATCTGCTTGTCGACGTTGGTTTGGGTGCCGGAAGGATTGGCATCCAGGGTCCAGGTCGCACCGCCATCAGAGGAACGATAGCTGCGCAGCTTCAGCACGCTCCCGAACGAGTTGATGCCGAGCGTTGTCGACCACGCGGTGCCGTCCGAGGTCCAATCGACGGTCGGGTCGGAGTGAAACGCGTCGCCGCTGGCCAGCGACAACGTGGTTTGCCCCCACGTCACACCGCCATCGGTCGACCACGATTGCGCCTGCCGGCCGCTGCCGTTGATGTTGTTGGACGCTCCGATGATCTTCAGCGCGTTGCTGTAGTTGACGCGAATGTCCGATTCACTGCGCGGGCTCGTTTGCGCACCCGACGTGCGGACGTTGGCGCCCACGGTGGTGTCCAGCGCGCCGTCGGGCGCAACGTCAGGTTCGGCGACACCGGGCAGCAGGTCTTGGTGGTGCATCATCCACTCGTGCACTTCCTTGAGCACGTGTGGGTAGCCCATCGTCGGATCGGCAGGATTGAACTGCGCGGTGGGGTTGTTCTTGCGGTACAACACGCGCAACCACATCGGCACCGGAATGGTGTCGGCAGCCTCGCGCACGTTGAGCATTCCAAACTCTTGGTTGTTGCGGATCAACTGCTCGAGGGCGCTCCCTGGTGCCACCTTCGAACGCAACAACTGGGTCTCGACGGACGGCCAAATGCCGACACGCTCCTGGGCGAGCGCGGCGCTCGACGCAAGAATGGTCAGCGCGAAGCCGACAGCCAACGCAAGTCGCTTTGCCACTTTCATCAGTTGTTTCTCCCTCTCTTCGAATGACGATTGGATGCGAGCGTCCCACCGGACCCCCGTGCGAGGGCTCCCGATTCGATCGCATCGATGACCCAGAACTGAAGACACACATCCAGCGCGCGTGATACCCAAGTCCCCTCGATGGACTTCGCGGTGCGCTGGACCACGTTTGATCTCCCCTCCAGGAGATGTGGTATGCACCCTAAACGGATGCGCCGCCGTATTCAATAGGTGAGTTGGTCTGATTGAGGGTTTATTGCGCTTGGCGATTCAGGAAAAACCTATCCGTAAGCCTCGCGCGTTGAAGCACTCAACAAGACATGGGATAACTCCAGGCCGATTGATGGAGGCGTCCCACCCATGAAGAAACTGCACGTCGCACGACTCGCGTCGTTGGTTCTACTGACAGGCATCGCGTCGAGCGTGACCCCAGCGTTGGCGCAGCAGCGACCCAACCCGCCTGGCCTGTTCGCCAAACACTGTGCTGTTTGTCACGGACCGCAGGGCACCCCCAACCCGGCCTTCGCCAAAAAGAAAGTGCGCGATCTGCAAGACTCGGCGTGGCAGGACGGCATTACCAACGAGAAGATCGCCGAAGTCATTCGCGACGGAGTGCCGAAGACGATGATGGCGGCGTACAAGGACAAGCTGACGCCGAACGATATCGACGCACTGGTTCAGTTCATTCGAGGGCTGCGCCGCAAGTAGCGGGCACTACCACTGAATCTGCAGCACGGTGGCTGTTTTGCTGAGCGTGATGGTCGACGGGAACCCACCCCCGTCATCGATCAGGTAGAAGCGCGAGACGCCATCATTCAATGACGCATCGTCCCAGTTGTGACCTTGTGCAGTTTGGTAGGCCGCCAGGGCCGACGCCGCTTGGCTTGCGGCGCTGCCGGTATCGGCGCGATAGACGCGGTACAAGCAGGTGGCCCCGATGCATTCACTCGGGCGCAGGCGAATCACGACCGGCGCTCGCGACGGCAACGAGAGCGTCAAGTCCTGCGTGCCGCTCTGCACACCCAACTCCTGCGTCACGCCGTCCTCCAGCCGTGTGCGCGCGTAGTTGAGATACGAAACGCCGTGACGTGATGGATCGGTTTGGATCGTTACCGATTGCGCTGTGTTGGTGACGTTGACGAAAAACAGCCCCACCGACGCTGAGGCCGGCGCCGCTCCATCGGTAAAGGCCGACGTTATCAACGGATTCACCGCGAGTGTGCCCTGCTCGTAGTACTCCGACCCACGCTCGATGCCCGACGTGGTGTCGGTGGCGCGATTGAACGTGTTGTACAAGTGCCAATCGACGGTGACGTTGGACAAGCCCGAGACAACGCGCGGTGCGCGTGTCATCTGCCCGTAGGCTAGCCAAGGTTTGGCAAAGCCGGTGCGCGCCTTGCCAAGCCGCCCCAAGAACAGTCCACGATCGGCGGCCGACGCATACGGCGAGTTATCGATGACGTGGAACGTGTCTTTGTACGTTTCGTACCAGGTGAAGGTGTCGGTCATGCCTGGAAACTTTTCGAGCGCGGATAGTTCGTAGTTGAGTTCGGGCAGACCGCCCCAGGCAATGGTGCGGGCGGCAATCCAATAAAAAATCTCGCCGAATTTGGCGGCAGCCTTGAGGTTGCCATCCAAGCGCACCGGCCCGACATCGTGATAGGCGTAGGCGAAGAGCGGCACCTTCTCCTTCCAGCCGGCCTTCTCACCGGCGCGGAAGTGATCGCCTTCGAGCATCGACATTACCGAGGCCTCGGCGCGCGCTTGGTAGTAGTCGAACTCACGCAGATAGAGCTCGGAGATCAGTTCCGTCCCGGCGGGAACGTAGCGCCCGGCGTGGGTGTGCAGTTCGTCGCGTCGTGCGTTGAGCATGGTGCGATAGCCATCGATCATCCAGCGGCCGCGCCCCGCTGGATGACCGTGCGCGGTGTTCTCGCAGCGCACGCGTCCCAAGCCCGCGCCGATATCGTAGTAGTTGGCGTCGTAGCCGTAGTTGTCGAAGGTCTTCACGTCGCGCCAGCCGTGAAACGCTGGCCACGCGGACGTGGCGGGGCAGACGTAGCTCCACGGTGCGTCCTCGGGATCGGGACTCATGTTGTACGGCTGCCATGGTGCTACCGGGTCGGTGAGTGGGTCGGGCGACGAGGAGGCCCACTCGTGCGCGCCGTCGGCGAAGTGCAGGTCGAACAGAAACAATCCCCAACGATCGCCCTTCTGCTGAATCGCGGTGAGATTGGCGACGTTGACACGCGCGTCGTTCCAATCGTTGTAGCCGCCGTACCATTCGCTTTGAGCCGTGCCGCCGGGCCACCAGAAGCCCGAGATGTGAAACAGCGGTCCGCCGACCCAATCGTGAAGCGCGCGATACCACTTGGCTTGGTCGAGATTGATCGATACGCCAAACGTCGTGGCGTAGGTTTGTTCGTAGAGCCAGCGCGGAAACTGACTGTCGAGCCGGCTCGCCACACGGCCTTTCGAAGCCCACGCTTGTTGCAGACTCCAGGCGCGATAGTGATCGGCCGCTTCTTCCCAATCGCCCTTGGTTAGAGCAACCAAGCGAATGTCGAACGCCGGATCGAGTCCGTGTCCGGCGCTTTTGTCCCAGGTGAGTGTTTCGACGCTCCAACGCAAATCGCCGGTCGACGCTTCTTTGTTGAACATGAAATTCTTGGCCACGCCGGTGGCGTCGCGCACCTCCATCGAGAAGCCGCCGACGTCTTTACGGAAGTAGGCCCACAGTTGTGTCGAGGCGCCGCCGTAGCCATCGGGATAAAGCCAACGTCGTGTTTCGACGGGGAGGTTGGTGTAGGGCTCACGGTACAAATAGCCCTGCGCGGCGGAGAGCAGTTCGTAGTCGGTGCCGCCAGCGGGGAGCAAGCGCTGAATGCCGCCGAGGATTGGATACTCCATCGAGTAGACGCGCAGGTCGGGGGTGGTGTTGGTGACGCACGGAATCATGCGAATGTCGTCGGCGCTGGTGGGTAGTTCGATGCGTACGTCGAAGGCGATGCCGGCCTTGTCGGTGTTCCAGTGCAGGTCGAACGCTGTGCCATCGAAGGCTGCTACTGGAGTTGCTGTGAAAGAAACTGCGCTCGCGGCGCCGGTGCTGGTCTGCACCACGAAGGCGGGTTGACCGTCTTGATTCGTGACGAGGTCGAGACCCTTGGCGACGTTGCGCAGTTGGCGAACGGCTCCGGTGGTGTCGTCGAGTCTTAGTTCGAGTGCGGCGTTGGACAGCACGATCTCGCCGGCCTGCGTGGAAGGGGCAGGGACCAAGACCAGCAGTGCCAGCCAGGCGAAACGGTTCATGCCGGAGATATACGGCGGCGGGGGTGAGATTGCAGCGGGGGATGGATCATTCGCGGTCGCGCAATCCAATCGCATGGGTCCCACCGTAATGGATAGGGAAGCGAGCCCGAACCGAGAGACCAATCGCGGTCATCCAGCCCAGAGGCTCCAACTTAGGAGAAAGACAATGTCCAGATGTCATGTCGCAGCGCTTGCGCTGGCGGCTGCGGGTATCTCTTTGCTTTGCGCCCCGCCCGTCGCAGCGTCCAGTCACCGGGAAGCACTTGCTGTACTCAACGAGCCTTGCGCCGACAACACCGACACGTATGCGTGGGTGTCGGACGGCACGCACGACAAGCTGTACCTGATCATGAACTTCAACCCGCTGCATGAGCCGGGGCAAGGCAATCAGGGTTTGCGCGCGTGCAACGGTTACCGCTACGAGTTTCACATTGGCAAAGGCGCGAGCCTGAAGGACGAGGCTGTGTACCGCGTCGAGTTTACGAACACGCTTCCGATCGAAGCAGCGCCGTCTGCAACGGATGGATTCGGTGGCGGTAACGAGTTGTTGTGGCAGGCGACCGGCGGCACCGAGACGATGAAGATCACGCGCGTGATGGCTCCGGGTAAGGACGAGCCAAAGGTGATTGGCGACGATCTGAAGGTGCTTCCCAATAACCATGGTCCGCAAACCGATCGGCTGATCTACGGTTTGGGTAAGTTTGCCGGCTACGATTCGGGTGATCCGACCAGCCGCGAAGTGGGCTTGTACGATCAGTCGTTCGTCGACACGTACATTCACAGCCTCTCGAATGGCGCGCGCGTCATTGCTGGCCAGTTCGATGACCCGTACCAGCTCGATGAGAAGGGAATCTTCGACCTGGTCAACCTGGCGTCGAGCGACCTCGGTGGCATTAGCGGTGCGCGTCGTGCGCCGGCCGAGGATGTGTTTACCGGCTTCAACATCTTCTCGATTGCGATCGAGATTCCTGTCAGCGAGCTGTTTCCCAACGGCATTCCGCACAACGGCGAGATGAAGTCCGATTCGACCGACAGCTTGCTGCGTGTGTGGTCGAGCATTAGCCGCAGGCAGACTCAAACCGTCAACGTGATCGATCCTGTTAACGGATATCGCGGGAGCGGCAAGTTTGTGCAGGTGGGGCGCAATGCGCTGCCGCTGTTCAATGCGGGGCTGGTGGGTACTTTGCGGCAGACGCTGTACTTGCGTAGCAATCCAGCGACCGACGTGAGCCGGTTTGGCAACGACATTCTGTTCCCGGTGCTGGTGCGTGATGCCGAGGCGCTTGGCGCCTACAAGGCGCTTGGTGTGCCGGACACGTCGGTGGCAGCGCTCAAGGGGCCGCGCGTCGACATCATCAACGCGATCAACTTGGGCCGGCCGATTCCAATTGCCGATGGTTCTACGGGCGATGTGATTACGCTCGATGCGGCGACTGACTCGAGCTTCCCGAACGGCCGGCGCTTGGGTGGTGGTACGACTCCCAATCGTCATCAGGTCAATGTCAACACGGTGTTGATCAGCTTGATCGTCGCCGGTGACCCGAGCTTTGGGTTGGCCAAGGGCACCGAGACGAACGACAAAGACTTCCTGAATCGGTTCCCGTTCTTGGCGCCGGCGAATCAGGGGTTGTTGCAAGGGCACGGTGGCGTGAACGATCCCGTGCAACCGACGATCCCCGATCCGAACTCGCCCCAGTCGCCGTATTGAGTGGTCTTCGCTAGGTTTGATGACGAGACGATGCAGCCCCTGCGAGAGCGGGGGCTGCGTCATTTGTAGGATGCGGCCAGTGGTTGGTGACCGATGGCGAACGTCGCGGGGTCTCATCCTGCTACCCACGCGGCTCTGTTTGATCGACGCGCCGCTCGTTTCGATACCACGTGCCATTTCCCGCTGGCCCCAATCGCCACACGCGCTGCACCGGCGTGGCGCCGCTGACGTGCATATATCCACCGTGCTGGCCGTACCGGTGATGCGTCGGGCACAACGCATCGCCGTTGTCGTGACGGTCGCTGCCGCCACGCGACCTGTACTTGCGATGATGCCACTCCACCCGCCGACAAGTGCAGCCCGGCGCCTCGCATCGATGTCGCGCTCGCCCGAACACTTCGGAGTGCGAGGCAGAGCGCTTGTCGGCGCAGTCGTATCGCTCGCAAAACTCCTCGAGCATCGCCAGCAAACCGACCCACGCCGGCAAGCGGCGCGCGGCGCTGGAAAATGTCCGGGCAGCACGCCATGACGCCGGGTCTTCGTCGCGCAACGGCTGCGACCAATCGCAGGCCTCGGCGGCGATGGTAAGGAAATGACAGCGCCCTTCGAGGCAACCCGAGAAGTCTCTGGCCAACTCGGCCGGCAAACGTAAGCGCAGCACGCTCCCAGCAATCGGTATCAACGCGCCATCGGTGCAAGCGACACGACCCGCACGCTGTACCGCGATCGCTGTATCACCCGGCGCACAACGCAACGAGGCCAGCCACGCGTCGTCGGTCATCGGCGCCGGGGCCTCGGCGCGACCGTCCACCGCTGTTGCGAACAGCAACGCGCGCCGCTCGTCGCGCAACCGCTTGACGGTGCACTGCTTCAGATGTGCAGCCCAATCTTCCTCGCGCGATCGTTCGACGTAACCAGGCCCGAGAATCTGCGACGCAATCAGCGCCTTCTCCAAGCCGATCGCTCCGCTGACATAGGCATGCTGAAGACGCGGGCGCTTGGCCAGCGCGCGCGCCGCACGCACACGATCCTCGATGGTGGTGCGGCACAACCCCAACCGGTTTTCTGCATATGCACCGACGCTGGCAAACCCCAGCTCGCGCAACGCTTGGCTGGCGCTCATCTCCACGAGCAGCGTT
>JANNUT010000227.1:0-35350 GCA_031395565.1 Acidobacteriota bacterium | reverse complement strand
ACCTAACTCCGTATTTCGGGGACGGTATACGTAACTCCAAGCGACCTCTCATCGCGGTGATCAGATGGAGTTACGTATACCGTCCCCGAAATACGGAGTTAGGTATACCGTCCCCGAAATACCGTCCCCGAAATACCCGGCACCGAATTACTGGCGCGCGACGAGGGTGAGGATGGTGTAGAGCGCGACCGGTTCGTCGGATTGGTTGGTGACCTCGACGTCCCAGGCCACCACGCCTTGCGGCACCTCGCCTTCGCGCGGCTCTTTGGCGGTCTTGCTCTTGCATGTCAGGCGAACACGAATCGTGTCGCCGATGTAAACCGGCTTAACAAAGCGCAGTCGATCGAGTCCGTAGTTGGCCAGCACAGGGCCGGGGGCAGGATCGACAAACAGTCCTGCAGCGGCGGCAAGCACCAGGTAGCCGTGCGCGACGCGCTTGCCGAAAATCGACTGAGAGGCAGCGATTTCGTCGGTGTGTGCGTAAAACGTATCACCCGATACGCCGGCGAAGTTGACCACATCGGCTTCTGTCAAGGTGCGCCGATGTGTGATGAGCGTCTCACCAATCACCAGCTCGTCGAAGTACTTGCGGAAGGGGTGAACTCGATCCTGTGTCAGCATCGCCCCTTTGCTGAATTCACCCGTAATGTGCATCAGCGTTGTGGGCGAGCCCTGCAGCGCGGTGCGCTGCATGTAGTGCAGCACAGAGCGCACGCCGCCCAGCTCTTCGCCGCCGCCCGCCCGCCCAGGGCCACCGTGCACGAGTTGTGGCATGGGCGAGCCGTGGCCGGTCGATTCGGCGGCGCACTCGCGATTGAGCACCAGCAACCGGCCATGATACGGAGCCAGTCCAAACGTCACCTGTCGCGCCACGTTGTCGTCGTTGGTGAACAGCGATCCACACAGACTGCCGCGACCCCGCTTGGCCAGCTCGATTGCATCATCGAGTGTTTGATACGGCATGACGGTGCTCACCGGGCCGAAGGCTTCCACGTCGTGCGGCTGATCGCGACGCAACGGGTCGGGGCAGTGCAGCAGCAGCACCGGGAAGAAAGCCCCTTGCTCGCGATCGGCGCCCACCACGTCGAAGTCGCTAGGGTTGCCAAACACCAACTCGCCTGCCTGCTTCAATTCGTCGACGCGGGCACCGACCTCTTTGACCTGGCCGCGCGACGCCAAGGGTCCCATGCGCACCCCTTCGACCGCAGGGTCGCCGAGCTTCACGCCTGCGAGACGTTTCTTCAGCGCTTCGATCACTGCCTGTGTGTAGCTTTCAGGCACGATCGTGCGGCGAATCGCCGTGCATTTCTGACCGGCCTTGACCGTCATCTCGCGCGACACTTCCTTGATGAAGAGATCGAATTCGTCGCTGCCCGGCGCTGCATCCGGTCCGAGGATGCAGCAGTTGAGTGAATCGGCTTCCATGTTGAAACGCACCGAGTTCTGCACGATCGAATTATGCGTGCGCAGTTTGAATCCGGTGGCTGCCGAGCCGGTGAATGTGAGCACGTCTTGGCACGTGAGGTGGTCGAGCAAGTCACCGACACTGCCGCAGATCAGGCCAAACGCACCGGCCGGCAACAGCTTCGATTCCACGATTAACTGCCCGAGTTTTTCCGCGAGATACGCCGTGGTTGACGCCGGCTTCACGATCACCGGCATTCCGGCCAACAACGACGGCGCCATTTTTTCGAGAGCGCCCCAAACTGGGAAGTTGAATGCGTTGATGTGAATCGCCGCGCCTTCCAGCGGCACACAGATGTGACGCCCCACGAACGAGCCGGTCTTCGACAGCCCCTCGACGTCTCCTTCGATATGAAAAGAAGCATCGGGCAGTTCGCGGCGCCCTTTGCTGGAGATCGTGAACAGTGTGCCGATACCACCTTCGATATCGATCCAACTATCGGTGCGCGTGGCGCCGGTGAAAGCGCTGACCGCGTACAACTCCTCCTTGCGCGACATCAAGTACTGGCCGAGCGCTTTGAGCATCCTGGCGCGCTGATGGAATGTCATGCGGCGCAGGTTGGGTCCGCCAATCGTGCGGGCGTGCTGCAGCATTGCGTGGAAATCGAGCCCGTGGCTCGAAATCTCTGAAACCGTTGCGCCGCTGACGGCATTGAAGAGCGGTGCCGCTTCGCCGCTGCCGGTGTACCAGTGTTCTTGGGCGTAGCTCTGGAGTCGCATCGTTGGGGCCTCATGGTGGGGCAATGACGAGCGCGAATTGTATTCGGACCGCGCGGGCGGCGCCCGCACCGGATTCAGGGCACTCTAGCCCGTCTCATCGCCGCTGTTTGGGAGGCCGTTAGCCATGAAGGTATCGCTGGTTTCGGTGTTCGTAGGGCTCGCCTTCGGGTTGCTGCTGAGCTTCTCTGGCTGCACCGATGTATCGCAAGGTTCCGCACCGGCCGCTGCGCCAGCGCCGCAACAGAAAGGGAAGCCTATGCCGATCGACCCGGCCCGCACCGTGACTTTGGGTGGTGGTTGTTTTTGGTGTTTGGAAGCGTTCTACGAACGGATTGAAGGAATCGAGGACGTGGAGTCGGGGTATTCCGGCGGCCGCGTGCCCAACCCTACCTACCAACAAGTCAGCGGGGAAGGCACGGGTCATGCCGAAGTCGTGCAACTCAAATTCGACCCGGCCAAGATCAGCTATCGCGAGATCCTCGAGATTTTCTTCACGATGCACGATCCCACCACGCTCAACCGCCAGGGTGCCGATGAGGGTACGCAGTACCGCTCGATCATCCTTTACCACACACCGCAGCAGAAGACCGATGCCGAAGCGCTGATCAAAGACCTCACCGACCAACAACTCTTTGGGGGCAACAAGATCGTGACGCAAGTGGTGCCGTTCGAAGCGTTCTACGTCGCCGAGATCTCGCACCAGGACTACTACGAACAAAACCCCAACGCCGGCTATTGCCGCGTGGTGATCGACCCCAAGGTAAAGAAGCTCCAGCAAAAATTCGCCCACCGCCTCAAAGCCAAATACCGCTAGCTAATTCGGGGGCGCAGAAGAGGGTGAGAGTTTCGGTGCCGACGATGGGCCGGCCCCATTCGAGCAGGGTGCGCACGTGCGATTGCTCACGCGCGATCGGTGAGATCCAGGCGGGCGCAGACATCGTGGCTAGTGCGATATCCGCCACGCTGACACGGTCACCAAACAAGAACGGCTGCCCGTTCAATCGGGCCACGGCGATCGCCGCCAGCCGCGCCAATTCTTGCTGATCTTCTCGATCTTGCGCAGCAGACAGGCCGAAGCGCTTGCGCACGATTCGCTTCGCTATGTACTCGCGCAGTCTCAACTGCCAGCCGGTTTGCCTCGGAAAGAACAAACCGCCGAGCGCCCCGTGGGTGCGGCAAATCTCCCAGTAAGCGATGCGACGTGTGAGCGCCATGAAACCCAAATCGGCCCAATCTTCCAGCATCCAACAATCGGCATGAAGCGATCGATCCTCCGGCAGCAGACTGGGTTGGGTGTAGCGCCGTTCGAGGTGCTCGAGAATCCGCGTCGAGTCGACGATCGTTTCGCCCTCGTCGAGCAATACAGGGACTTGCCCTTGCCCGGAAGCGTTCCTCACCGCAGTCCGATCGGTAGGAGGAACGTCGAGCGTTCGATAGTCGAGCCCCTTCAGTTCGAGTGCGCGGCGTACCTTGACGCAGTTGTGACTGTAGGGCACTTGAATCAGTTGCATTGCCGAATCTCCGTTTCGAACGTGTCCGCGCGCCTGTCCGTCCGCGTGCCACAACGCACGATTACATGCGCGCCACAGCGAGGCTTGTTTTTCCAGCCCCACCCGCCGGATCGTCCGCTGCAGCATGGGGCCCCCCTCGCCGGCTCTGCCAACGGCCCCTCAGAGCGTCGAAGATACTCGATCCACCGCAAGCAGCGGTTTGGGCTACGCCTCCGCGGCGGCCCGTGCGGCGCTTGTGCAATCGACAACTCTCGAGGTGATGCGATTCCGCCCAGCCCGCTTGGCGTCGTACATCAGCTTGTCGGCCTCACGAAGCATCGCATCAACGTCCGTCGGGACTTTTGGAAACGCGCAGACGCCAATGCTCGTGGTGAGCGGCCAGCTGCGCGTCGCCGCCATGGCGGCGACGGATTCGCGAATACTCTCGAGGACGACGCCAGCACCAGCACCGTCAGTATCCGGCATCAAGATTGCGAACTCGTCTCCACCCAACCTGGCAGCAATATCTGTACGTCTCAGCCGCCGTTGAATGATGTCACCGACATCGCTGAGGATGGTGTCGCCGGCGGCATGTCCCAAGGTATCGTTGACCTGCTTGAGGTGATCGAGGTCGATGAGCGCCAGCACCAGTTTCCCGCCTGATCGTTGACTACGCGCGATTTCAACGCTGGCTCTTTCATTGAGTCCCCTGGAATTCAATAGTCCCGTGAGGGCATCGCTTCGCGCAAGTCGTCGCTCACCGGCGAGCGCGTCTTTGTAACCTGAGATCAACCACGCGATGACAGCGAACGCGGTCATTGGCACCATCGTATTGGCAAGATTGATGTGACTCAGGTATTTGTTCATCCCGGCCACCTCCAGCGAAGATCCCTGCGCGCGGCCTGGATTTTATCGGGCCTCCTTTGCGCATTACAAACTTTCGCGCGGCAGGTCGCGGTGTGTTCAGTTCGGCGTTGTGTTCACGGCGGCTCGCGGCAAGCCCGGAAGAAATCGCCGCACCGACAACAAGCGGGAGGTGCCCATCTCGCGACTGAGCGATTGATTCGCACGGCTCGGCATCCTCGCGCTGACCCCGTCGCGAGAACGAGGGGCGTGCCGGTTCGTGGTGCGCGCCTCGGTTCACTTCACCAGTGCCGGCCAGTTCTTGTCGGCCTTCGCGATGAACCCAGCCGCGTCGGCCTTCCACTGCTTCTGAATGTCCAGGTCGTAGTTGAGGTACAGCTTGCCGTCGATGATCGACCACGCCGCTGGGTCGATGTCCACGAGCTTGCTCTTGGCGACCGCGAACGCACAGTAGCCGCCGTACTGCGGCGCGTACTTTTCCGGCTGAGCCTTGAACAGGTCGCGATGTTCTGCCGAGGCAAAGCGCCACTTCGCGCCCATCCACTCCAACTCGAACTCCGGCTGGCCTTCGACCGGCCGGCTGTCGGTGAAGTAGGCCACCGGGTCGTAGCCGTGAAGTGCCTTGCTGCCGAAAAAGGTGACGTTGACCGGCGCCGCCGCGAACGCCGCCGGCACGATGGTCATGATCAAGACAAGCATCGACCAGCGCGCGCGCCGGCCGGTCGTCGACTGTTGCATGCTTCGCTCACTCCGTTTCTGCCTACCCTCTGACAGCAGGCGGACTGGGGCCCTGGCCGCAGCCGCACGTATGATGCGCGCCGTTGGCGCGAAGTTTCAGAGGTGTCCACGAAATACCGCGGGAGGAGGGATTCCCATAGTTCCTCGCCGCGGGAGGCAGGCCATTCAGAAGCAACAGCGCCTAGACGCTCCACAAGCGGCAACCAACGTGTTGAATCCGCGAAGAGCCATCCGCCGAGCTCGGTCCGAGGTATTTCGTGGACACCTCAGAAGGGTTGAGGGTCGACGTCCGCAACGAAGGCATCGGTGTTCCGTCGGAGAAGGTCCCGAACCTGTTTAGCAAGTTTTATCGCGTTCAGGATCAGGCGATGAAGGCGACGAAGGGTACGGGTGTGGGCCTCTATCTCGTGCGCCGGTTCGTGGAGTTGCATGGAGGCCAGGTGGGGGTGGAGGGAGAGTACGGAAGCTGGATCGCGTTTTGGTTCAGCCTCCCAAACCGCGCGCCGTCGGTGCCTCCGCGGACGAACGCGTAGACTCTGGCTGCCCGATGCCGCGCTGTCCGGGTCGATGTGCAGAGTGCTCGCCATCAATGTGGTGGACCGTCCTCGCTGCCACGCACCGATGAAGATCCTCGCGGTCCGATCCACGCGCTAACGTTTCTTCGTCTGCTTCCAGGTTGCGTAACGCGCCTCGCTCACTCGGTCCTCCTGCGGTGGTGTGCGCAGTGGCTCGCAGGGCCTAAGAGTGTCATGGCACATCTGGGGCAGCTGTTGATACAAGCGGGTGCCCTCGGTCTTCCACGCCAACATCTCGTCGCTCACATCCTTCACGATCTTGGCGGGGTTGCCGACCACCACTTTTCGATCGGGAATGACCATGTCGCCGGGGACGAAGCACAGCGCACCGACAATGCACCCCTCGCCAATCACCGCGTTGTCCATGATCACCGCGTTCATCCCGATCAAGCAGTTACGGCCGAGCGTGCCGCCGTGAATGATCGCGCCGTGGCCGACGTGCGCCGCTTCTCGCAGTGTGACGGTCGAGCCTGGGAACATGTGAATCACGCAGTTCTCCTGCACGTTGCAGCCGACCTCGATCACGATCCGGCCCCAGTCACCACGCAACGCACATCCTGGGCCGATATAGCAATCGGCGCCGATCACCACGTTGCCCGTTACAACCGCTGCCGGGTGCACGAACGCGCGCTCATGAACCACCGGCCTGAACCCATCGAACTCGTAGATCGCCATCGGTCCTCCAACAAAAAGGGGACAGGCACTTTTCAAGGCGGCAAGGCGGCAATCGGCGCGAATCAAAAAGTGCCTGTCACCTTTTTATCAGCAACGCGACGCCTTGGCCGACGCCGACGCACATCGTGATCAGCGCGATGTGTTGGTTGCGGTGCTCGAGTTCGATCGCCGCGCTCAGTGCGAGGCGTGCGCCGCTCATCCCGAGCGGGTGACCGAGAGCGATCGCGCCGCCGTTGGGGTTGACACGCGGATCGTCGTCGGCAATTCCCAGCAGGCGCAAGTCGGCGAGCGCTTGCGCCGCAAACGCCTCGTTGACCTCGATCAGGTCGACTTGATCGAGCGTCACCTGCGCCTTGGCGAGCACCTTCTTCACCGCGGTGACGGGGCCCAGTCCCATCACACGCGGCGCGACGCCTGCTGCCGCAGCAGCCACCACGCGCGCCTTCGGAACCAGGCCAAAGCGCTTGACCATCGACTCGGACGCCACGATCAACGCCGCCGCGCCATCGTTGATGCCTGACGCGTTGCCGGCGGTTACCGTGCCTTCCTTGCGAAATGCCGGGCGCAGTCTACTCAACACGTCGACAGTCGTGTCGGGTTTGATGAATTCGTCGTGCGACATGACGAGCGGCTCGCCCTTACGCTGCGGCACGGGCACCGGCACGATTTCCAACGCAAATCGTCCCGCCGCGCGGGCCGCTGCCGCCTTGCGCTGCGAGCCGGCGGCGAATGTGTCTTGATCGCCGCGCGCCACATGCTGTTCTTGCGCCACGTTCTCGGCGGTCTCGCCCATCGAATCGACGCCGAACCGCTCCTTCATCCGCGGGTTCACGAAACGCCAACCGATCGAGGTATCGAAGACCT
The DNA here is from genome assembly GCA_031395565.1 of Acidobacteriota bacterium. Classification (GTDB taxonomy): domain Bacteria; phylum Acidobacteriota; class Polarisedimenticolia; order J045; family J045; genus JANNUT01. The sequence goes on along the minus strand of JANNUT010000227.1, from coordinate 27,960 downwards.
CGGCGGTGCGCGACCACGCACTGTCACTCTTGGCCATTACAAACGGCGCGCGCGTCATACTTTCTACGCCGCCTGCCAGGTACAACTCGCCGTCGCCGCTCTTGATCGCCTGTGCCGCCGAAATCACGGCCGACAACCCCGAAGCGCACAACCGGTTGAGCGAAACGCCGGGCACGCTGTCGGGCAACCCCGCCAACAGCAACGCCATCCGCGCCACATTGCGGTTTTCCTCACCGGCGCCGTTGGCGTTTCCCAGAATCACGTCGTCGATCAGTGCGGCATCGATCTGGGGGTAGCGCGCCAACAGCGACTGCAAAACATGCGCTGCCAAATCATCGGGTCGCATCGTCGCCAGCGCGCCGCCGTGATTGCCGATCGGCGTGCGCAGTCCATCGATGATGTAGGCCTCACTCATGGGGAAAGTGCTCCTGCCGTGTGGCGTAGACGGTGGCTCGAAACAGCGCCACGACTTGCTGCTTTTGATTGGTGACGGTGACGTCGTAAAACGACAACCGCGCGCCGCCGACCTGCTCTTGACCGACCGCGATCAGCCGATCGCCGTCGTACGCCGGGTTGGGATAGGAAATCGAAAGGTCGACCGCCACCGTAACGAACCCGCGAGAGTTGCACGCAAACGCTAGCGCACTGTCGGCGAACGCAAACGTGATGCCACCGTGGCAAATGGCGAATCCGTTGGTCATCTCGCGCCGCACCGTCATCTCGAGCACGCAACGCCCCGGAGCGATCTCCAGCAACTGTGCGCCCAGCCACGCGGTGTAGGCGTCGTCGGCTAGCATCTTCGCGACGCACCGTTCGGCCAGCGACTGCGCCTCGTCGGTCACGCGTGGCTCCGCATTTCCTTGAATCGGCCGCCGCTGCCGCTCAGCCGCCGCAGCACAGGACTGACGCGATAGCGATCCTCGTCGTACTCGTTCATCAAGCCGTCGAGTACGGCGACGATTCGCTTCACGCCCAGTTCATCGGCCCAAGCCAGCGGCCCCTTGGGGTAGTTCACACCCAAGGTCATCGCGGCGTCGATTCCGTCGACGGTGGAAACACCGTACAACACAGCATCGGCCGCTTCGTTGACGATCATCGCGAGAACGCGCTCGAAGATTCTTTCGCCGAGCAGACGATCTTCTTGAGGCTGCGGGGCAACGGCGCCGGGCCGGTAGTCGTAAAAACCTTGACCCGACTTGCGTCCCAAACGGCCAGCTTCCAACAGCCGCAATTGCGTCAACGACGGTTTGAAGCGGGGGTCGAAGTACATCGCCTCCCACACCGTGCGCGTCACGACATAGTTGACGTCGTGGCCAATGAAATCCATCAACTCGAACGGCCCCATACGAAACCGGCCGATCTCGCGCATCGCCCAATCGATCGTCGCAATATCGGCCGCGCCCTCGTCGTAGATCCGCAGCGCTTCACCGTAGTACGGCCGCGCCACGCGATTGACGATGAACCCGGGCGTGTCCTTGGCCAGCACCGGCGATTTTCCCCAAACCTCCATCAGGTTGCGTGCCGCGCCAATCGCGCGCCCTTCGGTGGCCACGCCTGGAATCACTTCGACCAGCTGCATCACTGGCGCCGGATTGAAGAAATGCAGCCCCAAGAAACGTTCCGGGTGATGAAGCACCGCACCTAACGCTGCAATCGACAGCGACGAGGTGTTGGTCGCGATCACCGCATCTTCGCTAATCGTGTCCTCCAGCGCGCGCAGCAGATTCGATTTGGCATCGAGCCGCTCGACGATCGCCTCGATTGCCAGCCCTGCGTTTTTCATTGCACCGATCGAATCGGAAAACTGAATGCGCCCCAAGATCGACTCGGCGCGCGCCTCGTCCATGCGTCCCTTCTCGACGAGACGTTTGAAAGTTTGCTGCATCGATGTGCTCGCGCGGTCCAACGCCTCGCGCGAGAGATCGACCAACGCCACTTGGTGACCGGCAGTCGCGGCCAGTTGCGCAATGCCAGCGCCCATCGTGCCTGCGCCCACGACGCCAATGCGTGTGCCGATATCCATCGTCAGCGGCCCGTGAAGCGCGGCGCGCGCTTTTGCAAGAAGGCCGCGACCCCTTCGCGGAAGTCTTCGGTGTTGCCGGCCTCGCGTTGCAACCGCTCTTCCACGTCGAGTTGGGCCGAGACATCGTTGGCGGCGCTGGCGTTGAGCGCCTGTTTGGTCAGCGCCAAGCCGCGTGTCGGCATCGCTGCCAGTGTCGCCGCCAGTTGCTGCGCCGCCGCCAGCAATTCATCGGGGGCGAACGTTTTGTAGATCATCCCCATCGCGAGTGCGTCTGACGCAGGAACCTTCTCAGCCAACATCATCAAGGCCGAGGCGCGGCCCCAGCCGACCAGTCGAGGCAGCACGTAGGTTCCGCCGCTGTCGGGGATCAGCCCAATCTTGGAGAACGCTTGCAAGAACGATGCGGAGGTCGACGCCACCACGACGTCGCACGCCAGCGCGAGGTTGGCACCGGCGCCCGCGGCGACCCCATTGACAGCCGCCACGATCGGTTTGGGCATGGCGCGCAGCGCTCGAATGATCGGGTTGTAGCAGTCGTGGACCACGGCCCCGAGGTCGGTTTCGATGAACCCATCCGGACCGACGATGGCGCCCAAGTCTTGACCGGCGCAAAAGGCGCGGCCCGCCCCGGTGAGCAAAATGGCTCTTATGGATGGATCGCCCGCTGCGCTGGCCAAGGCGGACTGCAGCTCGCTGGCCATCGGGCGATGGAAGCTGTTGAGGGTTTCGGGACGATTGAGGGTGAGAGTGGTCACACCGTCTTTGGTCTCGACCTGAAGGAAGTGGTAGTCCATGCCGGCCGTGTCCTCGGATACGTCAGGTGTAGGGGTTGGAAACGGCCGCTATAGTACTCGGCCTCAGGTGACTGTCTAGGTCTGCTACCTCTTGGAGTCGCATCGATGCACAGCACAACGAAGGCGAGTAAGTCGGACACCAGCACGATCCTGATCGATGGGCGCCGCATTGCCTACCTCACCTTGGCCTCACGTGCGCTGGATCGGATCGAAGAAACCAAACTCGTTCCCGAGCGCAAGGTGCTGTACCAATTCACCGCGCGCGGTCACGATCTGGCGCAAATACTGTTGGGGTCGATGCTGACTCATCCACACGACGGCATCGGCGCGTACTACCGCTCTCGTCCGTTGCTGCTCACCCTCGGGCTATCACTGGAGGACGCCTTCGCCGGCCCGATGGCGAAGAGCGGCGGGATCAACGATGGCCGCGACATCGGCGTGGTGTTCAATCGCAACAGTTTCGGCGGACCGACCGTGCTGCCGATGTCGGGCGATGTCGGCTCGCAGTTCACGCCGGTCATCGGTTGGGCGCAATCGTTGCTGTACTGGCGCCAAGAACTCGGTGCCCGCGATCGCGAGGGAGCGATTGGCGTGGCGCTCGGTGGCGATGGTGCTGTGGCGACCAACGGTTTTTGGTCCGCGCTGACCATTGCGACGACATTGCAGTTGCCGGTGTTGTTCTACATCGAAGACAACGGCTACTCGCTCTCGGTTCCCTCGAAGTGGCAAACACCGGGCGCCAACATCGCGAAGAATCTCGGCTCGTTTACGGGCCTGACGATTTGGGACGGCGATGGCAGCGACGCGCTCGAGGCCGCGCCGTTGTTGGCCGCCGCTGTGGAGCATGTCCGGCACGGGCACGGGCCAGGCCTGATCCGCTTGCGCGTTCCACGCTTGTCGGGGCATTCGGGTCAGGACACGCAGGCCTACAAGCCGAAGGGTTTGGTCGAGCAAGAGCGCGCTGCCGACCCACTCGACAAATTGCGGGCGCAGGTGGTGCCGTCGCAACTGAGCGAGGCGGACTGGGCAGCGTTGGAACGCGAGGTCGAGACCGATGTACAGCGGGCGCTCGACGCGGCGTTAGCACGGCCCGAACCGGACACGGCGACGGTGCAACGCTATTTGTTCTTGGAGCGCGCGCCCGACGGTTCGCCCGAGTGGCAAAAGCAAGGAGGCCTCGCGCCCGCCGGTCACGGGTTTCCAGCAACCACGACGATCGCCGATCCAGAGCCACAGCGGATCAACTTCGTGGCCGCCGTGCGACGCACACTCGAAGCCGAGTTGAAGGCTAATCCCAAGTTGTTGGTGTTTGGCGAGGACGTTGGTCCGAAGGGCGGTGTGCATTCGGCCACACAAGGGCTTCAAGATGCCTTCGGTGAGCGACGCGTGTTCGACACGTCGCTCAACGAAGAGGGGATTATCGGCCGTGCTGTCGGCATGGCACTCAACGGCCTGATGCCGGTGGCCGAGATTCAGTTCCGCAAGTATGCCGACCCCGCGACAGAACAACTTAATAACTGCGGGACGGTGCGCTGGCGCACTGCCAATCACTTTGCGTCGCCGATCGTGGTGCGCATGCCAGGCGGTTTCGCCAAGTGCGGAGATCCGTGGCATTCGGTTTGTGGTGAGGTGTTGTGGACGCACGTGCCAGGCTGGCAAGTGGTCATGCCATCGCATGCCGAAGACGCCGTGGGATTGTTGCGCACCGCTATGCGCAGCCCCAATCCCACGATTTTCTTCGAGCATCGTCACTTGCTCGATGCCGCTTGGGCACGCCGGCCGTATCCGGGCGACAACTTCGCACTGCCGTTTGGCCAGGCCGCGCGACTGAGTGAAGGGAGCGAACTGACGGTGGTCAGTTGGGGCGCCATGGTCGAGCGCTGCGAACTCGCCGCGCAACAAAGTGGCTACTCGGTCGAGTTGCTCGATCTGCGTACGTTGGCGCCGTGGGACAAGTCCGGTGTCTTGGCCTCGGTGAAGAAGACGCGTCGGCTCTTGATCGTGCATGAAGATGGCCTCACGGCCGGTTTCGGCGCCGAGATCGCCGCCACCGTCGCGCACGAAGGGTTCTTCTCACTCGATGCGCCGATCGAACGCGTCGCCGTCCCCGACATCCCGATTCCGTACAACGTCGGCCTGATGGACGCCGTCGTTCCCAGCGTCGAACGCATCTCCCAAGCCATCGACGCCCTGATCAACACGTAAAAGGGGACAGGCACTTTTCAAGAGGCAAGGCATGACCCGACTGATCGATGTGAGCGTGCCGACAGAGGACAACGAGGGAACGACCTCGACTGTGTTTCGTTGGCTCAAGTCCGTGGGCAGTGCGGTCAAGCAACACGAACCGCTCGTGGAGTTGTCGACCGACAAGGCTACGGTAGAAATTGCAGCGCCCGCCGATGGCATGTTGCGAGAGGTGTTGGTGCCCGAGGGCTCGCAGGTCGAGCCGGGGCAACTGCTGGCGCGCCTGGAGTCGGGCGCCGCAAGCCGTGTCGCCGGCGAGGTACCTGGTTCTTCCAGCGCTGCGGCGATCGATCGCGGCGCTGAAGAGTTGCTCAGTCCGGCCGTACGCAAGTTGCTCAAAGAGCACGGTCTGGATGCCTCCCAAGTTGCGGGCAGCGGCCGTGGCGGGCGAATCACGCACCAAGATGTGCTCGATCATCTGGCCGCGCGCGGCACCGCATCGCCGGCGCCACCGGTTGTCGCCGCGCCCGCTGCGATCGGCGGGTCCAGACGTGTTCCGCACACACCGATGCGCACCACCATCGCGGCCCACATGGTCGAGTCGATGCTGCGGATCGCGCCGCATGTCACCGCCGTTCACGAGTGCGACCTTTCCGCCGTGATTTCACATCGGGAGGCGCACAAACAGCGCGCAGCCGATGAGGGCACGCGGCTCACCCTCACCGCCTACTTTGTGCGTGCGGCATCGCTAGCGCTGTCCGAAGTGCCGCAGGTCAACGCTCGCTGGCATGAGGACGCGATCGAGATCTTCGAGGATCACAACATCGGCCTGGCGACGGCGCTCGGTGAAGAAGGCTTGATCGTTCCTGTCATCGGCAAGGTTCAGACACTCGACGTGACCGCCATCGCACGCGCCGTCGAGGACTTCGCGGCGCGCGCCCGCAGTGGCGCGCTCAAGCCGAAGGAAACACACGGTGGCACGTTCACCATTACCAATCACGGGACAGGCGGCAGCCTGATCGCGACACCGATCATCAATCAGCCGCAATCGGCGATCCTGGGTTTGGGCAAACTGCAAAAGCGCGCCGTCGTGATCAGCCGCAACGGCCAGGATGAAATCGCCATTCGCCCAATGATCTACGTGACGCTGACCATCGATCACCGCGTTCTCGATGGCTTCGTCGCCAACCGGTTTCTGAGCGTGTTCACACGCGTGCTAGAAAACTGGAGTTGATGAAGGCGTACCGATAGTTCTTACGCCAGCGCGCGCCGGTTACGAATCCCTGCGATCACACCGGTAATCACGAGCAGTGCTCCGAAGGTGCAAACGATGGTCGGGCCGGTCGGTAGATCCATCGAGGTCCACTCCGTTGACAGCACTAGGCCCGTCACGCCGGCCACGAACGCGACGATCCAGCCAATCGCCAAACGCACTCCAACCCGTACGGCCAGCAGGGCGCCGCATACCGCCGGCACGATCAGGTAGGAAAACACCAAATAGACGCCGGCAATCTGAACGAAGCTGGTGACCGCGAATCCAAACGTCACATAGAACACGAAGTCCCACAGCCGCGGATTGATCCGCTGCTCGACCGCTCGCGCCAAGTCGAACGACACGGTGAGGAACTTGCGACGGAACACCACATGCACCACCGCCAAGGCGACGAACAACCCGAAGGTCATCAGTACCTGGCTGCGCGTGACCAGCAGAATGTTGCCCACCAGCAGGTTCTTGATCGCTTCATCCCCTTCGGCGGTCTTCGACAACACCATCACCGAGGCGGCGGCCGACACGATGTAGACGATTCCGATGATCGCTTCCTGTGGCACACGCACATGACGAAATCGCGTCAGCGCAAACAACGCGGCACCCAAGAAGGTAAAGCCCAACGCCATGAAGTAGGGCAAACGGTCATGCTCGGGATCAGCCCCCAGGAGCATTGCCACCGCGACGCCCAACGCGGCGACTTGCGCCAAGGCGAGGTCGACGAAGATCACGCCGCGCTCGACGACGTGCAGTCCCAAGTACACCAATAAGCCGGGCAGCAGCACCAACGCCAAGAGCGGCCAGAGCCAAAGCGTAAAGAGATCCATCAGTTGTCACCTTTCAACGCTGCTGCGATCGCTTTCACGTCGGCATCGATCAATGCCAGGTAGTCGCCCTCGGTGTTGGGCAGCGCGCCCGGAAACTGCGCCACCGCAACCACGCGCGCCGTCGTGTGCGAGGCCACGGTATCGGCCACCCTGCGCGGTTGGTAAGGCTCGACCAACACAACCTTGATGCCCCGCTCGTTCATCGTTGCGATAACGTGCGCCAAGTGTGGGGGCGACGGAGGAATTCCCGGTTTGGGTTCGAGGTACAACTCTGATACCAAACCAAAACGCGCGCTGAAGTATCGCCAGGTCGCGTGATACGTGACAATTTCTTGCCCAGCAAACGGCGCCAGTTCGGCTTTCCATTCCGCCAGCTTCGCAGTCAGCTTGGTTTCGAAGCCTGCGAGATTGGCCTTGTAACCAGCACAGCCGGCGGAATCCAGCGCGCAGAACGCGACCGAAATATGGCGCGCCACGATCAACGCATTCAGCGGATCCATCATGTAGTGCGGATTGCCCGCCGCGTGGATGTCGCCCTTCGAACGATCAGCGCTGGCCGGAACGTCCAACAATCCGACCCCCTCAGAAGCGACGATTCGCCCCGGCGCTCCCGGCACGATCTTGACGTTGCGTGCACCATCGACCAAGGGCGGCAACCAACCGGATTCCAGGTCGGCTCCCCCCTCGATCAACGCGTCCGCGCGATTCAGCGTGACGATATGGCTCGGCCGTGCATCGACGAAATGCGGGTCCTCGGTCGACTTGGCCAGTGTCGTGACGGTGACGGCGTCACCGCCAACGGCATGTGCGACCGCGCCCAACTCAGGCGTTGTCGCGACCACCGACAGTTTGGCTTGCGACACGCCAACGAGCGCCACCCACAACACCACTATCAACGAACAGCGAAACGTGTTTCGCATTGATTTCTCCCAGGTTGCGGCGCTCAAAATTTGTGCGCCGCATGAGCGCCCAACAAAAACTCGGCTTGCAGCCACAACGACTGTTCGCTGCCGAGATCTTCGAGCCGGTCGTGATTCCACTGCAGCCGAAGCTTTGAGAACTCAGTCGGGAACCAGGTCAAGTTGGCTGCCGCGCGCCAGCGCCGGTCCCGCAACGGATCGGGCGCAAACGCGGCGTCATTGCCGTTGACCCAGTCGCCACGCAAACCGACGATCCAACCGCGGCGAAAACCCCACGAGGCCTGTGCATAGGCACCCGAATCACGGAGTGTCTCGCGCGGTAACGACTCGCTGGCGCCTGCTTCGTAGCGCCGCGAGATCGCTTCGACTTGCAGCTTCGCAAATGGGAAGCCCGCTTGCGCATGCGGCGACTTCCATTTCCAAAACAGATCGAGGCCGTACAACGACGTATAGGTGTCGCCGCCACTGCCATTCGGGCCGTGGGCCGCGGTCGTACCGAGCAACAGCGTTTGCGTATCGGAAAGATCGAACGAAGCGGAGACACGGGGCGTCCACAGCATGTCGCGCCACGTTTTCACCGAGCGACCCGAAATGGTGCGGCCGAACAGTTCTTCGCCGGGCACGTTCCGAAAGCTGAAGCCAGTTTCGCCCTGACTGTTCTGCACGGTCAGCGACGTCTCCAGGTAGAACGGCGTCGGCGCCAGCCATGACACGCGCGCGCCCGGGCCGCGCAATCCATCGGGTCCGAGCAATCGCCCGTTGACGAGCGGCTGATCGACAAAATCCCAACTGTGCGGGTGCTGCGCATTGAGCCGGCCGAACTCGGTGAAAAACGTCCCAGCCTTCACCTGCAGGTTGTATGGCAGCGCAGTGGTGGTGAGGTACGCCTCCTCTAACTCGACCACCGACTCGCCCGCGGCATCGAGTTGCCACACCAAGTTGGCTTGCCCCTTCAGGTACGGATCGACCGCTCCCTCCAACACCATCTCGAGGTTTTGGAGCGTGAATCCACGCTGACTGGGATCGTGACCGCCGATCTGGGTGCGTGATACATCGGGCACCGTCGACGTGCCGGCGGCGACCAACGCATCGAGCGACAAGTTCAGATAGTTCTTTCCGCCCCTGGCCAACACGATCGGAGCGGTTGTCGTCGATGGTTCAACCGTGCTGATGGTTGCGGGTGTGCCGAGTTCTTGCGCGAGCTGCGCGGCGAGCGCGTCCTTCTCGCTGGTCGATTCGGGTGCCGGCGAGGGCGCGTTGCACCGAGCTTCCTGCGCCGCCAATCGATCTTGCAACTGACCCACTGTTTGGCGCAGTTCGGCCAGCTCTGCGCGCAATTGCGCCAACGCGTCGGTCTCTTCGCTTGCTAGCGCGCTCGCGGCCGGACAAGAAAGGGTCAACAAAACGAAAACCTTCGATGAACGAAACATGCGTCGCGCCTCCCAGGGAGGAACGGGATCGTGCGCTGGGGGATGGGCCCGGCGTCAGACTGCGGCGAGGAGCGACGCTACGGGTGGCGCGCGGGCCGACGGACGCAGGCGGTGGCCGGAGTGCTGGCACATTGCCTCGCCCGCCTCGCAGGGCCAGTTGCTCAGACAAGGCAGGAGCAGCAGCGGACCCGCCTCGACCTGGATCAGGCCGTGGTTATCGCAGCCAGGGCACCCATCGTCCAAGAGCCCGGGGACGCCGACCAGCAGGTGCAGTACCAGGAACAGCAGACCGACGGACCACAACGTCTGCCCGCCCCGCGAGCGGGGCCGGCGAGCGAGTGGGCGGCGAGGACGAGAGGCGGCGGTCATGCGGCGCCTATGCTAGACCCAGTCACCCTGATCGCCATCAGAAGCACGTGCCGCTCCGCCCGAGACGAGATTTCACCCAAATCCGATCCGGTTCGTACGGGTTTGCGGACGCCCCCCGCGAGGTGAATCCAAACCATTGCTGGCGTCCTGACCGATTTCCCCGTACTACTCCCGCGGTTGGCTCGGTACTGGGTTGAGTGTCCGGGGACGCTCGCTCGCCTCAATAGGTGGTGTTGATGGACGACCCACGGTCGCTCCACAGCTACTTTCTTAGCGTCATCGCCATAGCCCTGTTCACGATTGCTCTCGGTACACCTGCACACGCTCAGTGCTTGGGTGACCGATGGGTGGCGATCGATGGCAATGATATCGGCAACGACTGCCACGATTCTGGGCTTCCATGCGGGAGCCTTAATCACGCCATCGCGATGGCCTGCGATCTTGAAACCGTTCGCGTCGGTGAGGGTGATTACATCGAAGACGTCGTGATCGACCACCCGGTCAACGTGCATGGCACCGGACACATTCTGCTCACCCACGTGCAGGGCAGCGGCACCACCGATGCCGTCAAGATTCTCTCGTCGAACGTGTCGTGGGGAAATCTCACCGTGTGGCACACGCCGGGTCATGCCCTGATGCGTGTTGGCGATCCGGCACACCCTAATCTGCGCGGGATTCAGCTCGAAAACGCTACCTTCCGCGAAAGCTCGCTCGGCATCGTGCTCGATTCCACGGGCTACGACGAGGCGATGGCCTGGAATCGTTTCGCCAACGTGATCGTTCGTGACATTCAACCGGACGGATCGCCTTGGGGTGGGGTCGGTATCGTGCTCACAGGCGGTAACGGCAAGTTCCAACTGATTGCCGGGCGCCTGCACCACGATGCCGGCGGCGGCCTCTTGATCGAACCTGCTCCGGTGGGCGCCGAGAATCGGCGCATCGTGATCGCCGGTCAATACTTCTACGACAATGGACTTTCGGCGCTGGGCCCCACGAACGCGGCACTCGATCTGCGCGGCGTTACCGACATCGAAATCGAAGGGAACGAGTTCTACAACCAAACGGGCGTCAGCGGTGACGACGGCCGCGGCCTCGTCCTTCAAGATGCTTCGGGCGTGAAGCTGGCCTGCAATCGCTTCCATGACAACGACGCGGGTTTGGTGTTGCGCGGCACGACGCACGATGTCTCGCTGAGCTACAACAACTTCACCAACAACCTGGGCGGCGGTGCTGCGGTTCGCCTCGAGTCGACGGCCGGTGCCAATATCGTGCTGGCTCAGAACATCTTTCACGGTAACAGCTCGGCGATCGACAACGCCGCCAACCCTGTGCTCGATGCTCGACGCAACTGGTTCGGGGCCGTTGACGGGCCAGGGCCGGTGGGAACGGGCGATTCGATCAGCGGGAACATCGACAGCGCTGGTTTCATCGCTCGTGCGGCGGAGCCGCTGCTCGTGCGCCGTCCGCAGAACTCTGGTTGGGCCTTCCCGCAAGCCGCCTGCTACGAGCGAGTCAGCGACGCGGTGGCTGCCGCGGTCGCGAGCGATCTGGTGTTGATCGGCGAAGGGGAGTACTACGAGCATCTCGTCCTCGGCCAACGCATCGACTTGGCCGGCGAGCAGAATCCTGCAGGTTGCCCGAAGGCGATCATTCGCGGCGAGCAGTTCGGCACGTTGCTGCCGGCGCTCAAGATCGATGGGGTCGATGGTATCCAAGTCAGCGACCTGACGATTCGATCGGTGGCCCAAGGGCGCACATGCGGCGATCCCAACTCCGCGCAGGTGGGCTTGGACCTGCATGACGTTTCCAATTCTTCCTTCTCGCGCTTGTGCCTCAAGGAAAACGGCGTGAGCGAGGTTCGATTGACCGGTGCAGCGCACCACAACGTGCTTTCCGATCTCGACGTCGATGGCATGACGCAAGACATGTTCGGTCGCGACAGCTGTGGGCATCGCTCGCGTGAGGCAGTATTGATTGCGGGCAGTCCGGTGTGCCTCGGCGGCACGGGTGCTGTGCCCGATCACAATCAAATCGTGCGCCTGCGCGCTCGTCGTGTTAGCCGCGGTGTGTCGCTGCAGCTCGCGACCAACACAGAAATCGCCGACGGCAGCATCGACGCCGATGTCGCCCCCGCCTGGGACGGCGGTGGAAGCTCGTACGGCGTTCTGATAGGTCTGGCGAGCGATACATCGATTCACGGGCTCGAGATTGGAAGCGCTACCACGCGCGAAGCGATCCGTATCGCCGGACGCGATAGCCAGACCTGCGCTACCGAAATGACCGACAGCACCGGCACGGTGATTACTGGCAACAACCTGCATGCAACGCTCGCGGGTGTGCATCTGTTCCGCGCGTTGGGCGATCCGGGTGCTCCGAGCAACGTGTCCGTTTCGTGCAACACCATCTCGTCGTCCCTCGACGGCGTGCTGGTCGACGAACTCGACGCGGCGACATCGCCCGTCTCGGTAACTCGTAACGACATCTCCGGCAACTCGGCTGGCTTGCGCAATTTGGGTGCGCTCACCGTCGACGCCAACGGCAACTGGTGGGGGCACAGCAGCGGTCCCTCTGGGGCCGGAAGTGGCAGCGGCGACGCCGTGCTCGGTGCGGTCGACTTCCTCAGTTACTTACAGAACTTCGCTGTCCTCGATGCTGACGGCGATGGTGTCAGCCTGTGCCAAGGCGACTGCGGCTACACACAGTCAACTGTGTTCCCGGGCGCGCCGGAACTGTGCGACACGCTGGACAACGACTGCAACGGGCGCGTCGACGATCCCCCACGGCCGGGTCGAGTCAACGGCTTGGCCGTCAATCGCTGGGCAGGCGACAGCTTGCGTCTGACGTGGGATGCCGTGGCAGGAGCCGACGGCTACGACATCGTCAAGGGCAGCCCCGAGCAGTTGCTCGCGACCGGAGGCAGCTTTGCTGCGGCGACCTCGGCATGTTTGGCGGGGCATCTCGGCACCACCGGCGTGATCGATTTGCCATTCGACGATGGCGGCAGCAACGCTTGGTATTTGGTGCGAGCCGAGAACTGTGGTGGCCCTGGGACCTTCGACATGCCCAATCCTGGCCAAGCCGCCCCGCGCGACGCTCAGATCGCCGCTGCCAGCAACGCCTGCCCGTAATTCTGCCGTCGCCATCCACAGAAACACCGATGCGCTCGGCCCGTCCCGCGGGTCAAGCGGAGGTGCTTGACGCCAAGCCCGAAGGCCTATAAACCCGCGCGGTCATTTCCGCATTTCGAGGCGGATGGGCCGCCTCGCGGGGAGAACACTTGTGGCCATCGTGAAGCAGTTGACTCTTTGCGCGCTCACTGCAGCGCTCGGGGCTTCCCTGGTGTGGGCGCAGTCAGCACCGACCACCGCCCCAGCCGCAACCGCCGATTCACAGGCAACGCGACCCTCCGATGGCGACGCAGATGCGGACGCCGATTCGACGTTCTCCGATGAGATGACCGTCACCACCGCTTCGCGCACCGAGCAGAATCTGCACGAAACGCCGGCATCGGTAACCGTCATTTCGTCAGAGCAAATCGCACAAACTCCCGCCGACGATTACGGCGATCTGCTGCGAAATGTTCCCGGACTCAACCTCTCGCAAATCAGCGCGCGCGACGTCAACGTCACCGGGCGCCTGGCGAGCAACAGTCTGTCGACCTATCAACTGGTGTTGATGGACAACCGCTCGATCTATCTCGACTTCTTCGGCTTCGTGATGTGGGACTTCTTGCCTTTGGATACCAAGGAGATCAAGCAGATCGAAATCGTCCGCGGACCAGGCAGCGCGGTGTGGGGCGCTAACGCACTGGGCGGCGTGATCAACATCCTCACCAAGTCTCCCAAGGAAATGAAAGGCGGCTCGATCACGCTCGGCAGCGGCGAATTGGGGACGCGCTACGCCAACGTCACCTACGCCGATGCTCAGGGCAAGTTAGGCTGGAAAGTCTCGGGCAGCTACTACGAGCAGGATCCCTACGATCGCCCCACCGGCAAGGTTCCGGTCGGTGGCGGCACCTATCCTAATTTCAAGAACGGCGGCACCGAACAGCCCAAGGTCAACGTGCGGTTGGACTACGACCAGAGCGACGATACCAACTGGAGCTTCCAGTTGGGAACGGCCAAGACTGATGGCTTGATCCATACCGGCATCGGTCCGTTCGATATCGACAAGGGAACGAAGTTCGACTACTTGCAAGCCAGCCTTTTGCACAAGTCGTGGCGCGCCCAGTTCTTCGTCAACAAGCTCGACGGGGATGCCAAGAATCTCTTGACCGTCGGTCCCGACTTGCAGCCGGTCAACTTCGCCTTTGCCAGCGACACCTATTCGCTGGACGTCAACAACACATCACTCTTGGGCACGCGGCACATCCTCACGTACGGTGCGACGGCACGTCAAAACAAGTTCGATCTATCGCTGGCACCTGGGGGCGACAGCCGCGACGAGTACGGCGTCTTCCTGCAAGACGACATCATGCTCAGCAGCAAAGTGCGTTGGTTGATTGGCGGCCGGCTCGACGACGTCGACCCTATCGGCAAGGTCTTTTCGCCGCGCACGAGCTTGCTGTGGCAGATCGTGCCCAACAAACACAGCGTTCGAGTTTCTTATAACCGCGCATTCCGCGCGCCGTCGGTGGTCAACAACTACCTCGACGTCACAATCGTCAATGTCGCTCCGCTGCCGACAGGTCTGTATGCGTTCCCGAGCGTCGCCCACGGCGACCCCGAACTGAAGGAAGAACGGCTGAAGGCCTACGAAGCCGGTTACATCGGGACGATCGACAATCTCTCGATCACCTTCGCGGTCTATCGTAACGTGCTCGAGGACTCGACCGACTTCTTTACCGAGAGCTACTACACGGCGGCCAACCCACCGCCCGGTTTCCCGCTGCCGGCATTCGTGTTGGATATTCCGCGCGAAAGCGGTGGCCTGAAGGACACGCTGCCGGCAACGTTCTCGTATCGCAATTTAGGCAAGACCACGCAGGACGGCTTGGAGTTTGGAATCGACTGGCGGCTGGCCAAGGGTTGGTCGACCGCTTTCAACTACACGTACATGAAGAATCCGAAGGTCGAAGGGATCGAGTCTGTCGCCTTCAGCGATGGATCGACGCACGAGGCGACCAACACACCGCCCAAGCATCGCGCCAATTTCAACCTGGCCTACGATGCCAAGCGCTGGTACACCAACCTGAGTCTCAACTACCAAGACGAGGCGTTTTGGACCGACATTCTCGACGCGCAATACTGGGGTCCGACCGACTCGTTCACGATGGTCAACTTGGGAGTGGGCGTGCACTTCGCGGGCGAGAAGCTGTTGTTTGCCGTCAACGCCCAGAACCTTACGGACGAGCGAATTCAACAACACGTCTTCGGCGACATCCTCAGCCGCAAGGTGACCGCGCAGTTGACCTTCCGGTTCTAGTTTCGATCCGAGCAGCCGGCCAGATTTGTCACGGGGGCGCGACGCGAGTGGCGCCCCCGTTTTCTTTGCTGCCCAGCGTTGAACGACTGACGCTGGCAACTCGGCGTCGAGTTAAGAAGCGCGGCCGCTCTTGAGGAACTGAACGAAGACCTGTTCGTCGCGCGTGGCACCGGCAAAACGCGCCACCACGCGGCCATCCTTCGGATCGACCAAGACGTAGAACGGGTTTGCCGTCACGCCCGTCAGCTCGCTTTGCAGCGCGAGGATCCGTTCGAGATTGCGCTGGCCATCGGTGTGCAATCGGGCTTCAACGACGTTCTGGAGTTCGGCGGCGACCGCCGGCTGACGAAACACCTTTTCTTCCATCAAGCGGCAGTTGACGCAGGTGTGCCCCGTGAAATTGACCAGCAGTGGACGCGATTGCTGCAACGCCTGTTCACGCGCCGCGTCGTAATCGTCGAGCACGATCGTGTGCGCATCGGCTCCACGATGTGCAGCCCCTGATCGCCCCGGCCCGCCCAGCGGGCGAGAATAGTTGGGTGCGATCGCCGTCATGACGCTGTCCAACTCATGACCGAGAGCGCCGTAGCCACAGTAGAGACTGAACAGCAACGTGGCCAAGGCGGCGGTCATGCGCATCGGCCGGATTTCCGCCGAGTCACCTTCCATCCGGATCAAACCAAACAGATACAGTGCCGCTGCGAGGAAGATTCCGAACCACAGCACCAAGAACAACTCGCGCGTCAAGAACCCCCAACCCCAGACCAGGTCGCTGTTGGAGATGAATTTGAGCGCCGCAGCAATTTCTACGAAACCGAGGAACACCTTGAGGTGATGCATCCACTCGCCGCTGCGTGGCATGGCGCCGAGCCGTCCCGGGAGCAACGACAAAAACACGAACGGCACCGCCATTGTCAACCCAAACACAGCCATGCCCAGTGCAATCCGCAACAGCTGTCCTTGTTGCGCACCCACCGACAACAGACTGCCGACGAACGGTACAGTGCACGTGAACGACGTAATCACCAACGTCGCGCCCATCAAGAACACGCCGGCGTAACCGCCCGATCGCGAGGCACTGCCGGCGGCATCGAGCAAGAAACTCGGCACCGGCAGATCGAGTGCGCCGAACAGCGTCAGCGCAAACACCACAAACAGCGCCCCGATCAGCAGGTTGGTAATCGGGTTGGTCGCAAACGGGATGATCAGCGAGCCGAGCACGACGCCGATGAACACGAAGATCGCCACGATCCCGAGTCCATAGGCAATCGCCAGCGGCACGACCTTGCCGTGCCGCATCGTGGCCTGCTTGGTGAAGAACGAGATCGTGATGGGAATCATCGGGTATGTGCAGGGCATCAACAGCGTGAACAATCCGCCCGCCACCGCCAATAACAGAAACTGCGCGAGCCCGAGTTGCTCCCCCGAGAGCGCCGCCGCTGCCTTGGCCGTGTCGCCCGCGGCGCTGCCTGGAGAATTGGCCGGTACCGCTGCGCTCGCGGTAAACAACGCGTCGTCACCGGCTCCTTGACTGACAAGCTGCGCGCGGTAGGGGACACACATCCCATCGTCCAGGCATGTCAGGCCAGAGATCGTGGCGGCGACATCGTCCCCCTTCGCCGGTGGTGTGAGCTTGCCTTCGATGCGCACGACCACGCGTCCTTCGTGTCCCCAGATCCAGGTGTCTTTGCCGTCTTCACCGAGTCCGGGTTGCTCCAGCCGCTTGGGTGCCGGGAACACAGGTGCCGACCATACGGCTCCAGCCGCGGCCATCGTAACAACGGTCGGCTTTCCGATTGCGTCGGGAGGCCCGAGCTCGGTGTGATAGAGGTGCCAGCCATCGGCGATCTGCAGCACGAGCGCCGCCTTGATCGTGCCGTCTGTGGAGCGGCTATAGAGGTGCGCGGCAACCTTCGCGTTGTCCGCAGCGATCGCCGGGGCCGCACTCAGCACAGCGAGCAAAACCAACACGATCCGACGCAACATCTGGTTCCTCGTCTCGGAGCCCTGCCCACGCGCTCCAGAATGGGCATTCTGCACGATTGAAGAGTAGACGACTGGGTCCGAGGTGCGGAGATTGTGGGAGTCACGCGAGCAGCGGGCCAGTCACAGAGGTAAAGGACGTGTCACCCCCGGCGCACCCCATCCGCCAGCATCCGAAGCAGCGTATCCAGCAGCTCCTGCCGACGGAAAGGTTTTTGTAGGAACCAGGTTCGACCGTCGGCAGGTGTTTCCATCGCAACCTGTTCCGAGGCGTACCCGCTCAGCAACAAGATCGGCAGGTTTGGAAGGCGCCGGCGCAACATCGAGGCTAGCTCGCGGCCATCGATGTCGGGCATGGTGACGTCGAGCAGCGCGGCAGCGGGTGGCGCAGGCGCGAGGGATAACCATTCCAAGGCGCGAGCCGCCGATGAAGCCGCGATCGGTTCGAACCCGGCGTCGCGTAGCAACGAACTGAGCGTCTCGAGCACTAGCGGCTCGTCGTCGACGATCAACACCGTACCGGCTCCCGAACGCGCTGCTTCGTCCGATCTCCCAATGCCGTCTACGCGCGTCCCGGCAAACGGGACGAAGACATGCATCGCCGTCCCAAAGCCGGCGCGGCTGTTAACGGACAGGCAGCCCTGATGCCATCGGACGATTCCGAGCACGGCTGCCAGACCGAGCCCGCGACCCGTGAACTTGGTGGAAAAGAATGGGTCGAAGATTCGATTCTGCGTTGCCTCATCCATTCCACGGCCATCGTCGGCAACCACGATCTCGACGAATGCTCCTGGTTCACAGTTGCTGCCCAACGTTGCGGAAGTGAGCGTTTCGCGGTCGAGCGTGGTGAGTCGCGTTGCGATGCGAATGGTCCCGGTTCGGCCCTCGCATGCTTCGGCAGCATTGAGCACCAGGTTCATGACCACTTGGTGCAGCTGTGTGGCGTCGCCCAGCACGGTCAGCGGCACTTGGGGCAAATCGAGCTGCAGGTCGATCGAGTGCGGAACCGCGGCGCGCATCAACTCGCTGACTTCGCGAATCACGGCGACCGCATCGACGACACGGCGAACTCCTGGAGAGCGACCCGCAAATGTCAGCATCTGCCGGCAGACTTCGGCGGCACGTTCACCGGCCAGACCGATCGCTTCCAGTTCAGCCAGCGGTACCTCGCCGCGATGCAGCGCACCACGTGCCAGGTCGGCGTTGCCGAGTATCACCACCAACAGGTTGTTGAAGTCGTGAGCGATCCCGCCCGCCATGACGCCCAGACTCTCCAGTTTGCTGGCGCGCGTCACGACTTCTTCGAGTTCCCGCCGCTCGGTAACGTCCAACAACACCGCATCGCAGCCTCGAGAGTGACCATCCTCGCCAAACCAAGGTGATTGCCGCACCAACACGCGCCGCCATTGGCCCCCTGCATGAAGCACCCGCAGATCGGCGTGCGCCGGCCGCGTCGATCGCTGTGCGCGTGCCTCGGCCAGCAATGCCAATTGGTGGCGATCATCAGGGTGGACCAGTTGGTGCAGTAACCGTTGACGTTTGACGAAATCGACCGCAGGCCGTCCTGTGATCGATTCGATCCGCGGCGAGACGTACAGCAGCTTCTCGTGCTGATCGGAGCGGACCAGCACGACTTCGACCTGTTCTACCAAGGAACGGAAATGGCGTTCGGAAGCGCTCAGCGCGCGATGATGATCGTTGCGCACGCGACGGCGCTCTTTGGCGCGTTGTTGCAGCGTGGCCCCCAGCACGATGAGAGAGGTAAGCGCGACGCCCGCCGTGGCCAGAAACGCAGGCCGCTGCCAGAACGGCAGCGGAATCGTGAATACGAATTGGCGCGCTTCGGTTTCGTAGTTGCCTGCAAGGTCGACGCTACGCACCGAAACAGAATGACGCCCCGCAGCAAGATCGGTCAGTTCCAACGATTGCGAGTCTTGTGCGCCGGGCCGAACTTCGCCGTCGAGTTCCACGATGAATCGCAACAGCCTGGGCGGCGTGACGTTCCACGCGTCGCGGGCCTCCCACATGATTCGCGCTGTACCGTATTCATCGACGCGGGCGAGATCCATCTGTTGCGTGCGCGGAGCGGTTCGATCGTCAGGCGTATAGAGATAAAGGCCGCTCCTGACGCTGCCCAACCACAGACCGCCGCCCTCTTCGGGTGCGGCGGCGACCATGGGCCAAATCTGCAGCGACTCCAAGCCGGGTTCCAAACTTGGACGGTGCAGCAACGTGCCATCGAAGAAGCTCAGTCCGAACAACGAGCCAAACCACAGCCGGCGATCGGACGTTTCGGCGAAGGCTCCCGCGAAGCCGCTACCAATCGCGTCGCGCTCAGGGCCTGACGCTACCTGCGGTGGAATCGTGAGAATGCCGCGGTTGCGTAAGCCTCGCCCGAACCACAGCGTTCCATTGGATTGCCGGAAGGCAGAGAACCACCGGTCAGAAGAACCGTCGAGGATGGAGAACTGCCCCATGTGGCGTCTGAGCAGTCCGAGATTCGATGCAACGATCGGTTCATTGTCTGCCCCGAAGGCGACGTCGTAGCACCGAACGTTGGGGAACCCATCGCTTCCGCCCAATGCGCTCCAATGTCCGTGATCGAAGATCCGAACGCCGCCACGCGACGATTCGCCAGCGCCATGAAAACCAAGGAACCAGATCGCGCCGTCGGGGGCCCTCCTAGCCGCATGGACGAAGATCGTGCCTGCGTCACTGGGGCTCGCGAATCGCTCCCATGCGCCATCTTTCAGCCTCAGCACGCCAGCAAACGTAGAACCGCTCCCAACCCAAAGAGATCCCTCGTCGTCTTCGATCAATGCAGTCACGAGTTCGAGCGAAACTCCTAACGCGCGATCGAAACGGGCTTGCTCCACACCGTCGCGCCATCGAATCAGTCCGCTGCGACTGGCGACCCAAACTCCGCCCGCCCGTGCCGGGCAAATCCCGTTCACAACATCGCCGCGCGTTTCGTGCCGGAGAGAATGATGCTGCCAGCGATTGGAACCGAGATCGCACGACAACAGCCTCCCGCCCATGGTTTGCACCACCAAGCGTTCGTCGTCGATCAGCGTGAGAGCCAAGACACTATCGCGCTTGAGCACAGACGGTTCGACGAGCGACCAGCCACCCGCAGGGCCTTGGAGCGCGAGTCCTCCGGTCCATGTCACCCCCAGAATTTCCCCTCCAGAAAACAACGCTGCGTCATGAAGCGGTGCATCCACGTCGTTGAGCGGAATCGATCGCGGACCGTTCTGATCGATCGAGATCGCTACATAGGGTGACTTCGATGGTAACGGGAGGAATAGCACCCGATCGGGCGTGGCGACAGCACGAAAGAACTCGGTGTCCCTCGGAATCGCCGTTGGTTGTGGCACAAGCCGCCATTGGGAATCGCGCCAGACCATCAGCGCGCCGTCGACAGCGATCCAGAGCTCATTGCGTGGACCGCACGCGGCAGCCTGAATCCGCACGCCTGGGCCAGGACCGATCTGCTTTAGCTGGCCCTCGCGCCACAGTTCCAACGACGTTGGGCGGACTGCGAAATGCGCTCCATTGGGACAAACGGCGGGACTGCGCCACGGCAGATTGCTCGCCAGAACCGCCGGTTTTCCGCTAGCCGGGAACAGCGTGACGTTGCTTCCGTAGATCAACGCGCCTTCCGGAACCACTTGCGCGGTGTTGACGGCTGCGTCGCTATCGAGTGTGGCAGTAGACCAAGATTTCCAGAAGTAACCGTCGTAGGTTCCGGTCCACTCGTTGGCTGCGACGAACATGCCGCCGTCAGGAAGCGGAACCAACGAGCCGTCGCTCAGGATCGGAACTGGCGCGGCGAGTTCGCGCCAACGCCAATCCTCTTCGAGCCGCTGTTCCAGTGAGGCGCGACCCGCGCCCTGCTGAGCCGTTGGTGGCGCCATTGCGGAGGCAGTGCAGGTGACACCGCACCAAATCGCCAGCAGCAACGCCGTGGTGTTTCGAATCACCATTCCTCTCCGTTCCGGATCGAGCGGCGAGAAGATACGTCGATCCACGGCATTGGCGAACTCGAACCGATGCAAACACCGTGTCGAGAGCGAAGCGTTTTAGAGCGGTTTGAACCCTTCGAACGGCTGCTCGCAGGCCGCACAAAAGTGCAGCGACTTGCACGCGGTACTCCCGAACTCACTGCGCAACTCGGTGCGACGCGACCCGCAAAACGGGCAGTTTACGGTGAGTTTCAACCCACTCAACGGGAACGGCGTTTCATGGCGTGGCGCGGCGCCAGGCGGTGCAATCCCGTAGGCGCGCAGCTTCTCTTTGCCTTCGGGTGTCATCCAGTCGGTGGTCCACGCTTCGCGGAAAACCGTGTTGACGCGCGCCTCGGTGAATCCATGCCGGGCCAAGACCTCGATGATGCTGCGTTCGATCTCGCGCATCGCAGGGCACCCGGAGTACGTGGGGGTAATGTCGACCACGAGCTGCGACCCTTCGAACCGCACATCGCGCACGATCCCCATGTCGACGACAGTCAGCGCCGGTATCTCGGGATCGAGTACCTCTCGCAGGAGATCACGGATTTCTGCAATCGACGTGGTCACCAAGTCGCCCCAGGATGCGTGCGTTGAAGGACCTGCATTTCGGCCAACATGTGACCGAGATGTTCGGTGTGCAGTCCTTGCCGGCTGCCTCGCGACACGTAGCGATCGTCGGCCGGTACACCCAGCGTGGCGCGCGTGAGCAAGTCGCCAACCAACTTTTTCCACGGAGCCTGCAGCGTGGCGAGATCGGGGGCGATGCCGGCATCGATCAAGGCTGTGTCGACATCGTCGTTCTCGAACATTTCCGGCGTGAATCCCCAGAGTGCCTCGAAGCCCGCCGAAACGCGCCGATGGCTCTCCTCGGTGCCGTCGCCCAGACGCAGCACCCATTCGCCGCTGTGACGCAAGTGATAGCGCGCCTCTTTGAACGCTTTGGCCGCGATCCCGGCCAAGACCTCGTGCTTACTCGTGACCAATCGTTCGAGCAGCAGCACATCGAACGCAGAAAACAGAAACTGGCGTGCGATCGTCTTGCCGAAGTCGCCGTTGGGCTGCTCGACCAGTTGCAGGTTGCGAAACTCGAGTGCGTCCCGCAGGAACGCCAACTGGTCGGCATCGCGGCCCTTACCTTCGACTTGACCGGCGAGCCCCAAAAATCCGTTGGCTTGACCAATCAGGTCGAGCGCAATGTTGGTCAGCGCAATGTCCTCTTCAAGAATCGGCCCGTGACCGCACCACTCGGAAATACGGTGCCCCAAGACCAAACGGTCGTCACCCAAGCGCAACAAATACTCAAACAGTGCTCGCGTGGTATCCACCTAGTACTCCAATTTCTCGGCGTACTTCCGGAGCGCGCGCGGTGTTTCGTAGAAATTCGGATGCCGATACAACTTGTCGTCGGCTGGATCGAAGAATGGTCCGCTGTCGGAAGGCTTGGTAGCCGCAAAGGCGGTGGCCGGCGCGACCCAAATCGAGAGCGCCGGGCCGCGTCGCGCATACACGTCGCGTGCGTTCTGCAGCGCCAACTCGGCGTCGGGAGCATGCACGCTGCCCGCGTGCAGGTGTGCTCCGCCCTGTACCTCCTGAACGAATACTTCCCACAGCGGCCACTCGTTCATGCCACGTCTTCCTTGATGTGTTTGAGAGCGTAGGCGGCCGCAGCGTCACGCACCCAAGCGCCTGCTTCCGATGCTTGGCGGCGGGCGCCCAAGCGCTCGGCATTGCACGGCCCACGTCCGTTGATCACGTTCTTGAACTCAGTCCAGTCAGGCTCGCCGTGTTCCCAGTGCCCTGTCGCTTTGTCGAACTGGAGCTTGGGGTCGGGGAAGGTGAGACCAATCGCCAATCCTTGGGGAATGGTGATGTCGATGAAGCGTCGCCGCAGCTCGTCGTTGCTCTTGAGCTTGACCTTCCAACGCAGCAACTCACCGCTGTTGGGGGAGTTGGTATCCGATGGCCCGAACATCATCAACGCGGGCCACCAAAAACGATCGAGCGCACTCTGCGCCATCGCCTTTTGTTCCGGCGTGCCCGCGCAGAGCGTCGCCATGATTTCGTATCCCTGTTTCTTGTGGAAGTTTTCTTCCCGGCAGATTCGCAGCATGGCGCGTGCGTAAGGTCCGTAGCTGCACTTGGCGAGCATCGTCTGATTGACGATCGCCGCACCGTCAACGATCCAGCCAATCACGCCGATGTCGGCCCAAGTGAGTGTCGGATAGTTGAAGATGTTGGAGTACTTGGCCGTGCCTTCGTGCAGTTGTGCGACCAACTCGTCGCGGCTGCTGCCCAACGTCTCGGCGGCCGAGTAGATATACAAACCGTGACCGGCTTCGTCCTGCACCTTGGCCAAAAGAGCCAGCTTGCGCCGCAGGTTTGGCGCACGGGTGATCCAGTTTCCTTCGGGCAACATCCCTACGACTTCCGAGTGCGCGTGCTGCGACATCATCCGAACCAGCTGCTTGCGATAGCGCTCGGGCATTTCGTCCTTGGGTTCGATTACCTGGCCCGCGGCGATACGGGCTTCGAACTCGGACAACTCCTCGGCTTGCATCTGCTGTCTCCTGTAGCTCCCTACACGGCAGTATACGGGCGGGTTTCTCACCGCCGCGAGACGCCGGTCAAGCGGCGTGGCGGCTGACCTTCGGAGCGGGCCCGATAATCTGAAGCCGCTGATGCCGGGCGATCGCGCGGGCGTCCGATCCCAGCCGCCATGGACCGGGTTCGGCACCGGCCAGGTCCCATCCGGGCCGCATGCTCTAGCCCCAGGAGTTGCGGGCCAGGCCTGTGACTACGGGGCGGCCGTCAGCCAAGAGCGCGCGGATACGGTCGATCAACTGCGCCGCGGTGAATGGCTTGGTCAGCAGTGGTGAGCTCATGCCGTCGTCGCTCACCGTCCCTTCCGGCGCGTAACCCGACATGAACAGCACCTTCAAACTGGGATGCGACTCCCGCCGTTGACCGGCTAGAGCCCGGCTTCCGATCCCGGGCAGACCTGATCGGTAACGGTGAGATCTGATTGTGCGGCCGTGTCGGCTCACGGATGCTGCGGGTGGTCCTGAATTGCCGTGATGGCGTGTGGTATAAGCGCGGGCCCAGGAATCTTGGCTGCAGTTTGGAGAACCGATGGGTGCCGCACCAAGAGAATCGATCGCCGAGTTCACGCTCAAGGCAGTCATCACCGGCGTGGTCCTAGGAGTGGTGTTTGGTGCCGCCAACGCCTACATCGGGTTGCGCGTGGGGTTCACGATTGCGGCCTCGATTCCGGCCGCGGTCATGACGGTCGCGTTGCTGCGGCGATCGGGCGTCACGATTTTGGAAGCCAACCTCTCGCAGACGATTGGGTCTGCCTCCACGTCGTTGGCAACCGGCACGATCTTCACGATTCCTGCGCTGTTTCTGTGGGGGATCGCGCCGCCGTACTGGCAAGTGGTGGTGCTCTGCTTCCTCGGTGGAGTCCTGGGTTTGGCGGCCATGATTCCGTTGCGCCGCTTGCTGATCGTCAAAGCTCATGACGAGCTGCCCTACCCGGAGGGAACGGCCTGCGCGACGGTACTCAAAGCCACCACCGCGTCGTCGTCGGGCGCCGCGTGGATCTTCTACGGGATGGCGGTAGGAGCTGCGATCAAGCTGCTGTTGGGCGGCGTGATGCTGATGCCCAACGAGTTGATGAGCGCGCTGCCGTGGTTGCCCAAGGCCGAGCTCGCGATCGAGATCGCACCGGCGCTGCTCGGTGTGGGGTTTGTGCTCGGCTATCGGCAATCGGCCGTCTGTGTGGCGGGCGGGATTGTGAGTTCCCTCGCACTGATTCCGTTGATTGCGTGGCTGGGCAGCAAGCTCAGCGTCCCTTTGTACCCAGAAACGACGATGTTGATTGCCGATATGAGTGCGGGGCAAATTTGGTCGCGCTACGTGCGCTACATCGGTGCTGGCGCCGTCGCGACAGCTGGGATTCTCACGGTGTTGCGCAACTTCCCCACGATGCTCGGAGCCTTCGGCGCGGTCGCCAAGGGGTTGCGCGGTGACAGCGGAAGCGGTGTTGTCGACGAGAAGGATCGCGATCTTCCCGGTTGGTTCGTGATTTCAGGAATCGTGTTCGTGGTCGCCATTGCGGCCTTTGTCCCCGGGGTTTTCGCCGGCAACATGGGGCCGCTTCAGCGTGCGGTTTGTGCCGCGGGTGTAGGTGTGTTCGGGCTGCTGTTCGTGGCGGTAGCGGCGCGCATCGTCGGGATCGTGGGCGTTACCTCACAGCCCACCTCGGGAATCACACTGGTGACATTGATCGGTGTGGCCAGCGTTTTCGCAGCAGCAGGTTGGACCGAAGGTGGGGCGCGTGCTGCGGTCCTGACCGTAGGGACGATCGTCGCGATCGCCGCGTCCAAGGCGGGCGATATCTCTCAGGACCTGAAGACCGGCTTCTTGGTGGGTGCGACCCCGGCCAAGCAACAACTCGGGCAGTTGATCGGAGCGTCGGTCGCGTGTTGGGCGATCGCTGGAACGGTGATCATGCTCGGAACGACCTACGGGTTTGGCTCCAAGGAACTGCCTGCACCACAAGCCACCTTGATGAAAACGATCATCGAGGGGGTGTTGTCGGGTCAGTTGCCGTGGGACTTGGTGTTGACCGGCGGCGGCATCTCGATTGCGGCAATGTTGTGCGGCGTTTCTGGATTGGCGTTTGCGATCGGTGTGTATCTGCCGTTGGCATCGATGATGCCGATCTTCGTCGGTGGTTGCGTGCGCTTGCTGTGTGATGGCGGCGGCGCCGTGACGGGCGAGCACGACAGCACCGCCAATCGCGGCGTGCTGGCGGCTTCGGGGTTGGTTGCGGGTGAGGGTTTGGCGGGTGTGGCGGTTGCCGCCGGTGTGATTGGCGGTGTGCTCCCTAACCCGAAGGACCGCGAGATACTGCTCGCCGGTGTTCCGGGTGAACTGCTCGCACTGTTGGCGCTGTTGGCGCTCTGCGGCTTCCTCTATATCGCAGGCCGCAAGCGCCGCTAGTTGTCAAGACGGGCAGGGCGTCACACCAATTGACGAGTGGCAGCCAACGCGGCCCTCAGCGCGTTCGCCACACGTACGACCTCACCCTCACCGAGCTGATTGAAGAACGGCAACGCGATCGTGCGCGCCGCCACCGATTCGGTAATCGGGAACATCCCCTCGCGCAGCCCAAGACGATCGCGATAGAAGGGCTGCAGGTGTATCGGCGAGAAATAATTGCGGCAGCCAATGCCACGCTGCCGCAATTCGGCCAACACGGCATCGCGACGCTCGCGCGGCGTGCCCTCGCGCAGCGCGATGACATACACGAACCACGAGATCCGCTCGCCGCTGTTGGCAGGTGCGGGGCAGATGATCTCTTCCAAGCCGGCCAGGTGATGGTTGTACAGCTCGAAAACACGCTGCCGATGCGCGATGAACGTCTCCATTCGTTTGAGCTGACTGGTGCCGAGGGCGCAGAGAATGTCGGGCAATCGGAAGTTGAAGCCGAGACGCTCGTGAGCCAGCCACGAACCGTCGGCGCCGCGCCCTTGGTTGCGCAGCGAACGCAGCAGGTCGGCGAGTGCGCCGTCGTTGGTAATGACGATCCCACCCTCGCCGGTGGTCATTTGCTTGTTGGGGTAGAACGCGTACATGCCGGCGGTGCCGAACGTGCCTGCATGCTTGCCGCCGATGGTGGTGCCAATCGCCTCGCACGAATCCTCGACCACAGCCGCGCCGATCTTCTGTGCGATTTGGAGGTAGCGCGGCATGGGGCAGGGCCGCCCGAAGACGTGGACGGGAAGCAGCGCTTTGGTGCGCGAGGTGACAGCGGCGGCGGCCTCGGGGTCGAGATCCCACGTCACGGGGTTGATGTCCGCGAACACGGGGGTCGCCCCCACGAACAACACGCTGTTGCTGCTGGCCACGAACGAAAACGGCGTGGTGACGACCTCGTCGCCCGGGCCGAGGCCTAGCGCGTGATTGACCAAATGCAGACCCGATGTGCCCGAGTTAATGGCGACCGCGTGCTGGGCACCGGAGTACTGCGCCATGGCGGCTTCGAATTCCGGGACTCTTGGGCCGAGCGAAAGCTGCGGTGTGCGCAGCACAGCGGTGACGGCTTGGATGTCGCTTTCGTCGATGTCCGGTCCCGAGAGCGGGATCTCGTCGGCGTGATTCACTGTCGCTCCTGGTCTTGGTAGTAGAAAACCCTGAAGACCTTGTCCAGAATGGGGTCCGGCATTCGAGTCGGCAAGTGGGTCTGCCGCATTGATGGGGGTTGTTGGCGATGAGTCACGAGCGGGCCGATTGGCACACGTACTTCATGAACATCGCGCGACAGGTGGCAACCCGCAGCACCTGCGACCGAAAGCACGTCGGCGCCGTGATCGTGCGCGACAAGACCATCCTTTCGACCGGATACAACGGGTCGATTCGCGGCCTGGATCATTGCGATGATGTTGGCCACTTGATGGACAACGGCCACTGTGTGCGCACCGTGCATGCCGAGGCCAACGCAATCGTGCAAGCCGCTTCGCAGGGCGTGCGGCTCGAGGGGGGCGAAATCTATGTCACCGCAAGCCCCTGCTGGAACTGCTTCAAGCTGATCGCAAACGCCGGAATCCGCCGGATCCACTTCGGCGAGTTCTACCGCGACGAGCGCATCTACCAGTTCGCCCAACAGGGCGGCATCGAGCTCATCGACCTCACCAAGTCCTGAGAATTTCGGAGTTTCGGGGACGG
>JANNUT010000226.1:0-9976 GCA_031395565.1 Acidobacteriota bacterium | reverse complement strand
ATACGTATGCAGAATCGTACTGCGCGAGTTCTGCTGTGAGTTGGTCGTCGAGAGATTGCTTTTCACTCAGAAGTTGAGCTAACAGGCGATCGTGCTTTGCTCCCTCGCGCCTCTGACGTGTCACGGCGTCGGTTAGCTCATCAATGCGTTCGTTGAGGTCACGGCGTAGAACCTCCAGTTCGACCGACGGAGTCGCTTGTTACGGTCTTTCCGGATCGCCACAAAGGCCACAAGTTCCCGCTGCGAGACGCCTCTCGGAGAGGTCGCCGCCGCACTGCGGGCACTGGGCGAACTCTACGCCTTGCAGGAGCCGGCCCGCTTGATCCGCTCTTGACGCTTTTACCTTTGCCGATATCAGTTCAGATCGTAGCGACTCGCGCTGCTGCGTTCGAACGGCAAGGTCCGAATTGGCCGCGCGAACATCATCAATCCGTCCCGATAGTTCGCGCAGTCGCTGTCGCATCGGCTCGACCTCGTGCGTCGCAGCGCCCCGAGCCTGCTCGATCGCGCTACGTCGCACGGTGGCCCCTGCTAGGTCGTCCGCAACATCCCGCGTCTGCTGCAACAGGTCAACTTCGGAACCCATCTTGAAACGTTCCATGAAAGCTCGGATCTGAAGTACAGCTTCTCGCTTGGAGCGCTGCTCATTGACGGTCGCTGCGAGCGCGGCCTCCAACTCGTTCATTCGCTCTGAGTAAAGACCGGTGACGAATCGCATTGCGTCTTGACTCTTGAGTCGCCTGTACGGGTCCTCCAGCCGAAAGAATGACGAATCCAGATGGTCTTGACGTAGATAGCAATAGAACATTAGATCGCGAAAGCTAAGCCGAATGAGCGGGGATTCTGAGTCGAACTTGCTTCGCCGAACCTTGATAGGCTGGATTCCAGCCAGCTTAAAAATGAGATCGCTAAGGTTGTACACGTCCTCACCGTAAATCGGCTGGGCTGCAGCTTCTAGTGGTGCGCTGACCGATCCCATCTCTTGCAGGCCATCGGACCAGGTCACTCGAACACTGGACAGCTCTGCGGCTCCTCGCTCAAACTGCACGCTGAAGCCGCTGATCTCGGTGAGCAACTCGCTCGCAACGAATTCCTGGCGAATGGCTAATGTCCGCTCAAGGTCACCGCCGAGACAGTAGTCGATCAGTCGCGCTATCGTCGATTTGCCAGTGCTTACTGGTCCATGGAAGAACGACACGACCGGAGAGAACTCGATCAGTTCCGTTGTCTGCCGTGTCCGCAACTTGAGCTGTAGAAGTCTGAATCTCACAAGTTGATCGCCTCATTGCTACGCATTGTTGTGAGTTCTGGAAACGTCTCGTAGATGAATTTCATGAGATTCGTGGCGGTCAGATCAAAATGATTGTGAAGCGTCGTGGCTCGTCGCGCTAAGTCCGAGAACTCCTGCGTTGAAGCGAGAGTGTCGGCGAGTTCCGCGCCTCTAGGTGTGAGGCCGATTGAAATCGTTCTTCCTTCGAGGGCAACCGTCGCCAGGCGGCGTCCGACTAGATTGTTAAGAAGGAGGCGATACCGGTGGTCCCAGGGACCGAAGCGGTAACGGACCATTCGCGATTCAACGCTTGATCGTTCGTAGTCCTGGACCTGCACGGATGCGGTCGATTTATGCTTCGCAACCAAGGCTCGTTCGAGCATCGCGGGATAGCGCAAGAGGAAATCGAGCTTTGCCAACTTCGTCAGCCCTTCAACCCGGTCGACGCCGTCAGGACCGCAGAACTCCCCAAGCAGAATGAGCAACCGCGCGAGATGCAGCTCCGGTGTCTGCTCAAGCTCGGTCATCGCCCGCACGAGGTCCATCAGTACTCCTCAACGATCGTGAATTGCGGGCTCCACCACACAGTGCATTCATTGGTCAGGCTGTACGCATGGCCTTCCAAGTGCTCGTCGAGGCAATCGAATAGTGTTGCGCCTCCCGTAGCTCTGCGTTCCTGGAACTGTTCCGTTAGCACTGATCGCATCCGCACCCCAAAAGGACCAGAATCGGACCTGGCAAGCTCATAGGCATTGGCGCAATCCCGAAGTACAACGCTCCGAATGTGCTCGTGGCGCTTTAGGCCCTCTCGGTCACCGAGACGATTGATCCATTCGAGGCTCTTGAACTCTGCTTTGTCCCTAAGGTCTTTCGCAGAGTTGATCGACACTGGCGAAAAGCCGCCGGCCTCGAGTTTCAGATCGAGCCTCCGCTTCGGCGGTTGGGCGGAGGGAGAAACCGGTTGGACGGTACCCACTAGCAAGCTCTGGCTGGCAACCGCTGTTCGAAGAACGTGCTCGAAGCGATGGCGAGTGAGGCGCTTGCCATCTATCGCCGCCGCAGCCGCCAAATCCGCCGGTGTCAGCGAGCTATTCAGATACAGCGGCAATGTTTGGGCATGGTTGAGGGACGACGCTCGTTGGCACTCTGCGATCAGCGCATCCGCTTCGAGGGAAAGCATCGAAACTGATACTTCAGATGCGCCCTCCCAACTTTCGGCCAAGGTGTTGATCAGACCCTGCTTCATATGGTCGATCTTGGGGCATGAGTCATCGCACCGGCACTTCTTGAGCGCAGCGAGACAGGTCGATTCCGGGTGAGTGGTTAGCTTGGAGATTTTGCGAAGAAACCGGGCAAGCGGATTTGCAGCCGACGTTTCGTCCGTAGCGTCGCGAGCTTGTTGCAGGAGATACGGTAAACACGAGCCCGTAGTCTTCTTGGACAGGAACGTGTGATTTGTGGCCAAGACGAACGCGCGGAAGCATCCCGGAAACTCATGCTCAAGACGAACGAACCGGGCGCACGCCGCCAAGATTGCTTCGTCGCTCGCCTTCCACGGATCGCCGCCGACATCTCGGGTCTTGACTTGGTGTCCAGTGAACGATCCGTCGGTGTGCTTGAGAAGGACATCTTCATGTTGCTCGCAGAAGACTTCTGCGACGTCCATCGTCTCATCGACCATGGCGCACGCCATGATGGCGGCGTAGGTCCACTGGTAGACAAACCGGCGAGCGGTGTCGTCGCCCGGGTCGTCCTGATCGGCCACTAAATCCGGTCGGGGCGGATCAGTGGTCACCGCATACTCCGAACTCGGCACTCGAAGAGGTTACCGGCTGGTATTGTCGGTGCAAACAGCGCTTTCGCCGAGAGTTCGCTTGCAACAAAAGGACGGTCATTCTCAGGTCAACTCCTCGCGGATTGCAACTCTGGCCGGTCTAGGCGCTGAACTTGGAGGTCAGAGATCGGAGAATGTCCTTCGAGACGCGGCGGTCTTGGAGCTTAGGATTCACCTCGGTAGCGGCCGGGTCGGTCGTTACTTCGAGAAGTTCAAGAAAGCGGGTCCCGGCTTCGATCCGGGTCGCGCAGCGCGGATCCCTCTTTGGTAAGGCCGCGTGCACGATAAACTGGATCATCGCGTACTGAAAGGGGGGCTCGTAAAGACAAGCTGAACTCGGAAATGATCTGCAGCAACGCCCCACTCACACGGACGCAGAAAGCCTACGTCGAAGAGTAGTCGGCACGGCCATTCTGCAGCCGGCGAGCGAGTACATTCGGCGCCTCAGTCACGAGGACCAGCGTCGCCAGGAACGCGAGTGGCTGGACCGCGCGCTCGCGGAAGCGATGCAGTCCGGTGCGGACGTCGAAACGACGCCCGCTGACTGGGCTGAGATTCGTGCGGCGGCACGGGAGCGGTTGAAAGAGCATTTAGGTTCGAAGTAGAACGGGGCGCATGGCGCCGTGCATTCTTCGTCACCCCCGGACCCACGAGAACAGTCTCGAAGAGTATTTGCTCCTCGCTCGCGAGAGCCCGCACGCGAGCGAGGTCGCGGAGGAACGGTTCCTCGTCTTAGTGGAAGAGACCCTGGAGGAGTTTGCCTCGATGCCGGTCGTGGCGCGGGTGGTCCGGTTCGGATGCTGTCGCAGACTTACGCGTGTTCGCGGTCAAGGGCTTTGAGAATTGGTTCATTTTCTACGCCGCTTCCGGATGGCTTCTACTTCCGGCTGGTCATTTTCGGCGCACCTAACCTGCCTAGGCAACTTGAATCGTTGGGTAGCGATGGGGGATAAGCGCGACCCGTGGAAATCCCCAGCCAGTGTCGCGGTCATTGGAGGGGTGGATGTCTGGACTTAGTGCGTTGAAAGTGTTACCACTAACACATGGAGCAACCAAAGGGAATGAAAGCGATTCTTTCGCTATCTCCTATTCGTGCGGTGGCGTTCGACTTGAACGGCGTGCTAGTTGATGACGAGGTTTTACATGAAGCCGCGTTCAGGGTCGCATTTAGGCGACGCGGTTTGCTGTTGACCCGCACTGACTATCAAACGTATTTTGCTGGACGCAGTGATGAGGATGGTATTCGCGGGTACGCACGACACGTCCGACGAAACCTTGCAATAACTGACCTCGTTAGTGCGAAGCGGTCCTCCTACGCTCGATCGATTGCGTTCAAAGTCCCACAAAAGAGAGATGCTGTCGCATGCCTTCGGAAGTTCGGCAAAATGGGGCTGAAGATTGCTGTGGTCACTGGTGCCCCGATAGACGAAGCAGAATCCTCATTGGCCGCGATGCGAATTCGACATTATGTTACAGCGATTGTTGCTGCGGAGCAGGTGAAGAACAGTAAACCGTCACCAGAGCCGTACAGCACCGCACTCAAGTTAATGGGCGTGGAATCCTCGAAATGTATTGCGATTGAAGACAGCCCAGCGGGTATTGCATCAGCGAAGGCTGCTGGGCTTTTCTGCATTGCAGTAACAGATCTTGAGAAGACAGATTCGCTACGACAGGCAGATGTGATCGTACACACACTCAATAGTCAGTTGTTCGAGAAGTTCGCGGTCGAGGTTTGATTGCAGGAGCTAATGTTTCATCCAGAAGTGTTTCCGCTTACCATCAAGTCGGAATCCTGACGCGCTAAGAGTCTTGCAGTGCTCGTCAGCGGCCATTATGTCTGGGGTCAAGCAGATCGGTCGTGCTCCTTGCTGGAGCCGAATCTCCTCAGGGAAGATCCGCTTACCAATGCCTCGACGCCAGGTGGCTTCGAGTAAGAATGTAGCGCGCCCGAAAGGGAGCGCAAACTGTCGACCTTTATCCTCTCGTGCGCGTGCGATGTATGGTGCGAGTTGATAGGCGGAGCGGACCAAGACGTCGCCATACATCTCGCACAGCGCTCTCAGATGAACGTGTTGGTTTAGAATTAGGATCGCGATGAGGTCGAGCTCCGCAATCCACATTTCTGCGTTGCGTTGTTGATCGGTAGTCCATTGGGTAAAGGCTAAACGATCTAGGTTGTAAACGGATTTTCGAAGGTCGCGTTTGTCAGGTGTCTCAAGGCGATCGACGATGCGAAGAAAAGCGTCGACGCGCTGCCAGTGCCGTGAATCCCGGTAGAGATAGTAGGTGACTACCATGGAAGCGAGCGCGACAAGGCCGCCGACACCTCCGATGAGACCCGCTACCGTAACAACATAATTCCAAGCTCCGCTACTCGAGCCTCCAACGACGTCCATGGTTTCCCTCAGAAGGACTTCTAGATGTCACATGACCGATGGTGATTAGATTATGGAACATAGCTCTTGGCCGAAATATTGACAAGATGTCCGGTCCGTGTTCATCTCTCTGTGTTCGTATTGGGCCGTAGTTGTTCTTGAGGGTGATTGTGTTTCAGCCTCACCCAGAGGTCGCGTCCAACGCAGTCACCCTCTCGCACAATTGCGGGAGCGCCGAACAGATGAATAAATGATGATCGTTGCTTTCATCTGTTCAACTTCTTTTTTCAAGGCCCACCCTCTGCCTCAAGCAGCATGAGCGTCGTTCTTTCGAGACCACCTGAATTCCTGACCTGGTACATAGTTTCGACTACTCCGTACTTCCAAAATCCGCGAGGTTATCGCTTTCACAAGTTTCTTCAAAACCCGCTTTCTGGTTCGAGCTGTGCCAGAACGCGGGGCACCACAGTGACAAACACGCACAACATCACGTCTTCAATCACAATCGCCCGTATCGACGGGCTTTTTTGATGCCTACTTCTTCTGCCGAGATCGGCAAACGGCAGTACACCCCCACAGAGACTCGAACATTCGAAACGGCTTTGCTTAGCTAGAAAAGTTCGAGCTGTCCACTCTGGTCCTTGTTTACCGCATCTTTCTCTTGAGTGCGCTTCTCGATCAAGGTTCGAGCTCGTCTCCACTGCTCAGGATCAGCTTTGAGTCGAGCGTGGATCTTGAGAACTACCCGCATGTACCGACGAAGCGCATTATGCTCTTCGTTAAAGTCAGCACGCTGCTCTTGTTCCTGCTCGCGGCGCGCAAGTTCTTGGGCGGCGCGTGATTCTTTGGTCAATCGCATGATTGCAGCATCGCACATTCGCTGTCGTCACGACGGTTCCTCTAGCTTGCCGAATGGTATCCGGCTAGCGCCGAGGCAGGCGTCGTCTGGCGCTAAGGCCTTTACAGAAACGCCAAAACGTGGGAAGAATCCATGCATAGGAAGAAAAAGCAATGACTAACTCTACAACTGCAAATTACCCACGTGGGTCGGAGTGGCGGCCCTGGGACCTCCACTTCCACACGCCGTCCTCGTATGAGTACCGCAACAAGAGTATTACTGCCGAAGGAATCATCAACGCGCTGAAAGCGGCCGGTGTAGCTGCGGTCGCGATAACTGACCACCACAACATTGATGTAGCTTGCATCGAGCGGCTCAAGAAACTGAGCTCGGATGAGTTGACGATATTCCCGGGAATCGAGCTACGCACCGAGCTCGGCGGAAGAGAGTCGGTGCACATCATCGGCATATTTCCAGAAACTGCAGACGCGTCCTACATCTGGACAAAACTCCAGGGCGGCCTCTCGCTAACACCGGCCGATATCAAAGCGAAAGGCGATGACAGGGTCTACGTGCCGTTCAAGATGGCTGCTGATCTAATCCATCAGCTGGGTGGCTTGGTTTCGGTTCACGCTGGAAAGAAGTCGAACTCGATCGAGAACATCTCAAATGCTCTCGCTTTCAAACAGGCGGTCAAGGAAGACTTGGCCAAGGAGTGCGTCGATATTCTCGAGATCGGCCGACCGCAAGATGCTGCTGAGTACGAGCAAACCGTATTCCGAGCGATCAAGAGACGCTTCCCCCTCGTAGTCTGTTCCGACAACCACGACGTCACACACTACGAGCGCAAGTCAATCACGTGGATCCGTTCCGATCCTACCTTCGAGGGGCTTCGCCAGATCCTCAACGAGCCAGAGGGGCGAGTCTACGTAGGAGACCTCCCCCCGATTGTCAGACGAGTGGCGAACAACAGGACTAAGTACATCAAACATGTGACGATCAGCAAGGTAGCCGGCTCGACCATCAGCGAAGTGTGGTTTGACAATACGGTTCCACTGAATCCTGGACTCGTTGCTATCATTGGCAACAAGGGAAGCGGGAAGAGCGCGTTGTCAGACGTGATCGGGTTGCTTGGAGAGACGCGTCACGCCGATTCATTCTCATTTCTGAATGAGAAGAAGTTTCGACAGCCGAAACTAAATAAGGCGCGGAATTTCCAGGCAACAATCGCATGGGAGAACGGGACGACATCACAAAAGACACTCGACTCGCCAATCAACGACACAGCGGTCGAAACCATAAAGTACGTCCCTCAGAACTATCTTGAGACGATCTGCAATGAGTTGCCGGGAGGGGGTAGCCGATTCGACGAGGAACTCAAGAGCGTCATCTTCTCGCACGTCGGAACGGCTGAGAGGCTCGGGACGGGATCGATCGATCAACTGATTGGGTATCGAACTGGGGAGATTGCAGCCCGGCTCGACCTTCTGCGCGCGGAGCTACGGGAAATCAACGCAGAGGTCACGTCGTTCGAAGAACGCCTCTTGCCTGCGTTTCGTAAGACACTGCATGCGCAGTTGGCCGAAAAACGACGGGAGTTAGACTCCCATGACGGAGCAAAGCCAGGAGTAATCAGCAAACCGGATCTCGATCCTGAGAAGCAAAGCGAGATGGCGGAAGTAGCTGCGGCGATCGAGAAGGAACAGGCAACTCGTGTGTCTCTGGAGAAGCAACGGACGGCTCTCGTCGAACAGGAGACGAAACTAACCAGACGGCTTGCGGTCGCCACAAAGCTGATCGCGAAGCTCGCCAATTTCAAGAAGCAGCACGAGGTGTTTGTCTCGGATGCCGCTACGGAGTTCACGGAACTCGGGTTGAGCCTTGAGGCCGCGGTGCAGGTGTCGATCGACACAGGTGAGATCGAAGCAATCAAAGGACAAGTTCAGGATCGCTTGAAGGAAATCCACTCCGAACTTGATCTAAACGTTTCTTCCTCTCTTGCCGCCAGGATCGTGGAGTCAGAGGGAAACCTAGCATCGATGACGGCGGCGATGGACGCTCCTAACCAGGAGTACCAAAACTACCTCGCGGCTGTTGACACGTGGGAGAAGAAGCTGGCAACTCTGTTGGGCGATGAGCAGACCGTTGGGAGCTACAAGTGCCTAGAAAGTCAGCTGCAAGCACTCGACGAGATGCCTGCAGTACTACAGGCGGCATGTGACAGACGAACCGAAAAAGCCAAGGAGATCTTCAGCGGGATTGAGAGTCTAGCCGACCTGTACAAGACGCTGTATAGACCCGTGCAGCTGTTCATCGAGCAGCATCCTCTGGCCAAGAAGGGTCTTCAGCTGGATTTTACGGTTAGCATTGTCGATGGTGGCTTTGAGCATGGTTTCTTCGAGTTCGTGAGTCAAGCAAAGAAAGGCTCGTTCCTTGGAGTAGAGGAAGGGCGTCAGAGTTTGAAAACTCTACTCGGCAAGACGGATTGGAACTCCCGGGAGAGCGGGCTTAGCTTCTTGAACCAGGTGCTCGAACATCTTTCTCGAGACTACCGTCAGACCAATCGCCCTGCCGTCAATGTACGCGATCAGCTCAAGAAGGAGGGTACGACCAGCGCCTTGTACGACTTCTTGTTTTCATTCGGGTACCTCAAGCCGAGATACCGGTTGCTATGGAATGAGCGCGAGCTCGACGAGTTGTCCCCCGGGGAGCGAGGGACGGTGTTATTGCTTTTCTATTTGCTGGTGGACAACGATAACACGCCTCTGGTAATAGATCAGCCTGAAGAGAATCTCGACAACCAGACGGTGTTCAATATTCTGGTGCCAGCGACAAAAGAGGCCCGCGACAGGCGGCAAATCATCATCGTGACACACAATCCGAATCTTGCTGTGGTATGCGATGCCGACCAGATCATCTATGCGCAATTGGACAAAAAGGCGGGGAATTGTGTGTCGTACATATCTGGAGCCATCGAGAATCCGGTAATAAATCGGAAGATCCTGGATGTGCTCGAAGGCACGCGACCAGCGTTTGATAACAGGGACGCGAAGTATCAGGCCCTGGACGAGGAATGAAGGCAAAGGCGGCGAGTTCCGCGCGTAATGTGCAGCGACAGGCGATGTCACTAGTGGTGACTTGCAGATTGGGTCTGTGCTCGCACGTGCCCCCGTCGGATCCTGACGGTACGTGGTCTCATGTTGGGGTTCGCAACGTGATTGAGCAACTGAGTAGCGCGCTTATCGACAGGCACATTCGACGCGGTCTTCTCAACAACAGTGGTGTTGTGTCACGGGCGCTCGATGATGGAGGTGCGCAAGAGCGAGACCTAGCCGCGCAATACAAGTCACAGAGTGAATTGGTCGGGGCGAAGCGGCCTCGTACGGCAGCGATCCTACGTCGCTTGTCTGAGAACTACAAAACCGATGTCAGTGATGTGGATCCTGATGCAGAACTGAACGAGCTCAGGTGGAACTAGCTGTTAGGGGCTCATACACGTGTACGCACTCATTCTCGGCGGCGTTGATCTGACCCATCAACTGGTCCACCCTCTGCCTCAAGCAGCATGAGCGTCGTTCTTTCGAGACCACCTGAATTCTTGTCCTGGTACATAGTTACGATTCTTTCGTACTTCTAAAATCCGCGAGGTTATCGCTTTC
>JANNUT010000225.1:0-70571 GCA_031395565.1 Acidobacteriota bacterium | reverse complement strand
AGCACGGCGGATACATGCACGTCACCGGTGACACGCCGATCGAGCGCACGTGGCGCTTGGGTCCCGCGCGCAACGGCACGTGGTATCGCAACGAGCGACGCATCGATGTGAGTGATTGATGTGCCCGTAGCAACGATGCCGACGCGTTCGACACCACCACCCCCGGCGCTCGCACTGCCCGATTCGCAAGAGTTCTTGCAGTTCGAGTCCGCTGCAACTGAGCACCTCACCAGACGACATGCGCCCGCAGCCACAGGCAGGCGCATCCGCATTACTCGGGAGCCATTCAGTTGATCGGTGCGCGAGAGACGATTCCCGCGCTGCGAGCGTCGCAGCATTCGCTTAGGCAACGTCGCGACGTTCTTCCCATCGGTGCGATGGCGGTGCTGGTGTTGAGGCTCGCCCCAAGCACACCAAACACGCTCGAAGTCATTCCTCGCG
The DNA here is from genome assembly GCA_031395565.1 of Acidobacteriota bacterium. GTDB lineage: Bacteria > Acidobacteriota > Polarisedimenticolia > J045 > J045 > JANNUT01. The sequence goes on along the minus strand of JANNUT010000225.1, from coordinate 70,130 downwards.
CCTACAACGCTCGATGTCCGCGGCACGCGGACCAGGTTCCGAAAGCCAGCTATCCGCCCTGTTGGATTTCCTTGGCGATCACCAGCCGCTGGATCTGGTTCGTCCCCTCGTAGATCTGCAGCAGCTTGGCGTCGCGCATGCACTTCTCGACGAGGTAGTCCCGGCTATAGCCGTTGCCGCCGAGGATCTGCACGGCGTCGGTGGTCACTTCCATCGCGGTGTCGGTGGCGAAGGTCTTCGCGATCGCGCTGTGCTTGGAGTTCTTGAGGCCGCGATCGGTCATCCACGCCGCCTGCCAGGTGAGTAGTCGCGCGGCTTCGATCTTCTTGGCCATGTCGGCGAGCATGAAGCTAATCGCCTGATTCGAGAAGATCGGCTTGCCGAACTGGTGGCGAGTCTTCGCGTACTCCAGCGCCATCTCGAATGCAGCGCGCGCCACGCCGACGCCCCCCGCGGCGACCGTGGCGCGGGTCTGGTCGAGCGTCTTCATCGCGATGATGAAGCCCATGCCTTCCTTGCCGAGGATGTTCTCGGCCGGGACTTCGGCGTTCTCGAAGTGCAACTCGATTTGGTTGGACGCGCGCTGGCCCATCTTGTCCATCGCCTTGCCGATGATCAGGCCCGGCGTGTTGCGCGGGACGACGATGCAGCTCGTGCCGCGCGCGCCTTTGTCGGGATCGGTGCTGCAGAACAGCGCGTACCAGTCGGCGTAGCCACCGTTGGTGCAGTAGCACTTCGTGCCGTTGACGATGTACTTGTCGCCCTTCTTCTCGGCGCGGCACTTCATGCTCCCCGCGTCGGAGCCAGCATCAGGCTCGGAGAGCGAGAACGCTGCGAACTTCGGCGCCTCAGCGAGCATTCCGAGCCACTTCCTCTTCTGCTGATCGCTGCCGGCGACGAGCACCGGCGTCATCGCCAGGCCGTTGGCCATGATCGACGTGTACAGGCCCGCGCAGCCCCAAGCGAGTTCCTCGCAGACGAGCGCCTCGGAAATCTGGTCGACGCCCGGGCCGCCGCAGTCCTTCGGGACGAGCGCCTGCAGGTACCCTTCCTTGAACGCGGCTTCGTAGACATCGGTGGCCCACGCGCCGGACTCGTCGTACTTCCGCGCGACCGGGCGCATGACGTTCACGGCAAAGGCATGGGCGCGTTGCTGTTCGTGCTGCTGTTCGGGCGTCAGGGAGAAATCGAGCATGGGGAACCTCGTCTAGGGCTCACGGGCCGTGCGGCTCGAGATGCGGGATGGAAATGGCGGCGCGGAGCATAGCGCGAGTTCGATCGCGTGGCAGCACCGCCGAACTGCGCCGGCAAGACCGAGAGATCGCGCGAATTGCCGCGTATGGCACGACGCGTTCCGCATCGCTTCAAGCCGCGTGGACTTGGAGCCAAGGACAAGTCATCCAGCCACGAAATGCCGCGTCGCGGTTGTGGCCAGGCACGACCCAGCGATGTGGCATAGTGCCAGTTCCGTTGGTGGAGTGTCGACGAGGGGGTCATGAGTCCAATGAGACGGGTCACCGAATCGCAGACGATCTCCCTGGAAGAGATCCGGGCACTCGCTCTGGCACGTTTCGGAGACATGATCAAAGGCGTGGTCGATCTCGATCGCGGGATTCTGCTGCTCGACGCAGACCTGCATGCCGATCAGGAGGCGAGCCTGCTTGCGTCGCTCGGAAATCGATCGCGCGGTGTCGACAATCCAACCACGCGCGCGGCCATCGCCAGCTTCATCGCGCGTGTGGTGCGTCGATGACCGAGCGGCAGCATGACGACATCGCGCGCGAACGCTGGTGGAAACTGTCGCTCGCCGAACAATTCGGTCATGTTGGGAGCGAGATCAGCCGCGCGATCCGCTGGTCGACAAAGAATCCCGCGACCGCCCAAGCCGCCCTGCATCGCGGGCTCGAGTTGTTCGACCTGATGCTGGACGACCCGAGGCATCGGCAGTCGGTCGCGCGTTTGCGCGAGATCGCGCGTGCGCGCGAAGTGACCGTCGACTTCTTCGCCGGATCCAACGAGTACAGCTCGACTGGCGCATCGCTGCAAAGGTATTTCGACCATTTCGCCCTCGCCGCCCGCCGGGCCCACCTCACATCCCGGTGAGACTTTCGGCCGGCGAGCGGCTGGAGTTGTCGGCTTTCAAACCATCGGCCGACGCTCGCGGCACTACCGATCCACGCAACGACCTAACAGCAACGTCACAGCTTCGCGACAACCGTTTCGGCGATCGACCGTCCAATCGCGAGCGACGCTGTGGCGGCCGGTGACGGCGCATTGAGAACGTGTGTGCTGTGTTGAGCGTGAATCAGGTGGAAGTCATCAAGCAAGCGTCCCGTTCGATCCACAGCTTGAGCACGCACACCACAACCGATCCGAGTCACGTCGGTCGATAGGACATCCGGCACGAGTCGGCGGATCGCTTGGGTGAAAGCGCGGTGCGAGAACGATCGGTGCAACTCGATCAGTCCGATGCGCACGTGTGCGCGAGTCATGTGCCAAAAACCACGGTAAGAGAGGCTCGACCACAGATCGCGCAGGTTCACGCCGCTGCGGCGATAGCTGCTGCGACTCAGCGCCAACACCGCGTTCGGCCCGGCTTTGATCACGCCCTCAACGGTGCGCGTGACGTGAACTCCAAGAAATGGCAACGCAGGATTGGGGACCGGGTAGAGCGAGTGCCGTACCAGACGTTGCGATTCACCACCGAGCGCATAGAACTCGCCACGAAACGGAATGATCCGAATGTCCGGTTCGACACCAAACATCCTCGCCACGCGATCGCACTGTAATCCAGCGCAGTTGACGACGTAGCGCGCGCGAAACTGACGCGACCCACCGCTGATGGACCAGTCGCTTCCCGTCCACTCCGCGGATTCGACGGGCGATCCGGTGCAGACCGGATGGCCTTGGTCGGCCAACTCACGTGCCAAGCTTGCCGCGACATCCGGAAAGTGCACGATCCCGGTTTGCGGGACCAACAAGGCCCCGGCCCCTCGCATCGCGGGTTCGCGTTCGCGCGCTTCGTCTGGACTCATCAGTCGCAGTCCGTCGAGCTGATTCGCGCGGCCGACCTCGAGCAGATGTTCGAGCCGCTCTCGCTCCGATGCTGTGACGGCCACAACCAGCTTGCCGCATCGTTCATGTCGAATCGCGTGCGCCGCGCAGTATTCGTACAGCGCTTCGCGTCCGGCCGAGCATAGTCGGGCTTTCAGTGAACCGGGGCGGTAGTACAAGCCCGAGTGAATCACTCCGCTGTTGTGTCCGGATTGGTGCGACGCCAGCTCCGGCTCGGCCTCGAGCACGGCGACATGGCGGTGATGGTCGTGCGCCAAGGCACGCGCTGTCGCCAGGCCGACGAGGCCACCACCAATCACCACGATCTCGAACGACTCTGCTTGGGACACTGCGAGCATCGTAATGGCATCTCGCGATCCCGAACTACCGACTCGAACTGGAAAGCGAAGGAACCCGCTTCGACGGCTGACAAGATCAGCCGCAAGGGCGCGCTGTGCTGGGCACCGGTCCAACCGACTGCGGCGTGCACGCGCAGCAGTCGGTCGCGCATCTTCATGCTTCGACTCCGCTCGCCGAACTGACGCCGCTCCGCGTTTGATCGATCGACGCAGCCAGACGATGGCCGGCCTCTCCTGCTCGCCTTCCCGCATTTCTTCTGCCGGGTTCGTTTGAATGATGGCGCGGGGGTCCCGCTCACCGTAGATATCCCCCGGCTGAGCGCGGAGGCACTCCGTGCTGAAGCTGCTTGTCCGTCCTCAAACGCTCTGGACTGTCGCTGCTCTCGTCAGCACGAGCGCTAATTTCACAACGTACGCGGCGCCGGCAGCCGGGTCCGAGTGGGAGCAGGCCGCGCTCGCGGCGATCGCCTCGAGCGAATACCACTTCACCGACGATGGCGCGGGCGGCTACTCGGCGCCGAATCGAACCCAGGGCTTGCGCGTCGCGATCGACGCGAGCGGCCTGAACGTCACGTCTCGAGCGGGTGGGTCTCACGAGTTCAAATTCGCACTTCGGTTTGACCGGATCGAGTGCACCGACGTCATGCACTCGGTCGGGCCCGGCACCGCCTTGGCCGAACGCGACGAGGCGCGGATCGAGCGCGACGGGCTGGTGGAGTCGTTCACGAACGAGTCGGCGGGGCTGGAACATCAGCTCTTCGTCGCATACTCACCTTGCGCGCGCGAAGGCGTCTTCGTCCTCGCGTTCTCACTGACGGGCGATGTTCTCGCTGAACCACTGGGCGACGCGCGCGGCGTGTTGCTGCGCGATGCGGGCGGGCGTGTGCGGGCGCGCTACGGGAACCTCGCCGTGTTCGACGCGACGCATCGTGTGGTACCCGCGCGCCTCGATCCCGCACCCGGTGCGCTGCGCATCGAGATCGACGACCGCGGCGCCGTCTATCCGCTCACCGTCGATCCGTTGCTGACCAGCGCTGCCTGGACTGCTAGCGGCGGACAAGCGGACGCGCGTCTCGGTTTCGCGCTGTCGGTAGCAGGCGATGTCGACGGCAACGGCTACAGCGACGTGATCGTCGGCGCGCCGCAGTTCGACAACGGCCAACTCGACGAGGGGCGCGCGTTTCTGTTTCTCGGCTCGGCGTCCGGCCTGGCGAGCAACGCCGCTTGGACTGTCGAGGCAGACCAAGCGAATGCCCAGCTCGGCAGCTCCATCGCTGCGGCCGGCGACGTCAACGGTGACGGCTACGGCGACGTGGCCGTAGGTGCCCCGCTGTACGACGGAACGCTCAGCGACAAGGGGCGCGTGCTCGTTTATCTGGGATCGGCAACTGGCCTGGGGACTTCGCCGGCGACGACGCTCTCCGGAGGCCAAGCCAGCGCGCAGTTTGGATCGTCGGTCGCGCGCGCCGGCGATGTGAATGGCGATGGTTTCGACGATCTGATCGCTGGAGCACCGCTACGCGACAACGGCGAGACCGACGAAGGGCGCGCGCTGGTTTATCTCGGCAGCGCTGGCGGCCTCAGCAGCACGGCAAGCTGGAGCGTCGAGCTGAATCAAGCCGGTGCGCGCTTCGGTGCGACTGTCGCAACAGCCGGTGACGTCAACGCCGACGGCTACGCCGATGTGATCGTCGGAGCGCCGCTCCAGGACAACGGCCAAACCGACGAAGGACGTGCCTTCGTCTATCACGGGTCGAGCACGGGTCTCTCGATGTCGGCGGCATGGAGTGTGGAGAGCGATCTGGCCTCGGCTGAAATGGGCCGCAGCGTCGGCACTGCCGGAGATGTGAACGGCGACGGCTATGGCGACGTGATCGTCGGCGTTCCGCTCTACGACAACGGCCAGGCCGATGAAGGGCGCGTGCTCGTTTATCACGGCTCGGCGACAGGGCTCTCGACGACAGCGGCCTTCAGCATCGAAAGCGATCAGGCCAGCGCCGAGCTGGGCCGCGTCGCGACGACGGCCGGCGATGTCAACGGCGATGGTTTTGCCGACGTGCTCATCGGCGCGCCGCTGTTCGACAACGGCCAGACCGACGAGGGGCGTGCCTGGGTGTATCAGGGGTCGGCGGCAGGTCTGGTCGCTACGGCGGCCTGGAGCGTCGAAAGCGATCAGGCGGCCGCAGAGCTTGGTCGATCTGGAGCAGCGGCCGGCGATGTGAATGGCGACGGCTTTTCGGACGTGATTGTCGGCATCCCCAAATACGACGGCACTCTGATCGATGAAGGTCGAGCCGCACTCTATCTCGGAGCCGGAGACGGCCTCGCCGCAACAGCGGGTTGGACGGCGAAGGGCAATCAGCCCGGGGCATACTTCGGCTACTCGGTTGCGGCCGCAGGCGATGTGAACGGTGATGGTTACGGTGACGTGCTGGTCGGCGCCTATCTCTACGACAACGGTCAGACCGACGAAGGACGCGCCTATCTCTATCTCGGTTCAGCGGCAGGACTCGCCGTGGCCCCGGCCTGGACATCGGAAAGCGATCAAGCCGGCGCGCACTACAGCGTAGGCCTCGCGAGTGCGGGCGACGTGAATGGCGATGGCTACGACGATGTCATTGTGGGTTCACCGTACTACTCGGGGCCGATGCTGCAGGAGGGCCGCGCTTATCTGTTCCTCGGCTCTGCTTCTGGTCTGACTGTGTCTCCGGCGTGGACCGGTGAAAACAATCAAGCCGATTCGAGGTTCGGCGTGTCGGTCGCGGGAGCCGGCGATGTCAATGGCGATGGATACGCTGATGTGCTGGTCGGCGCGGTGTTCTTTGATGGCGGTGAGACCGATGAGGGTCGCGCCTATCTCTATCTCGGTTCGCCGCAAGGCTTAGGATCGGCGCCAAGTTGGATCACCGACGGAGACCAACCGCTCGCGAGCTACGCCTTCAGTGTCTCTGGTGCGGGTGATGTGAACGGCGATGGCTACGGCGATTTGCTGGTTGGCTCGCGCTTGTACACGAACGGACAGAAGAGCGAGGGACGCGTCTACTGCTACCACGGTTCGTCGACGGGCCCGGCAACTTCACCAAGCTGGACCGTCGAGTCGAACCTCGCCAACGCCAACCTCAGCACCTCGATCGCCGCGGCCGGTGATGTCAACGGCGATGGATTTGGTGATGTCGTACTCGGCGCGCCGGGGTTATCCAACGGAGAGTCCGGCGAAGGACGCGCCTACGTCTATTTCGGCTCCGCGAGCGGGCTTGCCGCGAATGCGGCCTGGACTGCCGAGAGCAATCAGGCCGGCGCGTCATTCGGTCGGACCGTTTACGGTGCGGGCGATGTGAATGGCGATGGTTTCGACGATCTGGTCATCGGCGCGCCGGGGTTCGACAACGGTCAGGCCGACGAAGGCCGCGCGTTCATCTATTTGGGATCGGCGACCGGGCCAGCCTCAACGCCAGCGCTCACCATCGAGCCCGATCTCGCCGGGTCCTCTCTCGGGCTCGGCGTCGCGCGCGCTGGCGACGTCAACGGTGACGGCTTCTCGGACGTGATCGTTGGGGCCTACCTCCTCTCGAATCCAAACACGAACGAGGGGAAGACGTTCGTCCATTACGGCGGCGGCGGCGACGGACTCGATCGTGCTCCGCGGCAGATCCGCGTGAGCGGAACAGCTCCGGTGGGGCTCTATGGCAAGGCGGACTCCCCCACATCGTTCAAGCTGCGTGCTCTCGGGCGCACGGCCGCGGGGCGAGGATCCGTTCGCATCGAAAGCGAGCTCAAAGCGCAAGCCGCGCCGTTCGACGGCACAAGTCTCACGCGTTCGACGTACCGAGATACCGGCGCGCCGGGCCTGTCGGGCAGCGTGTACAGCAGCTTCGACGAGACGATCACAGGCTTGAGCGGCAGCTTGTCGAAGTGGAGGTTGCGCCTCGCTGCCAAAGATCCCGCGTTCCCACGCTCCCCCTGGCTCTTCAATTTCGAGAATCCACGCACGCAGGGCGATCTTCGCTCCAACGCGTGCACGACAGCGACGTTCTACGTCGACAGCGATGCGGACGGCTACGGCAACGTGGCCATGTCCCAGCAAGCGTGTGATCAGCCTGCCGGTTACGTGCGCAACGCCGCGGATTGCAACGACGGCAACGCACAGATCTGGAGCGCACCGGGAGAGGTGCAGAAGCTGACGATCGCGAGCAACAAGCAGTTGGTGCAGTGGCTCGCACCCGGTGATCTCGGCGGGCAACCAGCGACATTGCTGTACGACACCTTGCGCGCGACATCGCCGACCGGATTCGTAGCCGGGATCTGCGTCGAGTCGAACGACGGCGTCGACACCGCGGCGACTGACACAACACTCCCGACGATAGCGACAGCGGTGTACTACCTCGTACGCGCCGAGAACTCGTGTCCGTCGGGCCTAGGTACGCTCGGAAAGTCGAGCGCCGGCACGCCGCGATCGGGTCGGAGCTGTCCGTAGCGGATGATTCGCACTGCGCGTGGCCGGACGCTCCGCTTCTACAGAGCTGCGCTCTGTGCTGAGCGACGAGGTTATGGTTTCGAGTCGGTACTTCGGTCCGTGGAACGAGAGGCGGCGGTGCTCACGAACGCTCTCGTCCGTCGCACCGCCGCCAATCGAGTTAGCAATTACCCCGCTCCAGCCGCTTTTGCAGCGACGCTACGAACGCTGCATCCGACATCAGCCGCTGCTCGAACAAAAACAGGTTCGAGTCGAGCAGCTTCTTCCATGCGCTCGCGCCGAGGCCGTCGACGAACACCACCGTCACCCGCAGCGACCCGGCAAAGTCGCCGACCTTGGCGATCGTGAAGTTGTTGTCGGTCAAGACGCCGGGGATCGAGCCGCCCTTTGCACCCCAGCGCTCGAACGCGTCAGCCGCCCCCGGGATCCACGCTCGCGGCCACTCTAGGATCGCAGCGACTCGGTCCGAGACCGCCATCGAAATCAATCGGCCCTGCGCGATCTCGATCATCAACCGCGCGAACTCTCCTGCGGCCCCTTTTGGATCGGTGATCGCCAGCGCGGCCGCTTGTCGCGCGTACGGTTCGTCAGCGCCTCCCGCCAGCCGCCACGCGAACTCGTCAGCCTTCCACTGCGGATCCAAGAATTTCTCACGCCACTTGATGAACTCGGCCTGGAGTTCCTCGCGCGACATGCCCTTGAAGCCGGCGATACGCGCTGCGGTCAGCGTGCCGATCTCGTGATTGCTACGTGCCAGAACTTCTCCGACATCGCTACTCGGCACGTCGATCGACGTCAGCGCGCAATCGGCGAGGACGGACCCGAGTTGCGCCTCACCGTGCCGGCGGACCATGTAGTCGTAGGCGGCGTTGTCGCTGTGGTGGATCATCAGCTCCATCAGCCGTTGAACCGACACGGTGGCCGACCGATCGAGCGCGAAGCCGTAGTCGTCGCTGGCCAGACCGAGTTCCGCCAGCGCCCTCGCGTGCGCTCCACCGTCGGCCTCAGGCATGTAGAGCTGCTCCCAGGTTTCGGTGGTGATCGACTCGTTCGGGTCGATCTCACCTCGCTCGATCGCGACGGCGTAGGCGATTACCAGGGGGATCTTGATCGAAGAACCTAGCGGCATCCGCCGCTCCAGGTTGTGGAGGATCGAGGGGTCACTCTCCAGCGGAGCACCGGAAGCGTCCGCCGTGTAGCTGGCAATCGCAACATGCCCCCGCATCTGGAGAAACCGCTCCGCGACGCGATCGGTGAGGTTGCGTGCCGGCGCAACGGCTGACGCGATGTCCGCGACCGCGACGCGCGGGATCAACGTAATGGAAATGAAACCGACGGCGATCGCCGCCCGCCAACGCTTGGAAGCCTGTGTCAGTTCGAATCGGGTCATGGTTGCTCTCCTTGTCTACGCGGCATCGCCGCCACACGCGACAAGGTAGAAGCGGCCGCCGGTGTCCACATGTGCCGGTCCTCCCACAAAGAACCATGACTTCCTTCCTATTTCGCTTGCTAGCGCGACGCAGTAACGTCTGCGTCATGAGCACTCGAAACGAGCCACTGCGCTACTTGGGCTGGATCGGCCTGGGCACGATCGTGATCCTCGCTCTGGTGGCGATTGCGCGGGATGCGAACGCGGAGTACGCGAAGATCGAGCCACACCTGCGCGCGGCGGCGGCCGTGTTCGCGACAACACTCACCCTCGTCGGGTTCGCGCTTTTCGGGTGGGCGTTTTGAAGTATCACCGCGCGGCAGCGCACGCGGGTCGATGCCAAGACTCTCGCAGTGTTGGTCGGGCAGCTTGTGATTGCGATCTTGGTCTACAGCGATCTGCTCGTGCTCTTGGCCGCACAGCTGCCGCTCGCACTTCCGCGCAAGGCGGCGCGGATCTGGCTCGGTGTCCAACTGCTCGCCACCGCCGCTTACTGCGCGACGCTGTGGAGGGATCCCGGCTTCGAGGTTGCGTCGGGCCCGGAGCGCGCGGCCTACCCTGTAGCGTTCGCGCTCACGACCCTCTTACTCCTGGCCTGGCAGGGACTCGCCTACGCAATCGGCCTGATCGCGGTGACAGAAAGCGATGCACGCCGCACGGCCGAGAGCGTCACGCGGGAGCTGCTCGCCACGCGACCGATCCTCGCAACCGCGGCACGATCGGCCGAGCGGTTGCGGATCGCGCGGGAGTTGCACGACACCCTGGGCCATCACCTCACGGTGTTGACAGTCCAACTGGAGATCGCCGCAACCGAGTCGGGCGCACCGGTCGGGGATTCGATCCGGCGCGCGCAACAGGTGTCGCGACTGCTACTCGCCGATGTGCGCGAGGTGGTCCATGAGATGCGCGCTGAGAACTCGGAGGATCTGCTCGCCGCGATCACCGAACGAGCGGTCGGGAGCCTTCAAGGCGCCGACGTAGATCCGCCGGCGGAATCGCTGACACGGAGGGAGACGCAGGTGCTTCGGCGGATGGCTGGCGGCTACAGCAATCGTCAGATCGCCGACGCGCTCGGAGCCAGTGAGGGGACGATCAAGAACCACGCAACCAACATGTTTCAGAAGCTCGGGGTCGGAGACCGGACGCGCGCGGTCCTCAAGGCGATCGAGTTGGGGTATCTGTAGCCGCCAAGTCGCGCGGTCGACGGGTAGGCACGCCTGAAAGACAGATCGGAAGGACGCGGAGAACGAAGACTGCATACCGCGCTGATGCCGTGGGATTGCAGCGCACATGCCGACGACTCGGGAACGAGTGGAAGGAGATCACTCCGGCGCCGGCGCGAACCAAATGACCCACGCGCACTGCGGACAGCGGTAGGCGATGACCTCGAACGAAGCGCGGTCCTTGGTCACATAGCTACCCCAACTCTTCTCTGGAGTTCCCTCGATCCACTTCACCCGCTCGGCATTGTTGCCGGCCTTATCGAGGACAAACCCTGCGCTCATACGGACCTGGCACACGGGACAGCTGGGAATGATCGCTGGCATGGAGAACCTCCGTCAGACGCAAGTTGGGTGGCCGCGTGCGGCCACCCCAGCTCATTTTTCCTTCTTCGGTCGCGCGCTCTTCGGCAGCCGACCCGCTTCATCGAGCGCACGACGGAGCAGGAATTCGATCTGGCCGTTCAAGCTGCGCAGCTCGTCCTCCGCCCAACGCGTCAACGCGTCGTGGAGCGCTGGGTCGATTCGCAACAGAAACGGTTTCCGTTCGGCCATCTGTGCACGGTCAGTGGTACAGCGAGCCCGTGTTCACCACCGGCTGCGTGCTGTGCTCGCTGCACAGCACGACCAGCAGGTTGCTCACCATTGCGCACTTCCGTTCTTCGTCGAGTTCGACCACCTTCTTGGAGGCCAGCAACTCGAGTGCGTGCTCCACCATGCCGACGGCGCCTTCGACGATCTTCTGCCGCGCAGCGACAACCGCCGACGCCTGCTGGCGCCGCAGCATCGCCGACGCAATTTCCGGCGCGTATGCGAGGTGGCTGATTCGCGTTTCGATTACCTCGACGCCAGCCTGCGCGAGACGGTCTTGGATTTCGGTCTTGATCTTCGCCGAGATCTCGGCAGTGTGGCTCGAGAGCGCAACCTCACCATCGGTGTGAGCGTCATACGGGTAGGCGGTCGCCATGTTCCGCAGCGCGGCTTCGCTCTGCACATGGACGTAGTTCTCGTAGTTATCCACCTGGAATGCAGCCTCCGCCGTATCCACGACCTTCCAGACGACGACGGTCGCGATCTCGACCGGGTTGCCCCGGTTGTCGTTGACCTTCAGCTTGCCCGTCTCGAAGTTCCTGACGCGCAGCGAGATCGCCCGCTTCGAGAAGAACGGGTTCGCCCAACGCAGGCCCGGCTCGCGCGCGGTCCCCTTGTAGTCGCCGAAGAGCTGCAGCACGCGCCCCTGGTTCGGCGCCACGCTGAACAAGCCGCACATCAGGAAGAACGTGACGATCAGCAGCACGACGGCGGCGACGATTTGGACGGCGAGGCCATGTCTCGCGGCCCAGATCAGCCACCACACGTCGCCGACGACGCAGGCGAAAAGCAGGATGAGGATCGGGATTCCGGACAGCGCGTCGCGACGTACCTCGCGAATCATGGTGGTTCTCCTTTCGATAGCGTAGTGATATCACTTTGATAACAGGCTGTCAAGCCCGACCACAGTCCCTCGAACCGGGAGGAGCGCAGAAGAAGGGCGCCTTTAGCGCTTCGGCGCCGGCACCGATCAACCTTCCGAAAAGCACCGGAAACAGTCAACGCTGCTCGAAACACCGGCGCAGGAGAGGCTCGAACGGGTCGGCGCGAAGTTTGTCTCGGCGGGCCTGGAGAGTTTGCTCGACCACGAGCGGGTGTTTCCAGCCGCACAACTAGTGGTCGAACGGAGGGTCGCGGGTTGCCACTGCTTTTGAGGTTCCCAAAGGGTTCGAGCCGCCGCCGATGCTTGAATGGCTTGACGACGAGAACCTGCTTCCAACCATAGCGGGCAATGCAACCGTGTTCGTTCGTGACGGACAGTTGGTCGGAGCGATCCCGCGATTCCCGCTTGGTTTGCGCCGACTGATCAGATACCTGAAGGCCCGTTCGCTGAGAAGTGGAACATCCGGAGCAGTGAACGCACCGTCGAACCAGGTCCAGATCAAGCCGGCGTCGTTTCCGCGTGGCTATTCTTCCGCGGCAGACGACTCGGTGAGGCCGGTAGCGTGCCGTCCGAAACAGCTTGCCGAGTCGGTGCGGCACGCGGTAGCGTTCGGACCGTGAACGAGCAGACGATTTCCTCGCTGATCAAAGTTGCAGACTCCGGCGATGCTTCCGCAGCGTCGGCTTTGTTCGCGACGCTCTATTCGGAGCTGCACCGTCTGGCGCGTGCGCAACTCGCTCGTAGCTCGAAAGACTTGACGATCGGAGCGACGAGCCTGCTGCACGACGTCTACCTCGATCTCGCGGCGCGAGAGAACGCCTTTCCCGATCAGGGCAGGTTCATGGCTTACGCAGCGCGCGCGATGCGCGGTCTGATCATCGACTACGTGCGCAATCGCAATGCACACAAGCGCGGCGGGCTATTCGAAATCACCAGGATCGACGAGGATGTTCACGATGTTGGTGCCGACGATTCCGAACTGACCCGCATCAGCGAAGCACTGGACGAACTCGCTAATGTCGACCAGTCGCTCGCGCATGTCGTCGACTTGAAATTCTTCTGCGGCTTCTCGTTCGCCGAGATCGCGGCGATGTCGGGAGAATCGGAGCGCACGGTGCAGCGCCGCTGGGAGAAAGCGCGAATCTGGCTGCATCGATCGCTCGGTCGTCCGGTATAGACCGATGACGAGTTTCGATCCGCAGCGCTGGCAAGAATTGAGCCCACTACTCGACCAAGTGCTCGATCTTCCGCCCGCCGATCGACCCGCTTGGTTCGCGACGTTACGTGAGCAGGACGCAACGCTCGCCGCCGATCTCGAGGAGTTGGTGAGAGATCACACAACTCTCGACGACGCCGGTTTTCTCTCGGGGAGTGCCGTCCCGGAACAGATCCAATCTTCGCTCGCCGGACTGGTCGTTGGGTCATACACGCTGCGCTCACCACTCGGTCAGGGAGGAATGGGGAGCGTTTGGCTCGCCGACCGCAGCGACGGGCGCTTCGAAGGTGTGGCTGCGGTGAAGTTGTTGAACGCGAGTCTGATCGGCCGCGAGGGGGAGGCGCGGTTTCAACGTGAAGGGAGCCTGCTCGCTCGCGTGCGCCATCCCAACATCTCGCAACTGATCGACGCCGGCGTCTCGACGTTAGGCCAACCGTATCTGGTCATCGAGCACGTGGACGGCGAGCGGATTGACCACTACTGCGCAGAGGCCAAACTGGGGATCGCAGAGCGCGTGCGACTATTTCTCGACGTTCTCACCGCGGTGGCATTTGCACACACCAACCTGATCGTGCATCGCGACCTCAAGCCGCACAACGTGCTGGTCACTAAAGCCGGCGAGGTCAAGCTGCTCGACTTCGGGATCGCCAAACTCGTCGAGGCCGAGGATGGTGGGCAGGGGCCCGAGCTGACGCAGCTCGGCGGGCATCCGATGACGCCGCTCTACGCCAGCCCGGAGCAGATCAGCGGCGAACCGCAGACCACGGTGAGCGATGTCTACTCTTTGGGTGTGATGCTCTACGAACTGCTCACCGGCGATCTCCCCTACCGCCTCGAAAGCAAGTCGCTCGCACAGATCCGAGAGGCGATCAGTTCACGAGAGCCACTCCCCGCCAGCCGCACCGCGCTCCGCGACGGCGCACCTCCTCCAGGTCTTCCGGAACGAACCCGCTTGTCGCGTGAGTTGCGCGGTGATCTCGACTGCATCCTGCTCAAGGCTCTGGAAAAGGAACCGGGCCGGCGCTATCCGTCGGCGGACGCGTTCGCGCGCGATCTCGAGCGGTATCTCGCCGGCCAACCGGTCGAGGCGCGCAAGCCCTCGCAGATCTACCGCGCGAAGAAATTCCTGCGCCGGCATGTGATCGGGGCAACCCTCGCCGCGACGATGATGATCGCGGTGCTCGCCAGCCTCGGCTTTGCCCTCTTCCAGCGCAATACGGCGACGCAGCAACGCGATCGCGCCGAGCGCGTCTCGACATTCCTGACGTCGCTGTTCGACGTGGCCGATCCGACCCAATCGAAGGGGCAGAACGTCACGGCGCGGGAGATTTTGGATCGGGGCGTCGAGACGGTTGATCACGAACTCGTGCAGGAGCCGGAGGTGCAGGCGGCACTCCAGATGACGATGGGCGACGCCTACCAGGGCCTTGGCCTGCTGGAACCTGCACAGGCCCTCTACGAGAAGGCGCTCGCCACCCGTCGCCAAGTGCTCGGCCCTGACGACCCCGACACGATGGTGACCGCGAACTCGCTGGGATTGTTGCTCGAGGCACGCGGGCAGATGGTTGAGTCGGAGGCGCTTCTGCGCGAGGTGCTGGAGCAGCATCGCCGCGTACTGGGCCCCGATCATGCAAACACGCTCAATGCGCTCAACGACCTCGGGATCGTGATCTGGAGGCAGGGTCGTGCCCGCGAGGCCGAGCCGCTGTTTCGTGAGTGTATCGAGCGGAAGCGGCGCGCGTTTGGTGCGGACCACGAGTCTGTTTTGCCCACGCTCAGCACGCTGGCGCTCGTGCTGCGTGACGGAGGCCGATTTGAAGAAGCGGAGCGGCTGCTCCGCGAGGTCGGCGAGAAGGCGACGAAGCAGCTCGGCCCAGACAACCCTGGGACATTGACCACGCACCTCAACCACGCACTGAGCCTCGTCGACGTGGGGCGGATAGGCGATGCCGAACCGTTGATGCGGCACGTTGTCGAGCGAAGGCAGGTTGTGTTCGGTGCCGATCACTGGTTGACTCACTTCAGCGAATACATCCTTGGGAATTGTCTTCGCAACCTAGCGCGTCTGGACGAGTCGGGCCGAGAACTGCGGTCTGCGTCAAAAGCTCTCGATCGCCTGCTCGGACCGGACAACCCGCGGGCACTCGAGGCGCGGAACGGGCTCGGCGCGCAGTTGATCGCGGAGGGGCGTTCGGCGGAAGCAGAGGCATTGCTGCGCGAATCCATTGCAGCGCAGATCGCAAAGCTCGGTGCCGATCATCACTTGACGCTCTCGATGCTCGGCACCCTCGGCATCGCCTACCTCGAACAGAGTAAGTTCAAAGAGGCGGAGCAGACCTTCACCGAAGTCCGAGAGCGCGCGCGAAAGGCAGGCGATCACACCCATGCCGAGTGGGTCGCGACTTTCGGCCTGATCGAGTGCGGACTGCGACAGGGGCGAGCGAGTGAGTTCGTCAGCCTGGCACACGAGACTCTCGAACTCGTAAAGTCGAGCAATGCGGCTGATGCGATCTACATTGGGAGGGCTTTCACCGAAGCGGGCAGGGCGCTTGCCGCGGTCGGGCGTCTGTCGGAAGCGGAACCGTTGCTGCTCGAGGCACACGAGAGGTTGTCACGAGCCCACCCATGGCACGCTCGCGACGCTGCGACGAGTCTCGCCGAACTCTACGAGCGTTCGGGAAAACTGAACTCGGCGCAGGAGTGGCGCCGGAAGGCGAGTGCGCAATCATAATGCGCAGAAGCGCGGCGGGATGTTCGAGATCACCAGTATCGACAAGGATGTTCACGATGTCGGTGCCGACGATTCCGAACTGACCCGCATCAGCGAAGCACTGGACGAACTCGCGAATGTCGACCAGTCGCTCGCGCATGTCGTCGACTTCAAATTCTTCTGCGGCTTCTCGTTCGCAGAGATCGCGGCAATGTCGGGAGAGTCGGAGCGCACGGTGCAGCGCCGTTGGGAGAATGCGTGGAACTGGCTGCATCGATCGCTCGGTCATTCGGTGTAGATCGTTGGGGACACAACTGGCGCTCTAGTTGCCGAGCGTCAGCGGCGCCAGGCGTAGGCGAGTTTCAGGAAGAGCCGCTTGTCTGCCAACTCCGTATTTCCATCGGGGCTGCGAAGGTGAGTTGCTTCGTACCCCAGATAAAAGAACGTCTGCCAGTTCAGCTTGTAGCTCAAGAGCGCAGAATCGAGCCGCGAGGCTTCGCGCGATTCGACCGGCTCTTCATAGAGCGAGATGTTTCTTTCGGTTTGGATGCTCTCGGTGAGCCAGCGCACGAACGATCGCTGGTTGAGGTGGAGTGTCGCTTTGAGTCGCAGCGCCGTGGCCGTGAACAGTCGCGTCGAGCCAGCCGATCCGGGATCGACGTTCAACCACTGACGCTCGCCGTCAAAAACCAGTTCTAGTCGATCGAATGGTCGCAGCGTGGCACCGGACTTCAGCCGTCCGCCGCGCCCGGTTCGATCGTTGACGAAGTCGACGTCATCGCCAAGGCGCGCTTCGAGCATCAACCGGTCGAACCAGCGGTTCGGGCTCATCAGCAGGGACAACTCGACGAACTGCTGATCGAAAAGGCGCGACCGGCCTCGCACCTGGTCGCCCCAGTGCAGCCGGATGTCGACGTCCATCGAGCGCGGACCGCTCAAGCGCAGACCGCTCGCGAGCGTGCGATCGAGCCGGTCGCCGGAGGTTGTTTGATTGGTGCCGAGGATCGCCCACGGATGGACCACGTGCACCGGCCGCTCGCGGAAGAAGTACGGGCCAAGCACCAGGTTCGCACCGCGATAGCCGACTTGAGGAATGAACCCGTTATCGTCGCGAAACCCGGAGCCAATGCTGGTGAGCTGCAGACTGCTGACAAACTTCTCGGTGCTTTGAAACCACTCCACCGTGCCGGCCGAGGAGCGAAGCGAGCGACCATCCCACTGAGGCGCAAGGTCGGGGCGCGTGGGCAATCGCGTGTCGCTGAACAGTAATTGTCCAGTGATCTGATGCTCGTCGTTGGGACGCCACTGAAAATCAGGGCCGAAGACCCGGTTGTGTCCGCCACCTTTGAGTTCGCGGCTGCTCAGCAGCAGTCCTGCAAACGACTCCCCGAGGTCCGTGCGCACTCGACCGATCGTTGCTGTCGAAACGAAGTCTTGCGGCGCGAGATCCGACGACACGGCACCAGGCAAAACGACGCTGCCGCCGCCCGCGTCTCTCGCAATCAAGAGCGTGTAGGACGTGCGGCCGCTCTTTCCTGTCGCACGCGCACCCCAGTCGGGGTCGGTGATCGTGCGCGTCGAGATCGCTTGCAGCGGTGTCACGAACAGGTCGATTCCCTCTAGAAACAGCGGGCGCTTCTCGGGATAGAAAAGTGCGAAACGATTGTTGACACCGACCTGTGTCACGTCCGACTCGACCTGCGAGAAGTCGGGATTGAGCGCGAGATCGATCGTGTGATTCGAGGCCGGCATCCACTTGAGATCCAGGCCGAGGTCGACGTCGATCGATCGATCGCGTAGTGGGGCCGACAGATTGCCGGGGGGATCGCGCTCGGTCGCTCGCGCGGCCGTGGCGAATGGAGCGAACACCCAATGGTTGGTGGTGGGGAGCCCGGCGAGTCCGCTCAGTTGCCGCATGTGGCACAGACTGCAGTTGGAACCGCGCGGGACGGGGCTGCTCTGGATGTCGTGGGCGAAGTCGCGAGGGTACTCACGCATCAGCGTGATGCCCCAATCCGGTGTGGCGTCCGATGAGTAGTTCAGCGAGGCGAACGGGATTCGTAGCTCTGCGGTCCAGCCGTGAGCATCGAGCTTGGCGGCCGAGTCGAAGTAGAAGTCGGGCCCGCGATCTTCTTCGGCGGTCGACTCGGAGAACACCGCATCGCTCTGCAGGCCGCGCGGGTTGACCATCAGCTTGATCGCCGACCGGCGGTCGTTGCGCGTATCGAGCATCACCGCCACCAGGTCCTGGCGGAATTTGTCGATGCGGTCGCGATCGTGGAACGGTGCGCGAATTCGCTGCGGCTCGGGGTCGTCGCAATCGAACGCTACATACAGCGCGGATTGATCGAAGGTGATCCACGCCCGGGTGCGCACCGGCGGTTCGACGTTGTCTGCGGGTGCGACCTCGAAGAACGGCTCGACCGTCGTCGCTCCGACCCAACCGGGATCTGAGAGATTGCCGTCGATTGTGATCTCACCCTTAGCGGGAGAAACAGAAAGCGCAGGAAGTTCGATCGCAGCGGAAGCGTGCGCCGAACCGAGCGACCACACCGTAGCGAGCAACGCGTAGAGTCCCGCGAGGCTGCAGGCTCGATTTTGTTCATGGCGACGGCCGAGGCTAAGTCGCGACGCTCGCTTGGCCGTCGTCATCAATCACCGTGAGCGGTTGTAGAGCAACACCGGCTCGCCCCAGCTTGTGGCCGTGGACTCCGAGCATTTCTCGCTGCCGAGCCGGTTCGCCAGTCGCGGGCAGTCAGCACGCAGTCCGTCTAGCGTCTCGTGTTCCGGCACGCGCGTGTGTGCGACACAGATCGCCCCGTTTGGACCCCACGCGGCTTCGAACTCGAGTTTTTGTTGCGCCGGATCAGGATCGGGCTGTGCAATCCCGAGGTTGTCCCAGTAGTCGATCAACATCCCGTCGCGCGTGGTGCGACGGTTGCCGCAGTAGTTGGCGGTGACCATGCGAATGCACGCTTGATGGTAGGCGGCGAGTTGCGTGCCGTTGGGGAGGACTTTCCATGGCTTGTATCCCCAGCGCACGCACTTGCCCTGCGCCCCGTCGCCGCAGGTGAGCGTGAAACCTTCGTCGGACAACCGATACCCTTCATCGTCCCATTGCCCGCGCAACGGAAACGCCCAACGCTCTCCCGCCACATCCGGCCCGCACAGGTCGACCAGTTCGCCGCTCTCTGGATCGACCGTTCGGATCTTGTAGAGCAGCGACTCGCCGGTGGGATCGAGCGGATCGACAACGACGGCATCGATCGAGACCTGCTCGGGCGCATCACCGCCAGGCAACGTCAGCGCAAGCTTCGCACCGACGAGATCACGACCCGAAAGCACCCGTCCGCTGGCGAGCCGAACGCGGAAGTCCGTGCCGACGACAGTCACATCGACGATCTTGTCGCCAGAAGTGATGGTGGGTGGTGACGCTGCGTTCGTAGCGTCGATCACCGCCACTGCCAAGACTGCAGCGACCGCGAGCGCCAATCGCCGCGAGTGCAGGGAGAGAATCGAGTAGCTCATCGGCTGGCTGCCTCTCGTGGGTGGTGCTGCGCTCAACGTCGCAAGACAACTCGCAAGAATGGAGGGCGAGATGCCGCCTCGCGGCCGCCCGCCCCCCCGGGGTTATGCCATTCAGTTTTGGATCTGCGTCCCGTCCGCAAACTGGATCGCCGAAATCGTCGTCACCGCACCGTCACCCGCGCCGCGCTGTGCGGAGAACTGCGGTGCAACAGCTGCCGCATGAATCGTGTTGGTGACGCGCTTGTTGGCCGATATCCGGTTGCCTGCAAGTTTGTTGGCCGCAATTCTGTTGCCGGCGATCCGGTTGCTCGAAATCCGATTGGCCACAAGTCTGTTGCTGGCGAGCCGGTTGCCCGAAATCCGATTGGCCGCAAGTCTGTTGCCGGCGAGCCGGTTGCCCGAGACCCGGTTCGCCGCAAGCTTGTTGGCCGAGAGCTTGTTGGCCGCGAGCTTGTTTAACGAGATCCTGTTAGTGCTGCGCTTGTTGAGCGAGATCCGCGCCTCGGCCGGTGCGCTCGCCGCCAGAAAAGCGGCTGCAACGATCAAGCAAAGCAGTTTGGTTGTTCCTTTCATGTTTCCTCTCCCTGCAGGCCACGCCTGCGATGACTACTCGGCTTGCCTTGTCCTTGGGCCTCAGGTTGGCGGCCTTTGCCCCGTCTTTCGCCTGGGGCTGTGGTCGACCGGAGCCAACCACTTCCCCTGCACCTTAGTAATCGAAAAGGGGGACCAAAAGACGACAAAGTATTTGGAGCCGGGTGAAAACGTCTGGCCCAGGCGGCTTTCCATGGACCGCCTCGCGACCCGGCGCGCCCGAGCCGGGGGTCTGCCGCGCCCCCGCGGGCCTAGGAGACCAGCGAGACCGCCCAGTGAGCGAACGTCAACCACGCATCAGTGCCCGAAATCGCGAGCCGCAGCGGCTGCGAGATCACGATCACCAGAGCGCCCCACACGGTCGCACGATGGACCCTTCCCCGCGTCGCCAGATCGAAACCAACCACCACCAGCACGTAGAGATCGTTCACCCCGAAGAATGCGAGCGGGCCGTGCTGCATGATCGCAAGCGGCCAGCGCGCGATCGCGGCGGAAAGAATAGCGATCGTGGATAGCAGCATCAGCCGCTTGTGTGCCTGCGGATCGCGTCGCGCCCTGACACCTGCGATGACCAGCACGGAAAACACCACAAGGTCGAAGAGCGGTATCGCTAGAAATCGCGACGGATCGATGCCGGGAGGGCCGGAAGCGCGAACGACGCCATGCAGTGCGGTGAGCGTGCCGACCACCACCATCAGCGCAGCCACGGCCGCGCCGAAAACCCCGAGTTTGCGATGCAGGTCGATCCGTCTTCCCGTGATCAGCGCGGTTTGCGCGATGAAGAGCAGGATCCAACTGGTGAAGATGGCGCCGTGTACGTAGACGAGTGGCGTCGCTGCCTGAATCGGGTGCGGTGGGTCCAGCCACTTCGCCAGGTAGAAGGTGGGTGCGAAACCGATGAAGACAGTCAGCGCGATAAGTGCCGCCATGCAACAGAAAAACCAGCGCTCGGCGCGTTTGCTGGACAGTGACCCGGCATTCTTGTTCATGAGTCCCCCGCAACTGGCGGCATCACCGTCGCGGGCAAGCTACCACAGCAACGGGTGCCGGCTGACGGCCGGCACCCGCGTTTGATGCTGATCTGCGCTTAGAACCGCCAGCCGATCCCCACTCCGAACACGAGCGGGTTGATATCGGCGGTGCCTATCTTATCGCCCGCTTTCGTCTCGACGTCGGTAGAGATGTCGATGTACTTGAGGTCGACGTTGAAGAACGTCTTGTCGGTCACCTTCCAGTCGGCCCCAAGCTGGGCGGCCAGTCCGAAGCTCGTGCTCAAGTCGAGGTTGTCGATCGCCCCACTCTTGCCGTAGAAGAACGTCGCGTTGAGTCCTGCTCCGACGTAAGGCTGGAACGTCGCATCCTGTCCCATGAAGTGCCACTGCAGCGTGAGTGTCGGCGGAAGATGGTTAACGCTTCCCAAGCTGAATCCATCAATCACGAGTTCTTGAGAAGCTGTCGCCACAATCAACTCCAGTGCCAAGCGATCGGTGAGGAACTTGGAGAAGTCGACTTCCACCGTGAAATCGCTCTTGATGTCCAGCCCCTTGAGCCCGTTGGTACCAGACCCGTCGGGAGCGACATCGATCAACCGCGTTCGCACCTGCCAAGCACCCTCGCCGGCGAAAGCGGTGGTACCGAGTAACGCCAACGACAATCCAGCAATCATCAATCTGCGCATGACCGTCTCGTGCCTCCGTGGCTGGGTGCGCGCCTGGCACTAGCGCTGCATGACCCAACACCGGGGACGTTAGGGGGCACCGCGACGAGCTTTGGATGATCTGGATCAAGTCGCCCAACGCTGCGGCCGATCGGTGAGCAGCGATCCTTTTTTCGAGCATGACGAGATCATCGTCAACGCGGCGCGACGCCGCGGATTCACCGCGCAGCGCGCGACGTCATCTTGAGCGGGGCGCTGCTTCACCGCGGCCGGACATGTGCCGCAGCGCGGACCCTCGGCCACCACTGCCCACGGCGCAGAAACAGAATCCCCGCGCTCGCGAGAAAAACCACGACCGCCAGGTAGAACAACTCGCCACCGTCGCCCTTGACCTCGATGCCAAGGCGCGTGACATGTGCCCCCAGTGCACCACTGATCACACCCAATGAAAGCAACGCACCCAGCGGAACCGTTCGCGGCACAAGCAGCAGCACCACAGCGATCAGCTCGGCGACACCGGATCCGATCCGGCCCCACGGCTCCATCCCGAGGGTGGTGAAGATGTAAACCGATTCCTCCGCGGCAGTGAACTTGAAGAACAAGGTCTGGGCCAGGATGGCGGCGGCCACCAACTGCAACAACCAACTCACGCGAACCGGCCAATGGCTTTCAGTCATGTCGGGACTCCCAGGTAGCAGGGTCGACCGGGCCGGCTTGGCCCGGGTGAGTCAGGGATACGATGCCGGCCCGAACCCGAGGTTTCGCCGCCGGTTCGCACCGCGACCGCGAAACCACCGCGCGTGCGTGGCATCCTAGTGGGCCACGGAAGGTTGGTTCACGATGCCTGTCGCGCTCGCTTACGTTTTGCTCGTGCTCGCCGGCGTCTACGCCGCAGCGGGAGCGATCTTTGCGCTCGCGTTCATCGTGCGCGGTGTGTCGCGTCTCGATCCCGCAGCCGCTGCGGGATCTGCGGGGTTTCGCGCAGTCATCGTGCCGGGTGTGATTGCACTTTGGCCATTGCTTTTGCACCGGTGGTGGGCCGGTCAAACCGCGCCGCCGGAAGAACGTAATCCGCACCGTGCGGCGTCGCGGCGGCGTGGAGCCGGACCGTGATCGCACCTCTCCGAAAGCGCCATCTCCTGGCGTTTGCGAGTCTCGCCGTTTTGCTGCCGACCGTTTACGGCGCAGCGCTGCTGGCGCGCGTCCCGCCGGCGCGCATGGAACTTCCGGCAGAACTCACTCTGGACAAAGCACTCGAACCCGCAACAGAACTGCGCTCATGGGCGGTACTGTGGCCGGGAGAGTTAGTCGGTGCGCGATTGTTCGTGGCGGTTAGCGATACCGGCGATGCGAATGGCACACGCGCGCTGCGCCTCGAACCGGCCGGTGTACTGCATCATCCAGACCTCTTGGTCTACTGGTCGCCCGAGCCGGTCACGGCGCTGCCCGGACTCATGCGCGCTTGGCTGTTGGGCTCGGTCGATCCCACGCGTCCGCGCACGTTCACGCTTCCGCCGGAAGCGGGTCGCGAGCCCGGACATGCCGTGTTGTTCAGTCTCGCCGAGCAACGGGTCTTGGCCTCGACACCACTCGACAGCGATTCTCAGAACGCAACGCGAGAGACACCATGAGTCACGGCTACCACGCCGTCGGTTGGAACCGGCAGAAGCGGATCTACGACACGGTAATGTTGACGGCGATCGCGCTCTATCTGGCGTCGTTCGTGGGGTTGGGTTTTCTCGTGCACTCCACTGCCACCGTCGAGACGTTGTTGATCAGAGCCTTGGGCTCGGGTGCGTTTGTCTTGCTGCACGTGATTCTTTCGATTGGTCCTTTGGCTCGTCTCGATTCGCGCTGCTTGCCGCTGCTCTACAATCGCCGCCACTTGGGCGTCACGATGTTCATGCTCGCGGCCGCGCACGGAGTCTTTTCAACAATTCAGTTCCACGCGATCGGAGACATAAATCCGCTCGTGAGCGTCCTCACCAGCAACACGAGTCTGGGATCGCTCAGCCGGTTTCCGTTTCAACCGCTCGGCGTCGCGGCACTCGTGATCCTGTTTCTCATGGCCGCCACCAGTCACGATTTCTGGCTCGCCAACCTCACCGCGCCGGTGTGGAAGACACTGCACATGTTGGTCTACGCAGCCTACGGCTTGATCTTGGCGCACGTGGTGCTGGGTGTGCTGCAAGCCGAGACGAGTCCGGTGCTTGCCGGTTTCGTCGCGGCCGGAGCGGTTTGGGTCGTTGGGTTGCATTTGGTCGCGGGGCTGCGAGAACGCCGGCGTGAGCACGCTGCCGCGCGCACGCACGGCGAGGCGGATGGCTTCGTGGACGTGTGCGCGGTGGACGAGATTCCCGAGAACCGCGCTTACATTGCATGCCTGTCGGGTGAGCGGGTGGCGATCTTCCGCTATGCGGGCAAGATCTCGGCGGTGTCCAACGTTTGCCAACATCAGAACGGCCCTTTGGGCGAAGGCCGGATCATCGACGGTTGCATCACATGTCCGTGGCACGGCTATCAATATCGCCCCGACGACGGTGCGTCCCCTCCCCCCTTCGTCGAACGCGTGCCGACCTTCGACGTTCGCGTTGCGGCCGGACGTGTGCTGGTCGATCCGCGTCCGCATCCCGCCGGCACACGTGTCGAGCCGGCGCTGATTGAGAGCGATCGATGAGCGCGCGCCAAACCGACACAGAGTTCTACGTCGGCTATCTGCCGGCTGCACCACCGCGGCTGGCGACGTTTCTGCGCACGCGCGTGGCCGTGCTGATTGTCGTGGGGATCGCGGTCGCGGTTGCGCTGACTGTGGCGCATGGGATGTTCGGTGCGGGGCAGTTCGAGTACGGCATCGTGCGACGTTTTGAAGGGATCATCGTGGCACGGCCTTACCCGCTGCTGAGCGTCATGCGCCCCGGTCAACCGCTGGCCGCCGCAGCGTCATCGGCGTACCTGCTGGTTGCGCCAGGAAAATTCGGCGCCGCGCCGCTCGCGGGCGATTTCGACGGCGCTCATGTGCAACTCGAAGGTTCACTCGTGTGGCGCGACGGCCGCACGTTGATCGAGGTCGTTCCCGGCAGCGTGCGGCGTCAAACGGATGCGGCGGCCGGCAGCGCAGCACTCGACGCCGAGTTGGATCTCGGTGTGCACACGCTGCGGGGCGAGATCGTCGACAGCAAATGTTTCCTGGGCGTGATGAACCCGGGAGAATTGAGGCCGCATCGTGAATGCGCCGTGCGCTGCATTAGCGGCGGGATTCCTCCTGCGCTGGTGGTGCGCGATGCTGCGGGTCACGCAACATACTTGCTGCTCGTTTCGGCCGATGGACGCGCCGTCAACCGCGACGTCCTCGACCTGGTGGCCGAGCCGGTTGAAATCACCGGTCGTGTGACGCGTCAGCGCGATCTGTTGCAGCTGCGTGCAAACCCTGAAACCTACCGCCGTTTGACGCGACGCGACGTAACGGGAGGAAACTAACGTGACCGTACGAAAGCCGGCACCGCTAAACGTCACCACCTACCCGACTTTTCCTGAATGCCTGCCAAAGGAGGCGCGCACCTTCGGTCACTACACGTTGCGTTTCGCACAAGCGCAGGACGACCTTGCCGCGATCACGCGCTTGCGCTATCGCGTGTTCAACCTGGAGCTCGGGGAGGGATTCGACCGCGCGCACGCGACCGGCCATGACGAGGATCAGTTCGACGCGACCTGCCATCACCTCACCGTGATCGACAACATCAGCGGCCAAGTGATCGGAACTTACCGGCTGCAGACCAGCGCAATGGCCGCCGCGCATGGCGGGTTCTACTCGGCCGGCGAGTTCGATCTCGCCGCGTTGCCCGCCGACCTCATCGACGGCGCCGTGGAGGCGGGACGCGCCTGCATCGCGCAAGAGCACCGCAACCAGTGGGTGCTCTTCCTGCTCTGGCGCGGCTTGGCCGATTACCTTATGAAGAATCAAAAACGCTGTCTGTTCGGGTGCTCGTCACTCACCAGCCAGGACCCGATCGACGGGACGCGAATGTTGGCTCACCTCACCGCGCAGGGCTTCGTCCATCCGCGTGTGAGCGTCACGCCGCGTGCGGGGCTCGAGTGCATTAGCCCATCGGACGCCGATGCGCCAAACGCGTCCGCGCCGAAAATCCCGAAGCTCTTCGAGATCTACTTGAAGTACGGCGCCAAGGTGTGCGGTCCACCGGCGATCGACCGCGACTTCAAGACAATCGACTTCTTCACGTTGCTCGAGGTCGCCAATCTTCCGCCCGCGGCACTTCGCACCTTCTTCGACGGCTATCCACTTGCCGGCGAGCGCTGACGAGACTTCATGGGCCAACTGCGCGCCAGCGTTCGCCTCGTCGCCATCGTGATCTACACGACGATGGTATGTGTGCGCGTGGCTTTGGGACTGCCCTTCATTCGCGGCGGCGCGGCAGGGCACCTGCGCTGGCACTCTGCGAATTGCCAGCGCTGGGCGCGCGGCATGTGTCGCATCATCGGGATGTCGGTCGACGTTGAGGGCGCGCCTCCCGCGCATGGTGTCGTCGTCGCGAATCACTTGGGCTATTGCGATGTGTTTCTGCTGGGATCTTGTTTCCCTACATCGTTCATCGCCAAGTCGGAACTCTCCGGCTGGCCGCTCTTGGGTACCGTCGCGCGCTCGGGCGGAACGCTCTTCGTCGAGCGCGCGCGGTTACGCGATATTCCGCGCGTCTTCGAGGCAGTGACCGCGCGCCTGCGCGCCGGCCAAAGCGTCGTGATGTTCCCGGAAGGGACGTCGACCGACGGCACGGCAGTGCTCCCGTTCAAGAGTTCGCTCTTGGCGGGTGCGGCGGCAGAACATCACCCGGTATCGTTCGCCGCGCTCGCGTACGAGACCCCGCCAGGTTGGCCACGCGCCGGTGAATTGGTGGCGTGGTGGGGAGACGCCACGCTGCTACCACATCTGTGGCACCTATTGCAGATTCCGAAGTTCCGCGGCACCGTGCGCTTCGGCACGGTGCCGATTGTGGATGGTGACCGTAAGGCACTGGCGCGGCGGTTGCACCGCGGAGTGACGAGTCTTCTGTCCGACACAAAAGTTAAGGAGGATGTGTGGGCTCAATCGCACTGAGCGTGGAGCGCAATGTGGCGCTGCTGCGCCAAGGGCGGTCTTTGGTGCTGGACCTGCCGGATGACGCCTACCGTGAAAAGCGCCCCGGCTCGACAGCCGAGTCGGTCGGTGGGCACATGCGCCACGTGCTCGACTTCTATGCGTGCTTCCTGCACGGACTGCCCGCTGGTCGCATCGACTACGACGCGCGCCTGCGCGATGGACGAGTCGAACAGGATCGCGGGCACGCGGCGGCAGTGGTGGACGAGAGGTGCGTCGAGTTGTCGCGCGTCGCTGCGATTGCCGCGAGCCAATCGCTGGTGGTGCGCTGCGACGCAGATCCGGGCGACGGTGATGACGCGTTCGCAATGTCCACCGCCGGTCGCGAACTTCAGGTGTTGCTCAGTCACACCGTGCATCACTACGCGCTGATGGCCAGCTTGCTGCGCCAGTGGCACATCGATGTGCCGCCCGACTTCGGCGTGGCACCTGCAACACTTGCCCACTGGAGGAGTCTCTAACACGTGTGCACGCTGAGCTGGATCACGCAGGCCACAGGTTACGAGGCATTTTTCAACCGCGACGAGTTGTTGACGCGCCGGCCGGCAACCCCGCCGATGGAATCGGTGCGGGCGGGCGTGCGCTATCTCGCGCCGCTCGACGGTGATCACGGCGGCACCTGGATCGTCGCCAACGAGCGAGGGGTGACGCTGTGCGTGATGAACCTCTACGGCGCTGCCGTTCGTGATCCGGGAGCGACAGCGCGCAGCCGCGGCTTGATGCTGCCGGAACTGGCCGACGTGGGCAGCGCCGATGAAGTGCACTCGCGCCTGGCCAGCACCGATCTCTCGCGCTATCGCGGCTTCACGCTGATCGCGTTCGCGCCTCTCGGACCACACGGCGTGGCGTGCTGGGACGGCGCGACGCTGACCTCCGATCCGCTCGAGATCACGAATCGCCCGCTGTCGTCGTCGGCCTACGATGCCCCAGGGGCCGCTCGCTCCCGTACCGAACAACTGCTGCGGCTCACGTCGAACGGGCGTTCGATCGATGGCGCGTTGCTCGCAAGCTATCACCGCAGCCACGACCCCGAACGCGGTCCGTATTCGGTCTGTATGCACCGCACCGATGCCGCCACGGTGAACTACACCCACGTCACGGTCACGCCGAGTCACGTCGAGATGCGACATGCACAAGGCTCTCCCTGCGCGAACCCTGTCGCTGGACCACTGAAGCTGACTCGCCATGCGTCGCACTGATCGCGGGACAAACATCGGCTCGATGGCTCGAGGTTCTGAGGCCATGAGCCGAACTCTCCAAGCACTTGCCCGAGTCGCGATCGTCGTCGTGCTGCTCACTGCCAGCACGCTTGCGACGCACGCCTTTGCTCTCGCTCCACCCCTCGTCGCTCCTCAAAGCACTCTTCTCTTCACGATGCTCGCCATCGCCGCCGCCACTCTGATCAGCGAGGACCTGACCTGCATCGCCACTGGCTTGATGGTTGCGCACGGCGACATCTCTTTTCTCGCCGGAACACTCGCCTGCTTCGTCGGAATTGCTCTCGGCGACTTCGCGCTCTTCGGTGTCGGGCGGCTGTTCGGCGCAGCGGCACTCACGCGCCGTCCGCTGCGTTGGTTCGTGTCCCCCGCCTCCGTCGAACCGGCGCGCGTCTTTCTCGAGCGCCGCGGCGCGTGGGTTGTGCTCGCCACACGCTTCGTTCCCGGCACGCGGCTTCCCACATACCTTGCCGCCGGTCTCGTCGGCGTGCGCGCGCACGCGTTCGCACTGTGGTTCCTCGTTGCCGCCGCACTTTGGACGCCGCCGCTCGTCGGGCTCTCTGCGTGGGCCGGCACACGCGCGCTGGCCTTCCGCGGCGCGTACGGCCATGCCGCCCAGGCGCTCGTCGTGGTGGGAGTGCTCACGTTTATTGCGTGGAAAGCAGGGACAACGCTCGCGAGTTTTCGCGGCCGCCGCGCGCTGGTGTCGTGGTGGCGCCGCTGGACGCGCTGGGAATTTTGGCCACGGTGGCTGTTTTATCCGCCGGTGCTGATGTACGTCCTTTGGCTGGGATTACGGCGCCGCGACTGGACGGTGTTCACCGCAGCGAATCCGGCGATGCCCGCTGGGGGTTTCGTCGGCGAGTCCAAGATCCGCATCCTCGAAGGGCTGCGTGAAACCCGCGAGCACGTCGCGGAGGCGCAGCGCTTACCGGTGGCTGACGCGTCCGAACGATCGATCGCTGTGCGCCGTTTCATGCAGGAGCGCGATCTCGACTGGCCGGTGGTGCTCAAGCCTGATGTCGGCGAGCGCGGTGAGGGGGTGATGATCGCGCGCAGTGAGCGCGATGTCCTAGATTTCTGCGCGCGCGTGCCGCACACCTCCATCGTTCAGCAATACATCCCCGGCCACGAATTCGGCGTCTTTTACTACCGCTTTCCAGGCGAAGCGCAGGGTCGCATTTTCTCGATCACCGAAAAGCGCATGCCCACGGTTACCGGCGATGGCACGAGCACGCTCGAGGAGTTGGTATTGCGCGACCCGCGCGCCGTCGCACTGGCGCACGTCTATCGCGCCGCGCAGGTGGCGCGCTGGGCGGAGGTTCCTGCCGCAGGCGAAACCGTGCAGCTCGTCGAGTTGGGCACGCATTGTCGCGGCGCGATCTTTCTCGACGGTGCTTGGATCCGCACGCCGGAACTGGAGCACGCGATCGACCGCATCAGCTGCCGCTACGACGGCTTCTTCTTCGGACGCTACGACATCCGGACACCGTCGCCCGACGACTTCCGGCAAGGGCACAACTTCAAGGTGGTGGAACTCAACGGCGTCACGAGCGAAGCCACGCACATCTACGATCCGCAGAACGGACTCTTGAGTGCGTACCGAGTGCTGTTCGAGCAGTGGCGCATTGCTCGCGAGATCGGCCGGCGCAACGTCGCGCTCGGCCACGCTTCGATGTCGGTGAGACAGCTTTGGACACTCGTGCGGTCGACCCGTCGTCAAACCCGCGCGGCTAGACCCTCACCGGCGGCGTCGGAGGCCGGCGCGTAACCGGCGGCGCCGCAGTGCATCAACACTGTGTACGCCGTACTCGATGCCGGCGACGGGAGATCAAGATCATGCGACGGACACTCATTCAGGCGTTAAGCCTCACGACAGCTTTGTGTGCGATCAGTTTGCTGGCAGGTGGTACGTATGCGCAGGCTCAGAGCCATCCACTCGTCAATGTCAACAGCGACGGCGTGATCCTGGACGGGTACGACCCTGTGGCTTTCTTCACCGACGCCAAGCCGGTGCAGGGTTCGGCGAAATTCACCTCGAACTACAACGGCGCGATCTATTGGTTCGCATCCGCCGAACACAAAGCAGCGTTCGATGCCAAGCCGGCCAAGTACGAACCGCAGTTCGGCGCCTTCTGCGCCTACGCGGTATCGCAGGGCCGCACGGCCCCGATCGACGTCAAAACCTGGTCGCTGGTCGAGGGTCGGCTGGTGGTTCAGCACAACTCGCGCGCGGTCAAGCTGTGGAACGCCGACCCGCCGGGACTCTTGAAACTCGCTGACAAGCACTGGCCCGCGGTAATCGCAAACGGCGGCAAGCAGATCGACGTGAAGTCGGTGAAGTAACGCCCCGGCATACGGGTCGTACGCCGGTCCAACGAACGCGAACGAAGTTGCGCGACACCCGCAGAGCGAACGGTATCGCGATCGCCCGATGCCCATACGACAAAAGAAAGCCCGCACCGAAACCGGTACGGGCTGTGAAGCAGTGGTCGTGGGGACCGCTGTCTAGTTCAAGCGTTGGATGCGGCCTTCGATCGTTGCCGTAAATGGCTGCGGCAGCGCCTGCACATAGTCAATGAGCGCATCAAGATCGATTGGGCCGCCGAGCTGGTTTTTGCCTTCCGTAAACACGGTGTAGTTGTCACCGCCTGCAGCCATAAAGTTGTTGCAAGTGACGGTGTAGGTGGTGGCGCGGTCGATCGCCACACCGCCCTTTTGAACCTCGATGATGCGCGACCCCACGGGGCGAGCCGCATCCCACGCATATGTCAGGCCGGAGGTCTTCATGATTCGCGGAAACGGTTGTCCCTTCCACTGCTGCTCGAGCAGGCGATAGATCTGGTCGCCTGTCAGATCGAGCTTCACGAGGCTGTTGCCGAACGGTTGAATCGTGAACAGCTCGCCCCAGGTGACGGTGCCGGCGTCGAGATCGGCGCGAATGCCGCCCGGGTTCATGAAGGCGAGGTCGGTTCCCATTGCCGCCCGCTGCGCGTCGGCGATCAGGTTTCCAAGATTCGATTCACCGGCACTGTTCTCGCTGCGTACCAACGCGGTCGCCGCCTCGGCGATTACCCGGTTGACCAACGGCGCCACCTTCTCGTCCGCGGCCCTGACCAAGGAGGCGATCTCAGTGTTGGGCGTGAGACCAGGACCCGTGTCACCCCATGTGGTGTTGACCAGTGCCGACTTTTGGATCACATCTCCCGTCGTGCGATCGAGTGTGAGTTCAACATCGTCGTAGGCGGTGCTCGACGAAAATGCCTGCGTGACCAGCACCGGCTGGCCGCCAGCATTCGGCATCAGGGCGTTCATGAACGAGTGCGTGTGCCCGGAGATCACCACGTCGATGTCGGCATCGAAGCGCTTGACCAAGTCAACGATCGCACCACTCGGCGTTTGTCCCGCCTGCGTGCCCCCCTGATGGATCGTGACGACGAAGGCGCGCACGCCTTGTTTGCGCAAGTCGGCGACGTAACCATTGATCGCGTCCGCTTCGTCCAGGAACTCGAGCCCCGCGACGCCGGTCGGCGTCACGATTGTAGGCGTCTCTTTCAGCACGGCGCCGAGGAATGCGACCTGCACGCCGTCGACGTTCTTGATCACGAAAGGAGGTACCAGTGGCAGCTTGCTGCTCTTGAACACTACGTTGGAGAGCACGTATGGAAAATGGGCACCATCGAAGTTCGACTCCAAAAACGGGCCGTTAGGATGGGTGCCGCCGTAGATCAATCGCAGGGCTTCCGCCGAACCTTCATCGAACTCGTGGTTGCCGAATGTGCCGACCATGTTGCAATCGGGGTTCAGGCGCACCGAACCGCCCGGGAACTGCGGCAAGCGGTACTTGTCCTCGCATGCATCGTTGGCGAAGTAGTTGAGGAACGTGATCGCTGGCTCGTCCTGCAGCAAGGACGAGTTGGGAGGCGACGCACCAACATGATCTCCGGCGTGCACGATGATCGTCGTGCCGTTGAACGCGGCAGTCTCTGCCTCTAGATACGACGCCAACACCGCGGCACCACCGGCGGGCCGGTTGGCAACTCGCCGGCCTGACAGTTGGCCGTGGAAGTCGTTGATGCCCAACAACTGCAGTCGCACCGTGTCGCCCGCAGCTGACTTGGTAGCGGCATTCCATCCGACTCGCGCCGCGGCCGCCGCGCGTACCACCGCGCTGTCCAACTCCTCCGCCTGTTCGTCGCTACAGGCGCGCGTGACCTCTGTGGAGGCGAGCACGAGTGTGCCGAGTGTTGCCAACCCCGCTACGCCGCGTAGCAGTCGATGAATCGCTGTCATTTCACCCCTCCTGAAAGCGGTATCGCACACCGCTTGTGTTGTCGAACTCAATCTAGCGGAGCTGAGAATCGGCGAGAGATCCGACGACCCGGTTGCGGAGATGTAACGAAGCAAGAACAACTGCGATCGGACCGATACTCAGCATTGATCGAGTTGTGACACGCAAGGACGATTAGACCGGTTCTCGACCGGCCTCTCAGCAAACTGCGGGCCAAATAGCGCAGCGTGTTGTGAGGCAGGGCTCAGGCGTAAGTGTGATGGTGCTGGACCAAAATCGGTTGCCCCAACGCCGGAGGTTACAGTGTCAATTGTCACACGCTTGACGTCGGTCTATGAGCTCGATTTGTGATGTACTCCCGTCGGGAACTCGGCAGCACAACTACATCTCGTCTCCCTGAGGTCTATATGGGTGATCGAAAGTCCGTACCGCTGCGACTCGCAGAGGTGCAAGCTCGCTTGAATCTCTCGTCCGGTGAAGTACTGCATTTGGTCGAGCGCGGAGAGCTGACGATGGTCCGCGCGCCGTTCGGCATGAGGTTCGAGTCGCTCGAAGTCGACAGCATCAGCGAACACCGCCCTACAATCTCATCATCGCCTAGGCCAGATGGCCCCGAACACGGCCCCGGACCGGTGACGTTCCTCTAGGTCAGTATCGACCGCAGTAACTGCGCGCCGTCGTCACCAGAAAGTCAGATCGACGTGACACTCTCTTCGCGGAGTTGACACGCTGCGCCGCTATAACTCCTGCCGGCCCGGGGAGCGACGGAAACTTTCCCCGCGCCAATCCGCTCACCTGCTACAGGAGCCCTGATGACAACTCGTGCGCACGCCATTCTTCTATCGATTCTCTGCACACTCCTCTCGACTATCGGCCTAGCCTCCGCAGCCGCGACCGCGGTTCGAGTGGCTTCTGTCTCAGAGCTGATTCCGGGCACCAACGCCCAAGGTCAGGTCGACGACTACATCTTGAAGAACGACTTCGTGCGGGTTTTGATCGACGACATTCCGCACCCGCATGGTTTCGCCAACACTGGCGGCAACATTCTGGATGCAGCGACCGCAAGCGGCGAGGATCGCTTTGCCTCGTTGTTCTCGATGTTCGACAACCGCTTCGGCCGGCAGGCCAACTACACCGCGCTCTCCATCATGAACCCGGGGGGCGGCGTGGCAGTGGCGCAGATTCGCGCCATCGGCGTCGACTCCGAAGATCCGTCGTTGGCCGTGGTCACCGACTATCGGCTCGGCCCCAACGACAAATCGGTGCAAATCACCACGACACTCACCAACAACGGCGTCAACCCGATCCGTCAACTTCAGGTCGGCGACGCGATTCAGTGGGGACTGACCAATCACTTTGCGCCAGGCTGGAACAACACCAACCGCAACATCCTGGGCGATGGCTACGACATCGGCGGCAAGACGCTCAACGCAGCGTGGGTCGGCGGCAACGGACAGGGCAGCAGCTACGGCGTCACGGTAACAAGTGGATTGGTCGAGGTCAGCAACGGATCAAGTTGGTCGGATGGAAACATCACGTATCTCGATCTGGCAGCCAACGGCGGCAGCGGCAGTTACGTACGCCACTTCATCGTCGGCGATGGATCGCTCGCTTCTGTTTCCGACACCGCCTTCCAACTGCGAGGCGCGACCACCGGCACACTCAGCGGTTCAGTCACGGAGAACGTCACCAGCAATCCGATTGCGGGCGTTTCGATCACCATCACGACCGGGGCCTGCTTGGGCAGCAGCGGTTCCCGGTCGTACACCGTCGCCAACACCGACGCTGCCGGTAACTACTCGGCCAATCTCGAAGCGGGCAACTACTTCGCGCTGTTCCAGGCGGTAGGCCGCACAACGCCAGCCTGCGTGCCGGTCTCGATCGCCGCTTCGGCGACACAGACGGTCAATCAGGCGATGAGTCGTCAGGGTTTCATCTCCTGGGATGTACGCGACAGCAGCAACCAGCCGCTGCCTGCCAAGATCTCTCTGCTCTACGACCCGCAAACAGCGCGGCTCGAGGGCCCATCGCTCGGCAGCAATCAGAGCCTTACCGGCGGCTACTCGATTCTCAGCGCAACCGGCAATGGGACGACGCCGGTTCCGCCTGGAAGCTACAAGGCCTACGTTACTCGTGGCCTCGAATTCGAACCGGTAATCAGCATCATCAATGTCACCGAAGCCAACACCACGCCGATCGCTGCGACACTGCAGCGCGTGGTGCTCACACCCGGCTATCTCTCGGCCGACATGCACGTGCACGGTTTCAACAGCGCCGACTCGGCGATCGCATGGGAGGATCGCGCGCGTCAAGCCGCCGCCGAGGGCTTGGAGATCGTGGTTCCCACGGATCACGACTTCATCTCGCAAATCGACAGCGCGATCGTCACCGCGGGCGTCTCAGGGTGGGTGTCGACTGTTCCCGGCAACGAAGTGACCACCAACGAATGGGGCCACTTCAACGCGTACCCGCTCACACCCAACACCAGCGCCCCGCGCAACGGCGCTCTGGATCACTTAGGGTTGTCACCCGGTCAAATTTTTCAGGCCTTGCGCAACGATCCCAAGCAGCCGGTAGTGCAAATCAATCACCCGCGCGCCGGCGGCCTCGGATACTTCGATCAAACGGCTCTCAACCCGGTTACCGGTGTCGCCGCCGACCCGTTGTTTTCAGGAAATTTCGATGCGCTCGAAGTTTTCAACGGTAAGCGCTTGTATCAAGTGCCGCAGGTTCAAAACGACTGGTATCGGCTATTGAACCGTGGCGAGCGAGTCGTGGGTGTCGGCAACACGGACACGCATCAGGTCTTCGGTCAGGAACTCGGCTATCCGCGCAACTTCGTCTACGTCGGTACCGATGACCCAGCCGCCCTCACAGAGAACAACTTCCGTGACGCGATCAAAGCTGGTCGCACGATGTTCACCAATGGCCCGTTCGTCGAGATCTCGATCAACGGATCGCCGATGGGCACTCTCATCGGCAACACCAGCGGATCGGTTCCGCTGCGCGTTCAGGTTCAAGCACCGGCTTGGATGACCGTCGACACGGTCAAACTGGTGGTCAACGGCCAGGTGGCGCAGACCATCGCACTCTCGCCAACTACCGGTGTGGTTGCCCGCTTGGACCAAACGTACCCGCTGACGATTACCAAGGACGCGTGGATCTCGGTCGAAGTCGATGGCGGCAACTGCAGCACCGACGCCAACAACAACTGCTTGGTGGCCGGCTGCCCGGGCCGGCTCGACCCGATCGTGCCGCCGCTGTACGGCACCGATCCGGTCTGTCCCTTTGCACATACCAACGCGATCTTCATCGACACCAACGGCAACGGCCTGTTCGACGCGCCCGGCAACACTGGCCTCAAGGTCGAGCCGATCAGCGCGACGCGCGGCGTCAACCCGGCGACCTACGAGAACCTGCGCCTCAACGGCGTGGTCACAGTGCAGGGCGTCGTAACCGCCGGTTCTTACACCTACGATCACCGTGCCAACGCGATCGCCTTCCAAGATACGAGCACCGATACGGTGAACAAGCTCTCGGGCGGTTCGTACATCTATCAGTCGAGCCTGATCAAACCAGTACTCGAGCCCGGTGACTTGATCCAGACCACCGGCACGGTGACGATGTTCAATGGGCTGCTCGAACTCAGCGGTGTAGCCACCGAGGTGCTAGCCAAAGGCAAGGCGGTTCCGACGCCGCTCGTGCTGACCATCTCTCAGATCACCGATGCCAACAATCGTGAACAGTGGGAGTCGATGCTCGTTCGCGTCAACAACGTATCGATTACTGGCGGCAGCTGGCCTGGATTCGGTGTCAACGCCAACTTGACGATTAACGACGGGACTGGCTCCATCACGATGCGCATCGATTCCGATACCGACATCGATGGCTCGCTGCCGCCGACCGGAACGTTCGACTTGATTGCTACGGTCGGGCAGTTCGACAGTTCGGTCCCGTACAGCAGCGGTTACCAACTACTGCCGCGCGATCGCGACGATGTGGTCGACACCAACGCGCCCGTGATCATCCGGCACGGTCCGGCGGCCGATCCAGTAAGTTCATGCGATGCCACGATCCGCTGGTACACCAACAAGGTGTCCGACAGCCTGGTCGAGTACGGAACGAACTCCGGGTATGGAACGCAGGTCAGCGGCCCTGCCTCGGTATTCGAACACAGCGTCACGCTGCCAGGACTTGCAGCCAACACGCTCTATCACTACCGCGTTGTCAGCAACGGCGTCGCGTCGCCCGATGCGGTTTTCACCACGGCCGCTGGCACTATCCCGCAGCTCACACAAGCCCCGCAGGTGCAGAGCATCGACACGACCACGGTTCAAATCGTGTGGCGCACCGATCTCAATTCCAGCTCGGTGGTGAGATATGGCCGCAACGCGGGCTACGGCTCGACCGCCACTGGCGTCGCCAACACCGCGTTTCACTACGTCACCATTAGTGGATTGACGCCGGGCACCACGTATCACTACCGCGTCGAGAGCGCGAGCCCGAGTTGTGGCTCCGGCACCTACACCGGCAGCGACAACACCTTCTCCACGCCGACCTCGCCCGCGGCGCCGCCCGAGGTGAGCGGTGACGCGAGTTCTGTTCCGTTCACGATGAAGAAGTCGGGCCCCACCGGCATCGAGTTCCGCTTCGAGTACCGCGGCACCACAGTCAAGTACCACCTTTACGGCGCTACCGACGAGGCCTCGATCGACGCCGGCAACTACTCGGTCAAGCTCTGCGACCTTGCCGTCAATCCGCTCGGCAGCTTCACCACCGACAACTCCAGCTATGTCGCGTGGACTATTGCAGACAGCTCCGCACTGCCCAACGTCAACTACCTGGTCGTTGCCGAGAACGGCACGCTGGAAGGGTCCTACGGCAACAAGTCCAACTCCGATCTGCGCACACCCGACGCCGACAAATCGGCGCCAACGCAACTCGGCTGCCCGCAACCGTGTGCTGCTGTGAGCGCCACGATCGTGAGCGTCGCACCGAGTTCGAGCGTGGAACTCAGCACGCCTCAAACCTTCACAGGCAGCGGCACGGGACAAGGAACACTGAATTACGCCTGGGACTTCGACTACGACGGCACGACCTTCGATACGATCGCCACCGGCAGCGTCGTCAGCTACACCTACCCCACGGCGGGCAGCCGCAACGCAGCACTGCGCGTCACCGACTCCTGCAACAACCCCTCGCCACAAAGCGCGATCGACACCGAGCCGATTACCATCACGTCCTCGGGCTGCGCGGCGCAGGTGGTAGTCAGTCAGGTCTACGGCGGCGGCGGCAACTCAGGCGCCACATATCGAAATGACTTCATCGAGCTGTTCAACCGCGGCGGACAACCGCAGTCGTTGGCGGGCTGGTCGGTGCAGTACGCCAGTTCCACCGGCACCACCTGGCAGGTCACCAACCTCAGCGGGACTATTCCTGCAGGCGGCTATTTCTTGGTGCAGCAAGCTGCCGGCACCGGTGGCACCACCAACCTCCCAACGCCGGATGCCACCGGATCGATCGCGATGTCGTCGAGCGCCGGTAAGGTCGCGCTGGTCACGACCACGACGGCGCTTACCGGAAGCTGCCCCACCGGTGCTTCGCTGAAGGACTTCGTCGGCTACGGAACGGCGAATTGCTTCGAAGGCGCTGCCGCGGCACCTGGACTCACCAACACCACCTCCGATAGCCGCAACGGCGCCGGTTGCAACGAAACCAACAACAACAACGCTGACTTCACCGCCGGGAGCGTCAATCCGCGCAACAGCGTCAGCGCCAACAACCAGTGCTCATGCCCATGAGTTGCCTGCGTCATACGGGCGTGATTGTCGCGTGCGTCGCCATGTTCACGGCGGCGCACGCGCACACCACCAACTACCCAAAGCGGCTGACCGCCGAGATCACACCCGATCGCGTAAGGCTCGCCGTGGCCTACGACCTTGACGGCGATGAGGCGGGCCAGGCGCTTCGCGATCGGTTCGACGCCGATCATGACGGGCAGATCGATCAGGACGAGGCAGAGTTGGCGCGCAAGTTCGTCGCGGATGACCTGCGCCGCACGCTGTACCTCGCCTTCGGGGCGCAGCGGCCCGTGCTCACGCTCACCAGCGTGTCGGATCGCGGCATCGAAGGCGCCGTCAAATCGCGCACGCACACACAGTTCGAGTTTGTGTTCGAAGCGGTCGCACCATCGACGCCTGCGTTCGATGTTTCGATCGGCGACGAAGTCAACGAGGGTCTCGGAGTGGTGCCCGTTCAGGTCTCCGTTGCCGGGCTCCGTCTGGTCGATGGCACGCTGCGAGGCACCGGCAGCGCGGCCGCGCAACTCACCGACCTGAGCAAACCGGCATATCTACTTCGCGGCCACGTGCTGACCCTCAAGCTAAAACAGAACTGACGGCAAGGAGTGATCCCGAGACAGTTCGCCGTCCTCCGGTTTCAACAACAGCCGTGCGTCCTCGTCTAGGAGACTGGGCTCGCTTCTCGAAACCAGCCTCGACGTGGATATCGGCGTCGAGTCGGTCTAGTCTGCACCTCTTTGGAGGAACTCAGATGAACCGACGCCTCGCTGTGATTACTGGTTCGCTCGTCATCCTGCTCGCCTGCGCCACCGTGCCGATTACGGGACGCAAGCAACTCAGCCTGATTCCAGGGAGTGAGATGCTCGGGATGAGTGCCCAGCAGTACGGCACCTTCCTCAAGGATGCGAAGCTCAGCAAGAATGCCGCCGACACGGCGCTCGTGCGCAAGGTTGGGGTCAACATCCAGCGAGCCGTCGAACGCTACATGAACAGGCATGGCATGGCCGATCAACTCGCCGGCTACAAGTGGGAGTTCAACTTGGTCGAGAGCGATGAAGTCAACGCCTGGTGTATGCCCGGTGGCAAGGTCGTCGTTTACTCCGGATTGCTGCCAGTGACCAAAGACGAAACCGGATTGGCGGTGGTGATGGGCCATGAGATCGCGCATGCGGTCGCCGAACACGGCAACGAGCGCGTCAGTCAAGGGTTGCTCGCACAGCTCGGCGGTGTTGCTTTGGCGGTTGCGATGCAGGACAAGCCGCAACAAACACAGCAGCTCTGGATGACGGCATTCGGCGTAGGCACTCAGTTCGGCGCATTGCTTCCGTTCAGCCGCTTGCAGGAAAGCGAAGCCGACCGTCTTGGTCTGATTTTCATGGGGATGGCCAACTACAACCCGAAGGCAGCGCGCGACTTTTGGCAGCGGATGGCCGCCAAAGGAGGCCAGAAGCCGCCGGAGTTCATGAGCACCCACCCTTCCGACGAAACGCGCATCCAGAAGATCAACGAGCACCTGGGCGAAGCGATGAAGTACTACAAAGCGGCCCAGAAGCGAGCGGGCAAGTAGGAAACGCTCCTCGCTAGGCCGACTTGACAGAACCTGGCTAAGCTTGTACTTTTCGCTGCAAAGTGATTTGCCATGCCAGGGAGAGGTCGATGAAGCTCGCCGCGGTGCCTCGTGACATGCGCGTTGCCCCCGCCCTCGACCCCTCCGCACTCGTCATCACGCGCGCTGCCCGGAGCGCGCTCTTGATCAATCCGTTCTACCCCAAGGACCCGCACGCCAGTTTTGGCAAGCACGTTCTCACCCCCACCTTGGCGTTGACCAGCATCGCGGCTGCGACTCCGCCCGACTGGGAGGTCGCGCTGTGGGACGAAAACCTGCTGCAAGGCGCGCCACCACTCGATCCGTTTCCTGCCGTGGTCGGCATTACGGTGCACCTCACCTTTGCCCGGCGCGCGTATGAGTTGGCTGCGTGGTATCGCGCTCGCGGAGCCACGATCATCCTCGGCGGCTTGCATGTGCTGAGCTGTCCTGACGAAGCCGCGCCGCACGCCAACGCCATTGCCATTGGCGATGGGGTGCAGCTATGGCCCCAAATCCTGCGCGATATCGACGCTGGAACGCTGCGACCGATCTATCGCGCCGACTTTCGCAACGACTATCGTGACGACCCGGCGCCACATCGAGAACTGCTCCCGCGCGCGAGCTTCCTGACGACGGCTAGTCTCATCGCAACGCGTGGCTGCCATAGCCGCTGCGGCTTTTGTTACCTCGCTACGGACGGCCTACAGATGCCGTATCGGGTCAAGGATCCTGCACAGATCGCGGCTGAGTTTCAGGCTGCCGATCAGCCGTACGGCGTCTTCATCGACAACAACCTCGGTTCGCGGCCGGAGTATCTACGCTCCTTGTGTCACGCACTTCGGCCGCTCGAGAAAATCTGGAGCGCCGCGGTGAGTATCGATGTAACGAACGATCCGACGATCGTGCGCGAGATGGCACGCGCCGGATGCACTGGTGTGTTCGTAGGGTTCGAATCGCTGACAGATGAGAACCTGAGCGCTGCGCACAAGAAGACGCCGAAAGCCGCCGACTATGCCCGCCGGATCCAGCTGTTTCACGATCACGGAATTCAGGTCAACGGCAGCTTCGTCGTCGGCTTCGATCATGATCGCGAGGACTGCTTCGCCGCGCTGGCCGATTGGATCGAAGCGCAGCGCCTCGAGTGCGCCACCTTCCACATCCTTACGCCGTATCCCGGGACGCCGCTCTATCGCCAGTTGGAAAGCGAAGGACGATTGCTTCACAACGACTGGGACCGCTACGACACCGCACATGTCGTCTTTCGTCCGCGTCACATGAGTCCCGAACGACTCTACGAAGGCTACGCGTGGCTGTATCGCCGCCTGTTCTCACACGCCTCGATCTGGCGCCGCCGGCCTGAAGAGTTGGGAGCAATTCCCGGATATCTCGCGATGTCGTACTTATACAAGCGCGCCAACTGGCTCTGGCCGTTTCTCATTCGCAAGCGTCTCGTGGCACGTGCGTGGCGCCCGCTTGTAGAACTATCGCGGCGCCGCAACGTGAGAGTGCGAAGACGCTTCGATCACGAGCCGTCTACGTGGCGCCGCAGTTGGGTGCGGCAGGCAACTGAGGGCGCAGTGAGCGAGTTACCCGCTACGCCCCCTTCACCGCGATCACCTCTTTAATCCAGTCTTTTATCAGGGTGGCGAAGGCCGGGTTGAACTGACCGTGCTGGAAGTTCTTCATGCTGTTCGACTCGGTCGCGAAGTTGTGGAAGAGATGGTCTGAGTTCGGAAGGACGACGAACTTGCCGCTGCCGGGACGCGCTCTGTTCGCGATATCCGCGATGAGCTTGTGGTCTGCATCATAGGTCACGAAGTCACTGGCTCCTCTCACCGCGAGCACATGCGCGGTGCACTGCGCCCAGTAGGCGGCGAAGTTCGTTTGTCCGAGTTGGCGCCAGAACTCGAGCGTCTTGCCGTTGAAGAGTCCGCCGGGGAAGAAGGCATCGGCGAAGGGCGCGAGCTGAGGGTGAGATTGTTTGACGTCGTCGATCGACTTGTTGTCCAGAAAGACGAGCGTCATGAGTAACGCTCCCTGTCGCACCTTCTCGTCGGTGTTTTCAAAGGTGTCGCCGGCGACGAGGCCCTGGTAGCGAATCGTGTCGAGCAGGTACTCGTACCAGGTCCGTGCCGCAGCGCCGTAGATTGCGATCCCCTTGACCGGATTCTCACTCGCGATCATTGGGCCGAAAGCGCCACCCATGCTGTGTCCGAAGATGAAGATGTTCTCGGCGTCCACGCCTTTGGTTGTTTTGAGTTGTACGAGGGCCTGACGATAGATGTCGAGCTCCGTGGTGTAGTCGATGTCGGCAAACGGACCGCCCTCGCTGTCGCCAACGCCCGGCTTTTCGACGCGAAGCGTCACGAATCCGGAGTTTGCGAACTCGAACAGAATCGGTCCGTCGATCGTGGCCACGTCGCCGGTCGATCCCTCCAACGTGTAGTCGTAGGAAACAGGCGAGAAACCTTGAATGAACAAGAATCCTGGGTATGTGCCGGGCTGCCTGGGTTTGGTGATGATCGTGCGCATCCGTTGACCATGGCTGACGATGTGGCTGTAGATCACCTCGTAGTTGGCATTGCCGGGGTCGCGTGGCTTCTCCATCAGGGTTGTCTTCAACTCGATCGGCTTCCCCTCGCGGAGCACGCCCATCGTCAGCGGCTTGCCCGCTGGCAACTCACGAATCGTCGCGGCGATGGATGTGGGGCCGACTGTCTTGCTGTTGATTGCTAGCAGGACGTCACCTGACTTCAAACCAGCCTTCTCGGCCGTGAGCCCAGCGAGCGGCGTCATCGCCAACACACCCTCTTGCGGCTTCAAGTTGAGTTGGGTTGCTTGCGCGGCCGGCACGGGAGTGAACGGCACGCCGAAGGCACCGCGTCGTGGGAGTGGGGCCGTGCTCGTAGCGTCAGCAAGTTGCAGGGCGAGTAAGACGATCGGGGCGAGACTCATGGCGGTCTCCATCTCGCCGTGAAGCGAGATCGAAAGGGGCGAGTCGAGTTGATGTCGATGGCTTTGTGCATCACTGGGCGATGCTCGCATGGCTGCAGCTGTTTCTGGAT
This sequence comes from Acidobacteriota bacterium, assembly GCA_031395565.1. GTDB lineage: Bacteria > Acidobacteriota > Polarisedimenticolia > J045 > J045 > JANNUT01. The sequence continues at coordinate 27,307 of JANNUT010000225.1, read as the reverse complement.
CACCGCTGGCCGCGCTGACCCTTACCGCGCATCGATCCGCGCGGGGGCTCGACCGTGAATGAGCCCGTCTCTCCGCGATCGGCTCCAAAGATCGCCACCTCGCTATAGGACCGCAGACCGGGATGCGCGCGGGGCGCTGTCGGCACGCGCGTCGAAGGTGCGAGAGGTTGTGACTCTTCTAGGGCGAGGACAGCCGTGCCGTGAGGAACGCCCGGTCCGCTGCGTCTTTCTCCCGCACGGTCTGCTTCATGCGCAGCAGTAGCTTCGCGCTCGCGAACGGAACGACAACGCCTTCTATCGTATCGGTCTCTATTTCATGACTCGCCTCGGCGTACTCGATTCCGCACGCCGAACGCATGAGACTAACGACGATCTCGTCAGCGACGCGGATCACCGCGTACTTGAGTAGATCGTCGCGATCCACCTCTCGCGCCGCGCCATCCGGGAGTGAGAGCAAGGCTCGTCGAACGCGATCAACGTTCTCCGCGGCGGCGTCGACCAAGAGGTCGATATCCTCGGTAGCTCGCACGAAACCGGCGCGGATCACAGCCATGCCGCCGACAACGAGATAACGAGCGCCCTCGTCGTTCAATCGGCGACAGAGAGCGAGCAGGTCGGTTAGGGTTGGCGGTCTCGACTCGGTTGGCGCGCCATCATGCGAATCGACCACGCGTTGCTCTCCTCGAACGTATTGAATCGATGTAGGCCTTTGGGTATGAAGGGGCGGTTGCCGCGCAGACGAACCACGAGTTCGAGTAATGCGGCGGCTGCTACGAGCCCTCCTCGCGATGACGCGCGCCTGCCGAGCACGAGCATGTCTCCGTCGACGTAACGGCCGGCGCCCTCGTCCGGTGGCTTGTCTTCTTTCACGCGGGCATCGTCGCACCGCCTTCCAATGCCGGCAAGCGGGAAGGCGCCGGGTTGGCAGGCGTCGATGTATTCATCGATCGAGCGCCGCTAAGGGCACGCGTTCGGCGACGCTGCAATCCCGGGGTCGCGCAGCCGTTGCTGCGATGTCGAGTTCTCGTTGTAGCTCCCGACCCCGCAGCTGTTCGTACCACGCACCAGATACCAGTTGGCGTCTCCAGCGACGGGCAGCAGCGACTCGGTCAGTGTTGTCGCGGTCAGATCGTTCGCAGCGCAACCTGTCGTCGCCGCGCTAAACCCGTCGGCTGCGAGCAAGTTGAGAGTCGAGCCGCGCGTCACGTCGTAACGCGACGCACCTGCTCCCACCGACCACGTGAGCGTGTTGCGATTGGGGAGTTGCAGTCCCGGTGTCGCACTGGGAAGCGCACAACTTGCGCCGCTGGTGCATGTAGCGACCACCTGAGTGTTGCTGAAGGTCACCGAATCGACGTACCAACCCACCGCTCCAATGCTCGGGTTGTCCCCTTCATTCCACCGCAGCCGAATCGTCTTGCCGACGAGATTCGGATCGCTCCCCAGATTGATGTTCACCTCTTGGAACGGGCCGATGGTTCCGCCACACCAAGCGCGCTTGCCCAGGATGGCGTTGTTTTGTCCCGAGCAGATTCCATTGAAACCACCGCTGGTGAAACTCGCATCCGGAACCACAGTCCATGTCGTTCCGTCGACCGAGGTCTCCAGGGTTCCGGCGTCAGCGCAGGCCATGGAACTACCTTGGAATTGATACGTATGGAAGAACTTCAGCGTGGTCGCGGGGCCGACTCCAAATGCAGGGCTGATCAGCGCTTTGTTTGAGGAGGCTGGCGCATCGACTGCCTTCCAGGAATGAGCGCCGCCCTGTTTTTGCTCCGTCGACCAAACCCAATCGACAGTCCCGCTGTACACAACGCGGGTCCAGCCGGCTTGATCGAAGCCGCCACCCGAGAGCGACCCCTCGAAGCTGTCTGTCGAGGTCGAGGTCGAGATCGCTCCGGTCGGTGTGCCGATGACCTGGACCGCGTTGCGATCCTCGAAGCCGTTCACGCTGTCGGCCGCGCGCACGATGTAGTAAGCGGGAACGTTATTGCTCAGTGCCGATGAGTCGCTGTAGCTATGGGTGGTGAGGCCCAAGCCAACCAGGTTCGAGGCACTCGGTGTGAAGCCCGGGGTTGCACTGCGATAGACGTTGTAGCTGACCACGCCACCGGTGCAGTTGGATACTGCCGCGTTCCATTGCACCGTCAACGCGCAGGTCGCCTGCCCTGGATTAGAAACACCGCTCGCGCCCGCAAAGTCGGGCGCCAGGCGGCAGAAACCACTGGCCAGCGCCGAGGCTTCGTTCGAGTTGTTCGACGTGCATGCGAGTCCATCGTTGGCTTTGATCACGTAGTAGTAACGCTTGCCGCCACTGACAGTGGTGTCGCGATAGCGATAGCCGGCGGCGCTAACCGTCCCGGGGCTGCTGTCGGCAACGGTGGCGATCTGCGAGTACGGCCCACCGGCGGAAAGGGATCGCAAGACGAAGTATTGCGACGCGGTGCTCGAACTCGAGTCATTCCATGTCAGCTCGATCAGGTTTTCCTTCGGGGCGCTTGCGTTGAGCGTCGGAGCCGCAGGCCCGCCGTTGCAACCGCACGCATCGAACTTGAACGCGGCAATCTTGGTGTTTCCGTTTCCGCCGTATTCGCTCGTGTACCAGAAGGTGCAGTCATCGACCGGATCGACACCGATCCCGGAGTAGTCTCCCCAGCGTTCGTTGTCGGTGTTCGAGTTCGTCGCATCGACGATCACGTGCTCGCCTTGCGGCATCGTTCCAGGCGGATCGGTGGACAGCCGGCCGCGGTAGTAGATCGACGGAAAGTAAGGAGCCGTTGTGCCGGTGCGGGTGTAGGCCATCGCCAGATTGCCGGAGCTATCGACCGAGATCGAGCCGACCGAGCGATGAACCCCAGCCTCGCCACCAACCACCCCTTCTTGCTGAACGGCCCAAGCACCGCTTCCGCTCTTGCGGAGTTCGAACCAGCGCATCGCCGAATGATCCGTGCCGTCGACATCTTCGGGGAATGTGCCGACCAGCGTTTGATAACTGCCAAAGTTGCGATAGACGAACGGGAAGTGCAGCGGTTCTCGAATCGGATCGATCTTCTGGCCGGTATTCGGCTGTGGCATGCAGTTCCAAATGCCGCCCAGTCCGCACAGCGTCATGTCGTAGTCGCCGATTGCCAGCGACGGCTGTTGGGTCAACGAGGAATTCGCGGGCGTCGCCCAATCGACCCGCAACTCCCACAGATTGAGTTGATCGGTACTCGGCGTGCTCGCGCCGACCTGAGCCTCGTCGTCGTACGGCCTCACGAACAGCGCGGGTTCTCCGTCCGGCGGAGGCGTCGGGCCTTGCATGTTCGACGGCAGCACAAGTTGAAAACCGGAATTCGGCAAATCCGGGACGCTGAATTTCTGGAACGTGGCCGGCAGCCCTTGCAACATCTTGGCGCGATCGAGTGCGACCACATCGTGACGGCCACCCGATCCTGAATTGGAGCCAAAGAGATACGAGCCAGCGCCGCCGTTCTGCGGCCAGACACCATATTTCGGATAGTCGATGGTTCCGCCACCGACTGCGAACCTGTACGCGTTGTAGCTGCCCGTGGGATCGGCGGTCGTGGAAACGTAGACGCACACGTTGCCGCCCGAGTTGGGCAGCTCACTGATCAACCAGCGATCTGCCGCGCGATCGTAGATCACGATCGGATCGCCGATTCCGCTGTTGCACGGTGCCGCGGTAGCCAGCGACTGCATCGTGAATGTCTTCAGCACGACACCGTCCGACTTGCGAATCACCCTCACCGTCGAGCCAGACAGGTTGACCCCCTGAACGAAGTGATTCGGGCCGACATCGCCAACGGTGTCGGGAGGTGACGCGCCGGTGCTCTGGCCGTCGTAGTTGTGGATCAAGTTGCTGAAGCCGTCGGGCTCGGGGGTGCGGAGCGATGAGTTGAGGCTAAGGAGCGGATCGACCTTAGGGGTGTACGGGTAGTCGAAGGGGATGAATCCGTAATCCTCGCGACGCTTTCCCTCCAGCCCCAAGAGGTTTGGGTCAAGTTGCCACTCGGGAAGATCGCGCGCCGGCTGAGTGACGACTGGAATGGCCGGCTCGCCCACTTGGTCGGCCCCTCGCGACGGTTCGACTGGCGCGGTCGCGTGGCTCGGCAGAACGACGACGATCGTCGCGGCGAGCGCGCCGATGAGCGATGCTGCCGCGCGCTGGAATCGTCCAACAAAACTCGCTTCAATCGTCATCCCGATCCTCATCGGCCGTTGCCTGTGTTGGCTGCGGTCCTCGCCATTCGTCTCGCTTTAGAAGCGCCGCAGTCTTGATGTACTTGTCGTTCGATCTCGCGAGTGTGTTGAGCGACCCATCCGGCAGATGCGAGAGCAGTGCGCTTGCAAGCTCCAGCCCGTCGACCTGCGCGTCGTTGTAGCGCACGCTGTACCCCGCTCGATTTACCAGTCCAGGTTCGAAGCTTTCTTCCTTCTTTGGTTTGCGACCGCGAAACGTTTGTTCGAAAAGCACGCGGTCGTCTTGGCTAACGGTCACCGCGATCGACTGCTGAAGCGCCACACCCTTACGTGTCTTCGCTTCCGTCCCGGTGTTGATGGGACGCGCGTAACGCCTCTCCTCCGTCCAGCTTCGGACCGTCAGCCGCAGCCTCCCGAGCGCCCGGATCAACTCGGGCGCGGAAACAATACGACGCCACGGCCCCGAAGGGGAGGAGATCTCGCCCTCCATCAGCTGCTCCAGTCGCGCCTGCGCTGTTTCCCTCGTTTCGAGATCGACCGCATCTGTCGCGAGCTGCGCGAGGGGCTCTGCGCGGAGAAGCTGTCCGGTCGCCTCCGTACGGACGATCGCCTCCCGCGCGCTGCGGGCCAAGGTCTCCAGCCGGTCTTGATCGAGCCGATCGAGTGCGGCGCGTCGTACGTCAGCGTCGCGATCGCTAGCAGCAACCGCGAACAGCAGATCGGGGTTGGACAAGCGAGTGGCCGCGTCGCGCCGAATCAACCAATTCGGGTGAGACCGCGCGATTCGTCCGAGCGCTGCCTGGTCGTTGAGTCGAGCGAGTGCGGCGCGCTGCACATGTACGTTGCGGTCGCGCAGGCAAATCCGCGCGAGCAGCGGCGGCGAGTCCAAGCGCGCTGCGGCGAGAAATCGAACCTCGGCCGAGGGGTCGTTGAGTGCGAGTTGCTGAACGAATTCCGGTTCAGCGGACAGTCGCGCTAGCGCAGCCGCACGCACGCTGCCGTCTCGATCGTTGAGAACTACGTTGCGTTGCGTCGCGGGATCGCTGAGCCGTGCCGCGGCGGCGCGTCGCACCTCGGGCGAGCGATCGGTTGTTGCAATTTGGCCAAGCGCCCGCTGGTCACTGAGTCGCGACGCGGCGCGAGCACGCACGCTGAGATCGGGATCGTGAGTCGCGACTTCAATCAGCAGCGCGTTGTCCGTGAGCCGCTCGACAGCGGCGCGCCGCACGTTCGCGGCTTTGTCGTGACGTACAGCAGTTTCGAGCCGCGCGGGATCGCTGAGTCGCAACACTGCCGCGGCGCGCAGCTCGTCATCTGGCTCGGAGTCGACCAGTTCAGCGATGAGCGTGGCGTCGTTGCATCTGCCAATCGCCGCCGCGCGTTGGGCTTGATGGGGCGCATTGCGTGCGAGACGCACGAGCGCCTCTGGATCGTTGAGTTGGAAGGTCGCGGCGAGGCGCAGCCCAGCGTCTTCGCCCGACTCAGCGAGTTGAGCGATTAGCCGCTGATCTCTAATGCGCGAAAGGGCGATTCGGCGCGAGTCGTCGTCGTATCGACGTGCAATCTCGATCAGCCGGGCCGGGCTGCTGATGAGCGGAGTCACCAACGCCCTCAGTTCACGGTTGCTGTTGTTCAGCACCAGATCTGCCAACCGACCGTCCCCTTCGATGCGCTTGACCGCCTGGAAGCGAACCGCGCGGTTCTGCTCGCGGCGCGCGATGTTGACCAACAGATCCTGATCGTCGAGTCGAGCCGTCGCGGCTTCGCGCACGTTCGGATCGGAATCGTCAAATGCTGCTTGGATCAACGTCTCGCGACGCGCCGTGCGTCGAACCGCGGCGGCTCGCAGTCTCCCGTTGGGGTGCTCGAGAAACCGATCGGCGATCTCAGGATCGGCCAGCTGCTCGATCGCGCGGACGCGCACGTCGTCATCGAGCGAGTCATCGTTCGCGACCGCCAACATCGGTTCGACCGCGGTGGGCGATTCGTTCCGCACGGATGAGGTGATTGCCGGTACGGTCTCGGACGGCGCCGCGAGTAGCGCTGATGGACTGAATGCGGCCGTGAGTTGTGCGAGTGAAATCAACGCGCGGACCACCCAGTGCACCGCTGGGCCGAGCGCAGCCAGACGGCACGCCGGTGTCACCGCGCGCATTCGGGTCACGATTCTGAGACTACGAGCTTCATGCCGAAGACCGTGAATACAGCACTGGCCCCTCGTTTTGTGATGCCGGGAGAGTATCGCAGGTCCGTTGGGCGGCGTGTCTGCCCGGGCGAATTCGAGCCAGTGAGTGCTCATCGGATTCGATCTAACACGGTGGCGCACTTGGTCTTAGCCAACGGTAGGGTTTTACCCCAGAGCGCACTCCCCCGCATCGGTGCACGGTGTGCGTGAGCTCCGTTGCGGCGAGCGGGGAAGCTGTTTCCACACCTATGCCGCTTTCCGTAGGCCGTCGACAAAAACGGACTACAACAACCAGGAGAAGAAAATGACCGACCGAACGCGAACAAACTTCGTCACCGGTTTCAGCCTTGCACTGGCCCTCGCCCTGGCCGTCGTGTCGACAGTCCAAGCGGGACCCTCCGTCCCCGCAGGAGTGATGCCGATGACCGAGGGGCAAATGAAGGGTCACTGCAAGGACATGATGGAACAGAAGAAGAAGCTCGCTGCGGACACGAAGTCTCAGGACGCCGAACTCACCGAACTGGTCGCGAAGATGAACCGCGCGCCGGAGAACAAGCAGATGACATTGATGGCCACCGTCATCACGCGGATCGTAGACCAACAGGTCGCCATGGATCAGCGCAAGGCGAAGATGGAAGACGAGAAGATGGCGCACATGATGGAGCACATGCAGATGGGCAAGGACTCCATGGCGCAGTGTCCGATGATGAAGGACATGAACGAAATGAAGGGTATGAGTTCCATGCCGGGCATGAAGAACATGGACGACAAGTCGATGGGCTCGCACAAGTAACATCGACAGAGCGGGAGGTTTTTCATGATGAACCACGACGGATGGATGGGTGGATGGCTCGGCAGCGGGATGGCGCTTTGGTGGTTAGCCGGTGCGGGGGTGGTAGTTCTGCTGGTCGTTTTGATCAACAAGCGGTCCAAGAAATAGCGAGGCGCTTGGATGCAACCCCTCAGCATCCCGGCTTCTAGTCCAACGAGGATCGAATCGAATTTCGTGACCAAACACCACGCCGGGGACCCGCCGATGAGCAATATGGAGATGAGCGGCAGCAACACTCAGGACCCCGAGATGCGGGACATGATGGCGGCTCCGTTACCCTTCGGCATCATGATTGGCCGGGCGGAACGGTGGATGGTCGGCTATCAATTCATGTACGAGCAACTGGATGGCATGCGCGTTGGATCGAATCGCGTCAGCGACGCGAGCGTACTCGACAATTTCGCGACGGCCCCGACCGACATGACGATGGGAATGCACATGGCGATGGTGATGTACGCGCCGACGGCGCGCACCACGATTCTGGCGATGATCCCCTACGTCGGGATGTCGATGGGCGAGCTCCACCGCGACGGCACCCGATCGACGGAGCGAAGCGATGGGATTGGTGACGTCGAATTGCGCGGCCTTTTTTCGGTGTTTGCCGCCCCGGAGCTTCGACATAGAGTTCTTCTTGATTTCGGAGTCGTCTTGCCTACGGGCTCGGTCAACCAACGCGATGCAGAGGGTTCTCGGACTGAATACCCGATGCAAACGGGGTCGGGGACGTATGCGCTGCTACCGGGCGTCACCTATCTCGGTCGAGCTTTGCCATGGAGTTGGGGCGCAATGTCCGACGCAACGGCCCGTCTTGGTGCGAACGAGCACGGGTACAGATTGGGAGACCGGTACCAACCGCGAGTCTGGGTGACACGAAACATGGCGAGTTAAGTGAGCCTTTCGATCGGCTTGCGAGGCGACTATTGGGGCAACATCCGCGGGTCTGATCTCTCGCTCGATCCCACCGATGAGCCGCCAAAGGACTCAAAGCTCCAAGGCGGCAAGCGCGTTGACGCGTTGTTGGGAGCCACCTTCCATCCTCCAGGCACATTTTTCAAAGGTCAGCAGTTTTTTGTTGAAGGTGGCGTGCCGATCGTGCAATCCCTGGATGGTCCCCAACTTGCGCAGAGCTACATGGTTCATTTCGCCTGGCAGTGGGAATTCTGACCCGAAGGATCAGACGAGAGTGCATACCGGTCGACCATCGCTTGGGGTTCGCCGTCGCCTCGATTGCGGTAGCAACGTCGATGTGTGATGAGCGCCGAAATCATCTCTCCGTGTGAAACGACCCGTCACGATGCGCGTGTGAGGGAAGACACTCATGAATCCTGGAAACGTTCACAGTCCTGACGCGCAGTCCAGCGGACAGACTCTCGAGGCCTTAACCGATCCGGTATGCGGGATGACGGTCGACCCCGCAATTTCGCTGGGCGGAAGTACCCAACACGCTGGGGTGACCTACTACTTTTGTAGTGACCGCTGTCTAAATAAGTTCGTCGCGGATCCGGGGCGCTTCGTGCAGCCCGGAATGACGGCTCTCGCGCCATCGGTAACTCCCGGCGCGACGTCCGAGAGTGCGAGTCCCCTCCAGTACACCTGTCCAATGCATCCGGAGATCCTCCGTAATGCTCCTGGGATCTGTCCGATCTGCGGGATGGCGCTCGAACTACGGACGGCGACCGCTCACGAAGAAGATCATCCCGAGCTCACGGACATGTCCCGTCGCTTCTGGGTCGGGCTCGTTCTCACGGTACCGGTGTTCGTGATGGCGATGGGCGAGATGCTCCCTGGCGCGCCGTTGCAGCGGTTCCTCTCCCCGGCCATGCAAGCCTGGGCCGAACTGGTGTTAGCCACACCGGTGGTGCTGTGGGCGGGCTGGCCATTCTTCACACGGATGTGGGCATCCTTCATCAACCGCAGCCCGAACATGTTCACCTTGATCGGCATCGGCACTGGCGCGGCCTACGCATTCAGCGTGGCTGCCACAATCTTCCCGTCTTGGTTTCCGCCGTCGTTCCGCGGACATCACGGTCAAGTCGATCGCTACTTCGAGGCGGCGAGCGTCATCACGGTGCTGGTGTTGCTGGGTCAGGTGCTCGAGTTGCGCGCACGCAGCAAGACGAGCAGCGCGATCCGAGCGCTGCTCGGCCTCGCGCCGAAGACGGCTCGCGTCGTGGCCGGCGACGGCACCGAGAGCGATGTGTCGCTGGAGCAGATTAAGGTCGGTGAGCGTTTGCGCGTGCGACCGGGCGAGAAAGTCCCTGTGGACGGAGTCGTCCTCGAAGGAGAAAGCGCCGTGGATGAGTCGATGGTCAGCGGTGAGCCCGGAGCCGTCGAGAAAAAGCCGGGTGACCGAGTCACTGGAGCGACCATCAACGGCACAGGTGGCTTCGTCATGCGTGCCGAACTTGTTGGTAGCGATACCCTCCTCGCCCAGATCGTTCGAATGGTGGGCGAGGCTCAGCGAAGCCGGGCGCCGATCCAACGGCTCGCCGATGTCGTCTCTAGCTACTTCGTTCCGGCGGTCGTCATCGTGGCGATCCTGACGTTCGTCGCTTGGTCACTTGTCGGGCCTGAGCCACGTCTCGCTCACGCGCTCGTCAACGCCGTGGCCGTGCTGATCGTCGCGTGCCCGTGCGCGTTGGGGCTCGCGACTCCGATGTCCATCATGGTCGGCGTCGGCCGTGGAGCGACATCGGGTGTCTTGATCAAAGACGCGGCTGCTCTGGAAGCACTCGAAAAGGTCGATACGCTCGTCGTTGATAAGACGGGCACCCTCACTGAGGGCAAGCCACGCGTGGTCACGGTCGTCGGGAGCGACGGGTTTTCGGAGACGGACGTCTTGAGGCTTGCAGCGAGCGTCGAACGGGGCAGCGAGCATCCGCTGGCCGCCGCGATCGTCAACGCTGCGGAGGCACGTTCGATCGCACTCACGTCGGCGGAGGATTTTCGTTCGGTGACCGGTAAAGGTGTTACAGGGCGCGTCGAGGGCAAAGCCGTTGCGCTAGGCAACGCCGCACTTCTCCAGGATCTCGGAGTGGATGGCGGAGCGTTGACCGCCCGCGCGGAGGCCTCGCGCCAAGACGGACAGAGCGTGATGTTCGTTTGCGTCGACGGCAAGGCCGTGGGACTGCTTGGAACTGCAGACCCTCTCAAAGAGTCAAGCAAGGAAGCTATCGACCTCTTGCACAACGAGGGCATCAAGATCGTCATGTTGACCGGCGACAGTCGGGCAACAGCTGAAACGGTCGGCAAGAAGCTCGGGCTCGACGAGATCGTCGCGGAGGTCCTACCGGCCGACAAGGCGGACGCGATCCGAAAGCTTCAAGCGGAAGGGAAGATCGTGGCGATGGCGGGCGATGGCATCAACGACGCGCCCGCACTTGCGCAAGCGCAGGTCGGCATTGCGATGGGGACCGGGACCGACGTGGCCATCGAGAGCGCGGGAATCACGCTTCTCAAAGGGGACCTACGCGGTATCGCACGTGCGCGTACGCTCTCGCGAGCCACCATGGGTAACATTCGCCAGAACTTGTTCTTCGCGTTCATCTACAACGTCCTGGGCGTTCCGGTAGCAGCCGGGCTCCTTTATCCGTTCTTCGGGCTCTTGCTCTCTCCGATGATCGCGGCGGCGGCTATGAGCCTCAGCTCGGTTTCGGTCATTGGGAACGCCCTTAGACTGAGAAGGGTGACGCTCTGATGTGAGGCCGATTGTTGCGCGAGTGCTGTAGAAAACACACGCTCCCCGAGGTCCATGTTAGTGAGTGCTGCCGAGAGGTCGCGACGCATCTCATGCGCGCCGATTAATCCTGCCTCTGCACCCGCGTAAGCGAAGCTCTCCGTGGCGCAAATCTGACACGAACAGTCGGTATCGAAGGCTGGCGACGGCAGTCAACGTTCCCTTCTGTCTCCGCACCGGCGTGGGTCGACGCCGACTTCGTTTCGGATTGAACGGTGAGTACCCAGCCCGTGGAACGCCTATGCAATGTAACTTGAAGAACCTGTCTCCGATTTCCTGACCGCGGTAACTGACGAGCAGCGCTCGTCAAGCGCGGCGCGCGCCGCGACGTCGTGACTGCGGCCGGTTACCTCGTCGGACGAACCGCTCCGGCGTGGCCATGCCGGAGGTCGACAATGATCCGACGAACCCTACTTCTTCTCTTAGCGATGCTGACTGCTGCTGCTTCCGCTGCGATCGGCGGTACGCTCGACATCGACGCGAGAGTCGCTGGCATGACCGCGATCGAACGCGTCCACTGGAACCACCGCATCTGGCCCGCGGCGAATAACACGCGCAAGCCCGCGCTCGATGCGGTGCTTCCCGAAAGCGTTATTCGCCAGCATGCGCAGGACGTAATCGAGCGTTCGGTCGAACTCGAGCAGCGATGGGGCGTGCGCATCTCGTCCGCAATGCTTCAGGCGGAGGTCGAGCGCATGGCACGCGAGACGCGCAACGCCTCCATGCTGCGCGAGTTGTTCGACGCGCTCGACAACGACCCACAACTCATCGCCGAGTGCTTGGCGCGCGCGATCCTGGTCGACCATCTGTGGACGTCCGTGCGGGAGCACTTGAGCGAGATGCCAGCGAGTGACGGTGCGCTCATCGATGTGTCGACGTTCGTGTCGGAGAGCGCTGGCCTCGGCCGCGTGCCGGATTTGCCGCAGAGCGGGTCGTGCACTCCCGACACCTGGAGCGGTCCGCTGCAGAAGGTCGCGAGCCGCCGCAAGTCCCACTCCGCGGTGTGGACCGGCACCGAGATGATCGTCTGGGGAGCCGTGTATCCGGCCGCGGTCGGTGGTGCGCGATACAACCCATCCAGCGACTCGTGGCGCGCCATCCCGCACACCAACGCGCCGATGACTTACGGCGGCCAGACTCTGTTGTGGACGGACTCGAGAATCGTTGTTTGGGGCGGTTACGCCGACACGGGGAGAGAGACTAATGCCCGGGGGGATCTACGATCCTTCCGCTGACACATGGATCGCGACCTCGCTCGTCAACGCGCCATTAGCACGACAGGGTCAGGCCGCCGTCTGGACCGGATCGCGCATGATCGTTTGGAGCGGACGCTCCTACGATCCTGACGCAATCATCACGACCGAGTTCAGTGACGGCGGCAGCTTCGACCCTGTTGCCAACGTGTAGACGCCGATCAGCACCGTCAACGCACCCACACCGCGAACCGACGGCGTCGCGGTCTGGACCGGCACGGAGATGATCATCTTCGGTGGAGACTACGAAACCTATCCGGGAAGTACGTTCGGTACCGGCGCGCGTTACTGCGCAACAGCGTGCACGCCCCTGACGTGGTATCGCGACAACGATGGCGACGGCTTCGGCGATCTAACCTCCACCGCGAGCGAGTGCACTCGGCCTGTGGGCTACGTCACGAACAACACCGACTCTTGCGACAATGATTCCTCGACGTGGAGTCTGCCGAGCGAGGCCCGCTCGCTCACGATCGAGAAGGTCCCCGTCAACGCCACGCTTGACCGGGTCACTCCGAGCTCGCCCGGTACGTCTAACCCGATCCAGTACGACGTGCTGCGCAGCACCACACCATCCGACTTCACGAGCGCACACGCGACCTGCGTGGCGACGTACATCACTGCGACGACGGCGAACGATCCCGCGAGCCCAGCAGTGGGAAGCGTGTCCTCGTATCTCGTGCGCGGACGCAACATCTGCGGTTACGGCACGCTCGGTACGCGCTCGAGCGGCGCAACCCGCGCGGGGAGGGCGTGCCCCTGAGTGAGGGGTGGGCTGAGTCGCTGCGCGGCCGTTGACCTCTCACTTCTGGCGCTTGTTTGATCCGCTTGACGCCGCGAAGCCGACGCAACGGCTCGATGCTGTTTAGGAGTGGGTCGTGGTGATCACTTCCAGTGCACATGCAATCAATGACCGGCAGCAGCGAAACACCTGGCGGTGCGCCAACACCGCACGGAGGTCGATACGTAGGGAATTGCGAGGCCCCAAAGGGAGAGGAGCCCACCCTGCTTGACAGGCGTGCTGGCCTACTCGTCAGGAACCTATCTTCCTCGGGACGGGAGCGTACGTGTTACTACGAGCCGACCAGACGAGGGAAGCAAGTCGGGCTGGTGTTTGGCTGCGCGCACTCCTCGCGTCACTGCTGTTGCTGGCGGCGAGTGTTTCAGAACCGAACGCCCAGCAGGCCCATCGCCCGCTAACTCAATACCTCGTCGACGCCTGGGATAGCGATAACGGACTGCCGCACAACAAGGTCCAAGCGTTGACCCAAGGACCGGACGGGCTGCTTTGGATCGGGACAGAGGGTGGGCTCGCGCGGTTCGACGGCGTGCGGGTGATGCCGTTCGAGCCGCCGCGAGCGCCGCAGTTGGCGCGCACGGTCGTGACCGCGCTCTACACCGCTCCGGACGGTGCGGTCTGGATCGGCTCGGAAGGGCTTCTTTATCGCTATCGCGATGGTCGCGTGACCACCTTCACTGTGCCGGACGAACAGCGCCCGTTCGTGCGAGCGATTCGACAGGCACCCGATGGAACGATCTGGATCGGCGCCGGAGGAATGCTCTGTCGGCTGGCCGGCGGGAAGGTCCAGGTGGTGACCACGTTCGACGGACGGATCCACGAGATCCTTTCCGAGCCGGATGGATCGTTGCTGCTCGCCGTTGCGGGGTTCGTGCAGAGATTTCGTGACGGGCGCACCGAGATCGTCGGCTACGAGAGCTACAACCCCGACACCGTGACGTTCGCGATCCGGCGGTTCCGCGGTGAACTTTGGGCGGCCACATTGGATGGACTTGCGGTGTTGCACGACGGACGCTGGCGATTCCTCGGACCGAAGGACGGGCTGCCCGATCCTGGAATCGCAGACCTGCTCGTCGACCAAGACGACGCACTTTGGATCGGCACGTGGGGCGGACTGGTGCGATGGGACGGCGAGCGGTTCAGCGTTTTCACGCGGCGCGACGGTTTGGCCGACGAAGCGGTCTGCAGTCTGTTCGAAGACCGCGAGCGAAACGTCTGGGTCGGTACGCGCGGCGGAGGATTGAATCGCTTTCGAGTTCCGGCGGTGCGGACTTACACCACACTCGAAGGGTTGTCGCGCAGTGACGCAATCGCGGTGCTCGCCGATCGGCGCGGCCGGGTCTGGGTCACGAACGGCGATGCCGGACCCGACGTGTTCGAGCACGACCGTTGGCGCCCCGCCGATCCGCAGGGGCTCTTGAAGGGGCGCTCGGTCTTTGCGATCGCCGAAGATCGTGAGGGAACGATCTGGTTCGCCACGCGGGATCGGCTGGTCGCCGCGCGCGACGAACGACTTGCGATCGTGCCGTTGCCACCCGAAGCCGTTGACGGAATCGGGTCGATGATCGCTCTGCACGCTGGAGGGCTTCTGTTGCAATCCGGCGACAAGTTGATTCACTTCGACGGCGCACGCTGCACGGTGCGCAAGGTCGATACCGAGCGGCTCGGTTCGATGACTTGGATCATCGGCGAGGCGCGCGACGGCGGCGTTTGGATCTGCACGCGGCAAGCGGTGGTGCGCATCGACGGCGAGCGCGATTTCGTCGCCTGGCGCATGCCGGCAGCTTTTCCGACGATCACCACGCTGGTCGAAGCGCGCGACGGTGTGCTTTGGCTCGGCAGCGATGGCGCAGGTCTGGTGCGTGTCGCGCATGGGCAGGCGATCGTGATCTCGCGCGAGCACGGTCTGCCGGACGACTGGGTGCAGCAGCTTGCGGAAGGTGACGACGGACGGATCTGGGCCGGCAGCCACGGCGGGATCTTCGCCGTCGATCCGCGCCAGTTCGTGGTCGAGAGCGGTGTCCCGAAAATCGGCAAGGTGCAGGTGTTCAACCGCAAGGACGGACTGCGCAGCAACTACTGCAGCTCGAGCGGCCAACCGCGCATCACCCGTACTCCAGATGGCGCGCTGTGGTTCGTCACCTCGCAAGGCATTTCGGTGGTCGACCCACGGCAAGGCCCGGCAGCCGGATCGACGGCACCGGCGATGATCACCGACTGGTCGGTCGACGGCCGGCCGGCCGGGAACTCTGGCGGCGTGTTCGGTCCGGGGCGCGGCCGCCTCGAGTTCCGCTACACCGCCGCGAATCTTTCGGTGCCGACGCGCGTGCGGTTCAAGTACAAGCTCGAAGGGATCGACGAAGACTGGAACCCTGCGACCGCGGAGCGCTCGACGATCTACGAGAACATCCCACCCGGGGACTACGTCTTTCGTGTGGCCGCCTCGAACGGCGCTGGCGAGTGGGGGCAGGAAACGGCGTCGGTGGCTTTCACGTTGCAGCCGCACTTCTACCAGACCGTGTCGTTCTATTTGCTGTGCGCCGTGGCGGTCGGCGGGGTGGTAATCGCGATCGTGCGACGGCGGACGCAACGGCTGCAGCGGCTTGCGGCGGAGCTCGAACGCAAGGTCGCCCAACGGACTGCTGAATTGCAGCACGAACGCGATGCCGCTCAGGCTGCTGCATCGGCACGTTCGGAGTTTTTGGCCAACATGAGTCACGAGATCCGCACACCGCTCAACGGTGTGATCGGGATGACCGACCTGGTGCTCGACACCGAACTCGCCGAATCGCAGCGCACCGACCTGACGATCGCGCGGCGATCGGCCGAGACGCTGCTGCGGATCGTCAATGACGTGCTCGACTTTTCCAAGATTGAGGCCGGCAAACTGCAGCTCGAGCGAATCCCTTTCGATCTGCGCGAGGTGTTGCAAGCAATCAGGGACTTGGCGCAGAACTCGGCGCAGCAGAAGGGGTTGATGCTGCTCGTCGAGATCTCCGACGAACTTCCCGCGGCGGTACTCGGCGATCCGCTGCGCTTGCGGCAAATCGTGCTCAACTTCACGACCAACGCGATCAAGTTCACCGAACGAGGACAGGTCATCCTGCGCGTAACGCCAGCGATCGCGGTCGATGGTCAGTCCGATCGCTGGCGAGTCGCTGTCACCGACACCGGTGTTGGGATTCCTGCCGAGCGCCAGGCGGCGTTGTTTCAGCAGTTCACGCAGGTCGATTCGTCGACCTCGCGTCGCTTCGGTGGTACCGGGCTCGGGCTCGCGATTGCACGGCAGCTTGCTGCGCTGATGGACGGCGCTGTTGGCCTAGAGAGCGAGCCGGGCCGCGGCTCGACTTTCTTTGTCGAACTGCCGCTGCCTGTTGGTCAACTCCCGGAACGGGCCATCACCGTTCCAGTCGTCGCGGCCGGATCGCTGGACGTGCGCGTGCTTGTCGCCGAAGACAACGCCGTCAACCAACTTCTGATTCGCCGGTTGCTCGAGAAGATGGGCTGCACGGTGGAACTTGTTTCCGATGGTCGGCAAGCGATCGACGCCTGGGCCAGTGGCCGCTTCGATTTGGTGTTGATGGACTGCGAGATGCCTGAGACCGACGGCTACGAAGCGACCCGTGCGATCCGCGCGCGCGAGACCGGAGCCCGAACGCCGATCATCGCCGTCACAGCGCGCGCGCTGAGCGGCGATCGCGAGCGCTGCCTCGCGGCCGGGATGGACGACTATCTGACCAAGCCGATCCGGCCGCAGGACCTGCGCGCGATGATCGAGCGGTGGGCACGCACCACGACCACTTCGTCCAACTGACGTGTCGCAGATGTGGCGGTACTAGCGCGCTGCCTCTCACTTGGGACTGCATGCGAACACCCCGCTCGAATCTGAGTCGCCGTGTTTGACCGTGCACGGGACACTTCCTTCCACGAGGAGTTCCGCGTCCGCCATCGAGGGCGCGAGTTGGTGGCGAGCTGTTTCATCGGGTGGTCGATGCGCTGCTGTTCGCCGGTAAGTTGTCGACCGTTCCCTCAATGTGGGGCCGGGCTTCGCCCGGCAGCGCGATAGCTTACTTGACCGTTCTCTAGCCCCGGACTCAGGTGTTGGCCGTACGCTGTTGAACCGATCAGCCGTCGCGAGTTTCCGCGACGACGGAGGGGGCAGCTATGGCCTCGGTGCTGCTTGGTCTGATTCTAGCGGCGCTCCCGCCGTTCGTCGTTCCCCAACCGCCGGTTCTCGAGGTCAATTGCGACACGGGCCAGAGCCTCGAAAAGGCACTGCCTGCCGTTCAGAAGTCCCCGGGCGCGACGATGCGGATCCGAGGAACGTGCGTAGGAAACTCTGTGTTGACGACCGGCAGTGTTCGACTCGAGGGCGTCGCAGGGGGAGTTGCTCTGTTGCAGGCGCCCGATCCGCGCGACAGGCGGGCTGTGCCGATGGTCAAGGACGCATCTGACGTCGAGACCCCATCGCTCCATTTTCAACATAAAGGTCAATCCGGCGCCGGGCTGGCGTTCCAGCAGTCTCATCGCGGCCGGATTTTCGATTGCGAATTCGATCAGAACGAGGTTGTCGTTGTTTATCAGTGGTCCGACGACGGAGAAGTCTGGCGCAGTTCCATGCACGACAACAAGTGTGGTGTCCTCTGTCCCCGCAGATCCAGTCCAGCGTGAACGTCGGTGACGTGGTACTTCGCGATAACGGCAACATCCACCTCTTCGCAGACGATCGCAGCAGCGTGAACCTTGTTTCCGGGGTCTCGATCGGGGGACCCGAGGACCGCACCCCGCGGTCGGCAGGAGTCAGCGCTGGCTCCAGGCTTACGGCAGGCTGGAAGTCCACCTTTTACGGTGATCTGTATGTGTCGGGGAACTCCTATCTTCAACTCGGCGAGCTAAGTGTTGATGGCCGGATCTTGGCGCGGAGCTTTTCGCGTGTCTCGCTCTCGCGGACGCTCGTCTCGAAGGAGGCCTATTGCATGAACGGCGCGGACTTGAACTGCAATTTCGGCGCTCAGGTTGCCGCGTTCGACTGCTCATCTGCAGGCGCTTGCCAGCACCCGGCTGCGATTGTTGTTCCAACAGACCGGCCTCAGCCTCCGGAGCTGCCAGCACTTCTAGAGCCGCCTACGTGGGAACTTCAGGAATAACGACTCGTCCATGTCTTTCTCGCAGCCCAGCGGGCGATGGTAAGCCGGCGCCTCGAACGTGCCTTTAGGTTTGGTAGTCCGATTGGCCGCCAAGCGGCGTAAGCTCTCGCGGGAGGGCTCATGAGCCGACCTTTCTGGCGTTTGAGCGCGTGCCAAGTTGTGGCCGCGCTAGTCGGGACCTTCGAGAGCTTCGTCATTGCACAACCCTGTGTCGATCGCGATGGCGATGGATTCGGTAACCCTGGAGTGGTCACTTGTCCATTCGGTTCCACCACCGATTGCAGCGATCGCAGTCCCACGGCTTTTCCCGGCGCAACGGAGGTCTGCAACGGATTGGATGACAACTGCAATGGCCAAATCGACGAGGCTGCTTCCTGCACACGCGCTTGCAACGCTGCGAGCGAGTCGGCGCTAACCGGAGCGCTCGTACCGAGTGGATTGGACTCCTTCCAAACAGCACTGGTTTGGACTGGGAGTGAATACGGAGTCGCGTGGGAGGACCACAGGAACCCGGGGTTTGACCCGAGCGAGGTGTATTTCACGACACTCACCCGACAGGGCGGAAAGATCGGACCCGACATTAACGTGTCACTCGACGGCGCCGAGTCGCGTGAGCCAGCGCTCGCTTGGAGCGGCCGTGAGATTGGTTTGCTCTGGAACGAGCTTGTGGGTTCTCACGTCTGGTTCCGCCGCATCGATCCTTCCGCCAACACCGTTGGAATGCCGCGAGTCGTCTCCAATACGCTTGGCAGCCCTGAGGGGACCGCTCTCGCGTGGTCCGGTCGACGGTTTGGTGCGGCATGGACCGAAGTGGTATCCGAGACATCCAGCCGTCAGCTGTTCTTTGCGGCCCTCGATGAGTTCGGAAACATTGCGTGCGGGAAAGTCCTGTTGTCACCGTCGCCCAACCTGGACACTTCGCCGCGCATGGCCGCGAGCGGGTCGCGCTTTGCGATCGTCCACGACCGCTGGGACTACCCTGATCGTGACGTAGCTCTTACGATCGTCGACGACGACTGCCAGGTGATTAGAGGCGAGGCTGCCATCGTGTCGGGCCCCAACCTCTCGGAACGCGCTGACATCGCATGGAATGGAGATCGCTTCGGTTTGATTTGGTCCGACCAAAGGACCGGAGCGGACGAACTATGGTTCAAGACTCTCGATCTGGATGGCAACCCGCTAACACCCGATGTTCAGATCACGAGCGTCGCGCCCGATATCCCCTACCTGCCGCGACTCCAAGGAACGGGTAACGAGTTTCACGCAGCTTGGGTCCAGGCTCCGCCGGAAGCTTCCGGCGGGATAACGAAATATGCGAGAGTTTCGAACTCCGGTGCGCTGCTGGCGCCACCGATCGATCTGACTCCGACAGGTGCAGAAATAAACACACTCTCGCTCGCTTGGAACGGAGTCGACGATGGCGTCGTCTGGTCGCAGTCTGCAGGACAGCCCCCCGGCCACTCTGCGCAGTTCCATCGAATTGCTTGCAACTGCACGGCGGACATGGACGGAGACGGATATCCAGACTGCGACGACTGCCCGGGCGTTCTTCCCAACCAGAATCCCGGCCGTTCGGAAATGTGCGACGGTCTCGACAACAACTGTAACGGGCTCGTCGATGAGAACCGCGATGGTGTCGACATAGACCGGGACACCGTACCGAATCTGTGCGACAACTGCATTGTCGTCGCCAATGCCGATCAAGCGAACGGTGATAGCGACACGCTGGGAAACGCATGCGACAACTGTCCATTGGTAACGAACCCCGGACAACAGGATGCAGACGACGACGATGTCGGCGACGCGTGTGACAACTGCCCCTCCATCGCCAACCACCGTCAGTTCAACATCGACCTCGATACTCAAGGTGATGCCTGCGACCTCAACGATGGCCTCACCCTTTTCACCGTCATCGGCAAACCGAGGGTCAATTGGCAGAGCGACCCGAGCTTTACGAGGTACCAACTCTATCGGGGCTCGCTTTCCGTACTGCTGGCCGGTGGTGATTACACACAAACACCGGGGAGCAACCCGTATGCCGGCCGCTTCTGCAACCTAACACGCACCTTTCAGGATGACGTGTTGACTCCGATCGCGGGGGACGCGTACTACTGGCTCGTCACCGGACGCACGGCTGCTGGAGAAACCGGGTTGGGCGATGGAGACGATCTCGTCAGGCTGAATCAGCATCCGTGCCCCTGACGTGAGCGATGGCCAATCGCCGCAGTTCGCTCCCCGGATGCGTCCCGCGATCGACCGGCGATCACTATCTATGGCTCCACCAAGCGGCCAATGAATCCCCATCCGCCACCAAGCTCACTCACGGCAAGCACCAACTCGTTGCGACCCTTCTTCAACGGAAGGTAGATCGCGTCATTCTCGGGGTTCACGATTCCAAGAAAGCCTGGGTCGCGGAAATTCTGCGCACTGCGGCCGCGGAAGAGAATCGCATTGTTCAAGAACACGCTGACGTCGTCGCTATAGCCCAGGTAAAGCTTCTTGACCTGCTCGCGCTCTGAAACGATCGTCGTGCGCGCATACACGACCTGCATGCCGGGTTGCGGCTCCAGCCGCTTGGAAAAATCGTTGGCGAACGTCACCCTTGGATGCGGACTGTCGCGATAGCGGTTGATGACGACAAAGCCGGGCGCCTCCGCGTCCACTTCCTGCCACTGCATGCTGTCGCGCTCCGACGCGGAGAGCGGGCGTTCGAGATGGCGCGACAGCGCGTCATAGGCCGGTGAGAGGCTCCACTTGGTAATGGTGTCCGGCGGCATCGGGGGCGGATGACGTTCCCACGGTGCTGCAGGCGTTTCGCGCACCTGGAAATTTGCGAAGTGAGTTTCACCCGTCAACACAGCCAGCGCGACGAGCCCCTTCTGAACGCCGCTCTTCAAGTCGTGCATCACGAGCGCCGGCTTTTCCATGTCGTTCACGTACAGTTTTGCCTGCGCTCCCACGACTTCTAGGCGCACGTGAAACCAGACGTCTTTCGGGATGTCAAGCGCACCGGTGAAGCCCGGTCCGTTGAAGATCTGCCAGTTGAGGCCGGTGTGCAGGACCGGTGTGTATTGCAGCGCATCGGGCAGCCCCGATTTGTGCGGGCGAAGGTAGACCCATTCGGCGTCGGTGCCGCCGTTGGCAATTCGAAACTGAATGCCGAAGAAGCCGCGCTTGGCCGGTGTGGCGATGTCGACATCGATCACACCGTCACGCAGCTCGAAGTCTTTGAGGGTCGCGGCACCGCCGTCGAGGGACAGGCACTTGCGCCCTTGGTACTCGGACACCTCGGCGTTTCCTTCCAGTTCCCAACGTGGCGAATCGGGTGGAACGGGAACGACCGGTGACGGGTGAGCGTGGACCAGCAAGCCGGACAGGCTGATCAGGAGAATCCTGGCTGTACGATGCAGGCGAGCGTTCATGGAGATCGCATGCTCGCCCCTACGCTAAGAACTTCACAGTCAATTGTTGTGAAAGCGTGTCTGCGTCTTCTTTTGCCCTTCTGGAGATCGAGCTCGCTTTCTGATAGCCGGCTGGGGATAGGGATACGGACTCTCAATCGTCGAGCGGCCGCGATCGGCGGACCAGAGGTCGCCGGAAATGGACGAACCGCGCCTAGCATGCGGCATGACTCCTCGATGCACTAGACCCTCGTCGGCAACATACCTGGCTGTTTGTCAGCATGTCATCGCAGCCGCTCTGATGTTCAACGGCGCAGCGCTAGCCCAGACACCAACCTCGAGCGCTGCCCCACAAATGAATGCGATCGTCTATCACAACTTCGGTTCACCCGATGTGCTGCGGCTCGAGCGCGTCGACAAGCCTGTTCCCGACGACGATCAGGTCTTGATCAAAGTACGCGCGGCTGCGGTGAACCCACTGGACTGGCATTTCATGGAAGGCACGCCGTACGTCGTACGTCCGCTGAGCTTTGGACTACGCACACCAAGCACCACACGAATCGGTGTTGACTACGCCGGGATGGTCGAAGCCGTGGGCAAAAACGTGACGCAATTCAAACCAGGCGACGAAGTGTTCGGCGGGGAAATGGGTGCGTTGGCCGAATACGTCTGTGCGAACGAAACTCGGCCTGTGGTGTTAAAGCCCACGAATCTGACGTTCGAGCAGGCTGCCTCTATCCCGATTGCAGGGCTCACCGCCTTGCAGGCACTTCGCGACAATGGACAGATCAAGTCAGGGCAGAAGGTCTTGATCAACGGCGCGTCGGGAGGTGTAGGTACTTTCGCGGTTCAACTCGCCAAGTGGTTCGGCGCCGATGTGACCGGCGTCTGCAGTACGAGGAATATCGAGTTGGTCCGGTCGCTCGGTGCGGATCGAGTGATCGATTACACGAAAGACGATTTCACCAAGGGCGAGGCACGCTACGACATCGTTATCGATAACGTTGCAAATCGTTCGTTGTTGGAATTCAGACGCATCTTGAATCCCAACGGAAAGTACGTACTGGTCGGAGGTGGAGGACCAAACGACGGTCGATGGGCAGGGCCTTTGATCCGTCCGCTCAAAGCTCTGTTGTTGTCGAAGTTGGTGAGTCAAGACATGGGCATGATGTTGGCTTCAATGAACAAGCAGGATCTGACCCTCTTGGGCACTCTGATACAGGACGGAACGATAAAGGCGGTCATCGACAGGCAGTACCGTTTGAGTGAGGCACCTGAAGCGATACGTTATCTGGAGGCAGGCCGCGCGAGAGGCAAGGTGATAGTCACGGTGGGAGAGCAAGACGCGACACCAGCGGTGAGCCCGAGTCTCGCGACGGACTCTCAGGTTCCGCTCAAGTCCAACCTCATTGCGCTGACGCTCATTGCCATCGTCGTTGGTGTGTCCATCGTGCCGATCGTGGTGGCGCTCGTTCTCAACCGGCGCTTCCGGCGGCGCAACCCTGGGAAGAAGCCGTTCCGTTGGGGCTACTACTTTAGCGTCATGTCGCTCTTGGGCGGCATTGGTCTCGGCCTGATGTTCCAGTCCGGCGTCGGTGCGGTGATCATTTGCGGCGGCATTTACGCAGTGCTCGCCTGGTTCTTCGCACAGCGTCGCCGCTGGGCCTGGATCGCGCTCACGCTGCTCAGCCTCAACCCCGTCGCCTGGATCATCAATCTTGTCTACCTGCGGAAACGCTGGGCGGAAGCAAGTCTCGATGCTCTGCCAATCCCGAGGACGCGGTAAAGCTCAACGCGCCTTCTTTTTGATGAGCAACGGTGTCGTCACCAAGTCCGCCTCGATCAGCGCAAACGGAATGACGCCCGCGTTGTTCATCGCTCGCAGGAATTCCGGCAGGCTGAACGGCTTGCCCTGCTGTTCCAACTGGAATGAATACTCGCTGATCAGTCGATCGAGCTCGAGTTTGCCGGTGATGTAGCTCGTGCCATAGCCCGGTTGGCGCAGGTAGAGCAGTTGCTCAAACGCCACGAGGTCGCTGTTTGGGTCCGACCATTTGCGCGGTGTCCAGCGCGCGTGAAATTGACCAGCCTCTTCCAACGTCATGTCGTTGGACTGCACGTAGAGCGACGCCAGCCCGCGCGCCGCGCGATTGGCCAGCATGATCCAGACGATCTCGCGGCCGCGCGGCGTGTTGTCGTACAGCCCCGCGTGCAGCAACAACTCTTCGACCGCGGTCGCCAGTCCTTCGGAGCGGCCGTCGTACATGTCATACAAGGGGGTGTTGGCGCGGATCGCGCTGGCGTTGGGCTCGTACTTGCGCCGCGCGAGTTCGATCCAGTGATAGGAATGCGAGTAGAGCCCCGACGGATCGAGCGCCATGCCGTGAGAAAAGAAGTTGCGTTTTTCCGGTGGTGTGTAGCTCCCCACTTGCTGCGCCATCGCATCGCGATAGTAGGGTTTGTCATCGACCAGCCCGCCGGCAATCAAGAAGTCGGTCAGCGCCTGCATCTTGGCCTTGGCGAGACCCATGTAGGCGTCGGGATCATTGACAGGGTCGAGTGGTGGCAGCTTGCGATTGCGAAACTCTTCGAGGGCCAGCGAGGCGCGCGCGCGTTCGAGTTCACGGCGCAGCAATGTTTCCTGCTCGTCCCAGCCGTAGGCGGAAAGGTGCACGTTGTGCATGTACCAGTCGTAGTTCTCCTTGCCGATGCCGGAGGGGCCGGTCTTCGACGGCGCTTCCTTCTCCAGCCACTGACGAATGTGATCGGTCGCCTCACGCGCCTGCGCCACGGCTTTGATCAGTGAAGCATCCGCGCCCTTGAGATCGCCGTGCACATTTCCATTTAATGTGTGCATCTCGAGCGTGCCCGCCTCCAAAGCCGATAGCGTCGCGCTCTGCTCGCGGAAAACGCGTGCGCCGAAAGTCCAGAGATCGCGCGCATTCGAGTCCTTCAGATTCATCTTCGCCTGGTCGAGAATCGCCGGAATCGCGCCAAGCAGACACGTCAGTTGTTTCTGATCAGACGTCGACAACGGATATTGGTAGAGATACAGATCGATGCTCGGGTAGCTAGACGGTCCTTCGTGCTCGGGGACGTCGCTCTCTTCGCCAAACACGCTGGCGTAGAAACCCGGATCGCGCGCCCACGGTTTTAGGACGCGCAAGTCGAAGTCCATGCCGTTCATTTCGGCAGCGACCAGTTCGCGGTCGACGATTTGCGCTGTGGTCCAGCCAGTCGTATCGATGGCGGCGAGTTGCCGTTGATAGCTCGCCAGTCCTTTTGCCATCTCGGCCATCGCGCGTGTGCTGTAATCGGGCACGCACTCCTTGACGGCCGGCGGCTCGAACTGCCGCCACTTCGCCGAAAGGTTGACGAGTTGTTTGTAATCGGTGGCCGCGAGCGTCGCAGACGACGCGCCGCTTGCGAGCAAGAGGCTCGTGGTCACGAGTGACACGCGGCAAGCTCGCATCGAAGAAGTCATCGCCATTTCCGGTTCTCCCTGATCTGCCATCGTAGCTCGCCGCTTTCGCCGGTAGGTGCTGCCATCGTCTCGTCGCACCGCACGACGGAGCCGGCGCGCTCGGTGGCCGTACGTCCGGGGGGGGCGGGGCCGGCCAGTCTTGTTAACTAGACATTATGTCTAGTTAACTTGACATTGCCCTTCAGCAGGGGCATTCTCTCGGGCATGGACGGCGAGGTTCTCAACGAGGTGCGGCGGTACCGGTTCCTCCACGGCGAGATGACCCAGGAGGAACTGGCCAAACTCGTCGGGGTAACCCGGCAAACGGTCGTTGCCATCGAGAAGGGGAACTACAACCCCTCGGTCAGCCTCGCGCTCCGCATAGCCCGAGTGTTCGGTGTCGCCGTGGAAGAGGTGTTCAGGCTTCCCGGCAATGACGACGCTCCCCGTCAAGAGAAGAAACGGTAACGGAGGCCAACATGAAACGTCGTCGTTCGATCATCACCTTCCTGCTGTTCGCGTTGTCTTTCAGTTCCCTGACCGTCGTTCAAGCGGGAGAGAACGCTGGCAAGCCCGGCTTGCGCGTTGGCGTGTTCGATTCGCGCGCGGTGGCGGTGGCTTACGGGCGCTCGCCCGCGGTGGCGGAGCAATTCAAGAAACTGCGCGCCGACTTCGAACAAGCCCGCGCGGCGAACGACTCGGCGCGTATGAAGGAGCTGGAACAACAAGGCCAGTGGAGACAAGTGCGCTTGCACCAGCAAGCGTTCTCGACGGTCGGCGTGAACGCCATGCTGTCTACCGTCGCGGGCGAGCTTGGCGGTGTCGCACAACGCGCGAATGTTTCGCTGCTCGTGTCGAAATGGGAGACACCCTTCGTTGCCGAGGGCGTGGAAATCGTCGACGTCACCGAGCCGCTGGTCATGCTGTTTCACCCCGACGAGCAGACGCTGAAGATCATCGAGCAAATGAAGTCCACGGCTCCAGTGCCGTACGACGAACTCAGCCTCGACCCGAACCTGTGATGCACACGAGCCGTTAGCACGCACAAGCTTTCGACAGTTTTGATCTGCGCCCCTGTCGGGCGCCAACGAGGAGTACTTATGAGCAACGGGGCACGCTGGTATCAATGGCGCCCGACTCGCGTCGGGGGGATCGCAGGCACGATGGTGATCGCCGGCCTCGTCCTGACTCAGATCGTCAGTTGGTGGTTCCTGCTGCTCGCAGCGGCCGGCGCCTTCGGTCCCGGTTTGCTGCGCGAGCTAGGACTGTTGCGTGACAAGGACGAGTTCCAGCGGCGGGCTGCGATGAGGGCGGGCTATCACGCCTATCTCGTGACCGGCGCGATGATGTTTGTCGTTTACGCCTACTCGCGATCGGGGCACAGCATCGACATGCCCGATGAACTCTCGGGGTTCTATTTGTCTGTGCTCACCTTTGCGTGGATGTTCAGTTGGCTCTTCACGTACTGGGGACCCCACCGTTCGGCGTTCATCATTTTGCTGATCTTCGGCACGGCGTGGGGCGTGTTCAATATCTGGAGCAACGTGCTCGATCCGGTCGGGATGCTGATGCAACTGCTGGTCACGACCGTGCCGTTCTTCGTACTCGCGTTCACGTCCCGCCGTTGGCCACGCGCCACTGGGGTGGTACTCGTCGCTGGTTCGGCCGCGCTGCTTTACTACTACTTCAGTGGATTCCCCAACCTGCGCCTGATCGTCAAGTGCATGACCGCTGTGCTCTTCGCCGGCCCGCTGTTGACGAGTGGACTCGCCTTGGTGGCGCCGCGTGAGGAGGACCCCCAAGCCGATGCGGCATGAGCGGTTTTTCTCTGCGGCCGCGCTGGGCGTTAGGAGACCGGGCGTATCACCACGGCATCTTCGCTCCGTCATAGGAGCGAAACGTCCCGGAATCTTCGGGTTTGAGCGACTCGAGTACCGAGAGAATCCCCTTGACGCTCTCCTCGGGACTCAACGTTGCTTGCGGGCCGCCCATGTCGGTCCGCACCCAACCGGGACTCATCGCGATGCAGGTGAAACCATCGGACTTCAATTCCATCGCGATCGAACGCATGAACATGTTGAGCGCCGCTTTGCTTTCGCGATAGCCGAAGTAAGTGCCATTCGTGTTCCCCTCGATGCTGCCAAGGCGGCTCGAGATGCTCACGATCAGCTTTCTCTTTCCGGCCCTGAGATTCGGCAGCAGCGCCTGCGTCACGCGCATCGGTCCAATCGTGTTGGTCTCGAGTGTTTTCTCGATCTCGCCGAACGTGATCGTCGCGATCGACCCCATCG
>JANNUT010000224.1:0-16767 GCA_031395565.1 Acidobacteriota bacterium | reverse complement strand
AGCTTGCGGACCGTCTCCAGAGCGTCCTTCGGGTCGAAGCCGCCCCTCGGAGCGCTCCGGGGGGCGGTTTTCGTTGTCAGCAACTAGCGCGGTGGCCCTAAATCGGTTCCATCGGCGTCGATCTCGATCCGCACCTTGGCTGCTTGACCGGCGAATCTCGCCGGCGCGAAGCGCCAGGTTCGTGCCGCGCTTAGCACTGCCTCAGTATCAGCGCTCGCTGGATCGGTGAAGCGCACATCGAGAACCGACCCATCCACGTCGATCGAGACATCGAGGCGAAGCCTGTGTTCTCGCGCGTCGACTTTGGTTTGCAGTTGTGGCGCTACCCATTGGCTATCGGTGGGGTCGAATACTTTGGGCTTGTCGGGGCCTGTGATTGTCTCGCCGGTCGTTGCGGCGGCTGTGGCCGAGACGATCGTCGGTGGCAGCGCGCGTTTTTCGAGCCGCGCCTTCACCACCACGCGCTCGAGCGGATTGTCATTGGTGTCGCGCGGCAATTGAGCAATGCGACGCGCCACATCAAGACCCGCAACGACCTCGGCGAAGATCGTGTACTTGCCGTCGAGCCGCGGTATGTCGTCGATCGCGATGAAGTACTGACACGATCCGGAGTCGGGATCGGTGTCGCGTGCCATGCCGACGGTGCCCGGTCGGTAATGCAACGTGGGGCTAAACTCGGCTTTCAGCGTGCGGTCGGCTTGTCCTTCACCATCGTTGGCTCGATCGGCGTCCTTCGAGTTGGGATCGCCCCCCTGCACCACAAAGTGCGGGATCACGCGGTGCATCGTGGTTCCGTCGTAAAAACCTTTGCGAATGAGCTCTTTTACATACGTGACATGACCGGGGGCGGCCTGTGGCAAGAATCGCCACACGATCTCGCCGTACGGCGTCGTGAGTACCGCCACATCCTCCGCGGGGGCGGGCGGTTTGGGATGGGCTGCAGCCCACGAAGCGATCAAGACCAACAACCCGACGATGACCCGGCGATGGCTCATGTGGTTCCCTCCGCAGCGAACGCGGCAGCCATTCTACGATCCTCCCTCTACAATCGCGTGCATGCGTCTTCTCGCCCTCACTTCAATGGCGTTTCTGGTTGCTTGCGGCGCCCCGCACCCCACATCGCTTCCCTCAGCGAGTCCCCCGCCCGACCCGCACACCTTCGCTCGGCCGCAGGAGATCGCGGTGACACACCTCGATCTGGACTTGGCGGTCGATTTCACCGCCAAGAGCTTGGGCGGATCGGCCACGTTGACATTGCTTCGGCGCGATCCAACGGCGACGGAGTTGTGGCTCGATACAGAGGGTTTGGCAATCGAGACCGTGACCGGCCTGCCCAGCGGCGAGGCACTGCCCTTCGCGCTGGCCGCTGTCGATCCGGTGCGCGGGCAAGCGCTGAGCATTCGAATCAAGCCCGGCACACAAAAGGTCGTGATTTCCTATCGCACCGGCCCGTCAGCTCCTGCGCTGTTGTGGCTGCCCGCCGAAAGTACACCAGGCAAACGGCAACCGATGCTCTTCACGCAGTCGCAGTCAATCTCCGCGCGCAGTTGGATTCCATTGCAAGATTCTCCCGCGATACGGTTTACCTACGATGCAAAGATCCAGGTACCGCCCGGCGCGATGGCGCTGATGAGTGCCGAGAATCCCACGACGACGCTGGCTGATGGGCGCTACGCGTTCCACATGCCGCTGGCGATTCCGTCGTACTTAATGGCGCTTGCCGTCGGCGACTACGAGTTTCGCGCGACCGGCCCGCGCACCGGTGTCTACGCCGACCCAACCGTGCTCGCTGGTGCGGCAGAAGAACTCGATGAAGTCGATGTCATGATGCAGGCCGCCGAAACGTTGTATGGCCCGTACGCTTGGGGCCGCTATGACGTGCTGATCCTTCCCCCCAGTTTTCCACTCGGCGGGATGGAGAACCCGAAACTCACGTTTGCCACACCGACGATCCTGGCAGGCGACAAATCGCTGGTGTCGATGATCGCGCACGAACTGGCGCACTCGTGGTCGGGCAATCTGGTCACGAATGCCACGTGGAACGACTTCTGGCTCAACGAGGGCGTGACCACCTATGTCGAACGCCGGCTGATGGAACAGCTGCGCGGCCGTGACTACAGCGAAATGCTCGCGGTCCTGGGACGACGCGACTTGGAGGATGACTTCAAAGCGGTCGCCCCTGACGATGCGACGACACGATTGCACACCGCACTCGGTGCCGCCGACCACCCCGACTCACTGGCTGGGAATGTGCCCTACGAAAAAGGTTACTTGTTGCTGCGCTTGTTGGAAGAAACCGTGGGTCGAGAACCGTTCGATCGATTCTTGAGGGAGCGGTTCGATCGGTTGGCGATGCAATCCACCGACACACCCGCGTTCGCCGCCGATCTTCGCGAGCGGTTGTTCAAGGGTCAAGCCGCGCTGCTGACGACGGTTCGCCTGGACGAGTGGCTCGAACAACCAGGACTGCCCGAAAACGCTCCGCGCGCTGTCAGTCAACGCTTTGCGCTGGTAGAGGCTGCGGCGAACGACTTCACGCGCGGCACACCCCCCGAGAAACTCGCCAGCAGCGCCTGGTCGACCCACGAATGGGTGCACTTCCTGCAGTCGCTTCCAGAGCCGGTAAGCGACCGCAACTTGAGTGCGCTGGACCGAACCTTTCACTTTACGGGCAGCGCAAACGCCGAGATCCTGCTTCAATGGTTGCCGCGCTGCGTCACCTCGGGCTACCGGCCGGCCGATGCTGCCGTGGAGCGATTTCTGACCAACGTGGGTCGTCGCCGGCTGATCCGACCGGTCTATCAGGCCATGATCGACAAAGGCGAGCCGTGGCGATCACAGGCCGAAAAGATTTTTCGCAGGGCATCGGCGGGTTACCATCCTTTGGTACGCGCCACGATCCAAGCGCAGTTCGCCGCAGTGAATCCTGCAACAAACCCTTAGACAGGAGTAGACGATGAGTGATGCGATTACGCTGTACGACCTGCACGCCTCGCCCAACAACCTCAAGATTCGACTGGCTCTGGGGGCGAAGGGACTGAAGTACAAGCGGATCGATGTCGATCCCACGGACCGCGCGGCGATCGTGGCACTCAGCGGTCAGCCGCTCACGCCGGTGCTCAAGCACGGCGATCGTGTGATCTTCGACAGTTCCGCGATCTTGCGCTACATCGACGCGAACTTTCGTGAAGGCGCGCCGCTGTTTCACGCCGATCGCGACAAGATGAAAGAAATCGAGAATTGGGAAATGTCGTTTCGCACCGCCGGCATCGAGCCGATCGGTGTGGTATTTCGACAGTTTTTCAGCGAGACCCCCGATCGTTCCGCGTGCGCAGCTGCCTCGCGCAAGCTCAACACCTTCACCGCCACCGTCGAAGACCGGCTGCAGCAGCACGAGTACCTTGTGGGCGACCGGTTGAGCGCGGCCGACATCATTGGAGCTGCCACGATCTCGATGGGCATGGTCAACGAGGAGCGCGAAAAGGCGCACCCTCAGTACGCCAAGGCGATGGCGTTTTTCCGCACTCATCTGTCACTCGGTGAAGGCCGTGATAAGACGCGCGAGTGGGTCGAACGAATTTTGGTCTTCGACCGCCCGAGCTAAGTCGTCGGCACATGAGCGGGGCCACGGCGCCAGATCCAGATCACCAATGCCGTGGCCACCACCATCAATCCTGCCGCTAGCCCGCACCACAATCCGCGCAAGCCCCAACCAGCGCGAAACGCGAGCCACGCTCCCAGCGGCAGTGCGATCGCGTAATACCCGAGCAGGTTGAACAGTGCTGCCGGACGCGTCTTGCCCATCCCGCGCAAGATCGCACCACCCACCACTTGTGTGCCGTCGAACAACTGAAATGCTGCGGCGATCGGCAGGGCACCCGCGGCCAACGCAATCGTCGTGGCGTCACTGGTGTAGAGGGCGGGGAGCGTGCGCCGAAACACGACGAAAAGCATCGCGAAGAAACTCATGAACAGGGCGCCCAAGCCAAGGGCCACCCACGCCGAGCGCTGCGCCGCGCGCGAGTGACCGGCGCCGATCAGGTTTCCGACGCGCGCTGCCGTACCGATGGCCACGCCGAGCGGCACCATGAAGCTCACCGACGCCAAGTTCAGCACGATGGTCCCAGCAGCCAGTTCGGCCGCACCCAACCACCCGGACAACAACGTCGCGATTTGAAACGCCCAGATTTCCAGGCCGAACTGGATTCCGATCGGCGCGCCGAGTGCGACCGTGTGTCGCAACTGCGACCAGGCGACGGCGTGTCGCGACCAACCGGTCCACGCATCGCGATGTAGTTGAAAGCGGATGATCCAGACGGCCAGGGCAGCGAACAAGAATACGCGCGTGATTCCCGTCGCCAGACCCGCACCGGTAACGCCCCAAGCCGGCAAGCCGAGCTTGCCGAAGATCAGAATGTAGTTGAGTCCTGCGTTCAACAGATTGGCCGCCAACACCACCCACAACGCCGGCCACATCAGGCCGCGGTTCATCAAGTACGCGCGCAATGCAATGAACCCGAGAAACGCCGGGATGCCAGGCAACTGCACCAGTGCATAGCGATGGGCGGCCCACGCGATTTCTGGGTCTTGCCGCAAGGCGATCAAGATGGGCCCGGTGAACAACCACAACAACGCGATCGGCAGAGAACTCAGCACGGCAATGGCGAGCCCTTGCTGCAACGCATGCCCCATCTTTTTTGCGTCGCGCGCCCCATGCCCTTGACTGACCAGCGGATCGATCCCCAGCACCAACCCCATCCCGGCGATCAACGTCCCCATGACCCAGACGTTGCCCAGTGCTGCCGCACCAATCGCCTTGACGCCCAAATGGCCCACCATCACGGTGTCGACAACACCGAGGGTCATCATCCCGAGTTGTGTACCGATGACGGGTGCGGCGAGCCGCAGCAGGTGCATCGCTTCGTCGCGAAGACGCAATGGGGTGACGACGTTCATAAGCGGAAGGGGCGGGAGTCTGGCATGCAGCAACTTTTTACGCGACCGGCGGCAACCTTCCGCGGCGGCGTTGATACGATGACACGCAGGAGGAACGCGTGATCAAACTGTATGAGGTCCCCTTTTCCACCAACGTAGAACGGGTTCAGTTGGCCTTGGCGCACAAGGGTTTGACCTGCGAGCACATTGTCTCGTCCTACGACGACCGCTCACTCGTCACCCGCGTCAGCGGCCAGGGCTTGGTTCCGGTGCTCGATCACGATGGGCAGATCGTGATCGACTCGATGGAGATCGTGCGTTACCTCGAGGGTCAGTTTCCCCAGCGGCCGCTCTATCCCGCCGATCCAGCGCGCCGCGCCGAGATGTTGATTTTCATCGACTGGTTCAACCGCGTCTGGAAGCGCCCGCCCAACCTGATCAACGATGAAATGGAAAAGCCTCACCCCGACACGGCCAAATGTGCTGCTTGGGCTACAGAGATGGCTGGGTTTCTCCCGCTCTTCGATGGCTTGTTGCACAACCGCCCCTATCTTTTTGGCGAGACACTCAGCGCCGCCGATGTGTGCGCCTTTCCGTTCCTGAAGTACGCGGTGTCGCTCCCGCCTGACGACCCATATCTGTTCCACAAGATTCTCAATCAGCACCAACCGATTGGGCCGTTCCCGGCGATCGCCGCTTGGATTCATCGCCTCGACCAATTCCCGCGCGCATGAGACGTTTTCTGCTCGTGCTGCTGGCGGTGTGCATCGTGTGCACCCAGGTGCACGCTGCGTCACCACCCGACCTGCGCACTGTTGCCGAGAAGTCGGAGTGGAAAGCAACGTCCAGTTACGACGAAACGCTGAGCTAACTGCGGGAGTTGTGACGGCTGCAGCCCGCTTTCAAGCTGACTCGTTTCGGGGTTTCACCTCAAGGGCGCGATCTGCCGCTGTTGATCGTCAGCCGTGAGCGAGCGTTCACGCCCAACGCCGCGCGGGCGCTTGCCAAGCCGATTGTGCTGATTCAAGCCGGCATTCACTCCGGCGAGATCGATGGCAAGGACGCGATGCTGCAGATCCTGCGCGAGATCGCCACGGGTCACGCCAAGGCCTGGCTCGATGCCGCAACGCTGTTGGTGATCCCCATCTACAATGTCGATGGCCACGAAAGAATCTCGCCCTACAACCGTCCCAACCAAGACGGGCCGGTCGACGGGATGGGGTATCGCACCACCGTTGCCGGGTACGACCTCAATCGCGATCACCTAAAACTCGAGACCGTCGAAGCGCGCGCACTTGTTGCCCTGGTCAACGCTTGGCAGCCACAGTTGCACGTCGATAACCATGTCACCGACGGCAGCGACTTGGCGTGGGACATCATGTTTTCGTGGGCCGAAGCACCGCTCTTGGCACCCAGCTTGGACACCTGGCAGTCCACGCACCTGCCGCCGGTCTTCGCAGCCGTCGCGGCTGCGGGGCATCCTTGGGGCCCGTATGTCGATCTCGACGATTCACTCGATCCCACCAAGGGCTTTAGTTCATGGGTGGGTCAACCACGCCACTCGACGAGCTACTTCGCCATGCGCAACAGCATCTCGATCTTGGTCGAGACGCACTCGCACAAACCTTTCCAGCGACGTGTTGCCGCCAATCGCGCGTTTCTGGAAGCGCTGTTGAGCGAAATCGCTCGTGACCCCAAGTCGCTGATCGACGCGGCGAAAGCGGCGCGCGAGCGAACCGTCGACCTGGGCCGTGCTGGCGCTGCGCCCTCCGACATCGCCGTCGTGTATGCCGGCGAAGAACACGGCGAGCCGTATCGACTTCCGCTCTATCGCTACAGCCTCGAGACGTCGGTTGTTTCTGGCGGTGATGTTCTGCTCTACAAGTCCGGCGAGGTGCAAGAGCTCGAGGTGCCCTGGCGGCACAAACCGCTCGTCACAAAAAAGCTCGCGCGCCCTCGGGGCTACTTGGTGCTGCCCGGTTGGCCGCAGATCGAAGCGCGCCTGGACGCGCACGGTCTGCACTACTCCCGGCTGACACGAGCTGAGACTGTCGACGTGGAAACGATCCGCTTGGGTGAGCCGAAGTTCGCCGAGCGCAGTTATCAGGGGCGTCATGGCGTTTCGGTCGATGCTGTCCGCACGCGCGAGACGCGGCGCGTCCCGGCTGGCACACTGTTCATCAACGCCGATCAACCGAAGTTCGAACTGGCGGTGCAATTGCTCGAACCCGAAGCGGTCGACTCATTGGTTTCGTGGGGATTGCTCTCGTCGCTGTTCGAGAACAAGGAGTGGATCAACGAGTTCGTGCTGGAGGCCTGGGCGCGCGAGCAGCTAAAGAGCCCGGAGGTTGCCGCCGCCTGGAAGCAAGCACTTTCCGATCCAGGTTTTGCAAGCAACGGCGAGGCTCGCTTCGCGTGGTGGCAGCAACGGCATCCGTCGTGGGACAAAGAGGCGCGCATGATGCCGGTGATGCGATTGATGACCCGGCCGGCAACGCTAACCGGGCCAACAGTCTCGGCGTCTGACTAGCGCGTCGTCTCGTACGGAATCGGATCGACGACACCCGCCTCGCGAAACCCCTTCAGTCGCAAGTAGCACGACTCGCATCGCCCACACGCGAGGGTTTCGCGTTGATAGCACGACCACGTCAGATGCAACGGGGCGTTCAAGGCAACGCCGCGTGCGACGATTTGACCCTTGTTGGAATGAATCAACGGCGTACGCAGCACAAGACCCGTGCCGGCCGCGGTCCCCAATTGAATGGCTCGTTCGAAGGCCTTGATAAAGATGTCGCGGCAGTCGGGGTAACCGCTGCTGTCCTCTTCAACGGCGCCGATATAGACCTCGCGCGCGCCCAAGACCTCGGCCCACGACACGCCGCTGGCCAACAGATGCGCATTGCGAAACGGCACGTAGGTGACAGGGATGCCGGTGCCGGGCGTCCCTTCGGGCACCTCGATGCGGCGATCGGTCAGTGCCGAGCCGCCGATCGCGGCCAAGAAGCCAATGTCGAGCACGAGCCGGCGTTCTGGCGGGACCTGAAAGTGATCGGCGATCTGCTCGAATGCTTGACGCTCGCGTGACGCGGTCCGCTGTCCGTACGTGGCGTGCATCAGGGCCAACTGGTGATCCTGCGCTGCGACCGCTGCCGTCACACACGAGTCGAGTCCGCCGGAGGTCAACACGACGGCAAGCGAATTGTCGCTCACACACCCTTCTCCACACCCGGCCACAGCAACTTGTGAAGTTGCAGCTGCACCCGTACGGGAAGCCTGTCGGCCAACGCCCACTCGGCGATGTGCCCCGCCTCGACTTCACCAGCGACTGGACTCAACAAGATCTCGCCGCGAAAAGATGTCAGCGCACCGTGCACCCAGTCGCGTGCCGCTTCGTAGTCTTGACGGTTGGCGATCACGAGCTTGACCTCATCCTGCGACGTCAGCCGACCGAGATTTTCCAGGTCCATTCGCTGCGCCATCCCCGAGCCGGGCAACTTGATGTCGAGCACGCGAATCACACCGCTGGGGACGATCGAGATGTCCTGGTCGCCACCGGTCTCGACCACGATGTCGAAGCCATGCTGCGATCTCAGCTGTTGCAGCAAGGGCATCGCGGCGGGCTGAAGCAACGGTTCGCCGCCGGTCAGGCACAGCCGCTTCACTTGATAGGCCAAGATCGCCGCTTCGAGTTGTTCGTTGGTTTGCCATTCGCCGCCGACGAAGGCCCACTCGGTGTCGCACCAGCGGCAACGCAGCGCGCAGCCGGTCAGCCGCAAGAACACCGTCGGTAGACCACTGCGCGAGCCTTCGCCTTGCAACGAAAAGAACAGTTCGGAGACGCGGAGCCGGCGTGTGCGCGCTTGACTCCAGTCCTCTTGCGCCAGCGTTTGTCGATCGGGCGGAACGCTCGACGTCACGGCGCGGCTCGCTTCGCGGCGGCCATCGCGTCGGCGCGCCAGTTTTCGACCTGAGCGTGATCAGGAACCTCGGTTCGGCCCACCAGCGCGCGCAAGATCGCCAAGTTCCCCTCGGTCTCGAAGCCGTCGTCGGTGTACTCGGTTTCTAGCGAGGCGACTATCCCGTCGAAGCGTGGGTCGTTCATCAGGAACAAGAACGGCGCAATCCCCAATTCACCTTGTCCGATCTGCTCGTGGCGATCGACGCGCGAACCGCAACCCTTCTTGGAGTCGTTGATGTGCAACGCCTTGACCTTACTCCAGCCGACGAGCTTGTCGAATTCATTCCACGTCGCCTCGAATTGAGCGCGCGTCGTCAGGTCGTAGCCTGCCGCGAAGGTGTGACAGGTATCGAGGCAAAACCCAACGCGGGCGCCTTGCTCCAACTGGCCATGAATCGCCGCCAAGTGTTCGAAACGCCAACCGACATTGCTGCCTTGGCCCGCGGTGTTTTCGATCAGAATTTCGACATTGGAATCGGGCTGGTCGCTGAGCACACCATCGATCGCTTTCGCGATCTTCTGAAACGCCGCCTCCTCGCCGCTGCCGACGTGAGCCCCCGGATGCATGACCAAGTACTTGATCCCGAGTTGCGTGCAACGAATGTATTCGTCTTGAAGCGCCTTGGCGGACTTGGCCCAAAGCACGGGGTCGGGCGAACCGACGTTGATCAAATACGAGTCGTGACAAATCACGGGGTGTAGCCCCGCCTGCTGCACGCCGGATCGAAAGCGCTCGACCTCATCGTCCTTCAACGGGCGTGCGGCCCATTGATTGGAAGACTTGACGAACATCTGCAGCGCTCGGCAGCCACAGGCGACGGCGCGCTCGACCGCTTTGTCGACCCCACCGGCGATCGACATATGGGCTCCTACTCGTGGCGGCATGTCGGCTCCAAGACCGCGGCAATTCTAGCGGCGCGTTTCATTCTTCTCCGTCCCAGTAATCAACCGCGGCTGAGCGCGGCGCGAAGATATGAAACGCCGCATCGGTGAACGGTTTGCCCGGCTCTCGTCCGGCATAAGCTCCGAACTTTCCCGAGTCGGGGTACTCCACGATCTCGTTCGGCTCTGCCGTAGAGAGCGATAGGTAACGCAGGTCTTCAGTTCCGGTGTTGACGATTTGGTGGGCACTGCCTGGCCCCGGCGGACAGGCGATCAAATCGCCCGGCTCCAGCGGTGTGTTTCCACCCGGCCAGCGCAACGAGCCGGTTCCGCTCAGGACCAGGAAAAGCTCCTCGTTGACGTAGTGAAAATGGTAAGGAAACGCCCGCTTGCCGGGCGGAACGACGGTCACGTGGTAGCCGAGTTTCACCGCACCCAGCTTTCGGGCGACATCGAAATGCAGGCTGTGGTACTTCTCCCCTCGCTCGCGCAGCTGCGGGTCGGAGAGACGATAAATATTGAGGATAGGGGGCTGGCTCATGCTGGCTCCTTGGCAGGCTTCAGCTTAATATCTCGTTAGGCGTTTTACAGCAACGACCATTGACCCATTCGGTCAAACGGGCTTAACCCCGAACAAATGAGGCAAAGATGGCATCCCCGAACCCTCTCGATTTCATGGACGTCCGCAGCCTGCTGACCGACGACGAGCAGGCGGTGCAAGACAGCGTAGCCCGCTTCGTGGACGAGCGGGTGATCCCGATCATTAGTGAGGCCTTCGAGGCCGACCGCTTCCCTCGCGAACTCGTGCCTTTGATGGCGGAGATGGGTTTGTTTGGGGTCAATCTCAGCGGCTACGGCTGCGCCGGCATGAACAACGTCAGCTACGGCTTGGTCTGCCAAGAACTCGAGCGCGGCGACAGCGGTGTGCGCAGCTTCGTCTCCGTACAGAACTCGCTGTGCATGTGGCCGATCCACACCTACGGC
The DNA here is from genome assembly GCA_031395565.1 of Acidobacteriota bacterium. Classification (GTDB taxonomy): domain Bacteria; phylum Acidobacteriota; class Polarisedimenticolia; order J045; family J045; genus JANNUT01. The sequence continues at coordinate 6,008 of JANNUT010000224.1, read as the reverse complement.
AGCGAAGAACAAAAGCAACGCTGGCTTCCAGAAATGGCCGCGGGCCGCAAGATCGGTTGCTTTGGCCTCACCGAGGCCGACGGCGGAAGCGACCCGGGCACGATGAAGACACGCGCCCGTCGCGATGGCAGCGACTGGATCGTGAGCGGCGCCAAGATGTGGATCACCAACGGCACCGTTTCCGATCTGGCGATCGTTTGGGCGATGACCGACGAGGGCGTGCGTGGCTTCATCCTCGAGCAAGGCATGAAGGGGTACACCGCGCGCGATATCAAACGCAAGCTCTCGCTGCGCGCGTCGATTACGTCGGAGTTGTTCTTCGACGACGTGCGCGTGCCGGAGTCGAGCCGCTTGCCGAAGGCCGAAGGGCTCGCCGCACCGCTTTCCTGTTTGACGAACGCTCGATTTGGAATCGTCTGGGGCGCGGTCGGAGCCGCGCAGGCATGTCTGCACGAGGCGCGCAGCTATGTGCACGATCGCGTCATGTTCGGCCGCCCGCTGTCGCACACGCAAACGATTCAACGCCGCTTGGCCGACATGGCGCGGCGGATCAGCACCGGTCAGTTGCTGTCACTGCAACTTGGACGCTTGAAAGACAACGGCAAGTTGCATCACTCGCAGGTCAGCTTGAGCAAGTGGAACAACGTGCGGCTGGCGCTGGATATTGCGCGCGACGCGCGTGACATCTTGGGCGGTGCAGGGATTACGCTGGACTACCACTCACTGCGTCATGCGCTCAACCTCGAAAGCGTGATTACCTACGAGGGGACCGAAACGGTGCATGAGCTGATCGTCGGTCGCGAACTGACGGGCGTCGCGGCGTTTTGATATGTCGGTGTTCAACCGCGCGCTCGCGATTGATCAACAGTTTTTGAAGTACCTCGACGGGGCGGTTCTCACGGCCCCGCCGCTGCATCCACGTGCGAAGGACGCGCGGGTTGTCGACAACTCGCGGCTCACCGGTGCGCAACTGCTCGACTTGGCGGAAGCACAGATGACCTGCCGCCATCTCGACCTCATCGCCCGCGAGCTTCGTTCACGAGACGCCGGTTTCTACACCATTGCCAGCAGCGGTCATGAAGGCAACGCGGTGCTCGGCGCGTTAGTGCGCTGCACCGATCCGACGTTTCTACACTACCGCAGCGGCGCACTCATGATGCAGCGCAGCAAACAACGGCCCGAGATCGATCCGATACTCGACACGCTGCTGTCGCAAGCGGCGTCGGCCGATGATCCGATTGCCGGCGGGCGCCACAAGGTGTGGGGCAGCAAACCGTTGTGGGTTCCGCCCCAGACCAGCACGATCGCTAGTCACCTGCCCAAGGCTGTCGGCGCTGCGATCGCCATCGATCGCGCACGCAAGCTGAACCTCTCGCTGGCGGTGCCTCAGGACAGCATCGTGATGTGCACGTTCGGTGACGCGTCGGTCAATCACAGTGCGGCACAAGGCGCATTCAATAGCGCGGCATGGGCTTCGTATCAAAAACTTCCGGTTCCGGCGCTGTTCGTCTGCGAAGACAACGGGATTGGAATCAGCGTCCACACACCGCCCGGGTGGATCGAGTACACCTTTAGCCAGCGCTACGGCTGGACCTATTTCTTCGGCGACGGCCTCGATTTGCCCGATGCCTATGAAGCAGCGGCGCAAGCGGTCGAGCATTGTCGCGCCACACGCACCCCTACGTTCTTGCACTTGCGCACAATTCGAATGACCGGCCATGCCGGCAGCGATGTGGAAACCAACTACCACTCGCTCGAAGAGATCGCATCGGTCGAAACCCGTGACCCACTGTTGGCGACGGCGCGACGCATCGTGGAAAGCGGCTTGATGACGGCGGCAGACCTGAAGCAGCGCTACGAAGCGATTCGTACTCGCGTCGAGGAGTTGGCCGAGGATGTCGTGCTGCGACCCAAGCTCACCACCTCCGCCGCGGTCATGGCGCCGCTCGCGCCGTACTCGGCCGAGAAGGTTGCCACGGAGGCGAGCCGCACAGCGTCACCACGCGCCGGCCTCAAGCCGCTTGCCGAGATTTCCGGCGCCAAGCACATGGCGGTGCTAATCAACCGCGGCCTGCACGAAATGTTGGAGAAGTACCCGCACTCGCTGTTGTTCGGTGAGGACGTCGCCAAGAAGGGCGGCGTCTATAACGTGACGACCGGCCTGTTCGGCCGATTCGGCGCCGCGCGCGTTTTCAATACGCTGCTGGATGAAACCACCATTCTGGGGCTCGGCTTGGGCGCTGGGCACATGGGGTTTTTGCCGATCCCAGAAATTCAGTACTTGGCCTACGTGCACAACGCCGAAGACCAGTTGCGCAGCGAGGCCTGCAGCTTGCAGTACTTCAGCAACGATCAGTTCCGAAACCCGTGCGTCATTCGCATGGCCGGATTGGCGTATCAAAAAGGTTTTGGCGGGCACTTTCACAATGACAATTCGCTGGCAGTGCTGCGCGATATTCCGGGCCTCGTTATTGCGGTCCCGACGCGCGGCGACGACGCGGTGAAGATCTTGCGCACCTGCATGGCACTCGCTCAGGTCGATGGCCGTGTGGTGGTGTTCCTCGAACCGATCGCGCTGTACATGACCAAGGATCTCTATGCCGACGGCGACGGTTTGTGGCAGACGGAATATCCGGCGCAGGGTCAAGCCATCACGTTGGGCGCGGGTGCCGTTTACAACGAAGCGGCCACCGACCTTACGATCGCGACCTATGGCAACGGCCTTTATATGTCGCTGCGCGCCGCGCGAAAACTCGCCAATGAACAAGGCCTCAAAGCACGCGTCTTGGATTTGCGCTGGCTCAATCCGTTGAATCACGACTGGGTGGCCGAGCACGCCAAGGCGACCGGCAAGCTGTTGGTGGTCGACGAGTGTCGCCGCGCGGGTGGACTTGGAGAAGCGCTGATTGCTGGTCTTACCGAACGCGCCGGCAATTCGGTGAGTTCGTTACTGCTCGCTGCCGATGACACCTATGTGCCACTGGGCCCGGCCATGACCGTCGTGATGCCGACCGAGGATTCGATTCACGCCGCGGCCTGCCAATTGGCCGGGGGAAAGCAGCGCAAGCGGGACAACATCAGCCCGCGTCGAGCTTGATCCCGCGAACTCCGATTCGGAAACACGGGCGAGACGCAACAGCCGTAGCAAACGATCGCGGTCACTTTTTTCTGACGCGACTCGGTGGAATCGTAGTAAGTTCCTCACGTTCGAATGCGGCGAAGGGGTTGCGCCGCGTCAAACGTCACCGACTCCAAGCCCGAGGAGCCGATCGCGTGGCGCCAGATCCCCCCTCGTCGAGTTTGGGGGACCTGTGTCAATCAAGGTCGAAGTAGTCCGCAAGCGCATCGCCGTTGAGGCTCGTTCTGTCGCTGGGTATCTACGTCGCAGGGGGGGGGGGCCTGCTCGCTGCGCTCGGCGTGGCGTTCACGTGCACGACCGCCACCATTGCCGAGCGTGATCGGCTTCCGATTGTGATCCGCGGCAAGGACCTGCCAGCGTGGGTCAACGATTCCACGATCTCGATCAATCAAATCTACCTGTACCGCTTCAATGGTGAGAACGCGAATCCGATGTGGTCGCCGATTCCGTTTCAGATCGACAAACGCCGCAAGACCAACCTGTTTCACAACCTTATGACGAAGGCGTTGTACGATGCGCTGGCCACGAGCGATCCACTGCAGGCCGCCGGGCTTGTGGATGTTTGCGCGTACACCTACTTCCCTCCTGACAGCACGAACTGCACCAGTTGGAATGTCGCAGGCCTTGCCGCTGCTCGTCAGTGCAGTGCTGACAACTACATGAACGAGTGGAACAGCCCGAGACTCAAACCGACGGACGAGGTCGTCTTCATGTTCAATGACATTACCGGTGCCGAGCGGGACCTAGGGGCGCACTGGCTGGTCCCGGGGCAAACCGATCTCCGCAACCGGCGGCTCGAAATCAAGGTCACGGACGGCGACGACCTCTTCTGGGTCTACGCTTATATTTGGGACAACGGGGCACCAGCTGGCTATGTCTCAACCACAGCCAGCCCCACGATCTGCCTCGATGCTCCGTGTACCCCATGCGCCGGAAATGCGATGAGCAATCCACAGAACATTTGCGCCACGGTGCGGGGAAACGGCAACGGAGGGATCGGTCCCGCCTTCGAGGAGAAGCTGGCCTCCAACTGGCTGATCAAAGACCTCATTCATGGGGGCAGTGGTGGAACAGATCTACTCAACAAGTTCGCGATGTCGGCGGCGTTCGAGACTGACGAGAATTGGAGTTGCAACTACTACCCGCGCAAGCACGGATACAAGCCGAACCTTCAACCTTCCGAGTGTGCCAACGGCGTCCCCGGTACCGTGCGAACGATCCGAAGCATCCAAGGCGCGCAGAGTGGAGTCGATACCGTGCGTATCGACAAGGCCTACCACACGATGATCGAGGAGGAGCTCGAGCTTCGTGTGCACGACCTGCAGGGCGCAACGGTCTTCTGGGGCGAGGATCATGATGTGGTAACGGTTCCCGTGCAGCTGACTGGCCCGCTAGCCGAGCCATTCTCGGCGGTATGGACGAAAACGAGCTTCTCGCCGCCGGTTCAACAGGCCTTCGATCGAATGAGCAAGAACGACCAGAACCTGCCATGGAAACCCTTGTCAATCGTTAACGCAGCGAACGACTGGAACCAGATGATCGACAGGACTGTTGGCGGCATTGTCTCCTACATCTTCGAGGATCCGTTACGTGGACGGCTTCCGGCACTCAGCACAGCTCACAACTACATGGACAACATGAACACGCACGGCCAGTTCGCGCGCACATGGACCGACGTCAGTTGCATGCAGGATGGAGGCTACAACCATGGTGGGTGCGGCGAGCTCGGACCCGAGGACCCGGCGCTTTTGTTCCGGCGCGTTTATCACCGGTGGTTTCCGACCGATCCCGCAAACGAACTTATCGCTACCAACACAAGGGGCTCGGAGTACGAACTCGCGGCGCTCGTTCCCTATCAGACTGCTTACTCCGAAGAGCAGTATTTCATTTGCACCAATTGCGGCAGCGGCGGTCCTGCATGCGTGCCGAGTTTGAGCGTTCAGATCAATTCTGACGGAACGACTGACCTCTCGAGCAGCCCCAGTCCGTCGCCGGCGGGCTGTGCACCCGGGGATGTCGTCGGCTACGGCTACACACGCCAATCCAACTCCTCCTCAGAGTCGGTGATCGGTTTCGTGGGGCCAAGTGGGTCGTTCCGTGATCGGCGACCAGCGCTTTGGATCCAGAACACCTATCGGGCCTTCGCCATCAGCCGCAACGGCAGTCGATCGGCGAAGAGCGCAGCGGTGAACGTCACGCCTAGCGATTCCGCTGCGCCGGTCGCACCGACGATTGCCGTGACCGGCACGTCGAACGGCGCGTATGTCGACGCCGACAAGTGTCCAGTGCCAGGAGCCGACGATATCTACGCGATGCATGTCTACGTCTCGACATCATCGGGTGGCCCTTACACGCAAGTCAATTTGAGCCCGATCGTCTCGAGCGGAAAGATGCACTTCACGGTCGGTGGCTTGGTCAACGGGGCGACCTACTACGTGGTCGCAAAGTATCAGGACTACGCCGGAAACCTCAGCGCGTACAGCACCCAGATCTCAGTGACACCGCACCCATGAAGCCAGTCCTGCACTCAGAGGCTCATCGCAGTGGCGCGCACCGGACCTTCTGGTGCGCGCTGCTATACGTCGCGACCAGTATCCCTGCCCTGACGGTGACTTTGGCCGGCTCGATGCAATGGCAGGTTGTCAACGGGGGCCAACCGATCAAAGGAGGTCGGTCCGCGCATTTGAACTATTTCGCCAGTGGCGGGTACACGTTGTTTTCACTTGGTGATGCATACATGCCACCCGTGTTCTGGGTTTTTTCCGCAGGTCAGTGGCAACGACGAGTCGATAGCCCCGCTCCGACAGAATTGGGTAGCGTAGCGCAAGCGTACGACTCCTTCCGACAACGCCTTGTTCGCTTCGGCGGG
>JANNUT010000223.1:0-30601 GCA_031395565.1 Acidobacteriota bacterium | reverse complement strand
ATTAGGTATACCGTCCCCGAAATTCCCCCCCCCGAGTTAGCGGTAGTGCCGAATGGGGGGTGAGGGGATAGATTCTGTGCGGCCCGGGCTGGGCGGCCTGGAGGAGATCGCTTCGAATGTGCGGAATCGCGGGATTCGCCGGCTTCAACGACCCTGAGTTGCTGCGGCGGATGACTCGCCTCATCTCCTACCGCGGGCCGGACGACGAGGGGTACTACGAGGAACCGACCGTCGGACTCGGCCATCGCCGTCTGTCGATCATCGATCTCTCCGAGGGCGGCCATCAGCCGATGTACTCGGCCGACGGGCGCTTCACGATCGTGTTCAACGGCGAGATCTACAACTACAAAGAGCTGCGCTCCGATCTCGAACAGCGCGGCGTCAAATTCGAGAGCTCCAGTGACACCGAAGTCTTGATCAACGGCTACATGGCCGAAGGCCCAGGCTTCGTCGCGCGACTCAACGGCATCTTCGCCTTCGCGATCTGGGACATTCGCAACAAAGAGTTGTTTCTTGCCCGCGACCAAATGGGAATCAAGCCGCTGCTATATCTCGAACACAACGGCGTGATCCTGTTTGCCAGCGAAACCAAACCGCTGATGCTGTTCGGCGAGTACAAGCCGCAACTCAATCCCGAAGCGCTGCGCGAACTCTTGGTCTTCAGCTACGTCTGCGGTGACGAGACGATGCTGAAGAACATCCGCAAACTGCCGCCCGGCTGCACGATGAGTTGGCGCAATGGCCGCAGCCGCGTGAGTCCTTACTGGACTCTCGATGTCGAGCCGGAGCAAGACCGCGGCGAGGAGTACTACGCCAACGGCGTCGTCGACATCCTCAGCGATAGCGTGCGCGGCCAAATGATGAGCGACGTGCCGCTGGGCGCCACGCTTTCGGGTGGGCTCGACTCCAGCGCGATCGTCGCCTTGATGGCACGCCACGCGACACGCCCCGTGAAAACCTTCACCGTCGGCTTCGGCGGTTCGCGCGACGAACTCGAGTACGCGCGGATCGTGTCCGATGCGTTCAAGACCGAACATCAGGAGTTCATCGTCGATCCATCGCGCTTCACCGAAATGCTGCCACGCGTGATCTGGCACCTGGAAGAACCGATCCTCAGCTCGATCATGCCCACGTGGTATCTGGGTGAAGCCGCGCGCAAGGTCGTGACGGTGATCTTGATCGGCGAAGGCTCCGACGAGATTTTCGCCGGCTATCGACGGCTTTGGCCGGTGAGTTCTCGCTATCGCCGCCTGGTGCCCGAAGGCATCAAACGCAACTGGTACTTCTGGCACCTCGGCTCGGTCGGCGGCCCCGGACACGAAGAAATCTTCGCGGGTGGGTTTCGTCGCGACCTCGTCGATCTCGATCCGGTCAATCGCTATTACTACCCCGCCATGCACGCCAATCCAGACACGCTCAATGGCCTGCTCACGCACGAGCAGCGCTACGAACTTGCCGATTTCCAGCTGCTGCGCATCGATCGCCTGACCATGGCGCATAGCGTCGAAGCACGCGTACCGTTTTTGGATCCACGCTTGGTGCAGTTCACCAACAAAATGCCGTCGCACTACAAACTGCGCGGCAACACCGAGAAATACATTCTCAAACAAGCGATGCGCAAGATCCTGCCCGAATCGATTCTCAAACGGCGCAAACAAGGGCTCGGCACACCGCTCGTGCCTTGGTTCAAGGGTGGTTTGTACGACATTGCCGCCGAGATGCTCGCCCCGGCACGGCTACGCGAACGCGGGATCTTCGAACCGTATGCCGTGGAGCGGCTATTTCACACCTCGCGCAACACACTGCTGCATCGCGAGGACTTGGGAAAGCTCTTCAAGATCCTGATGGTCGAGATCTGGCATCGGATGTTCATCGATCAACCGGTAGCGCCGTACGCAGAAACCGATCCGGTGTTGGTGCAGGCCGACACGTAATCGCGCGGCTATTCGGCACGCAACGTTTCGATCGGCTTGCGGCGAATGGCACTCAATGACGCCGCGAATCCGGCCGCAATCGCGAGCAGCGCCGTTGCCAGCAGCGCAGCGGGCAGCGCCCACCATTCGATCTCGAAGCTGATTTCCATCACCCTCGTCAGGATCCCCCACGACAACACCGCGGCTGAGATCGCACCCAGCGCCCCTGCCACGGCGCCGGCCAACGCAAACTCGACCGCTTGCGCTTTCAGCACTTGGCCGCGCGTCATCCCCAACGTCTTCAAGAGCGCGACCTCGCGCGCACGCCGCGCCGCACCGGCCGAGATCGCCCCACCCAAGATCGCAATCCCTGCCAGCACCGTGAAACTGCCCAAAATGCGAATCGCCAGCCCGACGCGATCGAAGATCTGCGTGACCTTGTCGAGAATGTCGCGAATCGAGAGCACCGTGACGTTTGGGAACTCGGCGAACAACGCGTCCTGCACGCGTGCATCCTGCCCCTCGGGCAATCGACAGGCCGTGACGCGCGATTGGGGCGCGTCGTCGAGTGCACCTGGCTCGGCCACCAAGAAGAAATTCACGCCAAAGGTTTTCCAATCGATCGTGCGCAAACTGGTCACGGCAAGATCGATCGGCACCCCTTGAATCCCGAAGGTCAACGTGTCGCCGAGCTTGACCCCCAGGTCGTCGGCGAAGTCTTGCTCGATGCTGATCTCCGCCTTGCTTGGATCACTCCACAAGGCACCGGCCACAATCCGATTGCCGGGCGCCAGCTCGGGCAAGTACGTGATGTTTTGTTCGCGCGTCATGACCCAATCGCGACGATCCTCCTGAGGCTTTCCCGCTTCGCCGCGAACCTGCTTGCCGTCGATCGCGAGCAGCCGCGCGTTGACGATCGGAACGCTTTCGATGCGCGTCGCGCCCCACGTCACCAAGCGCTGTTGCAACAGCGGCCACTGGTCCGGCTGGATATCGACCATAAACGAGGTCGGAGCGCTGGTCGGCAACTCGGCGCTGAGTTCGCGACTGAGGCGGGTGTGCACGAGATACATCGTCAGCACCACCGTCACACCCAGCCCCAGCGAGACGATGGCGCCGATTGTCCCGGCGCCGGGACGCGAAAGCCCTTTCAGTCCGTGACGCAGCGGAAACGACGTGGCCGACAGGGCTGCCGGCTCGGCCACACGCTGCAGCAGTCGCGCGGCAAGCCCCAAGACCAGCGCCGCCACCGCCAGCACACCGCTGAACACCGCCCCCTGCAGCAGCGAATGACTCTGCAGCGCCGCCAGCGCGAACAACCCCAACGACAAACCGCTCACCACAATCAACGAAGCGCCGCGCCCGAGTGGCACCGGCTCGACATCGCTGCGCATCGCGCGCAATGCCGGCACGCGCAGCACGGAGATCAGCGGCGGCAGAGAGAAAAGCAGCGCTGCGCCCAACCCGAGTGCGACACCCCGCAGAATCGCCAGCGGTTGAAATACCTGCAGTTGAACGCGCGGCAAGAGACCCGACAGCAATGACGGCACGATCGCAATCAACGCCGTTCCGGCCACCGCGCCCACCAAGCAACCGAGCAGCGCTAACACCACCGTTTGCAGTGCATACAGTTGCAACACCTCGCGCGGCCGCACCCCCAAACATTTCAGCGTGGCGATCGCTGCGAGCTTTCCCGCCAACCAGGCGCGCAGCGTTTGCGCGACGCCGACACCACCGACCAACAGCGATACCAGCGCCACCAAGCCCAAGAACTGCTCGGTACGTCGCAATCCACCGCGGAGCGCCGGCTGGGCGTCGCGCACCGTTTCGAGCCGCACGCTGCCGTCGGCCGGCAGTTTGGACTTCAGCGTGACGGCCAAGGCATCGACCAGCCTCCCCTCGCCACCGGGCGCTTGAAGCAACAGTCGATGCTCCACGCGGCTGCCGTATTGCCCGAGTCCGGTGCGCGCCAATCCGGCATGCGAGATAAACACTCGCGGGCCGAGTGAAAACGCGACGTTCACACGGCCGGGCTCATCGGTGACGACGGCGCGAATCGTGAAGGCCGCCTGGCCGATCAACAGCGTGTCTCCAACGCGCAAGCCGAGTCGCGGCAACAACTCCGGCGCCACCACCACTCCGTCGCTGTCGAGTAAATCCGCCAACGGTCGCGGCGGCTGCAAGACAACGTTGCCGTAGAACGGAAAGCGCGCATCGACCGTCTTCAGTGCCACCAAGCGACTCTTGCCTGGAACTCCTGCTTCCGGTGAGGGCGCCGCGGCCATCGTCGCCAGCGCGGTGATCGTCGAGGTTTGCCATCCGTCTAGCGACGGAATGGCCGCGATGACTTGATCTGGCAGAGGCCGAGCCGAGACCAGCGCCAGGTCGGCGCCCAGCAGCACGCGCGCCTCGCTGCGAATTCCGCTATCCAGACCGCGCGCCAAACCGGCGACCGCCACCACCGCCGCCACGCCGATCGATAGACACAGCGTAAAGAACACCACGCGACGCGAAGAGCCTCGTAGCTCGCGGCCGGTCAATCGTAGTGCGGTGACAAGCTTCATACGGCGACACGTTCTTCGCGTTCGATCCGTCCATCGCGCAGGTGGATGCGTCTGTCGGCCATCTCGGCAACCGCAGGATCGTGCGTGACGAGTATCACGGTCGTGCTGGCGATCCGAAGGCGTTGGATCACCTCGAGTACGGCGCGGCCCGTGACGCCGTCGAGGTTCCCGGTCGGCTCATCGGCCAGTAGCAGCGCGGGCGATCCAGCAAAGGCGCGAGCCACGGCAACGCGCTGCTGCTCACCCCCCGACAACTGCGCCGGATAGTGGTGCACGCGCTCTTGCAATCCGACCGCGCCGAGCAACTCGGTAGCCCGTGCCCGCGCATCGCCCGCCCCTTGCAGTTCCAGCGGCAGCATCGCGTTTTCGAGCGCGGTCATGTTGGCCAATAGTTGAAACGACTGAAACACGAAGCCGACGTTCTGTCGTCGCCAAATCGCCAACTCGTCCTCGAACAGCGTGTGAATTTCGCGGCCGTCGTAAAGCACCCGGCCGTCGCTGGGGCGGTCCAAACCAGCCATCAACGCGAGCATGGTGGACTTGCCACTTCCCGATGGACCGAGGATCGCGAGAAACTCCCCCGCCTCGACGGCCAGATCGACCCGGTCCAGGATGGTGAGCGTTCGTTCCCCGGAAGGGAGTCGCTTGGTGAGTTGTTCGAGTGAAAGGCGCGGTGGTTTCGGCATGCGATTGTCTGCTTTCTTTCGATGGGTGGCGTTCAGTCTACTGATCGCGGCGATTTGTGCCTGCGGCGAAAGCCGCTCGTCGCCGCCTGCGCCCTCAGCGGTCGCGACCAGCAATGCAGCGGCCAACGTGCCGCCTAACGCACAACCCCCGTTGATCGTGTTTTTGGGCGATAGCCTCACAGCGGGGTTCGGCCTGGGAGAAGAGCAAGCCTTCCCTGCCCTGCTCGAGCGCAGCTTGCGCGATCAAAACCTTCCGGTCCGCGTGATCAACGCCGGTGTCAGCGGGGATACGACGGCGGGCGGGGCTCGTCGCATCGAGTGGCTCCTGAAACAGCACCCCGACATTCTGGTCGTTGGACTGGGCGCAAACGATGGCCTGCGCGGACAACCGCTGGAGGGTATCGCCGAGAATCTGCGGGCGATCGTCGACAAAGCCCAGGCTTCCGGCGCACAGGTGTTGCTCTTGGGGATGCGTATCCCCACCAACTATGGCTCGACCTATGCCGAAGGATTTCACGCGATCTACAAGACCATCGCCAAGCAACAGGGCGTCGCCTTGGTGCCGTTCTTGTTGGAAGGCGTCGCGCTCGACCCGAAACTGAATCAGGCCGATCAAATTCATCCCAACGCGGAAGGACACAAGCTCGTGGCCCGCAACGTTCTTACCGAACTCGCACCCCTGGTGCGCCAGCTCCACCGCCCTTAGATTACCGCCCGATGAATCTCGTCTTTCTTTCCAACGCGAACGCCGTCCACCTCAAAGAGTGGACGGAGTACTTTCAACATCGCCTCGGTCATCACTGCACGGTCTTGACCATCCCCAAGCAAACCATGCCGTACGACGGCGTCGAGGTGATCGATATCGGCAACCGCTTCAGCAGCAGCAAGCTGGCGTGGCCGCTGTTGGTGCCGAAGATCCGCCAGGTCTTGCAGCGCAAGAACGCCGATCTCTTGATTGCCTATCGCGTGGTGAGTTACGGTTTCTTGGCCTCTTTGGTCGGTTTCCGGCCACTCGTGATGGCAGCGCAAGGCGGCGATTTGGTTTGGCCTCCCGATGACAAGTTCGGCCAGTTCACGGCGCGCCGTGCCTGCCGCAGGGGTGATTACTTCAACGCCTGGGCTGGCAACATCAAGGATGAGTTGATCAAGTACGGCGCGGCGCCCGAGAAGATCTTTGTTTGTTCGCGAGGTATCGATTTCCGGACCTTTCCCGCGTTGCCACAAAAGCCGTTTGGCCCGCCGACGATCTGTGCCACACGCGGGCTCTTGCCGTCCTACAACTTTGGCCAGTTGATCGAAAGCATGCCGGCGGTGTTGCGCGAGCTACCGGACGCCCGCTTGACGGTTGCCGGTGACGGCCCCGAACGGCCCAAGCTCCAAGCGCGTGCCGCAGAATTGGGCGTGTCGGCCGCCATCACGTTTCTGGGTCATCAAACACGCCAAGGAATCATCGATCTGCTCAACACGTCGCAACTCTATGTTTCGACGACAATCACCGATGGACTGCCGCTCTCGCACTTCGAAGCGATGGCCGCCGGCGTGTTTCCGATCGTCAGCGATATCGCCGCAAATCGAATTTGGATCAAAGACGGCGAGAACGGCCTGCTGTTTGCGCTCGGCGATCCCGGCATGCTCGCGCAAAAGATCGTGCGCGCCTGGCGGGATACCGAGTTGCGTCACCACAGCGTGCTCGCCAATCGAAAGATGGTCGAACACGAGCACGATCGCGATCGCAACATGCAGCGGATCGAGTCGGGCTGGATCGAACTGCTCGCGACGCGCAAGCAGGCCAAGTAGATCTAGGGCGACTCGCGCCGTTCCCACAACTGCACCATCAACCCGTAGCAAGGCTTCGCCGTTGCCAATCGGTAGCGTTGCCGCAGTAAGCGCTCGAGTGACGCCACGTTTGGTGAGATGCCGCTGTCTCGCCCGCGAAGGTGATTCAGCACGACCCACACGCGCGGGTGCGTGAGCGCAAGGTCGTGCACCTTGCCGGCATGAGGTGGCGGCTGCTTGCTGCCGCGATCGTAGGCGCCGCCGGCGAGGTTGACGAGTTGATATCGCGCGTTCAAGCGCTGCCGGTAGTAAGTCAGCGGCTCCAGCCCGAACCACGCGTAGGAAGCAACCACGTCCCCTTCGCGCCACGCTCCTTCGATCGATTGCGCGGCTTGACGCCATTCTTCCTTGGTTGTTTCCCCGAACCATTGGCGCAGCCCGTAAACTTCGCCCAGTACAAGCAACGCTGCCAACCCAAGCACGGCCGCGCGGCGGCGCAGTGCGCTCACGCCGGCCGCCGTCAGCAAGCAGACAGCCGGCAGCGTGAATAGCAGATATCGCGGCAGCAACATGGGGCGCAGCAGCGAGAGTGCAATCACGGCGATGACTGGCACGCCAGCCCAAAGAACGAGACTGCACGCCTGAACGCGCTGCGAGTCGAGGCTTCGCTGAAGAAGAAACCATCCGCCGACCAACACCGATCCAAACCATGCGGCCGCACCAAGCCAGCCTGTCGACCCGCAGTACGCTCTAGCCAACGCGCTCAACTGTTCCAGCGAGAGCGGCTCGATCCAATCGATTAATCCGCGTTTCGAGTTGAGCGCCACGAGCACCGCTGGCGATGCCAGCACTGCTGCAGCCGTCCAAGCGACAAACCACAGATTTCGATGGGAAGGTCCGCGACGCGCGGCCCACGCGAACACCAAAGCGTGCGCCGCCACGAGCGCCGCAGCGTGCAACTGCGTAAACACCAGGAGCGCTGTCACCAACGTGTAGCCGGCAGCGATTCGACGCGTTGGGCGCTGCAAGAGCTCGAGCAGCAAGAGGCTGCTCAGCGTCGCCAGCGCGCTGGAAAGCGCATAGGCACGAGCTTCCTGCGCGTACTGGAGCGCGAAGGGATGAAACAACATCAGCACCGCCGCGAGCGCGGCGGCATCGCGACTCATTGTCGCGCGGCCGACCCACCACACCATCGGCGCTAACGACGCCGAGGCCAAGACCGATGGCCAACGCAAGATCGCCTCACTCTGGCCCAAAACACTCCAAAGTTTGAGCAGCACGATGTAAAGCGCCTGGTGCGTGCTTTCGGTGCCGATTTTGGCTACCAGAGCGCCCCAGGTGAGGCCGATATCACTCCACGTGAAGGCCTCGTCCAGCCAGAAACTCTTGTGGCCTAACTGCCAACTTCCTAACACCAACGACGCAACGGCCAGCGCCGCCGGAACTGCCCAGCCGGGTCGCACGTTTGGTTCTGGACTGGCGGCCTGGCTCTTCAGGGCTGCCTCACGGCAAGCACCAGGTGGTGAGCCACGGCAGATAGGTAATCGCCAACATACCGCCCAAGAGCACAAAGAGCATCGGCAGCACCGCACGGATCACTTCTGGCATCGGTTTGCTAAAGCGATACGACGCCAAGAACAGGTTCATGCCCACTGGCGGTGTGAGAAAGCCGAGTTCCAGATTCACCAAGAAAATGATCCCCAAGTGCACAGGATCGACGCCGTAGGCCTCTCCCAACGGAACGATCAACGGCACCACCACGACGATCGCCGAGTAGATGTCCATCAAACAACCCACCACGAGCAGCACCAAATTCAGGAGCAACAGAAACACCCACTTGGAGTGCACATTGGCGGTCATCCAATCAACCGTGTTGATAGCGACCTGCGCATCGACCAGGTAGTTGGTGAACCCGAGCGCGACACCGAGGATGAGCAACACTCCGCCAACCACCAACGCACACTCGCCAAACACACGAGGCCCATCGCGCCAGATCGACAGCTCGCGATGTACCAGCGTTTCGATCGCAATCGCGTAGAGCGCGGTGAGTGCCGCAGCCTCGACCGGTGTGGCGAAACCACCAAACAGCGCCACCAACGTGATCAGGGGCAGCAGCAATTCCCACTTTGCCGCAGCAGCGGCACTGAACGCTTCGCGTCGATCGAAACGTAACCGCAAGCCACTTTCGCGAGGCTGCTGTCGCGCGCCCCACCACGCCGTCAGAAGCACCATGAGTGCACCCGGAATCGCTCCACCCATGAACATCTTTTGCATCGTCAGCGAACCGCCGCCGCTCATGCTGTTGGCGTTGGCCACCACGCTGTAGAGAATCACCGGCAGGCAGGGCGGGAACAGCAGGCCTAACGAACCAGCACTCGTGAGCAGCCCGAGCGCCGACCGCTCTGGATAGCGCGCGCCGATCAGCACCGGCATCAGCAAACCGCCCAGCGCCAGAATCGTGACGCCCGACGCTCCGGTGAACGATGTGAAGAAGGCGCACGCCAACGCAGTAACGATCGCCGGCCCACCGCGCAGCGGACCGAACCAGGCTTGAAACACACGCACCAGACGTCGCGATGCCCCGCCTTCCGCCAACCAATATCCAGCCAAGGTAAACAGCGGCAACGCGGGCAGCGTAGCGTTTGTCGACAGCGAGTAGTGCGAGAGCGAAATCGATGCGATCGGTTGATCGGCGCCCCAAAACAAGATCAGCGCCGCGCCTCCGAGTGTTGCAAACACCGGAGCACCCAACAGCGTCGCCACCAACAAAGCGGCGAGTGCCGGCCACACGAGTTGTGCGGCTGGCAACGGCGGCCAAAGCCCCAACGCCACGCCGGCCAATGCCAGCGACAACGCCAACGCCCGACCTCGCCAACTGGTGGAAGCGCCGCGCAACAATCGCCACGCGATCGCCAGGAACCCGAGAGGCAACACCGCCTGCAACACCCAAACGCGCACACCGAGCGCCAGAATCGTCCCGGCCTCGCGTTCGCTTTGCACCAACAACCACGCACCCCAAGCAAGCCAAATCGCGATCGCACCGGCCACACCGCCCGCGATGATTCGCGCTCGCTCGGCGGCACTTTCGCTGAGCCACTGAGTCAACGGACTCAACGCCAGCAAGCGTGCGCGCCCTGCGGCGTACGCGCCGCCCAACATGCCCAGAATCAGTGTGAGGTGTTGCAAGAACGGACCCGCACCAGGAAGCCCGTTGATTCCAGTGCGCCTGAAGACGGCTTCGGACAGCGGCAGCAACACCATGGCCGTCATGACCAGCGACAACATCGCGCGCTCGACGACGACGAAGCGACCTTCGCTGACGGGCTCGATTTCCTTGGGTAGAGCGGCACTCACCGCTTGGCCGTGCCCTGCTGCGCGCGAAATTCGTTTACCAAACGCAACACTTCATCGAAGATCTCGACCGGCACCAACGTGCCGCGAACTTTGCGGGTGGCGTCGCTGGCAACCGACTCCCACAAGCGCATCGCTTCCGGTGGAGGCACCGTCACTTTGAGGCCACGCTTCTTCATGGCCTCGATCGCGCCCACCGATTCACGGCGGCTATCGATCTGTATCGCTTTTCCGGCGTCACTCGCAGACATTCGCAGTGACTGCTGTGTTTCGGCCGGGAGTTTGTCCCACGCTTTCTTGCTCACCACCAGGGCACCCACCAACGGCGACCAACCAATATCCAGCATGTACGGCGCCTGCAGATCGACTTGCCCAGCCAACGCGAAGAACGGCGGTAAGCAAACGGCATCGATCAGACGTGTCTGCAAACCGGGCCCAATGTCGCTGGTCTCCAGCGGGACAGGATTGAATCCAGCGTCTTTGAGCAGTTGTGTCGTCTCGGAACCACCGGTCCACGTAAACAGCTTGACTTTGGCCATGTCCGCCGGAGCGACGACCAATTGCTTGGAGAACAGTCGAATGAATCCGCCATCGGCCCAGTACAAGACTTCAAACCCCTTGTCGCGCAAGCGCTGTTCCAAGGTTGCTCTGAGGCGCTCGCTCACATAGTCGAATTCGTCGTTGGAGCGATAGAGCAGAGGCATGAACTGCAAGCCACCAACCCCGCGATCGATATCCGACAGTCCCACGGCCGAAATCAGTCCGGCCTGCAACTGCCCCAAACGCATGCGCCGCACCATGTCGGATTCGCCACCCTGCGTACCGTCGGGGTAAACAACCAACGTCACGCCGCCGCCCGGCGCAGCGCGCCACTTTTCACCCATCGCCACCAAGTGCTTGTAGTACGACGAGCCACGTGGCAGCAGCGTGCCCAGCTTTATGGTCGCTTGTGCCGCGGCCGGTGTTGCGACTGCCAACAGCGCCGCAACAACACACCACAGACCTCGCCGCCCTGCGCTTGGATACATCGGAGTTACTCCAGTGCGGCGCCGTCCGCCGCATCGTTAGGCTCATCCATCAAGAACAACTCATCGATGCGCGACAACAACCAACGCGCTCGACGCTGCATCACCAAAGTCATCAATTGCTGTTCCGGCTGCAGTTGCGGGTCGATCGCTATCGCACGCTCGAGCAGTTGGCGAAACTCGGCGCGATTTTGCTCCTGCACCGAGACGCTTTCGGCAAACGTGACAAGTGGCGATGGATCCTGCCCCTTTCCCAGCGCGAGTGCACGCTCGAAATGGACTCGCGCGCGATCGGCTGGCTTTCCAGTGGCCCCTTGTCGCGCCATTTCATATGTCACGAGGAAGCTGTGCAGCGTGCCACGTTGCCAATCTGGCTCGAGCGCGTAGGCGCGATCGATCAGCGCCTCCATTTGCGGCACCT
The DNA here is from genome assembly GCA_031395565.1 of Acidobacteriota bacterium. Lineage (GTDB taxonomy): Bacteria > Acidobacteriota > Polarisedimenticolia > J045 > J045 > JANNUT01. Next base: position 18,865 of record JANNUT010000223.1, on the reverse strand, counting down.
GCGCCACGCTGTCGGGATCGTCCTTGGAAAGTGCGATCGCCGCACCCCATGCGGCCGCCGTCCAATACAGCGCCTCGACACCGCGTGGTCCGATCGTGGCGGCAGCAGCCTTCGGGTTGGTGGTGAGCAGTGTTTGGAAACCGGCATGTTGCTGGTCCAAGGCACGCAGTCCGTAGTTGCGGGCTCTTTGATAGAGCCGGCGTGCCCGCTGACGCATCGCTTCCGAGCGGCTGAAATCGCGCGCTTCCAATTCGTCGGCGTCCTGTTGCACAAAGGCATAGCCGTACTGTGTGAACCCGCGCGCCGCCGCCAGCAACAGCCCCTCATGGCGCGGGCTTTCTGCCAGCAGGCTCTCGATCAACTTGAGACTGAACGGCACTGCCTGCGCGACCAACTCAGGGTCGTCGTCGGACGCGAACGTCGTGCCCGAGCCAGCCAGTGCATCCCCGAGTTGGTTTATCGCGACACGTTTGATCGACGCGCACCCACCGGCGAGGCTCGCGATCATCGCGGCACACAGCCAGAGCCCTGCGAGCCGTTGCGCGGTCACTCCACCTCGCTCGGAGATCATCTGCCCTCTCCTCGACCATTCCTGACGGCGGCAAAGACTAGCGCAAGCACACTCGCCTTTGCCGCTGTGGCGAGGGATGCGAAACGAGAACCGCGTCCCTCAGCAGGTTCGATGCCGTCACGCACGCGCGGTGTTGACCGATTCATCGCCAGATGCCGAGCAAGCATCCGGCAGCACCCGGGGCGAAATCCTCGTTCAGGTCCCTCCCGCCCGCCGCCTCTGCCCCCGATCTCGGCGGCGTCCGGGGGGGGCGGCGAGCGTCCGGCCCCGCCTTCGGCCATCATTTCGCTTCCGTAACCGCCAGGGCGCGCCCGTCAGCGGCCGCCGCTCGCGGCAGGACCTAAGTTTTTTGTAGTCTGCCGGTTGAATCCGGTACCAGGCATGGCACATCGGTTGCAGTCCTCCGACGACGGGGTCTGCACCGCCCAAGCAGTGCGACCCGAGAGGTGAGCAATGAGGACCCGCGGGATCTCGACCTTAAGCCGTTTCGTTTCTCTGCTGTTCACGGCGGCCTTGGTGCTGGCGACCCCGGCATTGGCCACGGACTACTACGTCCGCACCGACGGAAGCGACGCCAACGCGGGCACCTCCAATACCTCGGCCGGAGCCTGGGGCAGCTTGAAGAAGTGCATGTCGGTGGCCAAGGCCGGAGATCGATGCTTGATCCAAGCCGGTACCTATCGCGGCCAACGCGGCGCGGTGTTCACCAACGCGGGAGCGCAGGAAAGCAACAACCTGCTCTCCAACTGCACCTGCACGGCGGGCACGACCAGTATTAGTTGCGGCAGCGCCATCCCAACCAGCGTCAATCCCGGCGATTACGTGCAGTGCGATAGCGGTGTCGGATTCTCGTGGTCGCGTGTGTCCTCGGTGAGTGGCTCGACGATCACACTGGCCGAACCGTATCGCGGAGCCACCAGCACTTCTGGCGCCAGCGACACACTCGATGTCGCCAACTTCGTCGTGGTCTCGGGACAGGGGGCCACGCCCTCCGATGTGGTGTTGAGCGATTGGTTCGACGCGCCGGCGTCGGTGACATGGACTCAGGACAGCACCTACGCCGACGTCTGGAGCTACAACCCCTCGGCAGTCACCGGCACCGACGACGCGGCGAAGGCCTGGCGCGCCAAGTGGTGTTCCAACGACAACAACAAATCGTGTAGCACCGATGCCGACTGCGGCAGCGGAAACAGTTGCCGCGTGAACTTGAAAGGCATTCGCGATTGGAATTTCTCCGGCTGGGACCGCGATCGTTTGCCCACCAACAACGGCATCGAAGGGTACGACCGTTTGGGCTCGTCGAGCGTCGATCCATCGTACGGAACCGAGCAAGCACAGCGTCACGTTTGCCCTTCCGGCGACAACATGACGCACATCTTCAACGTCGCGTCGGTCCCGGGTTCGTATACCTATGACACCTCCGGTGCGGCGAAGGTTTACGTGCACACCCGGCGCTTCTGCTCTGGCGGATCCAGCGCCGGCCGGCACTGCTTGGCCGATGGCGACTGTTTCGGCGGTGGTGTTTGTGCCGCAGCCAAGTCCCCTGCCAACTACCAAATGCAGGCGGCGCTCGCAGCTCCGCTCGGCGACCAAGGTCAGTTGTCCGCAAACATCATGCTCGACGGGCGCAAGAACTTCGTGATCGTCGAAAACCTCACGATCGATGGCGGCTTCCACGGTACGGGGGGGAGTGGTGCCGTGCCGTCGGAGGCGTTCTTGGTGGGTGGTTCGAACGCGCGCTATTCCAAGATTCAGGTCTGGAGCGGGCAAGTGCGCTGGTACCTGTCCACCGCCGGCGGCTCTGCCGGTTCCACCGACACGCAGTTCGAACATCTCGATGCCTGGGGTGGTAACTACTGCTCGCCCGAGGCTAATGACTCGCCCGTGTCGGGCATGAAGTTCTACGACGTCGAAATGCGCGGCACCGGAAATCAGGTGTTCAACTGCGACAGCATGCGCGGCGCCACACCCAACGATCGGATCGTGTTCGACCGCGCCTACTTCCATCGCAACTACCCCAACAAGACCGGCGATGGCAACAACGACGGCTCCAGCTGCAATGGCAATGTCGATCTCTGGGATGAAGCCAACGATCGATTCAAGGACGGCACCGCTTTGTACGATCCGGGCCATGGACCGTACTGGGGACACCCCGAGGGCGGCAGCTACGTCACATGCAACATCCTGGTGCAGAACAGCATCGCCGAGGTCACGTCTGACGGCATCGCGGCGTTCACGCGTGCGAGCAGTACCGATCCCAGCTGCAAAGACGTGATCTTCGCCAACAACACCTTTGCCCTCGAGGGCGTTGCGAACGAGGCGCTGCATGCGCGGTTCGGCGTGGACACCAACGGCAGCGGCAACGCGAAGCTCTACAACAACGCGTTTCTCAGCGAGTGGACCTCCACCTCGATGGCGGTGGTTTGGCGCGGCACCACGACCGATCCGGCAACCGTGCTCAGCGACTACAACATGTTCGTGTATTACGCCGACGACTCGAACGGCAGTTCGACCTCGCCCACGTCGCCACGTATCTGGGGCCGGGCCAACGTCTATGAAAGCCTGTCGCAAGTAATCACCAACTATGGCCAGGAAAAGAACTCGATCGTGGTGTGCAAGGACGGTTGCGCGGGCGCGACACCAGGCAAGCACTTCAACAGCAGCGATGCGCGCTTCGTCGACTACACGATCGACGATGGCGATCGCACCGATTACACACCGACGGCCAGCAACTGGGGTGTCAACGCCGGCGCGCCGAACGCAACTTACCCCTGCCCCAAGGAAGACTTCTACGGCAACCCGCGCGCCGACGGCGCCTGCGACATTGGCGCCGTTGAGTACCAAGGGGCTGCCGATACCACGCCCCCTGCGCCAGTGACCGGGTTCTCGACGACATCAGGCGACGCACAGGTCACGTTGAAGTGGACGCACTCGGCGAGCAGCGATTCGCGCGGCACCATGGTCCGGTTCAAGACCACGAGCACGCCCACCAGCGCCAGCGATGGCGCCTTGGCCTGTGACAAACAAGGACCGTCGGGGTCGGCCGACCAATGCGTGCACAGCGGGCTGAGCAACGGCACCACGTATTTCTACGCAGCCTTCAGCTATGACGCCGCGCCCAACTACGGCACCAGCGTCAGCGCACAGGGCTCGCCCAATGCGACGGCCAACACGCCACCTTCGGATGTTGGTGGCCTGATCCGCACCGACACCAAATAGCGGCGGCAATCAGGCAGTGACTCGCTCCTCCGTCGTTCTGCCGTCGAAGTGCTCGTTGTCTGCTTCGGCTTCATCGCGCGTGTGATGGATGACTCCATCACGATGGTTCGGCGGCGCGTAGACCGTGTAGAGCTTCATCGGAACTGAACCGGTATTGATGATGTTGTGATTAGCTCCAGCCGGGACGACGATCGCGAAACCGGCTCGAATCGATGTCTTGACGCCGTCGAGAACGGCCTCACCGCTTCCCTCCTCCACACGGAAGAACTGGTCGAGCGTGTGGACCTCGGCGCCAATTTCTTCCTTCGGCTTGAGCGACATGAGGACGAGTTGGCAGTTTTTCGCGGTGTAAAGCACCTGACGGAAGCTCGTGTTTTCGAGGGCAAGGCTCTCGATGTCTTTGACGAATCCTTTCATGACAGCACCTCCTTGGCGACTCGCTTCACTCTAGGCGCAAGACCCGCACTTCGCCTGCTTTCGTGTGACTCCTGATTCCCAGCCGTTGGCTCTCAACGTTTCGGATAGCCAGGGATCTTCTCGCCGAGCGTGATATCGCGAGTCATGAGCCAGACGCCGTCGGCGTCTTGGTGTGGAACCGCGATGCCGTTGCCGCCGCGGCCCAAGGTGAGTTTGCGCCGCATGTCCGCGGTGAGTCGGGGATCGTCGTCGAACAGAATGTCGTCGATGTAGTACGTACAGCGCCCAGGTTCCAGCACGTGCATGTGCACGTGTGCCGGCAGGTCCGTGTTGGGGTATCCGGCAGGCCGGATGGTATCGAACTGGTAGCGGCCGTTAGCGTCGGTCTTGGCCCATCCGCGCAACCGGCCGTGACGGAAGCCGGCCTGTGCGCGCTGGCTGTCTTCGGTTGGGTAAACGCCGCTGGCATTGGTGTGATAGGCATAGACGAGGACCCCGCTGGCGATACGCCCCTCGTCGTCTCGAACGGTGCCCACGATTCGCATCGGCTCCCCGGGCTCGCTCGCGGGCGCGATTCGAGCGCTGGATGTCAGCGTAGTGGGCATTCCCGCGAAGACAGCCTCACACCCCTCGCAGGGCAACCCGACGATCGGCTCGCGCCCCACGCTGTCGATGCGACCTTGCGCGCGTGAACATGCCCCTACCACAAGCCATGCGCACGCCACGAGTACCGTCGCGAAGAGGCGAGCCATCGAGCGGCAGGCCGGCGCGATTCCTCGCGACGACACGCGCTTGTGATTGAAGGGTGACATCGCAGCCATGGCGGTCACGTCTCCTAAACACTCACACCGAACAACGCGCCCACTCCCGCCGTGATTGCCATCGCCAGCGCTCCCCAAAACGTCACGCGCGCAGCAGCGGTCACGATCGAGGCACCACCTGCGCCCGCGGCCAACGAACCCAAGAGTGCCAGGAACAACAGCGAGCTGCCGGCGACGGTCCAAATGAGCGCCGACACCGGCACCAGCACGACAACCAACAACGGCAGCGCCGCACCAACAGCGAACGTGGCAGCCGAGGCCAACCCAGCCTGTATTGGGCGTGCCGTGAGCGATTCGGAAATCCCCAACTCGTCGCGCGCGTGAGCGCCCAGTGCATCGTGCGCGGTCAGTTGAGTGGCCACTTGGGCGGCGAGCTGCGGGTCGAGGCCGCGTGCCACGTAGATTGAGGTCAACTCCGCATGTTCCTGCTTGGAGTCGGCAGCCAGTTCCTGTCGCTCGCGACCAAGATCGGCACGCTCGGTATCGGCTTGAGAACTGACCGAAACATACTCGCCTGCGGCCATCGACATCGCTCCCGCGACAAGCCCGGCAACGCCCGCAACAAGGATGCTCTTGGAGCTCGCGCCCGACGCCGCCACGCCCAAGACCAGACTTGCGGTCGAGACGATCCCATCGTTGGCGCCAAGCACGGCGGCACGAAGCCACCCGATCCGATGCGTCTTGTGTCTTTCAACGTGTCGCATGAGTCCCCTTCCGCCCCAGCTTAGAGTTAGACGGTGGCTCACCTAGCATCGTTAACCATTTGAATGGTCTGTTGCTCAACTTCTTTGGCGACGTCAACCAACGCGGGGTCCTGAGAAAGCGCCGAGAGCATTTGCATGGGCTTGATCAGGCCAATCTGGGTCTTTCCCTTCTCAGTGAAGACCGAGATGCGACACGGCAAGGCCATGTTGAGCCGCATGTCGGTCGCCAGCACCTTTGCCGCCTGCATTGGATTGCAGACTTCAAGCACTCTGCATTCCTCGGCAAAAGCAATCCCTTTGCTTCGCAGCGTCCTCCCCAAGTCGTGAATGTGCAGCACCCCGAAGCCGTGATGTTTGACGGCTGTTTCCAGGTCGGCTGCCGCCTGTTCGAATGATTTGCTCGTTTCGACGATGTAGTACATGACGTCACCTTGGTTTCTTGATTTCGAATCGTTGGTTGTGCCTTCATCGATTGCGGTGCACAGCGTTGTCGTTACTGCTTGACTGCCTCGAAGATGAGCGATTCGTTTCCGCCCTTGTCGTAGAGCGTCAGCTTTCCATTGGCACTCTTGTACGATGCGGCCTGGCCGAGCAGCACGAAGTAGGCGGCTTCGGCGCGCATCGCAGGCTCTGGGCCCGCCATCTTCGTTGCCGCCAGAGGTCCGGTAGAAAACGCGTTTCCGGGACCGGGCGTGTACGGTCCGTTGTAGCGGTTGATGCTGCCACTGCCGGAGACCTGCCCATTGGCGAACGCCGCGGTGATCTCGAACTCAGCCGGATCGATTGAACTCACCGACCAGCCCACGAGTTTCCAGTCTGTTTTTTCCATGGGACCCTCTGCGGGTGGGCATCCGGTAAGCAACACGAGAACCGGAACAGCGAGTGCGATTGCGGCGATCGTTCTGGCTAGTCCAGCCACGGTGGTTCTCCCGTCTGATGCAGCCTACCTGCCGAGGCTGCCGCGTTGGCTTGATTTCGCGCAACAGCGGCTCGCTAGACCGCACACACAACGCTTGAAGCTTACGGTCGTCCGGGCTCGTGATTCGCCCCGATCACTGTGTCCAGTGCAGAAGTTGCTAGCCCTTCGGCTGTGAGGAGCCAAACAGCCAGGGCGATGTTCACGGCAGCCAACGCCACGTGATCACTCCTGGAGGGATGGTTGCACAGGTTGGGCCGCCGTCGGCCCCTGTTCCGGGAAACCGTGCTTCAATGACACCACCACTCTTGGTGACGCGCGCCAACAGTTCCTGGGGAATAAACGCGAGCTTCAGCTTGGCGCGCCGATCCCAGCACGATGTGGCTTGTGCTGCACGAACCCCTGAGTTGATGTAGAGAAAGCGATCAGCGCGTGGGCCCTGCGTGAGTTCGCCGAGAAAGTTGATAGAGCCATCCGCCTGCGGAGCGTCGATGCGCAGCGTGAACTCGAACCAGATCTCGTTGCCGCCGTCACTCGTGGGAGCAAGCAGCCCACTCTTGCCCTGCTGCATCGCGAACAGCACGCCCGCGGGCGGCGAGAGAACCCCTACGCGCATCTTTAGCGAGTTGGTTGAGGTCGAGAGCTTCATCAGTTCACCGTATTCTCCTGGCTTAGCAACGCTGCGTCACGAGCGCTACGACTTGATCCGGAGTGGCTCCTTCGGCGCCGACACTTTCCATGAGGGCCGTTCGACGGCACGTTTGGCCCAGGCTCCGAGATTCGGGTATCGCGCTGCGTCTGGCAGCAAGCCCAACAGCGGCAATGTTCCAGTAACAAGTGGGGTCATCGTGGCGTCCGCGAGTGTGAACTGCTCACCACCCAACCAGCGACGACCTTGCAACTCCCCTTCGAGCCGCGCCAGCTCGCGGTGCAACTTGGCACTTGCCGCGTCGAGCGCGCGTTGATCGACCGCACTCTGTGGCTTCGGGATGAGGAACGGTGCCGAGAACTCGAACAAGCAGGTGCGGTAATCGCGCACGCTTGGGTAGACATACTGATCGAGGGTGTCCTCGATCATGCGAATTCGCGCACGCTCGTAGGGGTCGTCGGGAAGCATGCGCGGGTTCGGAAACGCTTCCTCGAGATACTCGTTGATGACCGACGACTCGAACAGCGTGCGTCCATCGTCGAGCACGAGCACGGGCGTGAGCCGGTAGGGGTTGAGCTTTTCGAATTCAGGGCTCTCGTTCTTGTTCTCGGGAATCACCATCGAGCAGGCGATCCCTTTTTCGGCAATCACCATGCGAACCTTCCAGCCGAACGGGGAGCGATCGAGATGATGTAGGACGAGCATGGCGTGGGCCTCCTGACGTTTGATGACTCTCGTGACTGGCTGCTGAAGTATAACGACAGAGCGTTCTTGTGCAGGGGCGTGTTCAGGAGGCGTCGAGCAGCCCCTTGAGACGCTCCATGTTGGCGATCACTTGACGTGCGTTACCCGCCTTGATCATGGGCGACATCGCTCGTCCGAACAGCGTCTTCGGATCGATTTCGATGAAGTGCGAGAGCTTGGTGCCGCCCGCCGTTGCCTCGATCGAAAACCCGACCTGCACGGCGAACATGCTGTCCTGAAACTGCATCGTGAGCACGCGATCGAGCTCGAACGCCGTCACGACACCAGACATTTCTCCTCGCTTGCCGCCTGTGTTGTGCACATAGTTCAGCGGCGATCCGGCTTGAAGCGCTCCGGGCGAGGCTTGAGAAAGCTCGACACACGCTTCCATCCACGCCGGGTAGTTTCCAAACTCGACCAGCGCTGCAAACACTTCTGGAATCGATCGGCGAATTGCAGTCTCGGCGTCTGCGCGAATCATTGGCGCTCCTCCTCGAACACTCTTTGACCCTCTCGGTGGCTCGTGAATCAGCGATAAGTTGCAAAACCTAGTCATTCCCTGCGAGCACCTTGGCTACGCGTGCACTCAGCATTGGCAGCAGTTCTGCTTCGAACCACGGATTTCGTCTCAGCCAAATGTTGTTGCGCGGGCTGGGATGAGGCAGCGGCACCACACTCGGCCAATGGTCGCGCCAGGCTTGGACAGTGCTGGTTACCGAGCCGCCCGCATCGGGCAGATGATAAGCCTGCGCGTACTGTCCAATCACCAACGTGAGCCTCAAATCTTCAAGGTGCGCCATGAGCTTGCTGCGCCACGCCGGTGCGCACTCAGGACGTGGTGGCAGATCCCCCGCCTTCCCCGTGCCTGGAAAACAGAACCCCATCGGAACGATGGCAACGCGTTGCGGGTCGTAGAAGACCTCGGAGGTCATCCCCAACCACTGACGAAGACGATCGCCGCTCGCGTCGGTGAAGGGCCTTCCCGATTCATGAACCTTTCGTCCCGGTGCCTGGGCTGCTATCAGAATGCGCGCTCGAGGACTTAGTTGCAGGACCGGTCGAGGACCAAGCGGAAGATGCTCCGAGCAAAGGGTGCAACGACGAACCTCCTCGAGCAGTGATGTGATGGAATCCATCCGTTGAGCCCCGGGCCTAGCGCAAGCTCTGCAGTAGAGCCGTGTCAGATCGCTTCACGGCGCACTCGAATATCGATCTCCCGATCGCAGATTCTGTCGTGTTCGTCGATTTCACGTCGAGGCTCGCCTCCCTCAATCGTCAGCAGGAGTGATTCCATCTTGTGGTGACTCACTCGCATCATCGGCAGATTGCGACCAGTTCTTCAACACGAGTCGCTCACCCTCGGTGAGCCGGGAGCTTGGATGGAGTGGAGTGTAGGACCACAAAGGCATCTCTCCCTGCTCGACTTCTTTCCAGCATTTGCGTTGCTTCTTGATCTGGCGGCTCGGTTCCAAGCGATTCCACGCGGAGAAGTTCATGGTCGCGCGCGCTTCGTGTACATCGCTGGCCACCAACCAGGAGACCGGTGCGATCCGGCTATACCAAGGCCATCTCGTTTCATTGGAATGACAGTCATAACAGGCTCGGCGCAAGATCGAACGCACGTTGGCGGGCGCGAAGATCTCTGTCTCGATAGGCGGATTGGTCCGATCGACCGGAACGAACTGAATCGCTGCAAAGACGATGAGTGAGATCGCGAACGACCGCCGAAGAATCTGTCTTGATCGCTTCATGGCTGGCCTCTTCCACGATGTTGCTCAGGCTTAGGATCGAACCCGGGCGGAACGACCGCGATCGTACACGCAGGCCTTCGCTGTGTGAACCGCCTTGGCAGCTAGCGTTGCTGGAGGTTGTACTCGATCTGTTCGAGTTCGAAGCGGCCGTAGGCAAACCCGCCTTCTGCAGGATGCCAGCGCGCCTCACCTCGCGTACTCACCCTGCGTGGACCAAACGATCGATAGTCCGACACCGGTGTCGACCAGCGTGTCTTCGTAAACACCTTGCCGTCGGAAGATGACCGGTAGCGATCGTCGGATTGGAAGTCGACCAGCTCGCCCTCCTCGTTGAACGAGAGTTCGGCGCTGATCGTGTGCCATGCATTTGTGAAAGATGCTTTGGTGGTACGCGCGTCGATCGCTTCCCAGCGGATGTTCGGATTGATCAGCGCTGCTGGGGCAAACACGCACATGTCGTTGAGGAGCGTCACAGTCTCGGCCTGATCCATCTCTGGTCCCTTCGCGTCGGCCACTTGGATCAGGGACGCGACCTTGACGTGCATCGTTGCCGACGGCCCAACGTAGAGGTGGAGCGCCTCAATCGGAATCGCAAGGAACGATGCCTGCATCAAAAACAGGCGGGATGGCTCGTCGTAGAAATTGTGCTGCTCAGCCGTAAACGGCATCCATCGCGCGTCAGGTCCGCTGCGTATCTCGCCGCGAAAGCGGGCGCGGAAGTTCTTGACCTGCGGCTGCCCCACGGCACCCGCAACCCGCAGGTACCGCTGAACGGCATCCGGCAGATGCGCGAGATCGGCATCGGTGACGATCGGCGTCTCAACGGTGCGCGCGAGTTGTTGGCTCACCGCCCGCTCGTACTCCGCACGAAAACTCCAAGGCCCTTGCGATGACACACCATACAAGATCCCTACCAACAGAATGAGATTGGCGAGGCTGCCGAACTTTGCATCACTCCAGGACCTTGCGATGGCTGTTTGCGAGGCGGCCAGAGCCATTACTCCGACGACCCACCACCAGCGTGGCAAAACGAACACCGCCGCAGCTGTCGCTCCAAGCAGCACCGCGGCGAGCAGCCAGACAAGCCCCATCGCCTTCGAGATCGGTTGCACCAGTTGCGTAAGCACGGCAACCCCAAAAGCCTTCGCGAAACCCATCAGATGTATCAGGCCATGGACGAGCAGTAACAATGTGAAGACCAGCTTCATTCTCGAGTACCTCGCGGCAGATCGCTGCACTGCGCCACGAAGTCTGTCCACCTTGGTGATCTACGGCTCATGGGGTATGTCATTTGCGCTGACTCACACCCAAAACACACGGCAGTCGAGCGACCCTCAGGGCGAAGCTCCTGGGGTGTAAAGACCGCCGGTTTGCTCCAGCCAATCGGCAATTTCGTTGGCGGCACGAGCGACGTCGTTGTCCGAGATATCGAGGACCAGACACGGCAACTGCGAGCGGCGTACCAGGTTGCGAAGCTGCTCTTGCTCGGCAACGAAGGTCGAGAGGTTGTCGTATTGCGCGGGATTGCCGGACACGAGCAGCCGAGCCGCCCTGGCGGCCTCGAAAGACTCGGGACTGCGCACGCAAAGAACGAGGTGAAAGCCAATCGACGCGAGGCGGCTTTCGAGCCACGAGAAATCGTGGAGCTTGTGGTGCACGCGCTGCTGGTAAGCCTGTGTAGAGATATGAAAACGATCGACAATCCAGGAGTAGTAACGCTGCAGCTCGAAGAGCCTGACCCAGGTGCGATACGTCTCGAGCGCCAGCGCTTCTTCCTGCGGCTCGAAGTTGATCAGTCCTCGCCCCCAAGGAAAGTCGGTGAAGGCGCACCACTCAGCCGACACGAGCGGCGAGTGATACCGATACTTGCGAGGGCCGACGATCCGCGGGTGCTCATTCAGCGCGAACGCGATGTCAGTCTTGAGCGTCAGCCGTGTACCCTCGAGGATGATCTTCGGACAGAGCTTGCGGCTCATCGATCGCTCGATCTGCCGCTAAGGCGTTTGACAGAGCCCTCTTTACCGATTCGATCGATTGCTGTTTGAAGTTCGCGGGGCCTCCTCACTGGCGTACTCCCTTGCTACGACCCGTGTGCCGTTCGATCAGCGATGATCTCCAAGACCATGGGGGTCACGAACAGTGAGCGCGGATTGGACGCCGCGGCGCCAAACTCTCGTTGAACGCTCGCCACCCAGTTCTCGTCGACGAGGCCCAGCTCCAAGAGCCGTTTGAGATTGACGTCGAGAAAGCTGGCGGGCCACTGCCACATCTCGTCAGCCGGCGAGACACAAAACACTTTCGGAACGGCGGAGCGAACCTGAAAGCCGGCTTCTGCCAAGAGTGTCGGCAGCACAATCGCGATGTCCGGCTCGCCACCCGAGGCGCGCCAACTTTGCATCACCTTCTGGACGAACTGCTCGTGAGCCGCGCTGGACGGCAAGAGGCGCCACGTCGAATAGTTGACGTACTCGTGGAACACGACCACACCGCCAGGCCTAATGGCTCCTGCGAGGTTCTCAAGCAGCCTCGCTGGTGACGACACGAACGACGCCACCCAACGACACCACGCAGCATCCAGTTGTTTGGCAGGAATCTCATCGGTCATGAGATCCAACTCGTGAACCTCAACGTGTTTGAGGCCTCGCGACACGCATGCGGCCTGGGCGGCCTCGACAAAACGGTGAGAGCGTTCGACAGCGACCACGCGACCCGCAGTGCCGACGAGTTCCGCTAGATCGATCGTCGCGTAGCCCGGGCCAGCCCCAATGTCGAGTACGTGGGAGCCGGCCCTAATACCGGCGCGTCGCCAACAGTCGAGCACGGTGGGCCGCCAGACACGATGTTGAAGCCCGAGCCGTTGGATCTCTTCGTCACCAGTGCCAAGTACATAGTCGCGTTCGTTGGAAGTTGTCATGTCGGGATTCATCTCACAATGAGTGGCCACCTGCCACCGATTTTGTGCTGTTGAATTCGTGCCCTTGCCTGCGCCACGCTTATCTCAGTAGTCTCGCGCCACCGCATAGACCGCCTGCACGACTTTTGCCATCCGGACGTAGTCCAGTTTCTCGTAGGTGTCCTCGGCCTCGTGATAGTTGCTGTTTCTCAAGAATGCCGTGTCCGTCACCATCAGGGCGGCAAAACCCTCGTTCCAGTAACTCATATGGTCGGAGAAGTCGATCCCCTGCAGCGATGTTGGGGCGTTGATCGAGTACACCGGCAGATCGGTTGCGCCCGCCATGAGCGCCTTGGCTCTGCGTGTAGCGCCAAAGTTGCTCAACTTGCCGACCAGCGCGACAAAGTCGCCGCGCTCGGAGTAAAGGTGCGCCATCGCTGGAAACGGATAGGCCTGGCTGCCGGGCTCATCGCTGAAGTAACCGATCATCTCCAGCGACAGCATTAGCGATACCTCACGCTTGGCGGCCCTGAGCGAGCGCGCATGCCAGACACTTCCCATCTGTCCGGTGCGAAAGTGTGGCGGCTCTTCGAGTGTGTAAGCGACAAGGTCGATGGAACGCGCGGAAGGCTCTTGCCCAATGAGATGCGCCAGCTCTAGCAGCCCTGCGACGCCGCTGGCGTTGTCATCGGCGCCGGGAGTATGCGTCTGTGAGGTGTAACCGCGCGGGAACCGCGCCCCACTGTAGGTATCGCCAAATGAGTCGTAGTGCGCTCCGACAACCATCAGCGGCCCTGACTCAGGGCCGAAGTGGGCGACGAGGTTCTTGAACTTCGAATCCCCGAGAATGACGTCCTGGACGTCGACTCTACCGCCTGCCGCTTTCAACTCGTCCAGGATGTATTGAGCCGCCTGCTCGAGGTTCTCGCGCTGGTCGTAGCTGCGAGGGTACAGGTCGACCGAAAGGTGCCTCACATGAGCCTCGAGCCGGGCCGGATCGACGCTTGGTGAATGCGAAGCGATGGCGATCACGAATGGCTGCACGACCAGCGCGACTGGGGCGATCGCGAGCACTGCGACTACCAGCGCTAACACGATCGCAATCCGGAGGCGCGATCCCCTCATGACCCAGCGTCCGGCATGCTCTCGAAGAAATCGACGACACCTGTTTCCAGCGAGTAGTGGGCTCCGACAACCAGTAGCCCTTCGTTGTTGATCAACTGTTCGAGCACCTGCGATCCATGCTGCAGATGGTTGACCGAGACTCGAATGTTGGCCCGAACCGCGTGCTGCACCAAGGCTTCCGGATCGTGCCGGAGTTCGGTCGCGAGCAACGCTTCTACCGAGGGCCGGACGCGATCGACAATCGAGCGAAGATTCCGAGACTGGTTTTCTCTTGGCTGTTGAAGTTCTTCTACGGTCGCCAAGACGGCGCCGCACTGAGAATGGCCCAACACCACCACCAATCGAGTGCCGTACCGTTCTGCGGCAAACTCGACGCTGCCCACTTGAGATGCAGCCACGATGTTCCCGGCAACGCGTATGACGAACAGGTCGCCCAGCCCTTGGTCGAAGACGATCTCTGCCGGCACTCGTGAGTCGGAGCATCCAAGAATGATCGCGAACGGCGTCTGGCCTGCCGCTACCTCGAGGCGACGCGTGTGACTCGTCAGCATGTCGTGATTTCGCACATTGGTCACAAATCGACAATTCCCAGCTTGCAGGCGGTCGAGCGCTTCTCGTGCAGGAATCATGAGTGCTCCGTAGGTTCCCAATCCAGAGTGCTATCCACCGGCGTCATGCGCGCATGCTCTCAGCAATACGGGCTTCTTCCAAGGGCTCGGCCGTCCGCTCAGCGCCAAGCCCCTTGTTTCGCGACCTCTTGTTTGATGGCGTCGACGTCGAGTGCGTTGAGATAGCGCAGCAGGTTTCTCCAGATCGGGTGGAAGCCGAAACCTCCGCCAACCATCTCGCTCGTCGCCTGCTCCTTGGTCCAGCCTTCGTAGGCAACTCGAAAGATGGCCACCATCACGCCGGTGCGATCCGAGCCGTGCTTGCAATGGACGAGCACCGGTTGCAGCGCCGGCGTGGTCGCAATCCGAAGGAACTTGACGACATCCTCGTTCGTTGGACGCCACGGCTTGAATCGAATCTGCTCGAGCCTCAGCGGCGACGTTGCCGCAACGAGCGGTGCGTCGCCATCGGAGAGCCGCAGCGAGATAACCGTTTTGATGGGAGGATCCGCGTGGTCCAAACTGGGCTGCTCACTCAGGAACGCAAACCCCTCGTGCGTGGGCTGCGCCGAGCGATAGAGGGTCGCGTTCACGCGGTGGAGATTGGGTAGGCCAGAGTGTGCTGCAACCGGACGCGCCCACATCGCTGGTCTTGGACCGGGTGTGGGCGGTGCGATGGTTGCGCACCCACCGGCGAGCAGCACCGCGCACGCGAGCGCCAGGTAAGTGCTTGCTCGAGTTGTGTGCATCCGTTCGTAGGCTCGCGTTCGGCTCGTCGACATGGCAGACGCTTACAGCCAGCGTCGTACGTTGCGTTTGTACGCCACGTAGTCTGCGCCGAACAGTACGTCGAGTGCCCTTTCCTCGGGTGCAATTTGGAATCTGTTGAGATACAGGACAGCCAGCAACGGTCCCGCCAGCGTCCAGGCGTTGGACAAAAACACAGCCCACGCGATGAGCACGATCACAAGGCCGAGGTACATCGGGTTGCGCGTGAACCGGCAGAGGCCGTTGGTGACGAGTGATGTCGCCGCTTCTGGCGTCGTCGGATGGATCGTCGTTTTTGCTCGCAGGAATGTGACGATCCCAGCGAAGGCGAGAGAAAACCCGATCAAGGCGAGCACCGTGGCGACGATGCGACTTGAAGCAGGCAGGGCGATCGGAGATGTGATCGACGACACTCCCCACATGGCGGCCACGAGGGTAAGTGCAACGATCGGCGGCGGAATCGCTAGTTCGAGCTTTCGCATGACGCTGAGCATCCGTCCCTACCCTTTCGTTTTCGACAGCGACCAAAGCGGCCCCATGAATCGTAGCGGGTCGCGCGAGAGCGGATGCGCCATCCAAATCGGGCCGCTTGCAGGGAGCAAAACGAGGCAGTGCTCAGCCGCAACGTTGAGCCGGCTCGCCAGCTCGTTGAAAGAAGGCGCCACTGATCGCTCGCGAAACGATCGGTAGATCTCGGCTCTGACGGTGTTGGTCACCGCGAAGCCGCCGGTGCAAATGCCGTGCACTCCACTTCGACACGTGCCCCGAGTGCGAGTCCATTGGCGCCAAGCGCGCTTCGCGCCGGGAAGCGTGCCGTGAAGTACTGGCGATAGACGGTGTTGAAGGCCGGCCAGTCCTGCATGTCGGCAAGGAACACCGAGCACTTGACCACCTGACTTAGCGACGAGCCGTGACGATCGAGCACGCTCTTGATGTTTTCGAGCGCCTGCTTCGATTCGGCGCTCACGCCCCCTGGTACGAGCGTCAATGTGCCTGGCGCGTTTCCAATTTGGCCTGAGACGAACAGGAAGTCTCCAGCACGCACCGCCTCGGAGAACGGGAGCGTCTTGAGAACCGGGTCGGGGGACGCGAAAAACTCAGGCGCGAGGCTGGGACGCGGACGCGCCGCCGTAGCGCAATTCACCAGTAGTAGCAGCGCTGTCGCGATCAAGAATGCGGGCGAAAAGAAGCCTCGGTTAGCAGGCATGAGCACCACGTCCTCCCGTTAGCTTGTAGTAGTAGGCGGTTGCGATCAGCTGCCCGTCTGGCCGGCCGGCATAGTTCGGAATCTCGCCAGCCTTCTGCCAACCGAGGTGTTGATAGATCGACTCGGCGGTCGAGCCAACTTCCGTGTCGAGTACGAGCAGGGTGCAGCCGATCGCACCGGCCATGGTTTCGGCGATGCGCATCAACTCACCGGCGATACCTCGACCTCGATAAGTACTGTGAACCAGCAGTTTTTGAATCTCCGCACGATGCCGTCCGTTATCCTTGGTGCACGCCGCCAGTTGCACCGATCCGACAACCTTGCCGTCGACCTCAGCAACCCACAGAAAGAAGTGCTCCCCGATGGACGCACACGTGCGCTCCCAGTACAGCGTCGCGGTTTGTTGCGAGAGCGGTGCGAGAAAGCCGACCGAAGCACCACCGTGAACCGCGTCGATGAGCAGCTCACTCAACTCCACGAGCAGTCGCTCGTCGCACACTGTAATCAACCGAGACGTGGTCATCGTTCGGACGAATCGCTCATCGAACCACCTGTCGACCCAGCAACACTGGCGTTGTGATCGGCCTGCGATGGTGCGAGCGCTTCAAGGTGGTTACGCCGGCGGCTTGGCGCGCATTCGGTTGTTCTTGGGGTTGTGTTCGAGCTCGCATAACCCAAGTGCTTCCATCAGCGGCGGAATGTACACGCCGAAGCGCCCGCGCAGGCCTTTCTTGAGCCCGTACCAACCACCCAGAGGGTTGCTATCCGATCGGCCCCAAGCCTCGACCGTCCCCTCCTTGGCCGGCTTCTGCTCGTCCGTGCCACCCAGCTCGACCCATCCACCGGCGGCCTTGAGCATTGCGTGCAGGTCGTCGATGCAGCGCGCGTTGTAATAGAGCACCGTACTGCCGACGGTGCAGACGAGAACCTGTTCTCCGTCCTTGTCGCCCACATGCATTGTGTATTCGGCTGTTCCAGGCGGCGTCTTGAGCCGCCAGGGGTTGTCTTTCGTGCGATTCAACGTAGCCATGCTGGACCCTCTCTTGTAGAAATCATCGGACACAACTTTTCGGCTCGATCGGTGAGCTACATCATCGCGGAGATTCGGCCTTGAAGAAACAGCTCGCCCAGAGATCTGTCGCCCCTTCCATCAAAGGCTTCCGCGAACCGCCCAGGCCCGTGCCGTCATCGAAATCGACCCATTGGCACTCGCCGCAAGCGCCATGATCCCAAGCGTCCGACAGCCGCTCTTGGTCCATAGCCAAACTCCGCTGCAAAGTCAGTCGATGCCCGGTCTGCGTTTCAGCAGCGACATCTAGTTCTTCGACCAAGACCAGCCTGTGATTCGCCAACCCGCCTCTGTCTTTTGAAGCGCGAACGTAAACATCGAGCCGATCTCTTTGACCAACTTTCCCTTCTTCTTGAACGTGTAGTTAGCAGGCGCGACGACATACGCGCGGTCTGCGTTGACGTCGATGTGACGGGGTTTGCCAAGAGTGACAACTCCATCAGAGATCTCGTTCTTCTTGGCGTCGGCGTCGTAGTCGTTCATCCATGTCAGACACGCCCCCACACCGTGCCACTCGTGCGGCGGGAACTCATCGAGGATCGACGTCTGCTCGGCGCAAGCGGCCGCGGCCGTCTTGGTGTCGCCCTGGTTGAACCCGTCGACGAATTGATGCACGGGCAGCATGACATCCGATCGTTCATCCGCGGCCGTGAGCCCCACCGCCAGGAGTGCCACTGCAAGCGTGCTGACCAGCTTCTTCATCTGTCAATCTCCTCTACTTCTGTGACCGAAGGCATGCCGCCACGGCCAACTCGCCGATTTGTCTGCCCATCGCCGTTCCGACCTCCGTGGAGGTGCGGAAATGCACACCGTCGTAGACACGGGCGTTGGATACCTCTTGGATGAAGTCCTCGAGCTTGGTCCAACTTCGCGCCGCACCCTTGGCCGTATCACTAGTTGTCGTCAGGGTTGGCATCGGGCCGTTGCCGATCTCGCCCTGTAGCACCGTTCCAACGGTGGCGGCGACAATGCAGTGTGCACACGGATACTCGGGATGCAGCGGTGTGTCGATGAAAGGTATCCAAACAGGATCTCGTTCCGTGGCGTCGCTGCCGTCGATGTCGCCGTTGCGGATTGCCGTGATGGGCCGCCAGAAACGGTAGTGATACTTGGCGTCGAAGACAGCGATCAGCGCGTCGTCGACGGCCCGCGTGACCGCCGCGAACAGGCGTGCGTTCTGTGTGACGTCTCGCCCAGGAATCGAGGCAACCGAGCGCATGATCCCGTGATAAATCGTGGGGCTCGTCGATTCCCAAAAGCGCGCGATCTCTGTCTGCTCGGCAGTGCGGCTGGTGCTGACTTTTCCGCCGAACGCCTTGATCTCGTTGTAATCGCGCACCCAGACGTCACTTGTGAATGCGGGTGGTGGGCCGGGCCGGAGCTGCGAGGAGCTGGTGATGAGC